>JBARCL010000088.1:0-1876 GCA_049794055.1 Sulfitobacter sp.
AGGACTTGCGGTTCGGCTTGTTAAAGCCACGCTTTGGCAGGCGCTGGAACAGTGGCATCTGGCCACCTTCGTAACCATTGATCGCCACACCCGAACGGGATTTCTGACCTTTGATACCACGGCCACCCATTTTACCGGTGCCGGAACCCGGACCACGACCAACGCGCTTGCGCTTTTTGGTTGCACCCGGGTTGTCAGAAAGTTCATTCAACTTAAACATTGTCGCTTCTCCTTTTGCCGGAAATGCCCCCCAGCGACGGGAAGTGGGCAGACGCGGCGTTTCAAATGTGGTGGCCGGAATCGGGGCCACTTGGGGCGTATAGAGGGGAGGCTCGTTGGGATCAAGGGGGCGAAGGCATCAACCTCGCTAGGGCTTTATTCTGAAGGGTAATATCCGCCAGCGTATATCCATCCAACGCCGCAAAGAATGCCTCCTGAGCTTCCTTTAACGGGCCGCGCAACCCGCATGCCGGCATGATCAGGCAGGAATTTGCCTCGCCGAAACATTCGGCCACGGGAGGTGGCGCTTTGAGCTGCCTAAGGACATCGCCAATTGAAATCTGCGCGGCTGGGCTGGCAAGGCTCAGGCCGCCTGCCCTGCCTCTTTGTGAATGCACATAGCCCGCGCGGGCAAGAGCCGTGCCAATTTTCGCAACATGGTTCTCGGAAATGGTGAAAACATCCGCAATTTCCCGCACCGAAACCCGGTCAGGGGTGCGTACAGCCAACACCATCATGATCCGAAGTGCGTAATCAGAGAACTTATCAATCTGCATTTTATATTTGGTATTTCATTTACGTATTATTTTATGTACATATTCCGCATCCAATTTACGCATTAAGGAGTCCCTGATGCAACTGTTTGCTGATATCCTGTTCTGGCCGGGCAACGCGATCTGTCGAAAACTAAACATTGATCCAAATGGCGACGCCGGCCTCTTGCGGTGGCTGTTGAACTCTTTGATCTATCTTATCATTTCTTTGATCATCCTTTGGAATGTCGTTGCCTGATGCACCACCTGAACGACTCCCCACCGGACCACGCCGGAATTCGCAAGGTTGTGAAGGAATTTTATGCCCTCACTCGGGCGCACCCGGAATTGGGACCCGTTTTTGCTGCGCATGTCACCGACTGGGACAGCCATGAGGAAAAGATAGTTGATTTCTGGTGCGGCGCATTGTTGCGACAGCCGGGATACGCAGGCAACCCGATGCAGAAACACCTTGCCGCTGGCAATGTCCTGCCCGCGCATTTTCCGGTCTGGCTCACCCTGTTTGATACCGTGCTGAACAGGCACCTGCCTGAACAACAGGCGGTCTACTGGTCTACCTTGGCCCATCGCATCGGAAAAAGCCTGAGTTATGGTCTGGAGTATACCGGGCGCGAAACCGCAACGACACCGCCTGGCCTCTCGTCGTATCCGAGATTGAAATAGCCCCAAAACAAAAAAATCCCGGTCGTTGCGACCGGGATTTTCAATTCTGTCACTGTGAAGCAGGCCCTTAGCCTTTTTCTTCAACAATCTCGACCATGTGGCTGATCTTGCGGATCATACCGCGCACGGAAGGCGTATCTTCCAGCTCGCGCACACGGTGCATCTTGTTCAGGCCCAGACCAACAAGCGTGGCCTTCTGTTTTGCGGGGCGACGGATCGGCGAACCGATCTGTTTGATGACAATTGTCTTAGCCATGGTTTAGGCCTCCTCGGTTGCTGGCGCTGGCGCGTCAGTTTTGGGCAGGATGTCAGCAACTTTCTTGCCGCGACGCTGTGCAACGGAGCGCGGGGAAGATTCCTTGCGCAGGCCGTCCATTGTGGCGCGGATCATGTTGTAGGGGTTTTGCGAACCGATGGACTTGGACACAACGTCCTTCACA
>JBARCL010000089.1:0-1572 GCA_049794055.1 Sulfitobacter sp.
CTCTCTTCGACCGGTCCAGCACCCGGATTGGGGTATCATCCGCGTGTAGAAGATCGCTGCTCATGATGTTCGCCTCGATCCGCTCGATCAGCGGCGACAGGGTCTTCATGGCGCGGCCACACCAGCCCACCAAAGTGCTTTCGGGGATATCAGCCCCTATGCGCGCGAATATTTCATGCTGGCGATACAAAGGGAGGTGATCGTCGAACTTCGAGACCAGCACATGCGCCAGGAGGTTCGGCCCGGCCATGCTGCCCGAGATAGGACGGCTGGGGGCGGGTTCCTGCACCATCCGCTCGCAGCGCCGACAGGATTTCTTGATCCGAGCGATCTGAACTACCTTCATCTGGGCGGCGATCATATCGAGCAGTTCGCTGACGTCCTCACCCACGACACACAGATCGCCGCCACAGTCCGGGCAGCAGGCACCGGGGTCCAGTTCGCGGCGTTCGCGCGGGGTCGCATCCGAGACACGTGGCCTGCGGCGTAAAGCGGGCGCATCGGCAGCCTCTGGTGACGGCTCCTCCTGGCCTTCGTCGATGAGCGCGTCATCCTCTTCAGCCACCGCCACCAGCAGGTCTTCGAGCGCCAGTTCCAGTTGTTCGATCTCGCGCTCGATCTTTTCCGAAGATTTGCCAAAGGCCAGTTTCTGCAACTTGGCGATCCGCAGGCGAAGCGCCTGAACCAGCTGGTCATGGACGCGCAATGTCGCCGATATCTTGGCGTTCTCGGCTTGCAATACTGCGATCATCGCCTTCAACACAGCGGGATCATCGGGGAGGTTTTCAGCAGGCTTTGACATGCGCCTGACTACCAAAAATCAGGCCGAAACACCATAGAAACAAAGCAAATTGAGCAACAGAATCACCCCACCCGCGCAGGCGGAGCACCCCAGTCCGGACGCCGCCAGTCGATGCCTTCCCAGAGCATCGCGAGCTGTGCCGAGGTCATCCGCACAGCTCCATCCTTGGCGCTCGGCCAAGGGAAGCGACCCCGTTCGAGCATTTTGTAATAAAGGCAAAATCCCTGACCGTCCCAATACAGCAGCTTGATCCGGTCACCCCGACGGCCCCGAAAGGCAAAGACCGCACCACTGGTCGGCTTCTGATGCAGCACATCCTGGGTCAGCGATGCCAATCCCGCGATCCCCTTGCGCATGTCCGTAACACCGCAAGCGAGATACACACGCACACCAGTGCCGGGGCCGATCATGCCCCTTCCACCGCGCGGATCAGCGCCGACAGCGTCGCCGGATCGACCGCGCTTTCAAAATGCAAGCTGCGCCCAACACGCAGACGCAACTCAACAGCAAATGAAGGCGGTGACCCAGCGACCGGTGCCTGCGCCATCGGCAGATCCACTGGAAAGAACAGCGCCCCGGCATCGGGCGACCACAAGCCTTTCTTCTTCAGCTCATGTCGCCACGCGTAAATTTGCTGTCGCTTAATCTCATAACGTTGCGCAACCTGCGTTACGCTTGCACCATCGACACCAACCGACATGACAATCTCAAGTTTGTCGTCGTCATGCCAAAAGCGTCGCCGCTCCGCCCCAAGAATTTCGCCACGCATC
>JBARCL010000090.1:0-26042 GCA_049794055.1 Sulfitobacter sp.
TCAGAGAACTGCTGGAGAGCCTTCCAGCGCGATCTGAGAGGGCAGGGGGCCTTGAGAGCTATCTGGACCGCATCAGAGCTTTCTCAGCATCTGTAGAGACATCTTTTGAGATGGCTTTTGATTGGCCAGCTGAAACCGATGTGACGCAGGCTTCGGTAGTAGAAGATAGACCACAAGAAACTAGAAATATGATACCCACGAGTCTCAAAAATGAGGCCCACATACTAACTACAAATGAACCTAATCCTGTAACTAGTAATCGCTTTGAAACAAAGCACGCGGCAGGCGATGTGCCAAAAGAGGGGAAGACAGAGCCTGATGAGAGATCAGAAGGTATTGATCTAGATATCAGCTGGAGCACACATGGAACCAAACGTAGCTCAGATATTGATATCCCGCTGCTGATGGCCTCCTGTCCGCATTTTGCAGAGATGGCACGAAGTACCCAAGGGTTCATGCGAGATTGGAACGACGTGCATCGTGCCGCGGCGGCGCTAAGGCCAATGGTTGGTATCTCTGAGGATGCTTGGAGCGTAGCGAACAAAGTACTTGGACCAGCGGTTGCGGCTGCATCCATCGCACTTATCTTAGACAAATCGACGGACGGTGAAGTCAAATCGCCAGGCGGTTACCTCCGAGGGCTCGTCGAACGCGCGCAAATCGGCGAATTGCATCTAGATCGTAGCTTTTATGGCCGTTTACACGCGGCAGGAACGTAGCATATGCCCAACGATAAGCATGAAAAGCAAGATCGGAGAAACGACTGTCTAGTGTGTGCTACGGAACTTTATTAAGACATGTTTCTACTAAATCGGTGAGTGCCTTTCGATGCTCATCTGCTGAGCCGGACACGTCGATCGTAGCTAAAGACAATTTTTCTTCCGCACCCACCGAAGCAACCGAGTAATGTTGAAGAATTGGGTTCTCTGGCAGACCATTGTGGTGGGGATACAGGAGCATAATATTTGGGCAACGATAAAGCTGCGCGTATGCCATCATTTGATATACATCTGATTGGCTTACGCCTTGTTTGGGGTCGTCAATACGCGATGTCATACGCTTCCATTTTGTATCGATTATAAGAACGATCTGCTCGTCCTTACGTATGATCAAATCTGGCCGCGTTCGGAATCGACCTGTGTTGTTCTCGTAAAGGCAATCTCTTTGCCCACCTTGCGACGAGGCGCGAAGCCCTGTTCCGACAAGTGCACGAATGAGGAGACGGGCGACGTACTTTTCGAATAGGATATTCATCTCGAAGAGTATTGCATGGCCGTCAATCTTGCCGGTGCTCGTTTGCTGATGGCGGTCGGACAGAAATAGTTGAGCAAGTGAAAGGAGATCACGCCAGCGCTGGTTTGTTCGATCCAACGTGATCTGGTCCCAGCGAAGTGCGTTAGGCGGAACGTCGGCGACATCGGCGTAGACGAAGCTTAATTCGCGGAGCTTTCGCTGGTTGTCTGCTGCTTGGGTTAACCGCGTGAGCTTATTGACTGCAGCCTTCATAACATGGTTGAGCGCAATGTTTGGTGAAAGAGCGTCGAAGCGACAGGCAAGTTTTTGAGGTGAGATGGCAAGCGTCGAGAACTGCCGTGTCACGTCCAGACGACCTCTCAAGGCTGGGAGATCATCTTCGTGCTCGAGATACTGACGTGGCATTCCTTGGCGCACAGCGTCAGCGAGCTTTCCGGAGAAAAGACGGATCAAAATCTCCAACACAGTATCTCGTTGCCACCCAAGGTGCGTCATCGCCCCCAACTCGATGGGCAGATCATAGACCACTGCCAACATGTGAATTAGACGATGTCGCAACGCGGCGTTTGTAACACCCTCTTCATTCGCACCTTCTATCTTAGGCAAAATTTCAAGCTGACATCCGGGTGTTGCAATCACTCCAACAACTCCGTGCGCGCGCAGCCCCTTTCTGCCGTGCTCTAAGACCGCTTCGCCTCGCCGTCCCGCAAATGAAGAAGTCTGCGCGACGGCTGCGATACCGTCGGCGAGGGATTCAGGAATGGTAGTCTCGTCGTTGCCATAGCCAATGCTTTGCCATTCACAGATTGTACGACGTATCATTCCCCTACGAGCATCGCATAGTCGAAGCCTTCACTCTCTGAACGTAATTTCCAACGAAACCGAGGTAAGGCATCGCCATCTTCGAGACCTGGCGGAGCTTTCAGGACTGAACGATTTAGGAAATTGCCAGATATAGCGCCTTCATGGGGCTTAAGATCACCGAGGACGGCCGCGATTTTATCCCAATCCTCAAAGAAGTATTCTGCCAGCAAGGGAATAACTTTGTGACGCATGACTTGGTCAACGTCAGTAAGTGAGTTGCACCCAGTAAAGTAAGCATGTCCAATCTGATGTTCTCGGTCGTAAAGATATTCGATCCGCTCATTAATCGTCGTGAGGAGACGTGGCAAGTTGATGCCACATTTCTCAATAGCGTCATTAAGTACTGATGGATCAGGCATCATCTCCCGAAAAGTAAACCGCCGGCGAAGAGCGGTGTCCAGCAAAGCAATTGATCGGTCAGCCGTGTTCATAGTCCCTATAATATGCAAGTTGGAAGGAACCCCGAACTCATCACCTGAATAGGGAAGGCGTACCTTGAGGGCATTGGTCTGGCCGAGCCGCTTGTCCGGCTCCAAAAGAGTGATGAGTTCACCAAACACCTTTGAAATGTTAGCTCTGTTGATCTCATCAATGATTAGAACGAAAGGTTCCGGGTCGACGGGCCCGTCAGTGTTTCCGCTGTTCATGTAACGCTCCAGAGCGGGAACATTCAGTTCACTGTCGTACATTGCGTAGATAGACTTCATGGAGAAGCGTCGCGAGTAAATTTCGTTCACTGCGACACCTTCGCGGTCTATCCATAGCCACCTTACAGCACGCCGATGGGCGTAGCCGCCGTCTGGTCTCGGGTGGAATTCATAGTCACCGATAAATTCCCCTATCGCACGAAACATGCCATTGCCCTTTGAAACGATGACGATGTCGCTGTGGTTTACCCAGTTACGAAAGATGAAGGGCATCTGGACTGGGCCAGATCTAGCATCAGCGTTGGCGTTTTCGTCACTTTCGGCTTTACATGCCTCAATGATCGCAGCCCTGTTGCTATATTTTTCGTCACTCCAGTCGATATCGTCGAAGCCAAGAAGGGCATAACCACCCTCAATTGCTTCCTCGAACAAGTGGGCGTCCTCAGGGTTTTTTGCCTCTCCGATCGACATCTTGAAGACTTGCCGTCCTGCAATGCTGGTCGCATTGCCGCCCACTGAATGCCCTTTGCTAGTAATAGCACGTTTAGCGATGCGCCTAAAAATTCCAGGTACAGTTTCCAACCGAAACCCTGAAGACGTAGCTTCATCGTCATCTTCAGACCCGGTCATGGGCTGGCGGCCTTCGACGAATTCTTCGTAGGCCATTGACTGGTGGAAGGTAACGAATTCGATGCGCCCCGCAGCCATAAGATCTTGATAACTCGACATGAGCTCGGCTCGATCGTCTGGAACGGGTTCTCCACAAAGCCGTACAGCTTCAGCGGCAGTTGTGAAGGTTTTCCCTGTACCTGGTGGGCCGTACAAAATGAGATTCATAGCAGGGGGGTCCATTTTCGTTTTGGGCATCATGGCATCGATGTCTGCTTCGGGTGATCCGCCATTGGTGCCACCTCGAGAGGGAACACCAATCGTCTTTGCAATTTCAGGATCGAGTTCGTAACGAACAAGCTTATTTCCTCCGTAAGTGAGGTAA
This sequence comes from Sulfitobacter sp., assembly GCA_049794055.1. GTDB lineage: Bacteria > Pseudomonadota > Alphaproteobacteria > Rhodobacterales > Rhodobacteraceae > Sulfitobacter. Next base: position 3,760 of record JBARCL010000090.1, read on the forward strand.
TTTACTGGGCCGCCAGAGATTGCCTTGATACGTGCCGCTAGGCCTTCGATCAAAACTGCTCGTGCAACCTCTTGAATATCTTCAGTCTTGATTGCGTCATCTGCAGTGTTAGCCGCGCCCTTTGGTTTGATGTAATAGGCGGATATTCCACTCGTACGGTTGTGGTTCTTTACAGGCTGGTAGGCGCTGTCCTCAGCGTCGAACAGGACAAAGGGGCGACCATTTCTGGAATCGGATAGGTCGCGGATGTCAAAACGGAAAACTGTAGCGGAACTTTGATCAGCTCCAATTCGTTCTGGTGCTGGAAGTTGTGATAGATCCTGGAATATTCGTCCTGCAAGTGCTTGGCAGATATTGGGCCATGCTTCTTTGAGCCCAAGAGCCCCGTTTACATCGCGAACAAGAACGTCAATCTGTGTGTGCCCTTCCTCGCGCGCGGGCTCGATATAGTGCTCAATAACGTATTGTCTGATGCGATCCGCATCTTTGGCCGCACCCGGAGGATCGCCTGCCAAGAAACGCCCATGCTGACTCAGCCAACTTCCCCAGTTTGAAAGCCTGTTATGGGGCTTTTCAGAATCTGGCATCAAGATGCGATAATCTTGTCCGCCGTTGCGGGCGTCTTCACGCATTTTTTTGAGCCGTTCACGCAGACCAACTAACCTGTCCGCTTCCCAAGCTTCTTCGAGGTCCTTGTATGGCATACCGAGGGGAGAGAGGTTTTGTTCAATGGTGCGGACGGCATAAGTGCGTGAATTGCGCCCTGCCGGAGTCAGCGCCCCACCTTGCTCAAGCCATACTTTAAAATTGCTTTCATTTTTCATGATGTCTGTCAAATACCCGATCTCAAAATAGACTCTTTCGCATGTTCTTCGTCCTCGAAGTGGTCCCTAAGAATAACTGTCATCATGCAACTTCCATCTTTTCAACCGAACAAAATGACAGTTTGCCTTCGTCGATCCAGTTTATTGCCAGGCCCCGGACAGGCTTATCGCGTCGCGTCACCGCCATGAGTTGCGCATAGCTCTTGAGCTGCGGAAGGTAGGTGTGAAACCTTGCCTCAGGATCAGGGCAGGGGCCTGATTTATGGTCTAGAATGAGGAAGCCATCGGGGCCCTCTGCAAGGCAATCGATGATCGCGTTGGTTTGTGAGCCGTCCGGCCTGATCTCTTGCACGGGCAGTTCAAAGTGGAGCTGATCATAGCCTTCTGCGGCAAGTCTATTTCGCAATATTTTGGCCTGCGTGGCGATCTCATCTATGACTTTTGGCGCAAGACCTGTCGCTGCAATGAGTCGCTCCGAAAGGTTGGGCTGATTGGTCACGACGCGGAATGCCAAGTGCAGGATGGTGCCGCGTTCAGCCGCCGATACAAATACCGCATCTGACGTATCAATAGCTGCTCCAATTTTCACGGTGTCAATTACTGTTGACGCTTGAGAGGCGGTTGGCTCCTGCGTCGAGGGGCTTTGTCGCCAAGGCGTGTGCGGCGCGTCGACATTCTGGCGCGATGTGCCAAATCGAGGATAGAATAGTGAGGCACTTGTCGGCTCAACTTCGGGCACGTCCGATGCGCCGTTAGTGACATTTGCCACAAATTGCTCTCCGCAAACCTCCAAGAAGCCGGTGCCGGTTTGAAGGGTGCCGCGATCCCTAAGCAGATCAACCATTCTCTCGGCGCGGTCTCTCGCTTTAGTTTTTTCTCGTGGCAGTGCCAAAATCAACCGGTCGCGTGCGCGCGTTAGAGCGACATAGAGTTCTCGCGCAGCCTCCTGTTCGTCTTGTTCTTGATGTGCCTCCGCAAAAACAGCCTGTGTTTCGGGCGCATCAAATTTTGGCAGATATCCGAGATTGGCATGGCTCAAGACATTGCCCAAGTCTTCAAAGCCGTCAAATTCGGCGCTGAGTGTTCCTGGCCGCTCGGCAAATGTTTGATCCAGACCAGCGACAATTGTGATCGGCCACTCCCGCCCTTTCGCTGAGTGCCAAGTCGAAATCTCAATTCCGGAAGAGGACCAGCCATCGGGATCGGGATGCTTGTCCCATGCCTTGTCTGTTTGGGCGATAATCCAGCCAAGGAAGATTTGCATTCCATAACCATGAAAACCCGCAGCACTACGCAGGTCTGTGGCAAGGCTGTCAAAGGTTTGCGCTTCGGCTTCCAGCCGTGCCAAGTCGGCAAGCGCTTGAGCGGGGCCGTCGATGCCCGCCGCCCATTCACGCAAGTTCGTGGACCTAAGCATTTCAGCAACCGTATCGGCGACAGGGCGTAATTGCTCAGCTTCATGCAGCGCTGCAAGAGGTTCGAGCGCTGTATGCGTGTCCAGAACGCGGTCGACTGCATTGCGCAGGGCGTCCTCAATGGGCATGCGTGGCGGACCTAGTGTCAACCAAGTCAGAGCGGCCAAACGGTCACTTGGATCTGCGATATAAGCCAATGCAGCGCGTCCAACCCGCATGGTAAGCGATCCAATCCAGCCTGATTGCTGTAAGCGCACGGGAAGCCCATGGGCTTCAAGGGCAGCCGCGACTGCTTCGCATTTTGAGCCAGTGTAGCAAAGCACCGCAATATCAGAGGCTCTTGCGGGGCGCATGACTTCGGTGGCTTTGTCGAACACTTGAGTATTGTCTGCCAACAGCCGTGCGATGCGATCAGCGACGCAGCCAGCGGTAGTATCGCTTCTGCCTCCGGGTAGGGTGATGACTTCGAGTGCTGGCTCCCCCGTTTCTTCACGAACAGGGGTCAGTGCATTATATCCTTGTGGAAACAAGACGGGACCTAGGGCATTCACAAACCCCATTATGCGAGGATCGGACCGCCAGTTACGGTCAAGTGGCGTGACAGCTGAAGCATGGGAATCTTGTAGGGCTTGGCTCAACCGCGCGTCAGCACCTTGAAATCCCATGATCGATTGCTTCGTGTCACCAACGATCAATGCACGTTTGGCACCCTGCGCCAACTGCCAAAGCAGTGCGAATTGCACGGGGTTTGTGTCCTGGAATTCGTCGATGACGACGCAGTCAATCTCCCCCAATACAGCCGAAAGGATATCTGGCTGGGTGCGTAGCAACGTTTCGGTTTCGACGATCATGTCGGCATAGTCGATCAGACCAGCTTTGCGTTTTGCGGCTTGATAGGCCTCTAAAACTTCCTGTGCTCCGATAACGAGTGCGTTCACTTTGGCGCAAGCGTCTGCCAAAGGCCCAGGGTGGTGCAATAACTCATCGGCACTGACCGTGACCGCCTCGGCTAGTTCATCATACCCTTCGGGTGTGGGAGACCCCCGCATAGATTTGCGTAATCCACGGAGTTTCTGCCAAAGCGCCCAGTCTGTCTCAAGCGGTTCATTTTGGGCAGCTTTACGCAGATTTTGATGGTCGCTAATGAAAGCTTTTTTGGCCGTCGCGTTGCATTCAAGTATTGTTCCGAGAGACTCCGGAAACATATCTAACAAGGCAACAACGGTTCTGCGTAGCGCTGCGCTCAAGGCCGCACCATCTGGGGCGCAGGGCCCGTAACCTTTCTTCAAAGCCGCTACTGCGGGAGCCAGAATCCCTGGCTCAGACCCTCGATCACCCAAACCTCGAATGAGGTCGACCGTTCTCAGCACATCACTTCGAAATGCGTCCTCTGCGCTTGCCCCTGTTAAAAAGTTCCAGCGGTAGCCAAAGCGAGCGAGATTCTCCATCAGTGGGCGCAGGCCTACGCATTTTGCCAATTCCATTCGGATCAGCAGGTCGCGCTCGGGTTCGCTCAGCAACCGGTTCCCAGGAGACCTACCTGCAGCAAATGCGTGTTCCGTGAGCAACCGCTGGCCAAGAGCATGAATGGTGCCAACATAGGCGTGGTCAATTTCCAATGCGTCGGAAATTCGGTCGCGCTTCATTAACTCTGCCTGCACACGACCCCGCAACTCAGAAGCCGCGGCCTCTGTGAAAGTCACCGCGAGAATGCGCCCTGGTGCGACGCTGCCGTCTTGAACCCAATCGGCGAGGGTCTTCTGGATGTGATAGGTCTTGCCAGCTCCGGCACCTGCGGGAACGATTGAAAGTTGGGTCATTACTGGTCCTCCTCGTCATTGGACGTAAGGAAAGCAGACACAAACGCATTGTTTTCGAGGGCGTAGGCCGTAATTCCGCGATCTTTTTTCAGCGCTGCAGCATCGTCTTCGTGGTTGAGGCGGATTGTGCCGCCACCGACTTCAGCCACAACTTGCGCCAGATGGTCCATCGCTTGTTTGGAAGCGTCGATGGAGGCGTGTTCAACCCGGGGCAGACCTGCGCCGGCCGCATCAGACAGCACAGTGCCATCGAGCATCGTGTGATAGGCCGTCACAATATCGGCTCCTTGTGCGACGAGGTCGGTCAAGGGGGTCTGAATTGACGGCCGTTCAAGCATAGCCTGATAAAGCGCAACTTGCAGATCCCACCCTTTAGCCATTCGATCCCGGCGGCCGCCTGAGCTGGAGCGTTTGTGATCTATAATCAAGATACGCCCATCAGGGAGCTTAAGCAGGCAATCTGCATTACCACGCAGCAAAAGCCCGCCATGGTCGCCTGCAAGACTGATCTCATTGTGCAGCACTTCAGCTTGAGTTTCATGGAGAAACACGACCCAGTTTGAGGTGACATTATATGCCTCGCGCAGAAGGCTTTGGCGCTCTGTATCCCACGCGTCATTGGACAGCCAGGCGGCATAGCGCTGGATTGCATCGTCCACCGCGGCTGGAACCGCATTCGCGATTACGGTTTGGTCTGGCATTTTAGTGCCTTCAGGAAAGACAACTTCCATCACGTGGTGAAGCAATGTGCCAAGTGTCATCACATCCAGCACTTCTGGACCCCAAGTGCGATCTTTTGCGCCAAGTTCGTCCAGCAGCCATGCCAATGGGCTTACGATGAGCGTCTCAAGCCGCGATGGTGATTGCGGCGCATGGCCTGTTTCGTCGTCCTCACGTAAGCGCAGCAGATCCGAGCCAAGATGCAATATCCCGGTCGCAGGTAGGCTTGGCTTTCCACCAGAAGGGACAGGCAAAGGAGTTTCCGCTGCGACGGGCCACAGACTTTGATCTTCAGCATGAATGTCACGGATGGCTTTTTCAGAGGACTCAAAGCCCATCATATGTGTGATAAGAGACAACCCAGTGGAGGGTGCCAGCTTTTCGCCGCCGAGGGTGCAGGCAGGCACAAGAAAAGTTGCGGCTTCCGAAGCTGCGCAAAGTTGTCGCCTGAAAAGCTCAACACCGCGTGCCATTTTTTGCTGGCGTCCGGCAAGGTGCAGGCCCGTGTGCTCGCGGATCAAGACAATTTCGCTTTCGGTAAAGAATGGGTTATTGGCTGGTGGCCGTGGCCATGTCCTGCCTGCAAGTCCAAGAATGATTAACTGTCGGACAGGTCGCCAAGGCAAGGCATTCTCGGCAAACAGCGAAACGCCTTCGACGAACCGATTGTGACCCGAAGGCTCGCTAGGTCTAGGTAATGCGATACTGCGCAAGAGTGGCCAATCGATCTGATCCACTACTGCGGTTCTTATTGCTTGCAGCTTTGGCCAAAGACCGGCTTCTGGTGCGGCTTTGGCGACAGCCGTGAGGCGGCCAAAAAGCTGTTCGGGCGTCGAGCAGGGACGCAAGGCGTCGAGCAATTCGCGCGCAGGCCCATCGAGCCCCGCTGCGGTTTTCGACCAACCATAATCCATCTGCTCACGCGCCATGAGCAACCCGGTTTCTTTTGCCCAAGGCATAGTGGGGGAGATGTATAGGGAGGCAATCGCTGTGCGAGGGGCCGGACGCTCAAGTAAAGCGAGTAGAAGTATCATAAGCTCGCCGACGATGTCACGCAACGCGGGCTCCAAAGGCTTCCCCGAAAGAGGCAATCCGACACGGTCGAAAGCTTCCTCTAACGCGCGCTGATAGCTGGCATCATCAGGAACGAGCAGGCCAACTTGAGCTGGCGACTTCACAATTCCCGCGTTCAGTAAGCTTTGAGCTCTGGCCGCCGCAAATTCTGCCTCTTGGCGAGGATCACGCAAGCCGAAAAACTCAACCGTCTCGTCGGGACTAACCTGGGGCGCTGTCTCGCCAAGTCCTGCTTGAATGGCTCCTAGAGCCCCATTTGCAAAGTCGCCGTGGGAAGTCGCCGAATTACGCCATGTCAACGCTGCATCATCTGGGACTGGACCGTGGTGCGCCAACAAAGCGTCTGCCAGTGCAGTTTCGGCAGGATCCACAAAGGGACATGGCACATAATCAAGTATTGGCATGGCCTCGAGCGCATCACTGGCGTTGCTGCGCAATACATGGGCCCAAGTGGAAAGTGGTGCAGGAAGGCCATCAAGCTTATGCCAAAGATCAATAAGGGCAGTTAAGTGGGTGCGGGCGCGACCCTCGGGCAGGGTGCTTAAATTGATCTCGCTCGGGTCCAGTGTGCGTGTAGCTCGCATGACGGCGAGAAGCCCGTCCTCGACTGCGGCTATCGTTTCTGCTGGGGCAGCACTGAAACTTTCTGACCACGGGGCATTGTCCCCCGTAAGAATATCTTGCAGTGCAAAGGGCTTACCCAATGGTGCAAGATAGACCTCCTTGAGAATGTCTTCTGTCAGGAGGCGGATGGCACCTGTCACCGGAGAGGCGGTAAGCAATGGATCAATACGCATAATGGAACCCTACTGTTTAAATACATAAATATCAGATACTTATATTGCCTATTTCGCCTAAAATTGGCTAGAGGTCTTTGATAAATTTTTCCCAACCAGCAGCCACCCCTTTGTCAACTGCTTGCGTGATTTCTGGTCGGCCATTTTTTTGGAGGGAATTCTTAGAGAACCCATCATATCCAAGCGTGTCAATGCTGCCGGCTGCAAGAAGGGCGCACCATTCTCTTATGCTGTCGATACTATTGATAAGTTGCTCTCGCGTCAGCGAGTTTCCTGTTTGCTGCCCATGAAAGATTTTCTGCCTATATTTATGAGCTCGGTCAACGTCCCGCTTTAACGCTCTGTAGCGAGGACCGATTAGGTCATTAACATTCACACCTGACAATTTGCGAATACCGGCAATAAACTTGTCGTGATTGGCAGTTCTCTTTGCGAGAAGTGCTCGCCTGACTGCTTCTCTGTCCTCAGAGTGTTTTTCCTTTAACGCCGAATGTTGAAATATTAGGTTTCCATTGATGCGTCGTAGTTGTCGTTCAAACTTTACCCATGAAATTACAAACGCGTCGACGCCTCGGGTTTCTGCATCCGAATTGAGCAAGATATCAACTGTAGAGAATTCGTTATCAACAGCATTTGGCATGGGAGAGGTTAGCCTTTCTGGCAGGCCGCTTGGGCCAATCTATTGCAGTGTATGTTGTTGCCCTCTGGGTGTCGATTTACAGATTATCATTCCCAATAAAGACTGATCGGCAGTTAGCAATAATCGTCAAAGGTCTCCCCACCATCCCAAGATAAGCCCTGCGCGAGGGTGAATTCCTTCTCAGCGCCTTCCTGTGTGAAAAAAGTGCCAAGGCTCTCATGAACGAACTTGTTGTCCTCAAATGTCACTTGCGCAAGCGACCAAGGCTTAATCGCGCCCTCGCCATGATCGCCAAGAATGAATACCGCGGTGCCATCTGCGGACTTGGCCGCTTTGCCAACTTTGGTCTGATCGAAGGGGGTAACGACGGCGACCGACCCTTCCTTCAAGCGGCGATGATAGGTTTCCAGCGGCATTTTCTCCGTCGTGTCAGGACATAGCGGAAACTCTGCGGGCACTCGCCAGTTGCGCTGGACGGCTCCAGGGGTCATTGAGGCGACAAGTTGCTCAGTCGGTTCTTCAACTGGAGTGGCATCGCGCCCAAATACCCAGTCGCCGAGCGTGCCGCCGCCTGACGGACGGTCGGATCGTGCCCAGTCAAGCATACGCTTGCGGCTAGTCTCAGCTTCGGAGGGTGAGACTGCTCGCATCCATTCGAAATCCTTAGTCAGCGTGCCATTTTTTGGATTACGCGGATCAGCAAGGAACTCCTCAATGCTGCCGTAGAGAAATTCTACACGCTTCGCCGAGATCGGATTGAGGAGAATATTCTCGAGCCGAGTGACCCATCGGAGGTTATTGGGGCGGTTGTTGCGCCGGTTCGTGTCGATGTGGTCGACAACATGGCCTTTGCTTGGTGGCTCACCGTTGAACGCCGTCGCGACGATCCGGTGGACCTTGTGCGCAGAGACGGCCATATAGCCATCGCTTGGGCTCGGCGTACCAAACGTCCAAGTTTCATCTAGGGGGCGCTTGCGTTTGGCCGCGCGAGCGCGACGCAGAACAGCGCCATTGTCTCGAACGCAGTAGTCCTCGCCACGATAGTTACATGAGGCTTCTATTTCGAAGGCATGGAGGTCAATATCATTCTGCATAATTGGTTTCGATTTTCTTTAGGTAAATTGATTGTCAGGAGCGAATGTGATCGCACTGGTAGGATTGGATTGTTTTTATCTGTTTTTGCCAGTCCTGCAATTCAAGGGCATGTTTCAGATCTTTTTGTAAACGTCATTTACTGAAGCTGCTGCCGATCCTCTTAACCTGCAGGGCTTCAAAAGCCTGTTATAGCCATCGGCAGATGGACCGTGACTTGCTGGCTATTGCTGCGGGGGTCCTCTTGTCCTTTAGCAGGTCGAACCGCCAGCGCAGTTGCAACGAGGCCGAAATTGGGAAAGTGATTGCGGTGCTTGGGTTGGGCCGTAGCATGGCTCGGATGCTTTGCTTTTATCGACTTGGGGTGCGAGACTTCGCCAACCTTATTGCGGTGTTAATATCGCTTGAGCGATTGCAGCGACGTAGTCACCGGCTTTCTCCATATGTGTTGAGTTGCTCGATAATGCTGGTCGCAGCTGTCGCCCCGTCCACAAAGGTTGTCCCCGATCTTTTTCCCCTGTCCCTGCGGTCCATTCCTCGCGGGACAAAAAGAGCGGGGCCTGCCCGTCTTCGCTGACGCTTCGCCTTCGGTGTGTCCGGGCCTTAGCCAGCTGCAAAGTGACCATCATTGCAACGCAAACAAGGAGAAAAGCAATGACCACGAACTGCATCAAATTCACAAGCGACGATATCGAAACAGCAAAAGGCGTAGGGTCCATTTCAACCCTAAACTTCGACCTCGACATCACAGTCGAACCCATCGCCAGCAGCAACCCCATGGCACCGACGCACCGCGTCCTTGGCCGCTCCCCTCGCGGCAAACTGGTTGAATGCGGTGGCATCTGGAAGAAGCAGAACAAGGACACCGGTTCTGACTACTTCACCCTGACGGTCCGCGATCACGCCTTCAACGCCAACCTTGGCAAAGCCGCGAGCCAAGATGACATGTCCCTGCAGGCCATCATCCCCTGGGGCCCCAAAGAGGCCGCTTAACAAACAAGCCAGACCGCTTCGGCGGTCTGGCTTAATTCGTGCGGAGGTGAGATTTCGACCTCGCGTGAAGTGTGTATGTCCGAAGTAAGCAGCATTTTTCGGACTCGCGTTCGTCCGAAACTTGTGACATATTTCGGACATGACAGATGCTGCTCAAACCAAAACATTGCCAGATCGCCTCCGCGTGCGCATAAATGATGCGCCGCGCCAAGTGTGGACGCCGGCCGATTTTGCCGACGTCGGTGGTCGCGCCGCCGTCGACAAGGCTCTGCAACGCATGGTTACGTCCGGTCAGCTGCGTCGCATTGAGCGCGGGCTTTATGACAAGCCCTCTCAAAATGCGCTGACAGGCAAATCAACTGTACCAGACTACCGCGCTGTCATCGATGCAATCGCGCGCCGTGATCAAGTCCGCTGGCTGATCGATGGCATGACAGCTGCAAACACACTTGGCCTCACCAACGCGGTGCCAGCCAAAATAGAGGTGCTGGTCGATGCACGCCTCAAGCCGGTCACATTGGGCAATCAAAAGATCGTCTTCAAACATGCGGCCCCAAGTCGGCTATACTGGGCGGGGCGGCCGGGCATGTATCTGGTTCAGGCCCTGCATTGGCTTCATGACGTTATGTCCAATGATGTAGAAGGGGCGGTTGTCCGCAAAACTGTCCGGCGTCTGCTTGCCGATAAGGACACAGGTCCGGCTCTTTTGGATGATTTGAAGGGCGGCCTTTCCGCCATGCCGATCTGGATGCAGGATATTCTGCGTGCGCTTCTGATTGAGGCGTCTGAGAGGGATCAGGGATGAGCACCGCAGGTTTTCAGAAGTTCATTTCGGCGAGCGCTGCAGATCGTGCTGATCTGTTTCTAACCACTGCGAACAGGCTCGGCGCGCCGCTGATCAACATCGAGAAGGACTTCTGGGTCTGCTGGACGCTCAATGCGCTCTACCATCGGCTTCCTGCCGGTGGCCCACGGCTTTTGTTCAAAGGGGGGACATCTCTTTCAAAGGCTTATGGTTTGATTGATCGGTTTTCCGAGGACATCGACGTGACCGTGTTCCGCGACGATCTTGGCCACGAGGCTACGCCCGAGGCGTTGGCCGCTCTCTCGAACAAAAAACGCAAAGCTGCGATTGAGGCGATCCAGAGTGATTGCCAAGCCTATATCACGGGGCCGCTTTTGACGCAGCTGTCCCAGCTGATCGCCGAAGACACGGGTGGGGCAGGTCGGATCGAAATTGATCCTGATGACGGGACAGGGCAGACACTTCTAGTCTGGTATCCACGGGTCGACGGGTCCGATACCGGATATGTTCAAGCGGCTGTCAAAATCGAGTCCGGCGCGAAATCAGCCCTCGACCCGAACAGCCCGCAACTGATCCGCCCCTACATCTCGGATGATTTGGACGGCATCGATCTTGACGTCCCAGACGTGCGAACCATCGATGCTGAGCGCACGTTTTGGGACAAAGTCGTCATCTTGCACGGGCTGCGGAACTGGTTTGATACGCGCGGTGAGTTGAAGCAGGACGGGCAACGCATCTCGCGCCACTACTACGATCTGCATTGCATGTTGGAAACTGAAACGGGCAAACGCGCTGTCGCTGATTTTGAGCTTGGTCGGGATTGTGTGGCCCATGCGAAGACATTTTTTAACCGACCAGATTTCAAACTTGATACCGCGGAGCCTGGAACATTTTCTCTCTTACCACCTGAAGACATGGCCGGGCGGTTGGTCGGCGACTACAAAAATACCGAAGCTATGATCTTCGGTGAGGCTCCATCCTTTGATACAATTCTGGCATCGATTGGGACTCTCGAAGAGCAATTGAACCGACCATGATCTTGTGACTTTGAAGCCGCTGTTGGGGTTTTTGAGGCGGCTTGGTTGACGCGTGGTTTGCAGCAACTTCGCATTTGAGCGTGTGATAATGTCCTTTGTCGCGTTCCGGAAAACTGGTTGACGACAGTTCGAATTATCACCCCGTTGTGCCCCTTCCCATTGACCTGTTGGCCCATCAGATCGCTAGCCCGGAGGCGAGCGGCCTGCAACGCTTGGGCAAGGTTTCTGGACGGCTGACGCCTTGCGCTTTGCGCACAACAAACATCGCCTTTCACGTGCTCCATTTCATTGCGCCCCAAGTTGGGTGCAGGCCGCTCTGATGCCTCCAGTCTTTTTCACGATCCGTCCAACGACGATCAATGGAAAGGATCACAACATGACATACGAACAATCCCTCGACCTCGCAGAACTGCAAGCCGACATGGCATTTGAAACTTACCTCTCAGCCTTTGAAGAGGGTGACCATCCCGAAGTCATAGACAGCCTCGCAACCGAGGCTCTGATTGCCCAAGATCGCTGCGCAGATTTGCGCTCTCAGGATCTGGCTCATTGAGCCAGATACCCCTGCGGATGGGGTGATCCGCAGGGGAGGGCGACCTCCTGTGGGAGGCCCCAGACAGGCAGTTGCAGAAGCTGACACCGACGCGGTCGGGCGTCAGCTTTCTTGCTGTTTTCATGTTGATCACTCGATGCGCCTTGGGGGGCGCATATCCTTGCGTGTTGTTTTGTAGGTGAAGGCCCGCGCTCACTTTGTGCGAGCAGCCAATAGAGTCAGTCAGCATAGGTCTGATGCTTGGTATGTTTTTTGGCAGGCGGCGTAAGGGTTGTTGAAATTCCAGCAATGCAAAAAGATAAATTGCGCAATATGTATTATTGATATATGAAAGAAGGAGAAGAGAAGGACGTTGGCAGGATATGCCACTTGTCTGCGACATTTGTCCGAGGGGTCTGAGAGCGTGCCACGCAAAAGAGAATCCACCACCGCGTGCGAACGCGCTTGCAAGCAAACGCTTCCTCGCACGCGCCGTCGGATATTTGATTTTGGATGTAGCGAGGTACGCTTGTAATGAAGACAGGAAGACCAAAACGCCTCAAGCTGGAGCAACGCATTGAACTGGCGCGGCGCTACCATGCAGGTGAAACCCCAAAGGTCTTGGCGGAAGCCTACGGCGTTTCTCGCAGGCATGTGACGCGGCTTGCAAAGGAAGAGCAGGGCGAAGGACTGGCCGTGCGCGATCCCTCTGAGCGGGTCAGTTTCCGCGCCTCAGCGTCAGAGCTCGCAGCCTTTGATGCAGAGTGGCAGACGCGTGGTTTTGCCAACCGCTCCCAAGCCCTCAATGCAGTGCTGCGCGGACGGTGTGGGTTCCTTGATGTGCCCCGTGATTTGGTTGCTGAATTCTGTACCAGCTGGCGACAGGCCAAGGACGTCAGTGATGCGAGTTTGGTGCTGGCAAAGGCGGTGCATCGCGGCAAGGTGTCTGTGTCATCTGAGGACCGCGCATTGCTCGTTGAGCTGCTGGACCTTGCGCAGAGCATGAGCCGTGAGCTCGGCCAGATGAAGGATGCAGCGCAGGTCCGGCGCAAGCAGGATTGGCCGTTAAAGGAAGAAGGGGATGCTGCCCTGCGGGCACATCCAGAAGAATCTGCGCGCGCGGCATCAGGACTGCGATTGGTAACAGAGGAGGGTGGCCGCGAAGGGGTGCGGGTATCGGCTGCTTTGGCTCCGAACGGTAGAGCGGCGCTGCAGGCGGGTGCGATCGTTATTGATCGGAACATCTCCAATGGCTGATCCGCTTGCCCTCTACAGTTCTGTCATGGGCAAGCTCTGGGAAGATGAGCGGATCCGGGGCAAAGCGGCGGCGCGGATTGATGCGCGCATCGCAGGTCGTCGGCAGGGGCGCAGCTTTGCGCGCGTGGGATCAATGTCGGCGCGCAACGTCGCCAAGGCCGCCAGTGGCCAGAGCCGCGCCGCCGTATTCAAGCGGATCAGGGCAGGGGGCTGCAAGACACAAACCTCCCTTGGCAATCAGCTCGCCTATATCAATGACAAAGCCGTCTACACCTATTCGACCATGACCAATGCGCTGACAGATGAGGCTGTGCTGTCTGAGGATCAGAAGGCCGACATCATCGAGGCCTGGTCCGAGACATGGCGTGGCTCGACCAAGCTTGGGTTCACCTCGCACATGCTGTTGTCGTTTCCGACTGACGTCACCGTCGATCAGGTGCGCGACATCGCCATGGACTGGACCGAGCATTTCTTTGAGAGCGGCGAATACGGTGATCAGTGGGATTATGTTCTCGCCGTGCATGACGACCGCGCCCACAAACACGCGCACATCATTCTGAACAACCGTGGCCTTGATCAGGGCACATGGTTTTCTTGTTGGGCTGAGGGTGTGATGTCACCGCAGCTAATGCGCGAAAAGCAGGCCGAGATTGCAGAAGGCTATGGCGTCATGTTGGACGCCACCACGCGGCTTGAGCGCGGCATCTTTGAGAAGCCCGCGGGTCTTGCTGAAATCTACCGCGCCAAAGAAGAAGCCCGTCTGCCACGCGAGATCATCATGACGGCCGAGGAGTCAGCCGTCGCACAAGCCGAGGTCGTGGGCTTTGCCAAAGACTACACAGAGTTTGCTGACCTGCTGGACCGCATGGATCAGCGCCATATCGCCCGCGCTGTGCGCGGCATGGCTTCAAACCTTGGCACAGGCACCCCTTGGAAATTCACCGAAGGAGAGATCGATATGAAAGACATCAAAACCGTCGGTGATGCCATCGACTATTCCGAGCGCACGATTGAGGCGTTGCGGCTGAAGGCCGAAGAGCTGGATGTGTCCGAGCGCGCTGCGTTCGAGGCCAAGGCGGCTCCCGTCATCGCGGATCTGTCGCAAATGGTGCCAGATCCAGAACTGCGCGCGCGGTTTAGCAAGCAGCTTGAAGAGCCCTATCCGCCCGGTGCCGGAAGCGAGGTGCTGATTGCAGCGCTGCAATCGGGCGATGACGACGCATTGAAAGAGGTCCTCGCGCAGGTTGATGAAGCGGGCATGGACGGTAATGAGCTGGTGGCGCGGATCACCGCAGGCGGCACCAAAAACTACGGCATGGCGCAAGACTGGGTTGAGCGGGACATGAATGCCGTCCTGAGCAAAGAGGGACTAACGGTTGATACTGCGAGTGATGATCAACTCGATGGGGCGTTGGAACGTGTTGATGGGGTCATGGAGGCGCTGACGGAACGGGCCAAAGAACTTGGCGTCGCAATTGGACTCAGCCTCGCGGAAGAAGAGGCGGCTGAACTACCCCTGATCGATGACGATGATCGCACGCCAAATACCTATTTGCAGGACCTGGCGGATATGCTGCGCGATGGGCAGTTGTCGGAGGTCCAAGAAGAGACGGTTGAGCGCACCTTGCAGGCCGAACTGTTCAAAGAGTTGGGCGAGGAAGGCCTCTCAGAGCTGCGGCGCGGCAATTACGAAGTGCTTGACGCTGTGCTGCCCAACAAGATCGATCAGATCACCGTCACACAAGAATTCCTGGAAATGACCTTTGAAGAAACGGGCGACCAAGTGTTCACCGATCGTGCATCCAGCTTGCAGCAGGACAAGGCAACAAAGGTGGCGCAGCTTAAAGGGCAGCAAGATGCCAAGACATTGGGCAAAGATCTCGGGCGCGATCGTGGTCTCGATGACGAGATGGAATTCTAGAGCGAGGATGGACAGATGAACAAAGCATTTCCTCTTTGGGCAGCACTGCCCTTTGGCGCAATCTGCGGCGCGATCCTCGGGACAATCGTTGCCAGCTTTTATCTGACATTGGCATTGCGGACCGGGTTTGGCAATTTCGACATGCTGGCGGTTTGGAACGCCAGTGCGGGATTGCGCGCGGCACACCCAGAGGCGTTCAAAGTCGCCTATGGCGCAGTTGGCTTTGGCTCCCTTGGCCTCGGTGGTCTCGCACTGGCTTGGACTTGGAAGAAGGAACGGGATGACTACGGTTCTGCCCATTGGCAGACCAAACCCGAGCTCATGAAAAATAACATGCTACACAAGCCGGGGGAGGGGTTTGTTTGTGGCAAACTTGGGCTTCCAAAGTCAAAGGGCGGATTTATTTCTTCCGCGGCAATCCCGCATGTCATGATGGTGGCCCCAACACGGGCCGGTAAAGGTGTGGGCTTCGTGATCCCAAACCTGATGGCCTTCGCGGGCTCAGTCGTGGTGCTCGATGTCAAAGGCGAGAACTTCGAAAAAACCTCCCGTTTGCGCGCACTCAATGGCGATGAGGTCTATCGCTTCAGCCCGTTTGATTGGTCCAATGCCACGCATCGCTACAATCCGTTGTCGCGCATTGCCAAGGCCCCGACGTTCGCGCAACGGTTCACCGAAGTCAGTATTCTTGCAGATTTGTTTCTGGACAA
The DNA here is from genome assembly GCA_049794055.1 of Sulfitobacter sp. Classification (GTDB taxonomy): domain Bacteria; phylum Pseudomonadota; class Alphaproteobacteria; order Rhodobacterales; family Rhodobacteraceae; genus Sulfitobacter. Next base: position 19,397 of record JBARCL010000090.1, read on the forward strand.
AGACAACAAGACCCTCGACACGTTTTCCGAAGCTGGCAAGTCGATCTTTGTGGCCGCATGCCTTCTGGCGATCCAGCGCGGCACGGCAAACCTCGGCGAAGTGAACAAGATTGTTGCCGGCGGTGAATACAAGAACGCCCAATACAAAACCTATGCCGATGAAGCGGAAGAAGCCATTCTGCGCGAACTTTGGACCAACGCGGCCAGCGCATCATCGCGACTACTGACCTCGAATATCCAGGCGTTGATGACGGCGGGTTTGAAGCAGTGGGATAATCCGGCTGTGCGCTCTGCCACGAAGGATAGTGATTTCGACTTTGCCACGTTCCGCAAGACGCCGCAGTCGCTCTATATCGCGGTTTCGGAAGATCATATCGCGACGTTGGCACCGCTCCTGCGCTTGATGTTTGCCGATCTAATCGCATCGATCAGATTGAAGGAGCCTGGGCCAGATGAACCGTGGCCTGTCATGATGATGATCGATGAATTCCAGCAAATGGGAGCAATGCCGTATCTGGAACGCGCGATCCATTCACTGGCAAGCTACGGGGGCAGGGTGGCGATGATCGCTCAGTCGCTGGCGTCCTTGGACCGGATCTATGGACCTGAGGGACGTGAGAGCCTTGAAAACGGGGCAGGGCTCAAGCTCTACATCACGCCAAGGGATCAGCGGACGGTGAAGGAGGTTTCGGCGGCAGTTGGCAGCACGACGCGGGAAGCGGTGACGCGGATGTATGGGCGCAACAAAGGTATTTTGGGTGCGACCTCGACGTCTGCGCGGTTGGAGGAGCGGCCGTTGTTATCAGAAACAGAGGCTCGGCTGATGGATCCGAATGAGGTGATCATTCTTGCATCGCCACAGCATCCGATCAAGGCGCAGCGGATCAAGTATTATGATGATCCGCTTTTTAAGGCGATGGACGCCATGCAGAAGGATAAACCGTTTCCTTATCCGCCAAGTGTGGAAGGTGTTGGGCCATGGGGCGTTGGGAGTGACGAGGACAGAGCGCAGGGGGCGAATGACACCGGGGACCATCCGCCAGCGCGAGATCGTGCAGAACGGCGCGAGGCGCGGGGGATGCGGGTTATGGGGGAAGGGGTTGAGATGGAGCAAAAGCCCCAGCCTGAGACGCTCAACCGCGAGGCGAATGTACCAAGGGCTTGGGACAGAACGCTGGATATAAGGGAAGAGCTCATCGAGGAGTTGTTAGGGGAGTAGAACCTGCTTTCGCGACCAACAGCGGACGTTGGAGCAAGCCATAACGAATTCATAATTAGAGCCCAAACTGACCGCGTCGGATTTGTGTAGGTTTGCACTCGCAGCACGGGCGAGGCCACCGCGACCGGCCCTAACCGGACATTCGAGCTTAGCAAAATTCAACAGGTTGCCTTCCCGAAAGCTGCCGTTCGTGTTGGGCGCGGCATATTCGGCTGGTCGGGTGACTGCTTTGCGGACAAAGTACTCTTTTACCACATATGCTTGAAGGTCCGGTCTTGATGAATGCCGGTCGTTAAAAACCAACGCTGCTTCTATACAGTTTCACGAACTGCCGCCTCGACCTGCCCAAGCCGTTCTTTCCCAAAAAACATCTCATCACCGACAAAGAATGTAGGCACGCCAAAAGCACCCCGTGCCACCGCGTGATCGGTGTTTTCCATGAGCTTTCGCTTGATCTTGGGCTCCTGCGCGCGGGCCACGAAATGCGAACCATCCAGACCGTGACGGTCCATGGCTGCTACAAAAATTTCCGGGTCTGACATGTTTTCACCTTCTTCCCACATGGCCCGAAGTCCAGCTGCGATGTAGCTGTCCAGCTTTCCCTCCTCTTGTGCCGCAACAGCGCCACGCATCAGTAACACAGTCGTCACAGGGAAGTGCGGGTTGAAGACGAACTCCGACAATGCATGCCTTTTGACAAACCGTGCGAACTCAAGCCGTTCATAGTTCAGTTTGTTGTTGATGTTGGAATAGGAAATCATCGGAGCCTGATTGTTAGTCAACTTGAAGATGCCGCCGAGGAGGCAAGGCGTATAGACGACCTTGGCACCTGCCTTTGCCGCGATTGTCGGCAAGACTTTGTGTGACAGGTATGCATTTGGGCTGGCGAAGTCGAAAATAAACTCAATATCTTGCATGGGGTTCTCCTACCACTTTTCGGTCCAGGGGCGCATGTCCAGCTCGTGTGTCCAAGCTGTCCGGGGTTGATTGTGAAGCACCACATAGGTCTGTGCGATATGGTCAGGGTTCAGCAGTGCATCCTGATCGCGTAGATCATCAACGTTGGGCACGTTTTCACGGATAAAGTTGGAATCGATTGCCCCATCTATCAACGTATGAACGACGTGGATATTTTTGGGGCCAAGCTCGCGGCCCATGGACTGCGCCAGAGCGCGCAGGGCATGTTTGGCCCCTGCAAATGCGGAATAGCCGACGCCGCCTCGCATGCTGGCAGTCGCGCCGGTAAATATGATTGTGCCTCGCTCGCGCGGCTCCATCCGTTTGGCGGCCTCACGCCCCATAAGAAAGCCCGCAAAACATGCCATTTCCCAGACTTTTCGATAAACGCGCGCAGTAGTTTCCTTGATCCCGAAGCGCACATTGGCTCCGATGTTGAACACCGCTACTTCCAACGGGCCAACTTCTGTTTCGATCCGATCAATCAAGGCGATCATTTCGTCCTCGTCGCGCGCATCGGCAGGCATGGCAACCGCATCACCACCACTGTCGCGGATGGACTGCGCCAATGCTTCTAACGCATCCGCATGCCGCTCCCTTCGCACCAGACACACAGTCATGCCCTCGCGAGCAAAGGCCCGAGCGATGGCAGCGCCCGTGTCGTCCCCCGCACCAATGATCAAACATGTTTGTTTGCGTGACATCGCTCGCTCCCTTGCGTATCCAGATTCATTCAGTATCATTTCGAGACTAAACTTATTTGATCTCGAATCGCAACCAAAATAGTGATAGACGGATGAAAGGATCAAAGATGGAAACCGAGAATGGCGAACCAACATACTCAAACCTGCGGCATCGCGGCGATGATGAACATTTTCGGCGACCGCTGGACTTGGCTGCTCGTGCGTGAAGCCTTCTACGGCGCAAGCCGTTTCACTGAGTTTCAACGCAACACTGGTGCATCGCGCAATATCCTTACTGACAGGCTGAGCGTCCTTGTCGAAAACGGCATCTTTGAAACGCGCGACGTGGGCGTGCATGGGAAGAGGACCGCATACGGCTTGACCAAAAAAGGCCAAGCGCTGCTACCTGTTATGGTTGCCATGGGGCAATGGGCCAATGCCTTTGAGTATGGTATAGGCAAGGAACCTGTCTTGCAGATAGACGGTGAGACCGGATCACCTCTACAAAGCCTGCGCTTTTTTGATGCTGACGACGTAGAAATTCCCTTGGAACGTTTGAAGCCCAAACCTGGCCCCGGCGCGAGCCAAGCCACTATACGTCGGTTGGCTCAGTACTATGACGACCCGAATGCCCCTACAGTATAGAAAGAGGGAGACATTTGAACAACAATTGGGCTAAGGTTAGTTATCCCCAAAAATTGGTACATTTTTCGAAAAGCCGCCATTCGCACAGCGTGCAGCATCGGTCAATATGGGCTCGGAGCGGACCTTCGTCGCGCGCTGCGCCATGGACTGGTTCGCGGGACGGAGCGGCCCTCCGGGAACGATGTTTGAAGGTCCGCTCCTGTTGCCTTATTGAGCTTCGCGAAATTCGTCGGGCAACAAGCCGTTGGCGAGCTTATGCTGCAGTTTGCACATCAACGATGTTAGTCACGTTCTCGCGAAAGTAATCCATCTGACCGTTTGCCTCGTGCGAGACGATGTAAGTGAGGCTCGTGACATCCCGCTGTCGCACACCATAAAAGAAACGCTGGTTAAAACACGTCAGATGCCAGCCGTCGCCAAGCGCGAAACAGTCGATCGCAAGCGCCGTTGTCCCTTTCGGAAACACTTCTTGCCCCAAGCGGGTGATGACCTCGACCAGAGTGTTCCGGCTGTCCGCCTGCTGCCAGCTTGTGTCGGCCTCATCGCGGAAGTGATCGATACGAAAATCGATATCCTCGGCGATCAGTTCAAAAAGCGACGGATCTCCCGCCGCGAATTTCGTCAGCACTTGTCCGATCACGGTGTTTTCGGTGTTTACAGGTTTCAGTTTCATTCTCTTGGGTCTCCATGTGGTTGATCCATGGATTTTTGACAGCGTGAGCCAATAAAGAAAATTGCGCTACGATCTATTCTTGGTATAGCCTTTGGCTATGATAGATTTGAACACTCTGTGCTATTTCACCAGCGCTTTCGAGACCGGCACATTCAGCCAGGCCGCGCGCGTAAACGGTGTCAGTCAGCCGACCGTTTCGGCTGCAATCCAGAAACTGGAAGATCGGCTTGGGACCCCCTTGTTCAAACGGTCAAAATCAGGCCTGAAGCCCTATCCGGTTGCCGCGCGTCTTTATCATGACGTGATTGATTCCGTGACCCATCTTGCCGCGTTGGAAACGCGCCTTCTTGAGGAACCGACGCAGAGGGTTCGGATTTATTCCGCGCCGGACATGCTGATGAGCCACATTGCGCCGGATCTGAATGGCTTGCGCCGCCGGTTCCAAGGCCTTCAGTTCGCTTTTACCGACGATGCGCGGGAGAGCGACCTGGCTTATGTTTCAGACGCCTGCATACCACAGACGCATGCCTTCATCCCCCTAGCTGATGACCCTTTCAAAGTCGCTGTCGCCCGGCACCATCCCCTGGCGGCTTCCCGGGAAATACGGATCGAAGACCTGCGCGCGGAGCCGCTTATCCACCGGCCCTATTGTCCACATGCAGACCGGATGGAGCTTGCGCCATCTATGGTCGCTTCGGTGGCTCAGGCGACAAATGACCAGCAATTGCTTGATTTGATTGCGGCAGGCCTAGGCGTCGCCTTTGTGCCCGCATCTCATGGCGAGACACGAGAAGATATCGCCGTGCTGACTCTGACAGGGGCTGATGCAGGAGTACGTAGAAGCGGAATATCGCATCGCAAAACGGCCAACGCGACAGAACTCGCGAAGCTGCTGACGACGCAGAAGCGCCTTACGCACCGGTCGTGACACGGAACATCTTGTCGCGTTCCAGAACATTTCCCGGGTGATTTTGCATGACGGTCCAGTGCCAGCAGACATTCAGAGCTTTCACGAAATCTGACGCGTTGGGCTCAAACCGGACTTGCGGCGGTGCGGCACGCAGATCTTAACCTCACAGGCTTCGGCGCGACCAACCGGATGACCGTTCCCAGCCCAAAGCAGACACGACAGAAAACCCCGAAGACACGGTGCTTACATTCGAGTTGTCCTGAAACTGAGGTCTTCTTGACGTGTTATGAAGGTATGTGCTTTTGATAGGCGCGAAATGGTGTGAGGTTTTTATGGATTTTAGCTTAAAGTCAGCGCTGGATTTTTTTGTTAACGCCGCTCCGAAACCAACGTTCCTAATCTTTGTCGTTTCGACCGGCGTTACTCTTTTGTTTTTTCTCAATCCCGATCTACGACCTGACTGGCCCGAACACGCCGACGCAGTGGCTTTTTGGGCCGCTATTGTTTCTGGCTTACTGTTATTGGGCTTTATTTTATGGGAGGGTTTTGACCCTGTTCGACGCAAGTTGCTTCGGTGGAAACTCCGCCGCAAGGAATGGAAAACGCTTCTAGAGTTAACTATGGATGAGGTTGTAGCGGTAAGCCTCTACTCACAATTTCGTGAAAAAACGCTCTCAATTGATAAACATGATGCCTTGGCTCAGTCTCTGGAGAGCAAAGGGATAATCAAGCGTACTTTTGGCAGCCTATTAGCTGAGGGTTCAACCGCTATACCAACATATTACAGCCCCCCTGAGCCAGCAACATTCGAATTTGTTGAGACGGTATGGCAACTTATCGTCGGCATGGACGAGTTCAAAGTAGATGCCGAGAGACTGAGGGATGCTATTAACGATGGAAAGAGAGGTGATGACTTGCGAGTTTACCTTTCGCCTAAACATCCCACCGTCTCTACCACCAAGTGATATTAAAGTGGTTTTGCAATAAGCTAAAACAATCGCGCAGGCGTCAGTCGATTGGCAACTTTGCAAAGTTCACTATCTGCGCATAGCGGACCTTGGTGCGCAGCGCAGCATGGGGGCTTTGGTCTGCTACGGCTTGAATGGCCGCTTTTGCAATTCTGGCGCAGAACCTTCGCAGACGCAGCTAAGGTCCGGTTTCCGCCCTCCTTTCCAGATACCGCATAGGCGAAGCTAAGGATCATGCACTTGCAGCGAACGGCAGAAAGGTCCCGCATTCTGCAAGTTGATTCGGTGCGCAGCGAAGGGACGGAATCGTCGCGATTTATTAAGTCTAGTTGGGCAAATAAAACTCAGCAATGCCACGTCGTCCGGCTGTCCGCCCTAGTTGAACGATGACATCGATCGACTTCTGAATGTACTGCCGCACCTCAGCGAAGGTCAGTGGCGTGCCCGCTTGCAAGACCATTATGGCTAAACGATCTATTGCGAGCTCAGCTGTTTCCGCATGGATGGTTGAGACTGACCCGCCGTGTCCGGTGTTGATCGCTTCAAGATAGGTCAAGGCTTCGTCCCCGCGCAGTTCCCCAACGATAATTC
>JBARCL010000091.1:0-2389 GCA_049794055.1 Sulfitobacter sp.
GTAAGCGTCCGGTCTGACTGCTCTGCCGCGCATAGAGTGTGAACGATAGTGTCCGCTTTGGATAGCGGACACTATGGGGCAGCGAATGGCACGTCGAACGAAGCGGCTTTGGACGGATGAGGAGAAGCGGTCGATCTGTTTTCAGACGACGGCAGCGGGCGTTTCGGTGGCACAGGTCGCCCGGCGCTATGCGATGAATGCCAACATGATTTTCAAGTGGTTGCGTGATCCTCGGTATGCGCCGGATCCTGAAGCGGTTGAGGATCTGGGAGATGATACGCCCTGTTTCCTGCCGATTGAGATTGTTGACCGGCCCCGGAAGGAAGACACGGTCCCGACGCCTGACGCCAAGCCCGCACACGGCGCGATTGAGATCGACATTGCAGGCGGTCATAGATTGAGGATCGTCGGTGGCTACGATCCCGAAGCATTGGCCCGGCTCATCCGGGGCCTGTCTGCATGATCCCGGTTCCGGCAAACACACGGGTCTGGCTTGCAGCGGGTGTGACCGATATGCGGCGCGGGTTCACGACGCTGGCGGCCCAGGCAGAGCAGACGCTGAAGCAGGACCCGTTTGCGGGTCACATGTTTGTCTTTCGCGGCCGCCGCGGCGATCTGATCAAGATCATTTGGTGGGACGGACAAGGCGCGTGTCTGTTCAGCAAACGGCTTGAGAAAGGGCGGTTCGTGTGGCCCTCTGCGAAGGAGGGCAAGATTGCCCTGACTGCCGCCCAATTGGCAATGCTCCTGGAGGGGATCGACTGGCGTCTGCCGCAACGCAGCTGGAAGCCGCTCAAGGCGGGATAAAACGACGGTGATTGCCCGCGCGGGATTCCCGCCGCACAGTTGTTTTGCTATGGTCCAACCATGTTGGACGTGGCCAAATCCCTGCCGGAAGACCCCGATGAACTGAGACAGTTCACAGCGCTTTTGCTGGCTGAGGTAAAGTCGCAGGCGGTCTTGATCGAGAAGCTGCGGCACCAGTTGGCGGGTCATCGCAATCACCGGTTCGGGTCGTCATCGGAAAGCATTGAACAGCTTCAACTGGCGCTGGAAACGAGCGAGATCGCAGTTGCCAAGATGACGGCAAAGCTGCGGCTTCCCGATGAAGAGCCGAAGGACAAACCAAAACGGCGACCAATCCCCGATCACATCCCGCGCATGGAGGTCGAGCTGACCACTGGCGACAACGACTGCATCCAATGCGGTGGTGCCTTGCGACGCTTGGGTGAGGACGTCACAGAAGAGCTGGAATACGTTCCCGGACGCTTCATCGTGAACCGCATCGTGCGCCCACGCTTTGCATGCTCAGGCTGCGAGGGCTTCACACAAGCCGCATTGCCATCACGTCCAATCGAGCGAGGCCGCCCTGGTCCGGGCCTGCTAGCGCATGTTTTGGTCAACAAATACGCGGACCATCTGCCGCTCTATCGTCAAAGCGGCATCTTCGAACGCGACGGGATCGACATTGAACGTTCGACGCTGGCCGATTGGGTCGGCAAATCCACAGTCTTGCTGGAACCGCTCGCAGATGCCATCGGGCGGCATGTGCTGGCTGGACAGGCCATTTTTGCGGACGACACGCCAGTAAAGATGCTCGCCCCCGGCACCGGCAAGACCGCGACAGCGCGGCTCTGGGCTTATGGCCGGGATGAGCGACCCTGGGGCAGTGACGCCCCACCTGCAAGTTGGTATCAGTTCTCCCCGGATCGCAAAGGGCAGCACCCGAAGGATCATCTGGCAAAGTATCAAGGCTGGATGCATGCGGACGGCTATGCTGGGTTTGAAGACCTCTATCGCTCCGGCGATATCTGCGAGGTGGCCTGCATGGCCCATGTCAGGCGCAAATTTGTGGATGTTCACCGCGCTCAAGGTTCTGCCATCGCCGAAGAGGCCATCAAGCGCATCGCTCAGCTTTATGCAGTCGAGAAAGAGGCCCGTGGATCACCTCCCGAAAAACGCGTCGAGATCAGGCAAGCACAGGCAAGGCCGATCTTCGATGATCTGGAAACATGGCTGCATGCCCAACTGCCCAGTATCTCGGGAAAATCACCGCTGGCAGGCGCAATCCGCTATGCCTTGACGCGCATGGCGCGGCTCAGGCCATATCTTGACCACGGCATCCTAGAACTGGACAACAACACCGCAGAACGGGCTATGCGATCCGTCGCAATCGGGCGCAAAAACTACCTGTTCGTTGGATCGCAGGCCGGTGGCCGCGCCGCCGCTATTGCCTATACCTTGATCGAAACCGCCAAACTGAACGGCATTGATCCGCAAGCATGGCTCGCCGATACGCTCGCCCGCATCCCAGACTACAAGATCAATCGTGTGGATGATCTCCTGCCGTGGAAAACCGCGCCATAGGGCGGTCAGACCGGACGCTTAC
>JBARCL010000092.1:0-63690 GCA_049794055.1 Sulfitobacter sp.
GGACACTGACCCTGACAGCGGGGGATGTCGGTGCGGTGACGATGTCGGACGGTTTGTTTGATGTTGACGGTGGCGCGGCGGGCGCTGTTGCGATTACTGGCGGGACGCTTGACGCGGATGGCGGGACGCTTGCGTCTTTGGATCTGGATGGCGGGGTGGGTCACACCGTTTCGGGCACGGCTTCCGTGACAGGTGCGACGACGATTGATGGTGCAACCTTGACGCAATCCGGTGGGACATTGACCACGGTGGCGGTTGGTGCTGCCGGTACATATGATGTGCAAACTAATGCCGCTATTGTGTCTCTTTCAGGATCGGCGGCCACAGCGGTTGTGAATGTGAACAGCAATACGCTGACAATAACAGGTAGCGGCACCACTTCGTATAGCGGTAGTCTGAGCGGACTTTCTGGAGGCGTTTTGAGCAATACCGGAGGGGGCACGCTGACACTGAGTGGGAACAACGCCGGGTACGCCGGTGGTTTTAGCATCAGTAACACGGGTGTGATCGAGGGGAGTGCGGGCGCTTTTGGCACTGGTGCGGGCGATATTGCGCTGGATAATGGAACGCTGAACGTGACCGCTACCTCAACGGTTGCAAATGACATCACCGTGGCTGCGAATGGCGGGACCGTTACGACGGCGAATGGAGTGACGGCTACGTTGACGGGTGCGATCACGGCGACGGGCGGGCTGACTTTTGGTAATGGCACGAACACCTCGGTGTTTGCGCTGAACAATGCGGGCGCATCGACGGCGACCGGGGCCACGACGATTGCCGACAAAACGACGGTGGTTCTGGGGTCGGGTAGCAGTGCGGCCTTGTTCTCTAACGGCGTGGCGGTGAACGGAACATTGGATTTGAACGGTATCAATCCTACTATGTCCAATTTGACGGGTACCGGAGTGGTGACCTCAAATGATGTAGATGCCACATTTACGTTCGACGATCTTGCAACATTCAACGGGTCATTTGTTAACGGTACAACGGGTGTAATGTCGCTTGGTGTGGCTACAGGTGATCTCTCGAAAGTCGTGACACTGCATTCTGGTTTATCGCCAAGCACCTATTCCGGTGCGACGACGATCACTTCGGGCACGTTGAGAGTGTTGGGCGGCGGTGCGATTGGTGACGCAAGCGCGGTGACAGTTTCTGGCGGGGCTGTCTTTGATGTCGACGAGAGCGAGACTGTCGGTTCGATCACCGGTACGGGATCAATTACAATCGCTGATACCCATACACTGACGGCTTCTCAAACCAATCTTTCGGGGGACCCTCTGGTTACAACTTTTGCTGGCGTCATCGAAGGTGATGGAGGTTTAACAGTGGGCGTTCCATCGGGTACGGGAACGCTGACGCTGACGAATGTGAATACCCATACCGGCGCCACGACAGTCGATAGTGGCACGCTGTTTCTGGGCAATGCGAATACGCTTGTCGATACGGGCGCGGTTGTTGTGAACGGCACGCTTGATTTGATGGGGACCGGCGAGACGATCGGATCACTTGCCGGGAACGGTTCGGGGGTCGTTAAGATTTACGGAAATACTTTGACGGTTGCCGGAACTGGCACTGGAACGACGACCAACTTTGCCGGTGTGATCGATGGGACTACCGGCCAGTTGATCGTGAATAACGGAAACGACACGCTCATACTTGGTGGGGCGAATACCTTTACCGGCGGGACAACTATTGATGGCGGGACGCTGGCGACAAGCGCATCAGGCAGCCTTGGCGATGTAGACCTGAACGGAGGGGCATTCAACACAGCCGGCACTGTCACGGGTACCGCAACGATAGCGGGTGGTACAATGACGGTCACAGGTGGCTCCGTCGCTGCGGCGAATAACAACAATGGCGTGTTGAACATCACGGGCGGCACTGTTGCATCGGTGAACAGCGCATCGACCACTACGAATTCGGGAAGCGTGACAAGCGCGGTTGTAACGGCCGGTTCATTCACCAACCAGAGTGGCGGCTCTGTCGGGACCGCGACAGTTTCGGGCGGTACGTTTTCGACTGCTGGAAGCGTGACCGGATCATTGACCAACAATGGTGCCTCGGTATCTGTCAGTGGCGGGACGGTTGCGTCCCTGAACAACAACTCGGGCACCGCGACGATTACCGGCGGCAGTGTCACATCCATGTCAAACAGCGCGACGGCATCCAACTCCGGATCTGTTGGCACCTTGTCACAGGGTGGTGGGGCATTCACGAATGCCGGCGGCGTTTCAACGGCAAATATTTCTGGCGGATCATTCACATCATCCGGAACCGTGGGGACGCTCAACAATGCCGGTGGGACTTCGGAGATTCAGGCCGGGACAGTCACCGCTGCAACCAACTCCGCAGGAACTCTTGCGATCTCGGGTGGATCGGTCGGCACGCTGACATCCTCGGCGACGACGACCAATGGCGGGACGGTTGGTGATGCGAATATTACGGGCGGCACATTCTCAAACAGCGGCTCCGTCAGTGGTGCCACAACGATCAGTGGCGGTGGCGTCACCAACAGCGCATCAATGGCCGATGTTTCCCTTACCGGTGGATCGATTACAAATATCTCAGGTTCTTTGGGTGCCGTAAACAATTCGGGTGGGGCAGTCGATATCAACGGGGGCACTACCGGTGCCATCGTCAATGAAACGGGTACGCTGAATGTTGGCGCCGACGGTCAGACCGGGGCTGTAACCAACTCGGCTACCGCGACCAACCTTGGGACGGTCGAAAGCCTGAACAATCTTGCCGGCACATTTGATAATGGCGGCACGATTACCGGCACAACAACTGTTGCGGGCGGGGCTGTTTCCAACACCGGCACCATGGGCGATGTCTCAGCCACGGGGGGGAGTTTCAGCAGCAGTGCAGGTTCTATCGGCGATATCACCATCAACGGTGGAGAAGTCGAGTTGACCGGCGGGACCGTTGGCGCGGTGGATAATCAAGCAGGTACCTTGACGTTGGGCCTTGAGGCCGGTGCGGTCACCAATTCAGCCACATTGTTCCTGACGGGTTCTGCCACAAGCCTGACCAACACGGGGGGGACAACAACGGTCAGCGGCTCGGTTTCGGGTCCTACAACACTGTCAGGCGGGTCGTTGACAAACACGGGGGCATTGAACGGCGGTGTTACGGTTTCAGCGGGCAGCCTAATTTCGACCGGTACGATCGTCGGGGCGCTTGATGCCAACGGCGGCACGACCAGCGTGTCAGGGCGTCTGGATGGCGCGCTGCTGGCGGGCAACGGGAACGTGACAGTTACGGGTGCTCTTACCGGTGTTGATAGCATTACCAACGACGGTAGTGGCACATTGCTGATCGCGGCCGGCACGACGACTGTGGATAGCGGCGGTTCGGTTAGTAACGCGGGCAGCCTTACCGTTGAAGGTGTTCTTGCGGGAAGCGGCGGCAGAGTGTCGAATGCGGGCACGTTGAACATTGGTGGAACCGGCAGCGTTGCGATGGACATCACCAACAGTGGCACGCTGCAGTCCGATGGCGGTATCACGGGTGACGTAACGAACAACGCAGGGCGCACAGCGAATATTGCGGGAACAATGACGGGCAATATTGTGAACGCTACTACCGCCGAGGTTAACCTTGCCGGCACCCAGACCGGAACGATCGAGAACCAGGGCCAGGTGACGGTGACCGGTACGAATATCGGCGGCGTCATTAATAACGAGTTGCTGACAGTTGCTGACAGCGGAACGGTCCAGGGGGACATCTTTAACACAGCTACCCTTGATCTGAACGGCGAAGTAACGGGCGACGTCATCAACAACGGCAGCGCATCATCATCGGAAATCCGTCTGCGCATCGGGGATGGTGCCATCATAAACCTGAACGGCGGGGTTGCAGGTGATCTTGCCAATGCCAGTGATTTGAACCTGCGCGGTCGGGTCGACGGGACATTGACAAATGCCGGCCTGACAACCTTGCAGGACGGTGTATCGGTCGTCGAAGATTTCGTGAATGACACCCAGTTCATCGCGGATATCGGCAGGCTTACCTATGGCACTTTCACCAACAATGGCGTTGCCAACATTCAGGATGCTGGCGTCCTTTCGGGGGGAGTATTCACAAACTCAGGGGATCTGACACTCCGCAACGGTGGTCAAATCATCGCCGGTACATTGGTTAATAATGCCCGATTGTTCCTGCCCGGAGGCGGTCTGATCGGGGCGGATGTGATCAACAACGGGACGTTGACCGCAGTCGGCATCAATCAGGCAGGCGGCACACTGACCAATTCCGCATCCGGTGAAATTTTGATGCAAAACGGATCCACCGCCGATGTGATAACAGTGTCTGGAGATGCTGATCTGAATGGCCGCATCACCGCGGACATGAACCTGAGCCCTGCCGGTCAAGGCGTCGACCAGATCAACGTGGGCGGACATCTGAGCGGTAACGTACAAGTGGACTTTAACGACCTGAGCGACGAGTTCGGCACGTTGGACGGCGGGTTGACCGTGCTGAGCTATGGAACATTGGACGACGGGTTTACCTTTGACCAAACCGGTTTGCCCGCAGGCCGTGCCCTAATCTATGGCTTCCAGAATGATCCCAGCAAGCAGGCGCTTGTCATCCAGTCCGGTGCGAACCCGGCGGTTGCGGGCATCGCCTCTGGTCTGACCTTGACGCAGTCGCTGATCAACACGGTGGTGAACCGGCCTTCCAGTCCGTTTGTGGCAGGTTTGGCCGCCGAAGATGACGACCCTTGCGGCTTTGGCAGCTGGGCACGTGGTGTCGGCGGCGTTGCAGATGCTACCGGTCAGACGACGACTTCTATCGGGCAATTCGACTCAGAGCTTTCGGCAAGCTATGGGGGCCTTCAGGTCGGCTTTGACTATTCCTGCTTTGACAGTCGTTACGCCGGTTTCGACCTGAGCTTTGGTGGCATCATCGGGGCCAACGCAGGTTCCTTGTCGCAGCCGGTGTTCAAATTTGACCCGACGACGATCAGCCTTGATCGCAGCCAACAGGTCAGTGTGAACGACACCGACTTTAACCAGACCTATGCGGGTGCCTACATCGGTGCATCGCGTGGCCGTCTTTTCGGTGATGTCCAGTTCCGTTTTGACCAGACGTCATTCGAGCTGAAGAATACGGCGTTTATCGACAGCGCCGCAAACGGCGGTCTGGATGACCTCGGGGTCGCGGATCAGGAGTATGATAGCACGAGCACGACCATCAGCGGCTCTGTTGGCTATGCCTTCCCGCTCAGCGAAGCGTCGGGTCTGGTCTTTGTGCCGGCGGTGGGCATTTCGCACAGCCGGACCTCTGTCGACAGCCTGCGCTTTGATGGTGGCACGCCTGATATTGCAGGCGACGACGGTTACCTGGTGATTGATGACATCGTCAGCACCGTCGGTTTTGTGTCGGCGACATTGTCGCGCAGCAAGGTATTGCCGAGCGGTACAGCCGCGCTGAACATGTTTGGGACGATCACCTATTACCACGATTTCGGGGATGATACGACGTCACGCTACTTTGCGCTGGATGCCAACGGGCTTCCCGAAGGCGAACCGTTGACCACAACCAGCAGTAATCTGGGGGCTTATGCGGAGCTGTCGCTTGGGGTGAACTATACCAAGTTGATCCAACCCGGTGCCCCTGGCGGTGCGCGTCAGTTTGATGCTTCCCTGCGGGTTGACGGGCGGTTCTCGGGCGGATTGGATAGTTATGGTATTACGGCGCAGATGCGGTTCCAGTTCTAGGAGTAAGACCCTGACCTGGTTCGTCCCTGCTTGACCCTACAGCCTGGGGTGCGCAAACTGATCAAGACACCAAGCATAACAGTGTGCGCCGACCGCGTGTCACAGAACAAGGAAACCGTCGGTAGATGTCTTGGACCAGCAAGGTAGCCTGGAAAGTGGGGCTTTCGTTGCGCCCTCACCCTTTGCAGCAAGCTGGCCCCGATGGGGGGCGGTTCTTGCAAGCACGCAGGGCTGAACCTGCGCAGCGGGTCACGATCGGCCCCTCCTTTGCGGATGACTGGCCTGATCGGACGCTGGAAATGTGGACCATGTCGGAGCGCGCGTGATGTCGGATGACGACGACAAAACCGTTTTTGGCCAGCAGCTGCCAGTGCCGGACGCGCGTTTTCAATCGGGATCCGGCATGCCGCCACGCAACCGGCCACCTTCGGGTGAACAGGTTTCTGACAAGACTGTTTTTGGCCAACCGCTGTCGCCGGCAACCGGTCTCCCCACGGGTGACAGACCTGCGGAGCCCGTACAGCAACCGTTGAATTCCCCGGGGATGATGGGTTCTTGGCCTGGCAGCGCGTTGAACCCACAGCCGCAACCGGCCTATACCCCGTCTCCATTACGCCAGAATCCCTATGCACAGTCCGCGCCGCAATATGCTCTGCGTCCGAGAATTACCTTTCAGCATGCGCTGCGGGCGGCAGGGACGGAAACCGGAGGGGCATCGAACCCTCTGGTGCGGGCGGCCTCGGGCTTGTTGATCCTGTTGGGCCGGTTACGCACTGGACTGGTGGATTTGCAACCCGCCCCGCTCATCGAACATGTGGCCCGCGAGATTGACGCGTTTGAACGAAACGCCCTGAATGCCGGTGTCGGGCAGCAGGATGCTTTTGATGCGAAATATGTGCTTTGTGCCACCGCGGATGATATCGTGCAGAACCTGCCGGGCGCGGACCGGGGCAGGTGGGTGGAATATTCCATGGTCACGCGGTTCTTTCGCGAAGGGTCTTCGGGTGCCGGATTTTTCCAGAAAATGGAAGAGGCGATACGCGTCCCCGGCCACCGGTTCAACCTGATCGAGCTGATGTTGACCTGCCTGTCGCTGGGGTTTGAGGGGCAATACCGTACCATGCCAAACGGCAGGGTTGAACTGAGCCGTCTTCGCAAGGCGATGTATGAAACCCTGCGCCGGATACAACCGCCGCCTGACAACGATATATCTGTGCGATGGACACCGGTTTTGATGGGCGGGAAACGACGGCAGGGTGGTACCCCGCTTTGGGTGATTGGCGCGATTGCCACCGTGATGGTGGTGTCTCTTTTTGCGACCCTTTCAACGCTGTTGACCCGCGAGGGCGCCGAAGTGCGTAGCCGCATTCTGGCGATACATGCTGGCTTGCCGCCGGTCGCGATTGAACGCACCGCGCCATTTATTCGCGGCTATGAAGCACCCCAGTCGACTCAGCTGGAACGCATCCGGATGGCATTGGCCACCGAAATCGAAACAGGACAGGTAGAGGTGGCGCGCACCAACGATTGGGTTCTTGTACGGGTCGGGGATATGCTGCAGTTCGGGTCGGGATCCGCCATATTAGTCAATGATTTCAGTGAACTGTCCGCTGTCATTGGGGGTGTCTTTGATGGCGAAGAAGGGCCCGTGCGTATTGTTGGCCACACCGACAGCATCCCGCCGACGGGACGGGGCCAGTTCAAAACCAACGAAGAACTTTCGGTCGCGCGTGCCAAGGCGGTGGGTGACATATTGGGTGGTGTTTTACTTGACCCCTCGCGCCTTCAGGTCGAGGGCAAGGGGGCCGTTGATCCGGTTGCCGATAACACCACGGAAGAGGGCCGCGCCCGGAACCGCAGGGTCGATATGATGATCCCCAGAGAAGAACCACCGGAGTAATCTGACATGCGTGCGATCTTCTATCCAGTGGTCAGACTTATCTGCGGCGTGCTTGCGGTTTTTGCAGTGGTCTGGTTCGGGTTTCCCCTGACCGGTCATGCCGCGCTTAGCACTGTGTTTGTCCGCTTGGTGTCGATTGGGGGTGCGCTCGGGGTAATCGGATTGATTTATCTGCTGCGCTGGCGGTCCCGTCGCAAGAAAGCGCGCAAGCTGGAAGAAAGCCTGCTGCCGGATCAGACCGGAGACGGCAAGGTTCTGGCCGAGAACATGAAGTTGGCGCTGGACAAGCTAAAGAAATCCGGTGGCAAGAATTATCTCTATGATTTGCCATGGTATGTAATCATTGGCCCCCCCGGCGCAGGTAAAACCACGGCGCTGCGCAACGCCGGCATAGAATTTCCCGGGCTGGATGCGATGCCGGAACAGGGCGCCGGTTTTGGCGGCACGCGCAATTGTGATTGGTGGTTTGCCGAAGATGCGGTGCTGATCGACACGGCGGGCCGCTATACCACACAGGACAGTGACGTGATGGCGGACCAGGCAAGCTGGAACGCTTTCCTGAACTTGTTGAAAAGCGGCCGCCCTCATCAACCGATCAACGGTGTTATTCTGGCCTTTTCGGTGGAGGAGATGGTGAACGCTCCGCCGGAGGCCCTTGCTGCTCATGCCCAAACCGTGCGCAAACGTCTTGGTGAAATTCACGCACAGCTCAAGATCGACTTTCCGGTTTACGTTTTGTTTACCAAGGCTGACCTGATCGCCGGTTTCCGCGAATATTTCGCCAGTTTCAGTGCGATGCGGCGCAAGAGCGTCTGGGGCGTGACCTTTCAGACCAAGGATCGCAGGGCTGAAACGCATAAGGTCGTCGAGGCCGAGTTTGACGCGCTTCTTGCCCGCCTGAGTGACGAAGTCATTGACCGGATGCAGGAAGAACCGGACGGCGTGAGCAGGATCGCAGTCTTTGGTCTGCCCGGCCAGATGGCGATGATGCGGGCCAATGTGGCCGAATTTATGCGACAGGTATTTGAACCGACACGCTATAAGACCAATGCCATCTTGCGCGGTTTCTATTTCAGTTCCGGGACCCAGGAAGGGACGCCCATTGATCAGGTATTGGGGGCGATGTCACGTAATCAGGATGGTATTGACCCCCAGCAGCCGTTCATGTCCGGCAAGGGTAAGTCTTACTTTTTACACGACCTTCTCAAGAGGGTCATTTTCGAGGAACAGGACTGGGTCGGTTTCGATAACAAGGCGGTCCGTCGCGCCAGAATTTTGCGCGCGGGTGTGCTTGGCATCATTGTCGGGGCGACCATTGCCGCGATGGGGGCGTTCGGGTTCAGCTTTTGGCAAAACGCGACGCTCCTGCGTACGGCCGATCTGGACTCACAAGGCTATTTCAAAAAGGCCCGTCGCGAGATTACACGGCCTTTGTTGGCTGACACCGACCCGTCTATCATTCTGCTGCACCTCGAAGATTTGCGAAATATGACGGCCGGTTATGGCGACACCCGCGAGCCGCCGGTTTGGGAGGGCCTTGGCCTGTCGCGCCACAGCGAAGTGTCGCTTGCTGCGGTACGGGCCTATTCCGACGGGCTGGAACGGATGCTGCGCCCGCGCCTGATCCTGCATCTTGAAAATGAGATACCGCAGCTGATTGCAAACGCGGAAACCGGCAGCATCTTTCGCGCACTCAAGATTTATCTGTTGTTGGGGGGGCAGGGCGAAGGACAAGCGGGGGACGCCGCCATAAAGACCTATTTTGATGAGGTTTGGGGGCAATTGTTTTCTGGTCCGGTACTCGCGGATGAGCGGGACAGGATCAACGCCCATCTTGCCGCGATGCTAAGTTTGGACGAAGACCGGATGTCCGTGTTGGCCATCGACCCCGCGATCGTGAGCAGCGCGCGCGATGCCATTGTGACTCTACCGCTGGCCGATCAGGCTTATGCCCTGATCAAGGAACGCGCGGTGACGTCCGGTGTACCGGATTTCAATCTGGTGGAACGGGTGTCGGGACGGGTTGACCGAGTGTTTGAAACAACCGACGGCAGCCCGCTTGAGTCCGTCGGCGTGGCAGGGATTTATACCTTTGAAGGGTATTGGGCTTTCTTCCTCGAAGAACTGACGCTGGCTGGTGACCGGCTGCGCAAAGATCAATGGGTGCTGGGCGGGATCGCAGATCGCGTTGGATACGAAGCGCAGCTGTCCAGTCTGGAGCGCGACCTGCACCGTGCTTACCGGACCGCATTCAACGAGGCGTGGCGTGAAATGTTTGGCCGGATCGGCCTTGGCCCGCTGACCAGCGATATGCCCGAGTATGAAGCCCTTGCGGCCCTGTCCTCCGGTGTTGCGTCGCCGTTGCTTGAGTATGTCGAGGCGGTTGCGGAAGAAACCCGGCTGACGCGGCTTTATGGCCAGATCGCCACCAGTAGGTCGAGTGACAGGGTAGGTGACGCGGTCGAGGAAGACATACAGCGCCGTCAGGTTGAACGCCTAACCGATGATTTTGCCGACTGGCATGCTCTTCTTACGGGCGAGGCGCCGGAGCGCCCGATTGATGTAATCCTCGCCAATCTGTCGGATTTGCGGGAAAACCTGCGCCAATCGGTGGTGGCTCCGTCATCTGCGCATGAAACCAAACGCAACCGGTCCTTGTCGGCGTTGACCCGCAACAATGCTGTGCTTCCGGACGATATGGCCCGAATGCTGAACGCGGTCGACAGCGAATTCCGCGCCGACGCAACGGCGGTCACCATGACGCGGTTGAACCGCGCGTTGAACGATAACGTGTCGCAATTCTGCCGCGACATGATTGCGCCGTTTTATCCTTTTGGCACGGGCCGTCATCTGTCACCGGCGGTGTTCGGCCAATTCTTTGGACCCGGCGGTCGGATGGATAGTTTTTATGCTTCCTACCTGCAACCGCATGTGATCCGCACGGCGGGTGGGTTGATGCCGGACCCTGACAGCGCTGTCGGCCGAAAGCTGTCGATTGAGGCGTTGCAGCAGTTTGACCGGGCACAGTCGATCCAGCTGACGTTCTTTGCGACCGGGTCAACGGAACCAAAGGTTGATATGTCTGTCACACACCTTCTTTCCCCGGCATCGGTCGAACTTGCTATTTTGTCCATAAACGGTGACTCGGTCCGCACCCAAGCGGGCAGCACGCCCGCCGCATTGAGCTGGCCCGGTCAAAGCACTGGCGTGGCGCTTGAATTGTTCCCGGGTTTGGACGACCGTCAGTCCAGCATGACCTTTGCAGAGGGCGAGTGGGATATTGTGAAGTTTTTGCGCAAAGGCGCCCCCCGTGTCAGTAATAACGTGCTAGAGGTGACGTATGATATTGGCGGGCGCATGATTTCCTACCGGATTGAATTCAACAGCACCACGGTGCCGTTTCTAATGCGCGCGCTGGCGGATTTTGCCTGTCCCGCATCGCTGGAGCAATGAGATGAGCCGTGCAGTCATCGGCATTCTGGGCAAACACCCCGATTACGGGGATTTCCTGCAAGCGGGGGTCCCTGAACAGATTGTCGAGGTGTTTAACAACTGGCTTGATGCCTGCCTGCCGAAGTTGCGTGATCAGATGGGCCAAAGCTGGGCGCCGTTCTGGGATGGTGCACAAGATGTTAGGTTCTGGATCGGGCGTGGCGTGCTGGGGAAAACGGTTGTCGGCATCTTACACCCTTCGCGGGATCGTAGCGGGCGCCGGTATCCTCTGATCTTGTTGGCAATGGGGGCTGATCTGCCGGTGCCTTTGGGCGAAATGGCGGATCAGGCTCCGTGGGACGCCATGGCGACGCATTTGGCCAAGATGAAGCCGGGTGAAGGGGCATCGGCATTGCTGGAGGGTATGAGCATTGAGATTACGGCGGAAAGTGAAACTCATGCAAGCGTTGGTCCGACGCTATGGGCGCATCACCCCGAAGGCAATCTTGACGCCTTGCTGGCATCTGCCGCCGGACCGGATGCCGTGCACGCACAATTGACGCGGTCCTATTGGTGGACGACCGGCGCGTCCAGCAAAGACGTCAGTCGCGCCGCGACATGGCTGGGCTGTCCCGGTTTGCCGGAACCACAGGCTCTGGGCTGGCTATTGGGCGGCGTGGCCAGACAAGCGGAGACCGAGGCGTGAACCAGAACGATTACTTCACATTCGAGACCGGGCAGGGCAGCGATGTCGGCTGTAGACGCAAAGTTAACGAAGATAGCTATTTGTCATGTCCTGAGCACGGGTTGTGGGTGGTTGCAGACGGCATGGGAGGTCATGCGGCAGGTGATTTCGCGAGCCAGACCATCGTGCATGAGTTAAACTCGATCGGGATTGCTGTTTCAGCGGATGATCTGGTTGCCCGCTTTGATGAACGGCTGACGCGGGCCAATGACGTGATACGCGCCAAGGCGGTAGCATTGAATGGGGGAACGATCGGGGCCACGGTTGCAGCGCTTTTGGTGCACCAAACACAATTTGATTGTATCTGGTCCGGTGACAGCCGCCTTTACCTGCTGCGGGATGGGGAGCTGATCCAGCAAACCCGTGACCATACCGAAGCACGGGCCTTGCTGGATGCTGGCTCAATCACAGCAGAAGAAGCCCAGAACTGGCCGCGCAAGAATGTGATCACCCAAGCCGTCGGTGTCAGCGAAAACCCAAATTGCGAACGGATCACCGGTGAATTGCAGCTTGGTGATTTGTTTCTCATCTGCTCGGATGGGTTGACAGAACACATTGCGGATGTGGAAATTGCAGAAATGTTGCAGAATTATCCACCGCAAGAGGCTTGCACACAGCTTATACAAGAGACAGTGAGAAGGGGTGCACGTGATAATGTAACCGTTATCGCGATGCGCTGCTCTGATGCACCCCCTCCGGCAGAAGATGAGATGTTGTATGATCTCGATAACAGTAGTTTAGATACAGGGTCGATATTGTGAGCAGGACAGACAACAGCAAGGGAAACCAGAGCGTGCCACCGGTATCGGACGATGAGGATGACGACAAGACGCGGATCGTAAGCCGCCCTCCTGCGGCGGCGCCTGAAAAAGATGCCGACCGTACGCAGTTCGAGGCGCATCCGTCTGCAAATACACCAGATCCGAACAACGCCCCCTCTCAAGAGGTTCCAGATCAACCACCTGCAGATCCGGCGCTGCCTGATACGCCGGTCGGGGCGCCGCCAGTGCAACCGCAAAGCACCGCTTTGGGCATCGGGACCACGATCAACAACAACTACCGCATCGAACAGGTTCTAAAGTCTGGCGGCATGGGAGCCGTCTATCGCGGTGTGGAAATCGGCACGGGTGATCCTGTTGCGATCAAGGCGATCCTGCCCGAGCTGGCCGAGGATGAAAAAGCCGGATTGATGTTCAAGCGCGAGGCCCGCACCCTGCGCCAACTCGCTCATGAGGCGATCGTCCGCTATTATAACTATGTCCACGATCGTGATCTGGACCAGTATTTTCTGGTCATGGAATTCATCGAGGGGATTCCGCTCTCTGATCACATCAAGCAATTCGGCGCGCTTCCGGTGCCGGCTGTGATGACGCTTCTCAAGCGGTTGAGCAGCGGTTTGTCCAAGGCACATGCTCAGGGAGTTACGCACCGCGATTTGTCACCGGATAATGTGATGCTGCCCGGCGGTGACGTCAGTCAGGCCAGACTAATCGACTTTGGCATCGCCAAATCCACAGTTGTGACCGAGGGCACAACGCACGGGCAATTTGCCGGCAAGTATAAATATGTCGCCCCTGAACAATTAGGCGGTGGCGAAGTCAGTTCACCTGCGGATATTTATGGGCTTGCCCTGCTTACGGCAGCGGCGGCGATTGGCACACCGCTGGACATGGGCAGTTCTATCGTTGTTGCCGTGCAATCGCGCCTGAGCATACCGGATTTGTCAGATGTCCCGATGGCCTTGCGTCCGATCCTGAGCCACATGTTGGAACCTGATGAAACCCGCCGTCCTGCCTCAATGGATATGGTTGGCAAGATGGTGGATCATCCCGAACTGATTCCGTCCATCTATCGTGAAGGAATGGCATTCTATCCGTCTGAAACAACAGGATCGGGGCCAATTACAGCGCCCCCTCATGGTTTGCAGATGCCAGGTGTGGCCTTGACCCAAAGAAGTATGTATCCCAGCACCCTCTCGCCACAAACCATGTCCCCTTCGGCCTTGTCCGAACCGGAACCGGTGGCGGGCGGTGGAAACAAGGCGCTGGGGATTCTTGTTGGGTCTTTTGTTTTTATCAGCGCGGCTGTCGGTGTAGGGGCCTGGCAGATGGGTATGTTTGGCGAGAGGCCACCGCAGCCTGCTTCTGGTATAGACCTTAGCGCCCAGACAGTCGGCATGCCGGCGCGACGGACAGATACCCGCGCAGGGTTTCTGGCCGAGTTTGACGCAGGCCGCTGTACCTTTCTGACGCGGGTTCCCGCGGGCCGGAACGCGGGTATGGTTGAGGTATTTTCACAAACCGGCGAAGAGCTTGCGGGCTTGCCAGTTGCCTATGAAGAGAAGTTCGGCGCCCGCCCTGCGATCTTGCCGCGCCAGATTACGCCAGAGCAATGTGCGGCGCTCGAATTCACCCATGCGCTTCAGGGCCGTGGCCGCGAAGCGCCGCGGCTTGAGATGACCAAAGACGAGATGATTTCGGGTCAGGCGACCACGGTGCGGATCGGAGACATCGGCAGACAATCGGTTTGGGCAGCGCTGATCACGCCAAGCGGCGCAATCTTTAACCTGACAGAGCGGTTGTCCGATCCGGTAGGCGGGCAGCGCAGTCTGAATTTTGGATTGAACCTTGCCAAAGGATCAGAGGCAGTGCCTCAACTGGTGTTGATCGTCGCCAGCGACAGCCCGCTTGCCCGTACGGCAACTGCAGGTGACGGTATTCCCGCTGCAGAACTTCTGGCTTTGGTACTGGAAGAAATATCCAACCGCAAAGGGGCTGCATCGGCAAGTTTGGGCTATGTCAAATTGCTGCCGCCGGCTGACTAGGATCAGCGGACGTCGAATGTGGCGACGGCAAGGGCGGCCTGACTGGCGATTTCCCCGGTAAGGTTGGAAAACACGTCTTGTGCCAACTGTCCGGCACGATCACGGATTTCCATTGCCGGGCGACGAGTGGCAATCGCCAGCAGGATTTGCTTGGTATCACGGGGTGCGCCCGGGCGGGTGACCGGAACATCAAATCGCGCAAAGTTGCCGGAAAACGACATGAAGCGCTGTAGATCCTGAACCACACCATTGTTGTCAATCAACACCAAAGTGACATAGCGCCCCGCTGTCCCGCGCAGCACGCCAGTCAGGTTGCCGCCAGAGCGGACCTCGGCAGCGTCAAGCCGCAGACCCAGTTGGGTTGCCGGATAATCACGGTTCAACCGCACGTAATTCAGCGCCGCACATTGGCGGTCATCAATCAACACGCGGGTTTGGCGGATGTCCTTGTCTGCTTCATTCAACACGGCGTCACTAAACCGCGCCATAGCGCCATCAGAGCTGGCGATCAGCGCCAGCCCGACGCCGTCTGTTCCGTCGCGCCGCGGCAATGCCAGGAGGCAAGGGTCGGTTACGGCGGTTTTAATCCGGCGCAACAGGTCTCCGACCGCAATATCCTGCGCCGAGGGGGCAGGTGCAGCGGCTTTCGGCTTTGGCGGGGTGATGTCGGGCCTGCGACCGACGGCGGCCACCACTGTACCCGCTGCGGCTGCAGGGCGGATCATTTCGGTTTGTGCAGGTACCCGCATGACGGTTTCGGCGACAGAGGGCACGGGCGTTGCGATCAATCCGGCGGTGCCTTCGGGAACGATCGGGCTGAGCGCGGGCGCTGACGGCATTGCGGTGACCGTCTCGGGGATCAGCGGGCCGGTGTCGATTGGTTCGGGGGCGGCGGGTGTGACGGGTTGGATCGTTTCGGGTTCCGCTTCGATCGGGGCAGCGGCCGCTGGCTCCAATACTTCCGGGGTTTCAGGCTCTAAGGGGGCCAATTCCTCAGGCTCCTGCACAACCGGCTCCGGCTCTACCGGTTCTGGGGCGATCGGTTCGGCGGCGACGGTTTCTTCCGGTGCGAGGGCTGCCAATTCTTCGGGCTCGATATCATCGATGGTTTCCGGGGCTGCAGGGTCGATCCCTGCTCCGTCGTCGGCTCCCGCCTCACCGCTTTGTTCCAGCAGACCGGCAATCGTATCACTGTCGAGCGGAGCAATTGTGATGGTATATTCCGGCCGCTCCTCAGGGTCTGGGGCCGCGACAGCCAGTACATTCTGTAATCCGCCAAAACCGATGGCAAGGGCGGCACCATGCAAGACCACAGCCCCCGCCGATGCAGCCCACCATCCGCCGACACGGGCGCTTCCATAGGGAAGAAAGCTCATGTTCCTTCACGCCGGTGAATGGTGACCAGCCGGATGTCCAGATTCTCCATGCCCGGCCGGTTGATCAGTTTCAACAGATCAAGGGCGGGCGCCGTGCGGTCGATCAGCACGTGCAGAATATTATGCCCAACCATCGCCAGAGGCAGGCCATCCACAGTCAGTTCCTCGCCATCCAGCGTCAGTCTGCCGTCTTCTTCGACAATCAGCACCGGCTTGGGCAGTTGATCAATCGGCAAATCGCGGGTTTCTGATATGCGCACGCCTTCGTCCGGCGTGCTGACCAGAGATCCGGTGGCAAGAAAGAAAAGGATCAACAATAGAACGATGTTCACGATAAACAAGGAAACATCCGGCCTGATCGGTTCGCTTGGACGGGGCAGGGGGCGACGGCGGGGGGCCATATCAGAATTCCTCCCCGATGCTGACCTGCACCGACGCAACCT
Source organism: Sulfitobacter sp. (assembly GCA_049794055.1). Classification (GTDB taxonomy): domain Bacteria; phylum Pseudomonadota; class Alphaproteobacteria; order Rhodobacterales; family Rhodobacteraceae; genus Sulfitobacter. The sequence continues at coordinate 16,444 of JBARCL010000092.1, forward strand.
CGGCGGCACTGAGGCGGGCCAGAACTGTTGTGATGTCCTGCACCTGCGCCGAGGGACGCACGATCAGGACAACCGCACCCGGCGAACCGGCTGTGCCGAGGGCTCCGGCAAGATCATCCAGCGCATCAAAGCCGAACCGTTGGCCACCGACCAGAACGGTCTCTGCCTCGATGGTCCACAGAGCGACATCGCCTGTGTCCTCGGCCTCAGGGGGCTCAATTTCTTCGCCTTCTTCGCCAGGAATGCTGGGCGCGTTATCAACCTGTGCCTGCGCGCTTTGAAACGGCAGAAGGGAATAGGGCGTGAGGCCAGAGGACAGCATAAAGAAAATCAACAGCTGGAACATGGCATCGGCCAGGGGCGTCAATGCAAAGCGGTAATTTGTCTTCCGCGGAGGTAGATTTAGGGAAAAGCTACTTGCCACGCCCTTGCTACGCCTTTGCGGTTGGGTCAACCCGACCATAGATCGCGGCAGAAATCGCTGCCTCGATCAGGTTGCGTTCACGGTCTATCCGACTTTCGAACCAACTAGCAAAGAAATATGCGATCAGTGCGATGGCCAGACCCACGGCTGTTGTTGTCAAGGCGGTCCAGATGCCGCCTGCCAAGGCGGCAGGATCAACACCGCCATCCGATAGCGACAGTACCGAAAAGGCATCGATCATGCCGATAACAGTTCCCAGAAGTCCCAGCATCGGCGCGGCTTGCACCACCACTTCCAACAGACGCATCTTTTCGGTCATCCGCGCCAGTTCGATCACGGCGGTCTGGCGGCCCAATTCTTCGGCATAAGCGGTTTCGCCTGGTTTGGCCTGCACACCGGAAAATACGGCTTGCAAGATGCGTGCCAGAACAGATTTCCGATCGGACGCCAGTCGCATGGCATCGTCGCCGCGTCCTGACAGCCACGTGTCGAGGATCTCTTCTGCGCGCCGCCTTTTACCTACACCGATGCGGGCAAACTGGACGAGTTTGAAAACAGCGACAGTGACCGACATCAGGGACAGCACTGCCAAAGCTAGAAAAACCACCAAAGTGGCAGGGTTGAAAGAAGTCCCTAAGAACTGTTCCATAACATCCTTTCTGACGTCATCCGTGCCAAAGCACGTGGTGATCCGAGGATCAGATGCCGAACTGAATTGCTGTGCGTGAGGAGGCGGTCAGCGATTGCATGCAGACCGGCACTTCGGCACCTGCAACGACACAGGCTGCTGCATCATTGACCACGATCCGCGAAATTGCCCCACATGGGGTTCCGGCCAGATCAAATTGCAAAATCTTGGTTTTGCCCTCGATCAGATCACCGAACTCCAGCACCAAAAGGCGGGTAACAGCCCCTTGTGAATCAAAAACCGCGACTTCGTAGGCGGTTCTGTCCAGCGCATTTCCGGTTCTGTTTGCCGCGACATAGGTCAACCGGCAACTGCCCGTTTCTGTTTCAGTCGCACCATTTAGTTCCAGCGAGAATACAGGGGTTTCCTGCGCAAGCGAGGGTGAGGTGAGTGTTGCGGCGACGGCGGTGGCAAAAATGCGCTTAAATAACATCAGTCTTCCTTGCAAATTAATTAACCAATTGCCCAGCTATAGCGCCGCGAACTGGGCCACAAGTCAATCAGAATCATGAAAAAGAAGGTGTTTTTCCGAAGTAAAACGGAAATTTGCACCCGGTCGCAATGCCGGAATGACCTAGCGGAAAACGCCGATCAAGAACCCGGGCTTGGGCGAGGCATTCATGCTACGACGTTGGGTCGGCGGCGTTTTGATTGCACGCGGAGTTGCAAATGTGTGATTTCGCGGGATCGACGGGGCGGCTGGTTTCATCGCAGGTGCGATCACGGGCGCGTCAAACACCAGATCCCCAGAGGCATGCGCCGTGTGCGTTTGCGTATGTCCACGTGATTTAGGGCGTTGGCCGGATTCCGGAGCCAAGGTCGACCCGAAGAGCCGCCAGCGCAGGACATTTGCCCGCAAGACATCTTTGGAAACAACATTCGACATTTCGGCCACGGTCGGCGCATCCGTGGTCAATTCAGACTGAACCGGCCATGCAAGTCGGCCAAGTTCGGCATTGTCCGGTGCAAAGGGTTCGGGCGAAGATATTGCGGCTTTGCCCGCAGACCCGTGCGCGTTGGAAAGGCCAATGCCGCCCCCAACGGTCAAGATGACCAAACCAACTGTTATGCCGATAATACGTATCATGACGTCTATATAGACCATATGGCGTTGTTTTTCAGCACTATTATAGTTAACCGTCAAAATTGTGGTATATTACCCACGCCGTGCCTTCGAAACACTTGAATCCATTGCTTTCTCGGGATCACTTTCTTTGGGTTATTTCCTGATCACGACTCGCCCTTGGGTGAAATTTTGATGTAGGATGATTTCGAAGACAGGAGTTTGGGCACTATGATCCCTTCTGGACGACGTCGACGTTTCCGCAAATGGGCCGCATCCTTGGGATGTGTGGCCTCTTTGATGTTGTCGGCACCGGCCCTCGCACAGGAATGGCAAGCTGTGGTCATCGGCCAGTCAGGTCCGGCGGCGCCAAACGCATTTTCCGATGCATTCTATGCGGCTGGTGCGTTGCGCAGTGGCGGGCTGGATCGGGTTCAGATGTTGCGGGATCAACCGCGTGATGCTGTCGTGGCGGCTCTTGACATGTTGACCGGCAGCGACAGCGTCGTGATCTATTTGACCGGCTCGGTGACACAAGACGGCGCAGGAATAGCGCTTGAAGGTGGGGTGCTGCGGTTTGATGATGTTGTGAGCCGCCTTGTTACTGGCGGTCTGACCAAAGTCGCCTTGCTGATTGAAACCTGCCCGGCGCAGGGTGTCGATCTTGTTTTGCCACCGCCCCAACCCGGGGTCGAGATGTTGAGCGCGGTGTCTGCTACGACCAGTGACACATGTCCCGCAGCGGGAAAGCGGCTGACTGATTTGCTGAAATCCAGACACCAGGTCGATACGGCGCTTGCCAGTTTGCTTTCTGATGTGGTGATGACTTCTAACTTGCAGGACGAATTGGTTCTGCGTGCGGCACCTGCACCCGTGGCCCCTGTTGTTTCGCTGATTAGTAATGATGTGGTGACCAGCAGTGTTGTGTCCCTGACACCGGTTAGTGCCCCCTCTGCCGGTGTGGCCTTGATGCCGGTTGCGCTGGAAACCGCCGCAGCGCCGGCGTCACCGGACGTGGGCGAAGTTGTGATTTTCGCGCCGACGCCGCAGGCCCAACAGGCAGCCCTGCCGCGTGCGGCCGGACTGCCGGAACCATCAATCATTGTGGGCATTATCGAAGACCTGACGTTGGCATCTTTCGCGCCCGCTGAACCCTTGGGTGACGTGACGAGTAATGAAATCAGTTATGACAACCTTGAAGCCCGCCGTGCCCTGCGTGAACAGGACGCGGAATTGTTTGCAACTCTGGTGACGTCGGGTGCTTTTGATCCTCCGCCACCGTTGCTGCCAGTTGCGCTGCAGACTGAACTTGCGCGGATGGGGTGCTATGGGGCTGGAATTGACGGGCAGTGGGGGCCTGGATCGCGCCGCTCAGTCGGGCGCTACTTTGATGAAATCGACGGGGTAGAGGCGGTTTCGCTTGATCCCACGATTGATCTGTTCCGCCAGATCGTCTTGCGAGACGATATTACCTGTACCGCATCTGTGTCTGCCGCCGCGCCGCGCGCAAATTCAACCCGTTCCACAACGCGCACTACCAGCAGTGCCGCCGCGCCGCGTGCCACCACGACACGCCGCACTGCAACAAAACCGGCAGCAACAGCTGCGCCCAAGCGGACGATCTCCGGTGGCAGGTTGGGCGGCGTCTTCCGGTAACCAAGCAAAGCGCGGCCGACGGCGCGTCTCTTTCGTCATCGGACGAGTTCCATTGTAAAGTATTTGTTTTGTAGGTAAAACTTCGAAGCGGATAGAACAGACAGGAACTAGAGCTGCCAATGACCGAAGCGTCCAATCACAAAGTGTACTTTGTCCCGGGCCTGCACCGTGGTCTGCGGGTGCTTGAAATTCTGGGAGCGTCGGACCAGCCGATGTCGATCAGTGAAATCGGGCGGGCCATGGACCTCAGCCGTTCCTCGACATTTCGCCTGATCTATACGCTGAACCAAATGGGCTTTCTGAAAGACGGCGAGCAAAAGAACACCTACACTCTTGGAGCGCGTGTTCTGAACCTTGGGTTTGCGTATCTCAATCAACAGCCGATCACCAGCATTGCGCGTTCGTATCTGTCTGCGCTTCGAGACGATACTGGTGTCAGCGCACATCTGAGCGTTCTTGAGGGCTATGATGTTCTTTACCTTGGCAGCCATCAAGGACGAACCGGGTTTGTGTCCAGCATGGTGACCGGTACGCGCACGCAGGCTTATGCGTCTGCAATTGGCTGGTGCCTTTTGGGCTCTTTTTCGGACGAAGAGCTGAAGTCCATGTGTGACAAGATAAAAATGGATCCCTTTACAGATAAAACCCCAACGGACTACGCCACATTGCGCGAACGTGTCCGAGAGGCCCGCGACCGCGGTTATGTCTTTTCCCAAGGTTTCCGTGATCCCGGCGGGTCAAGCGTCGCTGTGCCGGTTCGCGATCGTACCGGGCAGGTGGTGGCCTGCGTGAATATCTCGGGGCCGGACAGCGGATTTGATTTTGACAGAATCGACAGTTTCTACGTGCCAAAAACCAAAGAGGCAGCCCTTAAGATATCTCGTGAGTTGGGATATGCGGGCCCTGTCTGACATGATCCGCGCGCCAAAACCGGAAAGGCCAATTTGCCAGTGCAAAAGGCTGTCCCAAGGCGTTTGGTGCTACTGGAAGACCCCTAGCATTTGTGCTTCGACACCTCGCAAACCGCGCGACTGTCAGGACTGACCGGAGTCGGCTGTTGCACTGGCGTAGGCTTTTGCAAAGGCATTCAGAAACACATCGAGCATGCCGTGATCCCCCATGCCGGTCTTTGTGTCCCAGCGTTTGACAAAAGCATCCCAGTTGCGCGCCTTTTTCGACCCGCTCAGCAAGTTTTTTGAGGTGTCATCGCGGTCCGAAACCTCATCTGGGGCGAGGCCGGCCAAGACCTCGGCGAGCGCAGGTTGAAGGGCGGCGAACACCGCCGTTTGATGGTTGCGCAGGTCGCTCAGCGCATTTTCAAAACCTTCCGCGCCGGTCATGAACCCGTCGCGAGGCTTGATCAACAGGGTTGAAAAGGCCTGTTCTGCATCCTGCATGAATTTCATCGGGTTGTTGTCCGTTGCACTGCGCATGGTTCGTTCACCGCCGCGGGTGAATTGTTTGACGTTTGCGCGGTCCTTGAGCATCAACATGATCTCTTCCACTGCGACCCGCGTGCTTTTTCCAAGGGCTTCAACCAGTATCAGCGGGTCAACACCTTCGACGGCTTTGGGATCGAGCCGTGCACCGGTACAGAAGGCGGCAAGGATCGCCTGTGCGTCTGGTTGCCTGGCCGTGGTTGCAGGGTCAACGGCAGCAGGCGGGGGAGGGGACGGGCGCCGTGGTGGTGGTTTGATGATTGTCTCAGAGGGGTCCCCCAAGGGCGGCATTGGCACGGCTTTGGGCATGGCAAGCGGCGGCACTGGTGAAGACGCCTGTCGCGGTGGTGGTTGTTGGACAGCATCGCCTTGCAGCGGTTGCGCATCGGGTCGTTGAAGCGGTGGCATTTCAGCTGAACTGTGTTGCGGGTTCGACGGTTGTTGCAGCGGAGCAAAGCCTTGCGCCATTTTATCAGGATGATGCGGATTGGGCCGTGGGTTCGCTGGTGGAAAACCATCTACATTTCCGTCCGGTCCCTTACCCAAAGGGCGCGCATTGGTCCCGAGCCCTCCCAAAGAGTGGACTGTAACACCGGGTTGTCCTTGTCGCACGGGCGGCGCTACCTGCGGTGTACTGAGTTCCACGGCAATGATGTAGCGACCGGCAATCAGTCGTTCACTGCCTTTCAATTGAAGGGGCCCGTCAACGCGGGAATGGCTGCCTTGCAGATACGTCCCATTGGTCGATACGTCGCGCAACCAATACGCACCATCCGAATATTGAATATCAAAATGGTGACCGGACACATGTTTTGCGGAATCGGGCAAGATCCAATCCATTGACGCACGCCTTCCGACACTCGCCCCTCTTTGATCAAGAGTGATCCACGTCGGTCCGCCGTTTTCGAGCGTGTCAAAGTTATCGATTCGCAAGAGCAATGTCATTGCACACCAACTTGCGCCAGAATTTTTGTCAATTCCAGTGGGATGTCCCCAAACGTCTTGGGCAAAACACCGCCCTTGAAGATCGTGTCGCAAAGTTTCGGTTTTCAGCTGGGTTGCCAGGCGTGTCGAGCGGGACCGCACGATTTGCCGAGGTTAGAAAAGGACTGCAGAGTTGATCAGCTTCACAGGGCACAGTACTCAAAATCCGTAATCCTTAACGCCATGTTTTTCTACGTTCTCTTTGCGGTATCGTATCGCGACCTCGAAGAGATCATGGCAGAACGTGGCGTTGATTTGGACCATGCGACACGCAACCGGTGGGTCGAGAAATCTGGGGGTGCAATTGCTGAAGAAGCGCATCTTCGAAAGGCGCCAACCGGGCGTTCGTGGCGAATGGACGGGGCCTGCGCCAACGTTAAAGGCCAGTGGCCCTGTTTATTACCGCGCGATCGACAAGGAAAGAGAACCGTTGATTTCATGCTTTCCGAGCAACGCGACGAGGCTTTAGCGACCGTATTTTCCGTGAAATCTATCGGAAATAACGGCTGGCCGGACAAGGTGATCATCACCAAAAAACCGAACGAACTCTGCGGAACTGTTCAGTGTAAACTGCCTGCTTGTGGTGTGCGGCTGGTGTTGGTTGATCACGGTCCGGCGAAACCAAAGTGCTGGCGCAGCGGGAATTCTTTCACCTTGGCGCAATCGCGGCGCACCTTACGGCGCGGCGTTAAATACAAACAAGGCCTCGCCGTTGATCTTGTAGTCATTGATCAGCTGTGCGGCCTTGGGTGATACCAACCAACGTTCCAGTGCGGCAGAGGCTTCGGAGTTGATATGGGGGTGGCGTTCGGGATTGACTGGCAGGTAGGCGTATTGATTGAACAGCACCGGATCACCGGCAAAAAGCAGTTCAAGCCCTGCCTTGTTGCCAAAGTTCAGCCAACTGGCGCGATCCGCCATGATATAAGCGTCAAGCCCTGACGCGGTGTTCAGACTTGCGCCCATGCCCGCTCCAACGGCCTTGTACCACGGGCCAAACCTATCTGGGTCCAGCGCTGCAGCAGACCACAAGGACAGTTCCTTTTTATGGGTCCCGCTGTCATCGCCCCGGCTAACAAAAGGTGATTGTGCCTGAGCGATCTGTTGCAAGGCGTCGACGGTTGTCGCGCTGCCCTTGATCTTGGCGTGGTCGGCTGCAGGACCGATCAGGACAAAATCATTATACATGATTTCGCGCCGGTGCGTGCCATGACCGGCGGCAAGAAATGCCTGTTCGGCGGGTTTGGAATGCACCAGAATGGCGTCCACATCACCCGCTTCCCCCAAACGGATCGCTTGTCCCGTGCCGACGATCAGCAACTGCACGTCAAGACCGATGTCTTCTTTGATCGCAGGTAGCAAAACATCGGACAGACCGGAGTTGTTAAAGCTGGTGGTCACTGCCAGTTTCATGGTTTCCGCATGAAGCTGTGTGGTAAAAACGATCATCATCAGGGCAAGAATTGTGCGGATCATTCGACGATGTCTCCTTTTAGGAATGCCTTGGCCTCGGGGGTGCGGGGGCCGGTGAAAAAATCCGAAGCGGCACCGCTTTCATGCACAGCACCGTTCAGAAGGAACAGAATGTTTCCGGCGAGCCGTTTTGCTTGACCAATGTTATGGGTCGTCATGATAATTCTTGTTCCCGCTGCGGTTGCTGCTGTCAATAGCGTCTCGATTTCGCGGGTCGAACGGCCATCAAGATTGGCGCAGGGTTCATCGAGAAACAGAACCTTGGGGTGCCGGATCAACGCCCGCCCCAAAGCCAGTTTTTGTTTCTCGCCTCCGGACAGGCGGGGCGCGGGGGAATCCAGCGCTTCTTCAAGGCCGATGCTTTTGGCCCAATGGATTACACGTTGGGCAATCTCGGATTTGTCGAGACCAAGAAGCTGAAGCGGATAGGCCAGATTTTGACGCACGGATCGGCGCAGCATAATCGGGCTTTGGAAGACATAAGCCTGCGCCTGCCGTGCCTGATCATCCGGAACCGACCATTGCACCGTCCCGCTGGAAACGCGTTCGACGCCGTGCAGCACCTTGAGTAGCGTGGTTTTTCCAGCACCGTTCGGGCCCATCACAATGGTGAAACCGTCAGCGCCAATGTCAAGGTTCACCGGCCCCAGCACTAACTTGCCGCGCCGCTTTACCACTACATTGGCAAGGCTGACTGACATCTGCGGATCTACCATGTGCCCTCGCGTTCGGTCCGCGACAGGGCGTGAATGGTCAGGTTGACCAACAGCGCCAAGGCGATCAGCACGAACCCCAATCCCAGCGCGAGGGCAAAATCACCTTTGCCGGTTTCAAGCGCAATGGCGGTCGTCAGCACCCGCGTCGCGTGATCAATATTGCCACCAACAATCATGATGGCACCTACCTCGCCAATGGCGCGGCCAAAGCCCGCCAATGCGGCTGTCATCAAGGTGCGCCTGCCGTCCCATATCAGGGTGATGACGCGCTGGCGCTTGCTGGTGTTCAGTGAAATCAGCAGGTCGTGGTATTCTGCCCAAAGTTCACGCATCGCCTGATGGGTAATCGAGGCGATCAGCGGTGTGATGATGATCACCTGGGCGATGATCATCGCCGACGGTGTAAACAGCAGGCCCAACACTCCGAAGGGACCGGCGCGAGACAACAACAAATAGACGATCAGACCCACGACTACTGGCGGCAGACCCATCAATGCATTCAACGTGGCGATGGCAGCACGACGGTAGCGAAAGCGGCGGATGGCCAGCCATGTGCCGAAGGGCAATGCGATGGCAGAGGCAATAACAAGCGCGGACAGGCTGACCTGAAGCGAAAGCAGGGTGATTTCCACAAGGTCTGCATCACCTGTCACGATCAGCCGGAATGCCGCCTGAATACCAGCCCAGATATCGTTCATCGAAAGAGTATCCTAACCGGTCCTGTTCGGTTCAGTTGCCCAGGCGGACCGCGGGGCCAGCCGTGCGGTCTTGGCTGGAAAAGCCGGCCTGTTCAAGAATCAGGTTCGCGCCGACAGAAATGATGGCAACGGCCAGAAAGGCAAGCAGCATGGCTTTCATCTTGGGTCTCTCCCTGCACCGTTTCGGGGTGTTGATCTGTGATTATACATGTCTATTCCGCCGCTGTTGTGCGGGGTGCGGATGGGGCGTCTTGTGCGGTCACCTCTTCTACCCAAAGGGAATGGTGTTCACGGGCCCATTGTTCCTCAACTTCACCACTTGTCATGGCGGCGGCTGCGCCTTCCATGCCAACGGTCCCGATATAGATATGAGCGAGAATAATGGCCATCAGCACAAAGCTGACCATTGCATGCCAAAGCTGCGCGTATTGCATTTCTTCATGCGGGGCCAGCACCTCGCGCAACTCTCCCTGTCCAAGGGCGCCGGAAATGCCGAGGGCGTTCAGCTTGGCAAATGTTGCGGCGAATATATTGATTTCAAAGGGGAAAAGCAAGGAAAGGCCAGAGATCGAAATCGATGTACCCAGCACAATCACCGACCAGAAGATCAGCTTTTGCCCTGCATTGAATTTCTTGGCAGGTGGATGTCCCTTGGAGAATATACCGCCACCTTTGAGCAGCCAGTTAATGTCGGTGCGATCCGGCAGATTATGGATGACCCACATCACAAAGATCATAACCAGCCCCAACATAAACGCCCAAGACACATTATTATGAACCCATTTGGACCCTGTGGCGAGAAGGGCAAAACTTTCGTGGCCGAATGCGGGGATCAGTACCTTGCGTCCGAACAGCGAGACAAGGCCGGTAAGACCCAGCAGGATAAACGAGCCCGCAAGCAGCCAGTGGCCAAAGCGCTCAACCGTTTTAAAGCGCAGAATTTTTCGCCCGGTCTTTAGACCGTCAATCTTGATCCGCCCTCTGATCAGGAAAAACAACGCGAGCAAGACCAGCGTCCCGATCAGCAGATAGGCACCATAGGTGGCAAGCGGCCCCTCACGGAATTTCAGCCATTTCATACCGCCGTCCTGCACCAGAACCGTGGCGGCCGGACCTTTATTGGAGGCAGTGATATCCGCAGTGCCAAATCGCAGGGCGCGCCATAACTCAGGATCAGATGCCCCGCCCAATGTCCCAAGTTGTTCTGCCATGCCGGCGGCGTTGTCAGGGTCGCCGGTTGCCTGGCTGCGAAAACTGTTGTCTATCTCCTCGCCGCGCTGGCGTGCCAGAATATCCTCAAGAGTCTGCGCCCCGCCGGTCGCATTGCGATCGGGGCTTGTGGCCTCTTGGGCGTTGGCCGTCGATATGAAAGACAGAGTCAGCATTAATGCGATCAGGGCGCGCAGCATATCAGATCCTCAATGGGTGTTTGGCGCAAAGGGCGACCCATTGGGTCGCCCTTTGGTGTTCATATATTCCGACGGGGGGCATCAACCGCCTTTTTGCTCGTAAGCAGTACCCCAGCCCCAAGCGCCTGATCCGAAACCACGTGCAACCACACGTTCGCGGTAGATGCCGGACACGATGTCACCATCACCTGCCAAAAGCGCCTTTGTTGAACACATCTCGGCGCAGATCGGTAGTTTGCCTTCGGCGATCCGGTTGCGTCCGTATTTGGCGAATTCGGCGGAAGAGTGGTTTTCTTCGGGGCCACCGGCGCAGAAGGTACATTTGTCCATCTTGCCGCGGGATCCGAAGTTGCCAGCCTGCGGGTACTGTGGCGCGCCGAAAGGGCAGGCGTAAAAACAGTAACCACAGCCGATGCAGAGGTCTTTGGAGTGGAGCACCACGCCTTCCTCGTTCTGATAAAAACAGTCTACAGGGCAGACCGCCATACAGGGTGCATCCGAACAATGCATACAGGCCACGGAAATCGACCTTTCGCCCGGTGAGCCATCATTGATGGTGACGACCTTGCGGCGGTTAATCCCCCATGGAACCTCGTGTTCGTTCTTACAGGCGGTGACGCAGGCGTTGCATTCAATGCAGCGTTCGGCGTCGACGAGAAACTTTGCTCTTGCCATTTCTCAGGTCTCCTTATGCTGCCCAGATTTTGCAGAGAGTGGCTTTGGTCTCTTGCATCTGGGTTACTGAATCATAGCCATAGGTCTGTGCTGTGTTGCTGCTTTCGCCCAAGACAAAAGGGTCTGCACCGTCCGGGTATTTATCCCGCAGGTCCTTGCCCTCAAGATGGCCACCAAAGTGGAACGGCATAAAGGCGACACCTTCGCCAACCCGTTCGGTGACCATGGCCATAACCTTGACCTTGCCGCCTTCGGGGCCTTCGACCCATACCTGCTTGCCGTCACGGACCCCAAGGTTGTTGGCGTCACGTGTGTTGATCTCGACAAACATGTCTTGCTGAAGTTCGGCGAGCCAAGGGTTTGAGCGGCTTTCGTCACCCCCACCCTCGTATTCCACCAAGCGGCCAGAAGTCAGGATCATTGGATAGTCTTTGCTGAAATCCTGTTTCTGGATCGAGGCATACATGGTCGGAAGGCGATAGAATTTACGATCCTCATATGTTGGGTAATCCTCAACCAGATCCCGGCGGTTGGTGTAAAGAGGCTCGCGGTGGACCGGCACCGGATCAGGGAAAGTCCAGACGACGGCGCGGGCTTTGGCATTACCGAAGGGCGCACATTCATGCGCAATCGCAACCCGCTGGATACCGCCGGAAAGGTCGGTTTTCCAGTTGGTCTTGGGCCCAGCAACCGCATCAATTGCGCTGCGTTCTTCAGCAGTTAGTTCACCGTCCCACCCAAGATCCATCAGCATCTGCATGGTGAATTCGGGATAACCGTCCTGAATATCGGAATCCTTGCTGTAGACGCCTTCGGCCAGCAGGTTGTCGCCGTCACGTTCCACACCAAAGCGGGCGCGGAAGGTCAGGCCACCCTCGGACACACGTTTTGACATGTCATAGAGGTTTGGCGTGCCGGGGTGGTTCATCTCGGCGGTGCCCCAGCAGGGCCATGGCATACCGTAGTAATCGCCGTCTGCTGGGCCACCAATGGCTTGCAAGGTTGTACGATCAAAGGTGTGCTGGTTCGCCATGTGCTTCTTGATGCGCTCTGGCGACTGGCCGGTATAGCCGACGGTCCACATGCCGCGGTTGAATTCACCGGTGATGGATTCAACATTTGGCGTTTCGGGGTCATCCATTTCAATGTTGCGGAAGAAACGGTCGGCCCAGCCGAATTTATTGGCGAATTTGGCCATAATGACCTCGTCAGGCAAGCTTTCGAACAGGGGTTCGACCACCTTGTCGCGCCACTGGAGCGACCGGTTTGACGCCGTGACAGAGCCACGTGTTTCAAACTGCGTACAGGCCGGCAACAGGTAAACACCGTCCGTCCGGTCATGCAGGACCGCTGAAACCGTCGGATAAGGATCAACGACAACCAGCATATCAAGCTGTTCCATCGCGGTCTTCATTTCCTTCTGGCGGGTCTGCGAGTTTGGCGCATGGCCCCACAGCACCATGGCACGCACCTTGTTGGGGTTATCCATGTTGTCGGGGTCTTCTAAGACACCGTCGATCCAGCGCGAAACCGGAATACCAGTGAGGTTTTGCAGCGATTTGTCTTTGCCATCCGCGTCTTTGGTCATTGCGAACTGGTTCTTCAGCCATTCGTCGTCTTCACCCCAAACACGTCCCCAATGCGCCCAAGCGCCTGCGGACAACCCGTAATAACCGGGCAGTGTGTGGGAAAGAACGCCAAGGTCGGTTGCACCCTGAACATTGTCGTGGCCACGGAAGATGTTGGTGCCGCCGCCTTCTGTGCCCATGTTGCCAAGTGCAAGCTGAAGCACGCAATAAGCGCGGGTGTTGTTATTACCGTTGGTGTGCTGTGTGCCACCCATACACCAGATCACGGTGCCGGGGCGGTTGTTTGCCAAGGTACGGGCAACGCGGCGCAATTGCTCACCGGGGGCACCGGTGACGCGCTCGACTTCTTCAGGAGTCCACTTGCTGACTTCGTCCTGAATTTGGTCCATGCCCCAGACACGGGTGCGGATGAACTCTTTGTCTTCCCAGCCGTTTTCAAAGATGTGCCACAGGATACCCCAAACCAGCGCCACATCAGAGCCGGGACGGAAGCGCACATACTCATCAGCATGGGCCGCCGTGCGGGTAAAGCGCGGGTCACATACGATGATCGGCGCGTTATTCTCTTCCTTGGCTTTCAACAGGTGCAGCAGGGAAACCGGATGCGCCTCGGCGGGGTTACCGCCGATGATAAAGATCGCTTTGGAATTATGAATGTCGTTGTAGCTGTTGGTCATGGCGCCGTAGCCCCATGTGTTGGCCACACCGGCAACCGTTGTAGAGTGACAAATCCGCGCTTGGTGGTCGACGTTGTTTGTCCCCCAATAAGCGGCGAATTTGCGGAACAGATAGGCCTGTTCGTTGTTATGCTTGGCAGAGCCCAGCCAGTAAACGGAATCTGGCCCGCTTTCCTCGCGGATGTTCATCATGCCATCGCCGATTTCGTTGATCGCCTGATCCCATGAAATACGCTTCCACTCGCCGCCTTCTTTTTTCATCGGATATTTGAGGCGGCGTTCGCCATGGGCGTGTTCACGTACCGCGGCACCTTTGGCGCAATGTGCCCCAAGGTTGAAGGGGCTGTCCCAGCCGGGTTCTTGCCCCGTCCAGACGCCATTACTGACCTCGGCAATCACAGTACAGCCGACCGAACAGTGGGTACATACGGATTTGATGGTCTCGACCGCGCCATTCACGGCGGTCGCTGCATTGGCCTGTGTAACCGAACCGGCCGTTGCCGAAATTGCGGCAAGCCCCCCGATGGCCAGACCGGAACCGCGCAGAAACGCACGGCGGTCAACAGATTTTTCAGCGATGTCAGACAGGATGCCGGTCCGCTGGGGGCGTCGCGCAACCCCGTTGGTCTTTTTCCTAAGCATTTTTGTTCTCCCTTGCTTGCGCGGGCACAGCCCTTGCTTGCTTGGTTAATATTGTGGCCTCAGACAGTCGGGCGTCACGCAACCAGTCGTCTTTGGGTTATTCGTTTGCAGCGCCCTAAAAACGGGCGCTTTCGAAATATGCGCGGGTATGCGCAGTGTCTTGCATCTTTTCTGATGCCAGATCGGCCGGCTTTGCCTCGGCACCGGTTGCGCCTGCTGCAAGTGCCACGGCTGCAGCTGGCGCAGCCGTGCCTGCAAGTTTGAGAAAATCGCGGCGGCTTGCGCCGTCTTCGTTCTTCTTGGTCATTGGGATGTCTCCCTCCCTTTTGTTGGCGGGCATCCCCGCCGGTTAAACACGGCCAATATCAGGCCGCTGTCATTCTGAACGCCTCGCGCTCAATCTCCATAAAGGCCCGTCCGACGCTGCCAACAGACGCGTAGAGGACCGAATTTTTGGCCGCCTCAAGATCGGAAAAGAAATGTCCGGCCCAAGGCGCGATATGTCTGTTGAAAAAGACTTTTTGGTCGGACAGATCCGCGGGCGAGGTAAAACGCCCGACAATCATGCCACCCATCATTTCCATTAAGGATGCGATGTTGTCTTCGGGTTCAAAGACATTGGGCGCACGGGTGATCCCGCGTGTCGACATGTCGGTGCGCAGGGTTGCCAGAGGTTTTTCGTTCAAAAACCCCGTCAAGTAATAGCTGGCATAGGGCAGCAATTCCCCGCGCCCCAGACCAACGAAAAGCGCGTTGAATTCGCTTTCGACTTTCTGGGGCTTGCTGACACGTGCAACCCGCGACAGGGCGCCGATTGCCTTGCCAAGATCGCTGTCATCACCAGACAGGCTGGCACATTGATCCAGTAACATTTGACCAGGTGGTCCAGACAGCATCAACCCGATGAAGTTGTACAAATCGGCACGCAAACGGTCCTCGGAAGGGATCTTGATATCTTCGGCGGCGTTCACGCGGCGCTCTCCTCGATTGTAAATTTCATCCGGCGCGGGGTTGGAGCGATCATCGGCTCTTCCTCCTCGGCCATGTCGGTTTTGGCATAAGCGACGGGCACGGGGGCCTCTGCAGGAGGGTCGGCCAAAAGCTCTTCCGCCTCCGGTTGTTCTTCTATTGCTTCGGGCGGGTGTTCGCGTTCATCGGCCTGACGCGCCATTTCCTCAAGGTGTTTCAACATGCCTTTGCCTACCTGATAGGCTGTTTGCATGTTCTCTACGACCGTCGCGGCATCGGTGAAATCCTCGCCGTAATCGACCAACATATCGACATTCGCCAACACTGGATTGGAACGCCAAAGCATGCGCAAGGCGCGCCGCCGAATCCGGTCGGGCACAGCTTTGGCCATGAAGGCCGAAAAATCATCACCCATCTTGAGCAGATCAGGATCAGGCAGGTTCAGCTCGGCCAGAATTTCAGCGTCGGAGCTTTCCTCTAAAGCCAGATGTTGTTCTTGCAGTGCCTGATGCTCCAAGGCAGCTTTTGCAGCTTGCTCTTCGGCTTGCACAGCTGCTTTGCGCCGTACCCAGAAATCAGCCCTGCCGCTCAATGTACTGGCTCCTTGGAAGAAGGGGCGCGGTAAACGTCGGCGGTTTGGCGGATGCGGGCATCGCCGATCCCGTCTTCCTTTCGGTCGACACGGGATTTGTCGCGGCGCCGTTTGATGAACACCTCATCTTCGTGATGCTGTTCGACATAGTCACGAATCCACGCGATCAGCCCCTCGGGCATCGGTACTTTTTCAACCAGTTCCTCGCCGGTATCGGCGTAATCCTGCGCCTCGTAGGGGGAGGCCGTTGCCAGAACCAGATCAAGCGGGTGGTCACCGCCGGTGTCACGCATGACCACATAAATCGCCGGCATTTTAGCGGACAGCCCGTGCAAATAAGCTTCTGTATCTGTGCGAAACAGCTCAAGTGGCAGGGTCGCGGCGTGATATTCGACCGCATCGCCATCACGGCGCAGTTCTTTCCATTTGGCGGGACCGGCACCGGGTAACACCGCAACCGCTTTCCATACATGAGATGCCCAACGGGTCACGCCAGGCACCCTGCGGATCACAATCCCCAGCGGCATAGAAATGGATTTTTGCAGTCTTACGGTCAAAGGTTCCCCAGTGTATTCTTTGGCATACCGAGAGTTTGGCCGACCGCAGCACAAACGCAAAGGAATTTTTTTTCCGAGACGCCGAATGCCATTTCTCTTTTGCAATGCAGCAATTCGGTTTGGCCCAAATAGGACCATCAGGGCCTCGAATTTGCATCTGCAGCGCCATTTTTTGCAAGTTAGGGTTTTTAAAGAAAAATACTTTTGCAGATGCAGCATAATGTACTTGTGGGGCCAAGCAGAAGAAACACGGTTTACGGCCATGGCAAATCACGTCTAGCTTGTTGTTCGCGTTGCTGTTCAGGCGCGCCTCAAGAAGGGCTTTCCCGTGGCGAAAAAACTCATTCTATGCGATTGTCTCGGGTCTCAGACCTTTGATGCGGATGCGATATCACAAGGTTCCGGACTGGCCTGCTCCAAACTCTACACGAGCCTATGTGAGAGCCAGATTGATGCCGCCGCACAAGAGATTGCACAGGGCGGGGTGATCATTGCCTGTCAACAAGAACGGCAACGATTTGAAGAGCTTGCTGAGGAACTGGAGGCGGAAACGCCAGGGTTTGTCGATCTGCGCGACCGTGCCGGTTGGGGTGAGGGGAACGCCACACCCAAGATGACGGCTTTGGCGTCTGAGGCGGCGATGTCGGTGCAAACCGGCCGCTCTGTTGATGTGATTTCCGAAGGCACTTGTCTGATCATCGGTGGGGCGGCTGCCATAACTGCTGCGGCTGATTTATGTGAAACACTGGCCGTGACTGTTCTGCTGGCGGACGCTGAAAATGTGCCGACCGATCGCCGGTTTGACTGTGTGGTCGGGTCGGTGCGCAGTGCGGCGGGGGCATTGGGCGGGTTTACGGTGAAATTCGATGCATTGCAGCAGGTAATCCTTGGTGGGCGCTGTGCCTTTCAACTGACTGATCCGAAGAATGGTGCAGTGTCGGAATGTGATGTGATCTTGGATCTTTCGGGCGCCAGTCCGATGTTCCCTGCACCTGAAAAACGTGAAGGATACTTGCGGGCTGATCCAAGCCATCCGCCGGCCGTAGCGACGGCTGTATTGGCAGCGTCCCAAATGATCGGAACCTTTGAAAAACCCTTATACGTGCGGCTTGAACCAAGCATATGTGCCCACAGCCGCGCCGAACAATCCGCTTGTTCCAATTGCCTGAATGTTTGTCCGACCGGAGCCATCATTTCGGCGGGTGAACATGTCGCGATTGACCCGATGATCTGTGCGGGCTGTGGATCTTGTTCGGCGGTCTGCCCGTCAGGCGCAATCAGCTATGATGCGCCGCCGGTGGATACCTTGTTCCGGCGGCTGTCGACCCTTGCCTCGACCTACCGCAAGGCGGGTGGGGCAAACGCCCGTTTGTTAGTGCATGACGCAACCTTTGGGGATGAAATGATCCGTCTGGCTGCGCGTTTCGGGCGAGGGTTGCCTGGGCATGTCATCCCGCTTGAGGTTGATGCTTTGTCCGGGTTTGGTCATGCCGAGATGCTTGCGGCCCTAGCCTGCGGTTTTGAGCATGTTGACGTCCTGGTTTCGCCAAAGGCCGAGCGGGAGGTGATCGAGGGACAGGCGGCGTTGGCGAAAGCGTTGTCCAGCCCGGCGGCTGTGCAGCTTTTGCATCCGGCTGACCCAGACGCCCTTTGCGATTTGCTTTACACCGAGGTCGAAGCGCCTGTGGTGTGTGATCCCGTATTGCCAATAGGATCACGCCGCCAAGTGACGCGGCTGGCTGCCAAAGCATTGCAACCCGACGCTAAAGTAGTGGCGTTGCCGGAAAATGCGCCTTACGGGGCTGTCATGGTCGATACTGACGCCTGTACCTTGTGCCTGTCTTGCGTGTCGCTTTGCCCTTCGGGCGCTTTGGGCGACAACCCGGACATGCCACAACTACGTTTTCAGGAGGATGCCTGTTTGCAATGCGGTTTGTGCAGCAACATCTGCCCGGAAAACGCGATCACGCTGAAACCGCAGATGAACCTGAGCGATGCGGCATTTACCCAACAGGTGCTGCATGAGGAAGAACCCTTTGCCTGTATCGAATGCGGCGGACTGTTCGGGGTTAAATCGACGGTCGAAAAAATTACGGAAAAGTTGGCAGGCAAACACGCGATGTTTGCCACGTCGGATGCGGCCAAAATGATCCAGATGTGCGATAATTGCCGCGTTCAGGCGCAATTCCATTCAACCAACAACCCGTTTCAGGGCGGTGAACGCCCACGGGTGCGTACCTCTGACGACTATTTTTCCAAGCGTAAGGATCATTGAGTTTGGAGCGGCGCACCCAGATCTGCGGGCGTGATTGTGGCCACAAATCCAACAATAGCGTCGATCTCTTCCAAAGTGACCTCTACCGGCACAATCGGCGAAGGCAGGTTGGCGGCAAAGGGTTCGGTCACCTTAGCCACTTGGGTAAAGGCAGGATGGGGTTTGCGCAGAAAGAAGGTTTCGTACCGTTCCTGCCAGTCGGGCAGGCTGCGCAGCAGTGCAAAGGAAGGTGTAGAGCCGATGGCCTTCATACGGTTGCTGTCGTTTACCACATGGCAACGTCCGCAGCGATTAAGGCTGATCGCTTCGCCCAATACCGCGTCGCCCGTCAGAGCCACGGTTTCAACCTCTGTCGGTGCCGTAACTTGGGCGCTGAACACGGGTGTGCCCCGTGGCGCAAAAGCTTCGATGGTGCGTTTGCCGATGTCGGACAGCAACCATGCTTCAAAGACATCTGTATAGGGGCCTCCTGCATGCGACAGATGCCAAAGGGTTTCGCCCGCGCGGAAAACCGGTGTGCCACTGTCGCCAAAAGCGGCATCGGCATTCCCGGTTACCGGCGTAATCCGGATACCGCTTTTCAGCGAAAACCGCGGCAGCAGATGTTTGATGAACCCGGTTTCACTCAGAACTTGGGGCACCCGCAGGCTGAAGGCCTTGTCCTGAGCGGCAACAGGAGTGGTGAGCAGACTGGCCAGCACAGCAATTTGTTTCAACATTCGATCCGCTCCAATCTTGCGCCCCAGCCTAGGAGCGTTAGGGTCACAGCGTCAACATTTCAGTTAATTCAAAGGGCTATGCCATGAGCGAAGATTTCAACATGTCGATGCGTAAATTTCTCAAGCAGGTTGGTGTGACATCCCAGCAAGCCATTGAAGAAGCGATGCGCAAGGCAGGCGACACATCGGGCAAAAGTTTTGAGGCCAAGATGGTTCTGACCATTGATGGTGTGGACCTTGAGCATGTCGTCACCGGCAAGATTGAAGGTTCCTGAATGTCACCGACCCGTGAACAAGTTCTTGCCTGTCTGAAAGAAATCAAAGCACCATCGGGTGTTGATCTGGTCGATGCCGGACTTGTCCGCGCATTGAACGTCGACGACAGTGGCGTTCGTTTTGTGATGGAGGTGGACAGCCCCGAACCCTTTATGGCTGCGAAAGCCGAAGCCGAGGCGGCGCTTGCCGCATTGGGGGCATCCTCTGTGTCTATTGTGATGACGGCGCACAGCAAACCCGCCCCGCCGCCGGATCTGAAAATCGGTCGAAAATCCGAACCTGCGGGGCCGGAGAAAGTCCCCGGTGTGGACCGTATTATCGCCATTGCCTCTGGTAAGGGGGGTGTCGGGAAATCAACGGTTGCCGCAAATCTGGCCTGTGCGCTGGCTGCCGAAGGGCGGCGCGTCGGGATGCTGGATGGCGATGTCTACGGCCCCTCGCAGCCGCGTATGCTGGGCGTGTCCGGCCGCCCGCAAAGCCCGGATGGCAAACTGATTTTGCCCCTTCGCAACTATGGTGTGACGATGATGTCCATCGGGTTGATGACCAACGATGATCAGGCCGTTGTCTGGCGTGGCCCCATGTTGATGGGCGCCCTGCAGCAGATGTTGACGCAGGTGCAATGGGGCGCTTTGGATGTGTTGATCGTCGATCTGCCACCGGGTACGGGTGATGTGCAAATGACTCTGGCGCAAAAGGCGAAACTGGACGGGGCGATCATCGTTTCGACGCCGCAAGACGTTGCGCTGCTGGATGCCCGCAAGGGGATCGACATGTTCAACCAGATGGGTACGCCGATCATTGGTATGATCGAAAACATGAGCACCCACATTTGTTCAGCCTGTGGTCACGAAGAACATGTTTTCGGCCATGGTGGTGTGAAATCCGAGGCCGAGAAACTGGATGTGCCCTTGCTTGCGGAAATCCCGTTGCATCTGGATATCCGAATGGCGGCTGACGGGGGGGCGCCGATCGTGGTGTCGAAACCGGACTCCGCTCAGGCCCAAGCGTTTCGCGGCGTCGCCAGATCGTTGATCGAGATGGGCAAGGCATGACCGCGCCCAGCTTTCCACCGCTGTTCAGCGGGCTTGCCGTCGAGGGGCAAATTGATCCGTTCGACAAAGCCTGCGTGGTGGCGGCGCAGGGCTGTGATGCGGGATTGGTGGTTTACAACCTTGGGGCAAATAGCTTGCAGGCTGCGCTGGTTTTCGCGCCGGATGTGGCGCTGGCAGACGCAATGGCGATGATGCCGCTTTCTGGTGTCGGGTTTCAGAACGCGCTGGGGGCGTTGGCCCCACCGGAAGTGGCGGTACATCTGGAATGGGCAGGCGGGCTGCGGATCAACGGCGCGTCTTGCGGCCGCTTGCGCGTGGCGTCTGCGGGCATTGATCCTGCGATGGAACCGGATTGGTTGGTCGTGGGGTTGGAACTGCCACTTTGGCCTGAAAACGATACGCCGGGTGATACACCTGATCAAACCGCGCTTTATGCCGAAGGGTGTGCTGACGTGAATGCGGTGGATTTGTTGGAATCCTGGGTCAAGCACACTTTGGTCGGCATTAATACCTGGATCGAGGAAGGGGTGGCACCGCTTCACAAGACTTGGCGCGCCTTGGCACATGGGATTGGGGAAGACATCGAGATTAATGGGGCTGTCGGCACGTTTTTGGGTGTAGATGAAAAATTCGGGATGCTCTTGCGGACGGAAGACACCACCCGCCTGATCCCGCTGACCGATCTTTTGGAGGGCAATTGACATGATGCTGGCACGCGCGATCCACTTTGACGAGAGCGACATGAATGTTTTTCACAAACCGGCCCGCACCGGCGAATGGTGCATTGCAGGGGGGTTTGAATTTTCCAACTGGTCGCAGGCTGATTTGACTGGCAAAGCGCGGCAGGCTTTTTCAAACGGCTGGCTTGGGGTTGAAACATTTGGCCGTGTTACTTTCGTTGCCGTGACGCAGGTTGAACCTTCTGAATTCGAGATGCTTAAGACCGCTTTGGCAGAGCATTTTGTGCAAATGTACGGTGCGCCCTCGGTAGAGGCAGCGGGGCAGGTGGCAGAAGACGAGCTGCGCCACATGGCTGAACTTTGCGCGGAACAGGATGCCAACACACTGCTCACGGTTGCGCGGGAATTGACCGAGGCAGGCGTGAAGGAGAGCTTTCGCATGATAGAGCCGCGCGATGCCGGGTTGGACCAGTTTGCAATTCATGGTGATCTGGACGGCGGTTCACACGATCACTAGGCGTCCGGTACCACGGGAACCGCTGGCGTAAATGCGGCTGCGAAAGTTACGCTGACTTAACCCTTCCAAATACGGTATTTTCGAGCGATGCCCTACAGCCACGTTAAAAGGGGCTGTTGGCACACAGGAATAATCATTGTTGCCAGATTCCCTTTAGCCCCCTATCAACTTAAGATAGAACATTGGCGACATTCAAATTTGTCGCGCCCGAGCACAGCAGGCCCGGTTCAAAATGTCAGGTAAGATTGTGGGTTTGCAGTGCCTTCAAGGATTGAGATTTTATTCGTTATCGTATGCTTGGTTCTCACCGGAGTCGCATACTCAAAAGATGTGGAAAGCAGCAGGCGCGTTGCCGAGGCAGAGTTTCAGCGCCTGACGGATGAGAGTGTCCAAGCGCTGCGCGAAAGAATGAAGAGCTATGTTCAGACGATCATAGGAACTGCCGCCTATGTTGCGGCATCCGATGATGTAACATCTGCTGAATTTGAGACTTATATCAGGGCATTGGAGATTGACGAGCGGCTGCCCAGTATCGCCGGGTTGGGACACGCTGTCGAAGTGCCGGATACGTTGCTTGACGAATTTGCCAGAGAAATGCGCGCGGAGGGTCGACCCGACTTCAGGATCCGCCGCAGGTCTGACAAAGACATGCACTATATACTCAAGTTCATCGAGCCTGCTGCGGAAAACGCAAAGGCGGTCGGACTTGACCTCAGTTTTGCAGACGATCGGGTGGCCGTGTTACAAGGGTCCCGCGCGACCCGAACAATACAGATCACGCCGCCGGTACAGCTGGTGCAGGAAGACAGGTCACTTCCCGGGTTTGTGACGTATATGCCCATTTTTACCGACGTGAGCCAGGCAAGTGGATCACCCATTTTCAAGGGGTGGATAAATGCCCCGTTTGTTGCTGAAAACCTGCTTCAGGGGCTGACGCTAGGACAGGGTGAACTCTACCATTTACAGGTTTCTGACAAGACCGCGACACAAGATGCTTTGTCCATTTTTGATGATATTGAAAATGCGTCTGATTTGGGAGCTTACACGGCGACGCAGCAGTTTGATCAGTTCGGCCGGTCGTGGATACTGAAGTTTAAGAGTACGACAGGATTTGACGCGGCGTTCAAATCCTATCGTCCGATTTTAGTATTGGTGGCTGGGTTGGCCCTGACTGCGTTCCTTGTGATGATTTTGCGTAGTTTCCAGTCACGCGCCCAATTCCTGGAGGATACCGCACGCCAGAGCGGGCTTCAGGCACGGGCCCGTGCCGAAGAAAACCGATCAATTGTTGAGAACGCTGTGATTTCGGTTCTGGTTCTGGATGTGGCCGGTAGGATACTTGTTGCAAACCAGGCCGCCCAGCGGTGTTTTGGATATACCAAGGATGAGATAGGCGAGATGCATTTCGGGTCTTTGACAACCAAAATCACTGACCCTGATGAAAACCATAACGCACTGGGGCATGCCAAAGATGGCAGGGTTCTTGAATTGGATTTGCAATGTAACCAATGGCTTACCAGTGACGGAGAAATGCGGACAACCGCCATCGCGCGTGATCTCACCGACCAGAACAAGGCCCAGAGAGAGTTGAAACGCAACAAATCTCTGAACGATATGGCTTTGAAAGGTTCTGAAATCGGGGTCTTTGACATTGATCTTACCACCGGCCTGTCGGATGTTTCCGAAACTTGGTGTCGTATCATGGGGTATCCCGAAGGATGTAACGGGATGAACACGCAAGATCTGTTCTTGGCGCTCATTCATCCCGATGATTTAGGGATACTTCAGCAGGCCGATCTTGATTGTATTGAGGGACGCTCGGAACGGTCGACTGCCGAATACCGGTTAAAGTCGCGCGATGGGGGCTGGCGTTGGATGCGTTCGGATGCCGTGGTGGTCGAGCGGGACAGTAACAATAAGGCCCTGCGGTTGATCGGCACACAGACAGATGTCACCGGTCTGCGCCGTGACCGGAATGCACTGGAGGCCAGCGAAAGACAGTTCCGGCAAGTTCTGGCAAACGCACCAATCGGCATGGCGTTGATGGATGATACCGGCAGTTTCAGGGCCGTGAACACAGCATTTTGTCAGCTGACAGGACGCCGGGAAAGCGCACTGGTCAATGGCGTAGCCCTTGCAGAGCTAATGCCAGACGACGATCGTAAAACGCTTCATAAGTCGATTACCGCGTTAATGCAGAGCGGAAGTGCGTCCGTCTATACCGCAGAGCATCGTATCTTGTGCGGGCCAGATCACGAGCGCTGGGGTTTGGTGAACGTATCGTGGTCGTTTGACAAGAATGTGGGCAGCAATCTATTCATTGTTCAAGTCGTTGATATTACCGACCAAAAACGCCTGGAGCTGTCCAAGAATGAATTTGTCTCGACGGTGAGCCATGAACTGCGCACGCCCTTGACCTCGATGAAAGGGGCATTGGGGCTATTGACCGCCTCCAATGATAATAATCTGACCGAAGGACAGGTCCGCCTGATCGAAATTGCAGGATTGAATGCAAGCCGACTGACAGCAATCGTGAATGACATTCTTGATCTGGAAAAGATTTCATCTAGGGAAGTCGCTTTTAATCTTGATGAAATGGATCTTGCAGGGGTTGTGGAAACTGTCGTGTTGGAGATGGCTCCTTTTGCCTCGACCCACGATAGTTCTTTGCGGGTAGAGATGTCCGATGAGGGCCTGATCGTACTTGCGGATATGGGACGTACAAAACAGGTTCTTGCCAACCTGATTTCAAACGCCTGCAAGTACTCCGACCAAGACAGCGAGGTGCTGATCAAAGCGGAACGGTTGGATGACAAGGCGATTGTATATATTCAGAACAGTGGCCCGGGCGTCCCCGAAAGTTTTAAGAACCATATTTTCAAAGCCTTCTCGCAGGCCGACAGCTCTGATACCCGCGCGAAAGGCGGCACTGGCCTTGGCTTGAATATCACGCGGCAAATCGTTTTGCGTCATGGTGGCAAGATTGGATACCAGAGTATTCCCGACGGGGTGACGGTCTTTTGGTTTACAATGCCCCTGTCTGAAACCGCCCTGCAGTCCACGCCTGAGGTGGCACAACTGCCTGTGGATCCCAGCTGCACCAAACTGGCGGTATTACTTGTCGAGGATGATCCCGACTTTGCCGCAACCGTTGCCGACGCATTGGACGATTTCGCAACAGTTTCCCATGTTAAATCGATTGCAGCGGCAAAGCGGCTGGTTGACGATGCTGCATTGGATGTCGTGATCCTTGACTGGGGGCTATCCGATGGGGATGCGGATCAGCTATTGGACGATATATTGACGCTCAAACCCGATGTGCAGGTCATTGCACTGTCAGCAGACACCGAGCGGGAGGCCGATCCGCGACTGTTTGCAAACATGGTAAAGAGCCGGACAGATCTTGCCGCAGTTGCCGCGCAGGTCAACCGATGCCAGGCTTTGGCGTCATGAGTCAAACGAACACAAAATTGCTATTTTGGCCGACCTGCCACATTTATGCCTGCTTTGTAGCTCATGGTGCGTTTGAATTGAATAAAATTGGCTTGCTTTACAGTATTATTGTGAAGTTCTGGCAGGAAAGACGAAGGTGAAAAAGTGCCATCGGTTAATCTAAAAAGCGATACCGCAATTTTGGCGGCCCTTGGTTGTGGATTGGCAGCCGGTTGGTATGGTGCCACATCTATTTTGCTTCCCGGTGTTGCGGGCGGCATCGTTCCAGTAGCCGGAGCAATCGCAATAGCCGGTTTTTTGCCAGTCATATTTCAGACCCGCAAATCCGGGCAAGAGACGAACAGTGCGCCGGGATCTCGAATTTCTATGTTGAAACAACTGCGTGCGCTCGACACGCACGCTGGTATTAACATCGTGGACAGCGACAGCATACTCACCGAAGTGAATGACCACCTTCTTGAATTGACAGGGTATTCCAGGGAGGAACTGATCGGCCAGCACGTCAAAATGCTGTATGATGAGGCGGCGCAGCCGCTTGCCGAAGTGATCCGCAGTAATCTGGAACGTGGCTGCACATGGCAAGGTGAAACACAACTGCGCCGCAAAGACGGTGGTATGCTTGTGACACAGGCGACAATCATTCCGCTGTACGATAATGACGGAAATTGGACAGGCTCCATTTCCGCACGTACCGATGTCACCGAGACAAGCACCCTGCTGGCAGAACGCCATTCGGCGCAAACCTTGAACGAGTTGCGCGACGACATTTGGATCATCGATGCCCAGACGGAAAAATTCAGCTATTTGAATGGCTCTGCAAAAACCCGTTTGGAGCTTCTGGACGAGGATTATCGGAACAAAAGCCTTGCTGAATTCGAGCGGTCTGATGAGATCGAGGCCGTTCTACAAGCCTGCCGTACCTTACATGAAAACGGCGAGGTCATGACCCAGTTTGAATCCGAGTTGGTGGGCACGCCGATGTATGTCAGCATCAAGTTTCTGCCCGGGCCAAGAGGGGCCGGACGTTATCTGATCGTGTTCAACGACATCTCGTACCGCTTGGAACAGGAACAGCGGAAGTCTGCGTTTATCTCTACAGTCAGTCACGAGCTACGCTCACCGCTGACGTCAATAAAAGGCGCGATGGGTCTTCTTTTGTCCCGTTCGGCAGGGGATCTGCCCGACAAGGCACTGGCGCTACTCGAAATTGCGCATCGCAACGCCGACCGGCTGATCCTTATCATCAATGATATTCTGGACCTGGACAAAATTTCCAACGGCCAAATGGATTTTGAAATTCAAGAAGTGGATCTGGTGGAGCTTTTGAAAGAGGCAGACAGCGCAAACGCGATGTTGCAGCAACGCTTTGGTGTGGAAGTCACCATGAGCGGTGCAGATGAACCGGTCATTATTAGTACCGATCCAAACCGGTTTATTCAGGTTCTGACCAACCTGATGTCAAATGCGTATAAGTTTTCCCCACCGAACGGACGCATTATACTCGATATCTCGGATGTCGGCCAACATATCCGCATTTCGGTTCAGGATGAAGGCGCGGGAATTCCACCGTCTGAACAAGGCAAGATATTTGACCGCTTTGCGGACATGACCAACTCGGATCGTGCGGCCAAGGGCGGTACCGGTCTGGGATTAAGCATTTGCAAGGCCATTGTCGAAAGCCTTGGCGGGACCATCGGCTTTGATACAGAAGAAGATGTTGGCACAACATTCTACTTCAATTTGCCCAAAGCCGTGCCGAATTTTAACGCGGTTGACGAAGTCGAAGTCGAAGCCGAAGTCAAACGCATCGCATAACTGGAGACCTTCTGATGATCAAACTTTTACATGTAGAAGATGATGCAGACATCCGTGAAATTGCCGAAATGGCATTGAGCCTCTCCGGGGAGTTTGAGGTGGTGCAATGCGAGACGGGTGAGGCTGCTTTGGCCTATGTCGAAAACTATACGCCTGATGTAGTGTTGTTGGACATGATGATGCCGGGGATGACCGGGCGCCAGACCCTTGAGAAGCTGCGCGAGAAACCAGAGTTCGCAACGGTCCCGGCAATCTTTATGACGGCGCGGGCGCAGCATGCAGAGATCGACGAATTGTTACAGATCGGTGCGGCGGATGTGATCAGCAAGCCTTTTGATCCAATTGCGCTTGGCGATCAGATAAAGCTGGCAATGGAAAAAGCGGGCTTGACCAAGGCAGCCTAAAAACAACGCCTTGGGGTAAAGGCCCTGATTGTATTGTGAGAGTATCAGCAATAGCCGTGACGTGTGAACCACCCCGCGGCTTTTGCGATTAGCGGCCGTCCAGCAGTGCCTGACCTAAACCGACAAAATTCTCTATCAGCTTCATCACCTCAATCAATTCGGATGACGCGTCGGCAAGATGCGCGATAATGGCATTTTCGCCATCGCGTGCCGCCTGGCCTAGGTCGTGAAAGCCCAATGAACCCGCACTGCCTGAAATCTGGTGCAAGATGCCCTGCGCGGCCTCAAGATGGTTTGCCGTTTCACTGAGGTCCGTCCCATCCCAAGCCGCAAGAACGTGATGGGCAATGTTTGTTTGGCGCTCTTCCAGCAGGCTCAGGAAACGCTGTTGAATGCGTTCGATGCCGGGCAATTTCTCTGCGGTATCTGTCATGCTCGGTGCTCGGCTGACCAGTAGTTGGTTAAGGACCGCTCATGTGCCTCGCTGGCCGCTTCGGCTGAGGTATGGGCGTCTGCAACAGCTTCCATTACAGAGTTCTCCGATTTCCAGATCAATCGGATCGCTTCGCCCGCGCTGACACGGACATAGAGCTGCCGTGCCGAGTTATCATACAGTTCGGTGCGTGAAAGCGACAGGTTTATGGCGTCCATCAAGGCGGACATTTTAGGGCGCCAGCCACTTTCTGTGACGCATACATATGTGCCACTGCCTGCATAGGACATTAGAAACTGGTGACCCGCCAAAGTATCAGAGATCACTTCGGCAACGTCCGACACCAAGCTGTAGAATTCAAACGGCGACATGGATTTGTGATGCTCTTCAACCTTGCGGATGGTAAATGCAAAGGTCGTTGAACCAAACAATGCCCCGCGGGAAAGCTGTGCCACATAGTTTTGCATGGCCGTATATTCAATCACATTGTCCACGTCATAGATCGAGATCGGTTCATGCAATTCAAGCGCGTTTTCTGGCGCGTCGGGCTGCGTCGGTGAGGCGACGTTCTGGGTGGCGAATATCTTGCGAGTCCGTGACTGGCGCGCCTGCACCAACCCATCGACCAACCCCAAACGTGCCCGCAATTCGGGTACTTCGAAAGGTTTGGTAATATAATCGGTCGCGCCGGCGGCGAAGGCCGCATCGACATAGCGTTTGTCTGACATGGCCGTCAGCATCAGGACAGGTGTGTCGGCATATCTTGTCGAGGCACGGATCTGTTTTGTCAGCTCAATGCCGTCCATCTGCGGCATCTGAATGTCAAAAAGAAAACATTCAAATGCATCCGGTTGAGACGAGCGTAAAACTTCAAGCGCTTCCGGGCCGGACAACGCTGTTGTCAGCTCATGTTCACCCATTATGCTGACGAACTGATCAAGCAGTTCTAGAATAATGGGATCATCATCGACCGCTAGAATTTTCATTTTTATCTCCGTAGCCTGCGCAAACCGGGTAGGCAGCATCAGGGTTATGAATCTCTTTCCTCAACTTGGAGGGGAAAAATGGCCAAATTTGGGCATATTGAAACAATACCTGGAAAATCCAACATTTGTCGCAAACTTTATCAATGCCATTTGTTCAACTCTCTTGCGGAAGTCTGCTGTTGAGCCTTGCGAACAAGTCGTTCTCTTCGTTTGATGAAATGTGGTTCACGCCACCTTCGACATGCGTGTATTCCCGTAGTTTGTCGCTCGCGGAAAGATTTGACCACATGCGTTGGGCTGAAATCTGCGAGAATGTACAAACTGGCGGGACCGGAACACCGGTCTGGGTGAAATCCCAAGCGGCCAACAGGTTTTCCTTGAATTCATCAGTCAGTTTTTCATGGTCCAGACGCTTGCGGTCCATGACGGTGCCAAAGAAACGGCCATTGCCGATATAGGACAGGTTCAGGTTATGCTCGCTCAGCGTTTCAACAGCGACAGTCCCGATTGTTTCAAGGCACTGGCGAAAGGCCGGCGATCTTACAGTCCGATAGATACCGCGCAGACCGGAGACATTCAGCATAAACATGGTCATTGCGAAGCAGTTCGCGTTGCACCTGAGCAGCTGGTTTTCATGAGCGAGAATGTTGGACATCCCGGCAACTTTTAGATCCAGTGGCTCTTCGAACCGCAGTTTCAGTGCCTCGCTGAGTGTGCTCATGGTGTGTTGCGCCTTGGCAAGGCTTCGGTTCAGCAAACCTGCCATCACCACGCGTCCGGTCAGTTCCACCGGCTTGAGGGGCTTGTTGATAAAATCTGTCGCGCCAGCTTCGAATGCCCTTGCCATTAACCCGACTTCGTTGCTGGCGGTGATCATCAGGATGGGTGTTGAACAGCATTGCGATGTTTGGCGCAGCAGTTCACACATTTGAATTCCGTCCATGCCCGGTAGCATGATGTCTAACAGGATACAGTCGTATGGCTCTTGCGACGTATTTAATGCCTCCAACCCACTCTCTGCAGAGTCATACATATGAAGATGATACCCCAGATCCTCGGTCAAACAGTCGGCGAGAAGATCAAGAATTACCGGATCGTCATCCACTACCAAAATGCGCATCGCTGTCGTTTCCTCTCTAAGAGTGGCGTCGTAGGTGCACGCCAATGTTTCCCGACCATAAGAGCTTTATTCATCGGCAAATCAGTGACCAGTTTGTGACAACATTAAGACAACTTGAGATAGAACTTTCAGAATTTGGCCGTTATTCGAGATAATCACTAAGAATTGGCAAAGTCTTTCCACAATTATGTCTAGATTGCAGTTCATCTTGTTATTCAACTTATGGCTCGCAAGGAAATAAGATGAAAATTCTCGTTGTCGACGACGACCCGGTTATTCTGGAAATATTGCAGGTAGTCCTGAGGCAGGAAGGCCACGAAAAGGTAGTCGTTGCACAATCCGGTGTGGCGGCGCTTGATATTCTTGCGCGTGATGACGAGAGATTTGATGTTCTGGTTCTGGATATCGCGATGCCGGGCATGGACGGTGTGGCCCTGTGCAGCGCAATCCGCAAGCTAGCACCATATACCCGTACACCCATCATCATGCTGACAGCAAAATCAGATGGCCGCTCCATCGAGAGTGCCTTTGGGGCAGGGGCCAACGATTATATTACCAAACCTTTCGACATCAAGGGTATTGGCTTTCGATTGCAGGTCGCGGAACGAATGATGACGGAAAGCCGTGTCACACTCAACATCAAAGAAAGGCATTCCGAACTTGGCGATGTCGAGGGTATGCACGGCTTTGAGATTGACGGTTCCGTTTGCCTGCAGGGCGTGAAACAGCATACTGATGAATTTTCGTTGGGTAACTACCTGTCGACAATGGAAAAATACCGGGTGGACGAAACTTCTGTATTTGCGGCGCAAATCCGGTCGTTCGACATATTATACCGGACCTGCACAGGTCAGGAGCTGGCCGTCATCCTGACGGAGGTCTGGAACAGCATCGCTTCTGCGGCGGACAATTCACGTTTGTTGGGCACCTATGTCGGGTCAGGCACCTTTATCCTGATCACCGCATGCACCATCCAAGAGGATTGGCTAGGGCTGGAGCCAATGATCGGCGAGAGTTTAGCGGGTTCCGTCTCGCTGAAACAGGCAAGTTTTGGATGTCCTGTTAAGGTCGCATTGGGTCGTCCCTTCCGTCCAAACGCAAGCAAGACGAAACGTGTTAAACCGACCTTTGACCGGGCGCGCCAGTTGCTCCAGAAACGCCTGGAGATGGATGCCGCCAGCGGCTGATGGCGCAATCTAGGCGGGTCCAGTGCTTACATCTGCAATCCAAGAATTTCACGCGCTTGCCGCCATGTGGC
This sequence comes from Sulfitobacter sp., assembly GCA_049794055.1. Lineage (GTDB taxonomy): Bacteria > Pseudomonadota > Alphaproteobacteria > Rhodobacterales > Rhodobacteraceae > Sulfitobacter. The sequence continues at coordinate 47,686 of JBARCL010000092.1, forward strand.
GACGGGACGCTCGTATTTCTCGCACAGATCAACAGCGCGTTGGACCAGTGCCGCGTTTGACGGCGCAAGACGGTCCCGGTCCAAGCGTACGTTGTCTTCAAGACCGGTGCGGGTATGTCCACCTTTTGAGATCGACCATTCGTTGAGTGTCAATTGCGCCGGGCCGATGCCGGCGGCGCACCATTGCGCATCAGGGGCCAACCGTTTCAGGGTCTCGATGTAAAAATCGAAGATCGGTTCGTCTGCGGGCATCGCATTTTTCACACCCATGACAAATTGCACATAAAGGGGAGCCTTTAGGCGACCGTCAGCGGCCATGCGCGCGGCCTGAACGATATGGCCAAGATCAAAGGCTTCGATCTCGGGCTTTACGTTATGGGTGATCATTTCAGCGGCAAGCCAATCCACAAGATCAGGGCTGTTTTCATAAACACGCGTGGGAAAGTTATTGGAGCCGACCGTCAAGGACGCCATATCGGGCGAAAGCGGCAGCATGCCACCCCGCTCGTGGCCCGCACCGGAACGGCCACCGGTGGAAAACTGGATAATCATGCCGGGGCAGTGTTTTTCCAACCCCTCCTTAAGCGCCGCAAAACGCTCGGGGTCCGAGGTCGGTTTGCCTGAGTCGTCGCGCACGTGGCAATGGGCGATGCTGGCGCCAGTCTCAAAAGCTTGTTGCGTGCTTTCGATCTGTTCAGTGACGCTGATCGGTACAGCCGGATTATCGTCTTTTGTCGGTACGGATCCGGTGATCGCGACACAGATGATGCAGGGGTTGGTCATAGTGTCCTCACATGTCAAAAAAAATGGTCTCGTTCGGTCCTTGAAGGTGAACGTCGAAACGGTAACTGCCATCCGCTTGTTTCTTGGCAAGCAGGGTCGGCACACGGTTTTGATGTTCGATCCGTGTCAGGATCGGATCGGTCGCGTTCGCCTCCGGCTCATCCTCGAAGTAGATCCGCGTGTGCAGGCCGATGTTGATGCCTCGCGCAACGATCCATGCGGTAACATGTGGCGCTTGCATGCGGCCGTCGGGAAAGGGAACCGAACCCGGCTTCACAGTCTCAAAGGTGAATTCGCCGGTGATCATATCGCCTGCTGAACGGCCCCAGCCGGTAAAGTTGGGATCAGGTGTGCCGCGTGTTTCATTAGCCGAAGGGAACAAACCGGCGGCATCGGGTTGCCAAATTTCGATCATCGCATCGCGCAAGGGCGTGCTTGTGCCATCAAAAACGATCCCTTTGATTGTGATTTCAGTGCCCTGCACCGGTCCGGTCTTCATCGACGTGCCAAGGTCACCCCCATAAACGTCGATCCCGGTGAAATTCGGTGTACAGCCGATATGTACATAAGGCCCCGCTGTCTGGCTCGGGCTTTCACGCAGATAGCTCAAAGGTTGCACCATGATCAAAGCCCCTCTTTACGGTTCTCGAAATAGGTCTGGCGGCGGCCCCGCAGCACCATATCAAATTTGAACGCGCGGCTGTCCATTGGCACTGTGCGGTTCATGTCCAAAGGGGCCGTTAGCGCATCAATCGCCTCTTGGGACTTTAGAACGCCGACGATGGGGCACAGTTTGATGTGCGGATCGCCCTCAAAATACATCTGGGTGATCAGTCGCTGCGCAAAGCCGTGGCCGAAGATCGAAAAATGGATATGGGCAGGTCGCCAGTCGTTCATGCCGTTTGGCCAAGGGTAGGGGCCGGGTTGGATGGAGCGAAATTCGTAAGACCCGTCCGCCCCCGTGATCGTCCGCCCGCAGCCGCCGAAATTTGGATCCAGCGGCGCCAGATAGCTTTCTTTCTTGTGACGATACCGTCCGCCGGCATTGGCCTGCCAGAACTCGAGCAAGGCACCGGGAACGCCACGCCCGCTTTCATCCAGAACCCGGCCGTGCACAATGATCCGCGGACCAATCGCGCTTTCGCCTGCCTGGGCGTAATTGTGAATAAGGTCGTTATCCAGGGCACCCAGCATGTGGTGCCCAAAAACCGGTGAGGTTTCTTCGCTTAGTGTTGTCGGAAAGGACAACAAGGCGGATTGCGGACTGCGCTTGACGCTTGTCTTGTAGGGCGGTGTCAGTGCATCGGGTTGCCAGTTCCGGTCACGTGGTATGAAACCGCCTAGTTTGGGGGGCATGTCGGGGATGCTCATAAGGATACTCCCATTTCGGCAAAGGTCTGTTTGGCCAGTTTAATCGCATGATTGGCTTTTGGCACACCTGCATAGACCGCGACATGCATAAACGCCTGCAACACATCCTGCGGGCTGGCCCCAGTATTGGCGGTAGCGCGGATGTGCATCGGAATCTCTTCGAAATTTCCGGTCGCCGCCAGCAAGGACAGCGTCAACATAGAACGGTCGCGGTCGCTGATGCTGTCATCGGTCCACAAGGTGCCCCACGCCCCTTCGGTGATCATGTTTTGGAAAGGCGCATCAAATGCTGTTTTATTGGCTTCCGCGCGGTCGACATGGGCGTCACCCAGTACCCTGCGGCGGGTCGCCATGCCTTTTTCAAAACGGTCGGACATTGAGGGTCTCCTTGGGAAAATGATCCTGAGGTGTCATGCAGACTGTCATCAATAGGACAATCCAACATAGTTTTCCGCCATTGCACGCTGCGCTGCCTTGCTGCTGCGCAGGAATTCGATCTCTGCAACCTGCATTTTGAGGTCAAAAGGAGATTGATCAGGATAGGTGTGCATCAAAGACGAGAACCACCAGCTGAAACGCTCGGCTTTCCAAACCCGCGCCAACGCTTTCGCGGAATAGCTGTCGATTCCATCTGTGCTGTTGTTTTCGTAAAAGTCACGCAGCCCCTTATATAGATAATGCACATCGGACGCAGCAGTGTTCAACCCTTTCGCGCCCGTCGGGGGGACAATATGTGCGGCGTCACCACAAAGGAACAATTTACCCCATCGCATGGGTTCGGTGACAAAAGATCGCAGCGGCGCAATGGATTTTTCGATGCTGGGGCCGGTCACAAGCTTGGCCGCCTGTTCCGCTGGGATTCGGCGTTTAAGCTCCTGCCAGAATGCCTCGTCTGTCCAGTCTTCCGGTCTGTCCGACAAGGAGCATTGGATATAGTAGCGGCTTAGCTTTTCATTGCGCATCGAACAAAGGGCAAAGCCGCGTGGTGAGTTGGCATAGATCAGCTCATCGTTGACGGGTGGCGTTTTTGACAGGATGCCAAGCCAGCCGAAAGGATAGACTTTTTCATATTCACGGCGCACATCCAGGGGAATCGTCTGGCGGCTGATACCGTGGAATCCGTCACACCCTGCGACAAAATCGCAGTCGATCTGTCGGGCTTGCCCATCAACGCAATAGCTAACGTGCGCAGCGTCGGTATCGGCACCATGGATCACGACATCTTTGACATTGAATTCTATTTGGCCACCCGCCTTTTCGCGCGCCTCGTACAAATCGCGGGTCACTTCGGTTTGGCCATAAACCATCACCGGTTTGCCAGTATGTTCTTTGAAATCAACGCGAAACATCTCGTCGCCGTAAGAGATGAGCGTGCCATCATGGGCGATGCCTTCGGCATGTAGACGCGTGGCACAACCGGCCTCTTCCAGCAAACTGACAAGCCCCTGTTCCAAGACGCCAGCACGAATGCGGCCAAGGACATAGTCCTTGGTCTTGCGCTCGAGCACGACAGATGTAATCCCGCGTTTGTGCAAAAGCTGGGATAACAGCAAACCGGATGGACCGCCGCCGATGATTGCGACCTGTGTTTTCATGCCATTCTCCCGTGGCTGTTAAGCGAATGTTTCACAGTTTACCGAATAAAAAAATGCCAAAATGGGGAAATTTGGCACCAACAAGGTATAAGCAACGGCCCGCGCATCAAAATGCACCGTCCTCAAGTCGTCATACGCCGGACGCAAAAAGAGGATGGGTTTCCCCATCCTCTTGTCAGTCAGATCATTGGCGGTACGAGGTAATCAAACCGCCACGGACCTTTCCGTTTTATCAGAAACCCAGAACCAAGGACACACCGATGGTGTTGTCAGTTGATTTAAGGCCCGCCGCAGGGTCGGTGTTGTAATCTGTGCGGTAGCTGACCCGTGTTGACAGGCTGTCGGACATTTTAAAGTTTACGCCTGCATCATTGGACAGGATGGTGTTTACGTCAGACCCAAGGATATCAGTATCGTTGGTAAAGGATACTGTATCGCTCAAGGCATAATAGTAGCGCGAAGAGACGATAAAGCCGACTTCGGTTTCAGAATTGCCCGTCACATCTTCAAAGTAACGTACGCCGGGGCCGCCTTGAACACGCCAGGTGTGGTTCTCTTTGTTGATCACCCGGTAGCCGGGACCGAAACCCAAGAAGGCATCTGTCTCGTCGCCGTTAACTTCAACGCCATTTGCGTCGGTAAGAAAACCGTCGTACTGGACCCGCGCAATACCGAAACCATAGAAAGTGTCGGTGAAATAGCGGCTACCTTCGTAGGTCGCGAACAGTTTTTCTTCGCTGCGGGCGCCGTTTGCTTCGCCGTATTCAGCCGCAAAACCGATCAGGTGGTTCCAATCGCCAATGCCATAGGTCAAACGGCCTGCAGCGGACAACTCGCCGTTGTCTGTGTTGCCGGAAGTACCCGATGCAGACAGGGCAAAAGAACCGCGCCAGCCTTGTGCAACACCGTTCGGACCATAACGTTCGGCGTCGTCACCGCGCTTGAGGTCCTTGTTCACGTCACGCGTGATATCGTCGATATCGTCGATATCGTCGTTCAGGGCTTCGATGCCGGTGATCTGGTTTTGCGCAAAAGTAGGTGCCGCGACTGCCAGTGCCAATGCAGATACAGTGGCCAATTTCAAAAGAGTGTTCATGGGTCATTCCTTTCCCATCAAGGTGATCCGTCATCCGGCGTTATCGCCCTAGATCGGGAGCATCTCTGCTTGAGAATGGTATATAACCGCCATTGAAGTGAGTGAAATTTGAATTACTTGCGGATAAAACGATAATTACTCATTTGTAAAAGAGATGTCCTGAACAGGGTCAAAATTGTTCATCTCTGCCAACAATTCCACAACAGATTTTTGTTCATCTTCAGCATCTTGGATTATTTCAAGCAAGGCAGCGCGGGCCGCTGCGGCAAGGGCATCATCCAGATCATCGCGCCAGACGACATATGACGGATACGGAAACCGTGGCGCATCTGTCACAATATGCAAAATTCCAGCGTCCACCCGGCGCTTTACAGCGCGCGCAGGTAAATAGGCCGAGGCACGGCGGTTTGCAATAAAGTCCGCCACAAGCGCGCCCAGCTTCATGGTCAGGCCGGAATGTGCCAAATGGGGCAGGGCGGCTGCATGGGCATGGATAAACTCGGGGCCCCAATCCACAAAAACATATCCCTCGCTCTCAGACGCTGTCGCACCGGCATAAGACGCCACCAGTACCAGTTCATCATCCAACGCCTTTTCCACAATCAATCCCGGACGTAATTGCGGTGTATAAAGCAGAGCAGCTTGCACCACCCCTTCTACCAGAAACCGGGTGATACGGTCCGGCATGCCAAGTTCGGTGCGGATACTCAGATCAGGGATATCGCGGCGCAACGCATCGATCCATTTAAAGCCAAGCCTAGGCCAAAGCGAATACTGCCCGCCGATCGTCAGCGTACGGGCATAGCCATCCGGAATGGCAATCTGCTGGCGCGCCTCTTCCCAGATCTTCAGTAGGCTGAGCGCATAAAATTCAAACTGTTTGCCGGCAGGTGTCAGGATTGCGCCCGCTTTGGAACGGATGAACAAGGGATGCCCAAGGCTGTCTTCAAGCCGCTGAATCCGCAGGCTGACGGCGGATTGCGTTACGAACAACCGGTCAGAGGCCGAGACAAAGGATCCGGTATTGGCAACTTCGACAAAGGTTTTGATCAGGGTAATGTCCATGACCTATCTATGAACATCGTGCCTGCCAAACACAAACCCTCCGTTACATGTGTGGCCTTACCCCGGCTCCTTGCCCGCAGTCACAGATGGGCCAAAACATCAGGCATGATCACCAATGCTGTGCTGGCAGTTTTCTGTAAAAGCATCGCGCTCCCATAAGCCATTAAGGTTATTCGACACTATGCCGTTCAAGTCACTCTTGACATGACAACAGGCAAATCCCGTCTATACAGGCATCAAGATGCCGTTCACCTTCCCTGCACCCGAGATGCATAGAAACAAAAACGGGCTTCTTAACAGGCAGTATGGACAAGCGGATGAAGCCAATCAAAATGAGCGCGCTTCGGGACGCAGACCTAAGGCTGCTGCGCATTTTCGCGGCGGTGGTTGATGCGGGCGGGTTATCAGCAGCGCAATATACGCTGAACAGGAGTTTGCCGGCAATTAGTACGGCCTTGTCATCACTTGAAACCCGTCTCGGTCTCAGGCTGTGTGAGCGCGGCCGGAGCGGGTTCGAAGTGACCAAAGGCGGGCGCCTTGCCTATGCCAAGATCCAATCCATTTCAGAGGCACTTGATGGTTTTCAACGGTCGATAGAGACGTTCAAAAAGGAAGAACTTGACCAGATTTCCATGGGTCTTGATGATGCCATTGTCACCAATGCCGAATTCCCTTTGGGTGATGCGTTGAACCGTTTTTCGGCAAAGCTTCCGCATCTTTCGCTAGAGGTTTCAATCATGAACGCCCCTGAAATGGAGCAGGCGTTGCTTGATAACAGGATTACTGTTGCAATTGGTGCTTTCCGCGACGTCTCAAGCGCGCTTGAATATGTCACGGTCTATAATGAACGGCAGCTGTTGTGCTGTGGCAGGTCGCACCCGGCTTTCGGTTTGAAAGACGGCCGAAAGTTGGAAGAGATCGTCGCCAACTCTGCGCATGCCACGCGCAGTTTTGATGATGATGCCGCACCGATTGGCAAGCTGGCACCCACCGGCTCTGAAAAGACCACAAAAGTGGAGGCCATTCTGACAATGGTACTAAGTGGCCTCTATTTGGGCTATCTTCCCGAACATGTTTGCCGGAGCCGGATCGAAGCTGGCGAACTTTGGGCGTTGGACCCGGCGACCTATTCTTACGACACCAAGATAAAATGCGTTTTTAAACCCAGTTCCCAAGATCCCAGAGTGGCAATGTTTCTGGATGCGTTGAATTTGGAGAACGACCGCTGATCGGGCAAGGTTAAGGGAACCTGACGATTGGTTTTGCGCAGGCGAAAGTTAACTTTTTCAATCAAAGAATTTTAGGGGCTGCGGTTCTCGGCTAGGGTGGCCCAAATGATTTGGGCCATGAATTGATGACACTCCCCTCCAGCTACCTCGGCACTCAGGACTTTGAGCAAGCCAGCAAACGTATCGCACCCTTTGTCCTGCGCACCCCTTTGATCTGTTCCGACTACCTCTCTGAGCTTGCGGGGTTCGAAATCTGGTTAAAGCTGGAAAACCTCCAGAAAACGGGTAGTTTCAAGCTGCGCGGGGCCAGCAACCGCATACTGCAACTGAGCGAAACAGAAAAAAGCCGCGGGATCATTGCCGTGTCCAGTGGCAACCATGGACGGGCCGTAGCGTTCCTTTCTAACAAGTTGGGCATTCGCGCTATCGTCGTTGTCTGTGAATTGTGTCCCGAAAACAAACGTGCTGCCATGCGTGAATACGGGGCGGAACTGATTGTACATGGGCAGACACAGGATGAGGCGCAAGCTCACGCTGACCAGCTGATTGCGCAACACGGGTATACATGGGTCGATCCGTTTGACGATCTGCAAGTCATCGCAGGCCAAGGTACGCTTGCTCTGGAAGTGATGCAGGACATGCCCGACACGGATATGATCATCACGCCTCTGTCCGGGGGCGGGCTGCTTTCAGGTATTGCACTTGCCGCCAAGAATATGGCGCCGTCTGTCTCAATTGTCGGTGCGTCGATGGAGATAGAGCCGGGCATGGTACGTAGCCTTGAAGCAGGCAAGCCGGTTCACGTTGATGAATTCCCCAGTCTGGCAGGATGTATCACAGGTGCAATCGGAATGAACAACCAGCTTACCTTTAACATTGTCCGGGATTTTATGGATAAATATGTTCTTGTATCCGAAGAAAGTCTGGCACCGGCCTTGCGCAGATTTGCCAAAGCCGAGGGCATGATCGTCGAAGGCGGATCCGTCGCTGCCGTGATTGCGGCACTCAGCCCGGAAGTTAAAGAAATGTCGCCAAAGAAGGCAGTAATCGCCATCAGCGGGCGTAACATTGACTTTGACACGTTCCGGACGGTGACGGCAGACAATTCTGCCACTTGAAGGGCGTTGCCTGAAGTTTCGTACAAGATTTTCGACACCAAGGAGAAAAACCAATGATGCGCTTTCACAAACCGGTTTCGGGTATCGCGATGGTAGACACCCTGCCGACGCTCTGAATAACATCTTCCCTGGCGCGGTTTTCGCCGCCCTTACTTCCGACGTCGGATAGGCCGCCCCAGAACCCATAAACAATAAGCCACGCATGCCGCGCATCGGGCCCATCACAACAGCCGCAGTTAAAATCAGGACTTTTGACATGACAAACACAACCCCGCTCGTACTTGACGCCACATCGATCGCCGGTGTTTTGGACCAGATCGATATGGTTCAGGAAATGCGGACTTTGTTCACCGAATTGGGGCAGGGACAAGCGGTCCAGCCGGCCCAGACATTAACTTTGTTCCCCGAAGATAAAGGCGATTTCATCACCTATCTGGGGGCCTCCGCCGGTGCCGGCGCGTTCGGGGCCAAATTGTCGCCCTATATCGTGCAGGAAGGCGCGCCGATTATCACGGCATGGACTGTTCTGATGTCGATGGAAACCGGACAACCCATGCTGCTGTGCGATTCAGGGCGGCTAACCACCGAACGCACGGCGGCCACGACCGGGCTTGCCGTTGATTTTCTGGCGCCCAAACAAGCAGGAACATTGGCGATCATTGGCGCGGGTGCCGTGGCGCAGGCACATTGGCGTCACGTCAGCGCCTTGCGCGATTGGAAAGATGTACGTGTGTATTCACGCGGCCTCAAAACAAACGAAGCCCTGCGCGCGGAATGGGGAGCGATCTGCCCGGGCGCAACCTTTTCCGACGGTGCCGAAAGCGCGGTAGATGGGGCAGATGTTATTATGCTTTGCACCTCTTCGGGCACGCCGGTGGTGGACGTCGCAGCGATTTCAGACAGTGCGGTTGTGACATCTATCAGTACAAATGTTGCCAAGGCACATGAGGTCGATCCCGCGTTTCTGAACACTGCACAGGTTTACTGCGATTACCGCGCAACCACACCTGACACTGCCGGAGACATGGTCTTGGCGGCCCAGAACTACGGCTGGCAGGCCACTCGGGTACGGGGGGATTTATCGGAACTTTCGGTTGGGACCTGCGAAATGCCCGCAGCTGGTTCACCGGTATTCTTCCGCTCGGTTGGATTGGGATTGGAAGACATCGCGATTGCCCATGCGGTCTATCGTATGGTCAAGAAGCAAGAAGGATAAGACCATGAAAATTGAACCGTTTGGTGTCGAAATCTGGATGAACGAGTGGGAGAATAAATGCGAATGGAACCTAGCCGAGACCTGCGTTGAAAGCGTCACCATAGAGAAACTGCTGGAACTGGCCGGGAAGAACAGTGATGACTTGAGTGATCTTCTGTCAATGAAGATGACTTATGGCGCAATCGAGGGATCAGAGCGTCTTCGCACAGCAATCTGTACGCTCTACGAAAAACAAACCATAGATAATGTGATCGTCACCCATGGCACCATTGGGGCCAACATGCTGGTGCATCGCACACTGGTGTCCGCCGGTGATCGGGTTGTCGCGGTTGTGCCGACATATCAGCAGCACTACTCGATCCCTGATAGCATCGGGGCTGAGGTATATCTGTGTAAACTACGCGAAGAAAACGGGTTTCTGCCGGATCTGGAAGAATTGCGGGCACTGATCGTTCCGGGAACCAGGCTGGTGGCCCTGAACAATCCGAACAACCCGACAGGTGCGCTGATGGATCGCGCCATGCTTGAAGAAATTGCAGACATGGCACGGGCCGTCGGGGCGTGGATCCTTTGCGACGAGGTATATCGTGGCACCGATCAACAGGGCAGCGGGATCACAATATCCATCGCCGATGTTTACGAGAAAGGCATCAGCACGGCCGGAATGTCCAAAGCCTTTTCCTTGGCGGGCTTGCGACTTGGCTGGATCGCGGCACCACCCGACCTGATTGAACAGGTCTCGATCCACAGGGATTACGATACAATCTCGGTCGGTATCATCAACGACCACTTTGCCGCCCTTGCCTTGGAAAGCAGCGAAAAGGTGCTCGAACGCAGTCGCCAGATCACGCGCGGCAATCTCAAGATACTGGAAAATTGGGTCCAGCAGGAACCACGCATCAGTTGGGTAAAGCCGATGGCAGGTACGACGACCTTGTTGCGTTACGATCTGCCGATGAGCTCACGTGATTTCTGCGTCGCTCTGTTAAAGGACACCGGCGTCATGTTCACCCCCGGCTCAGCACTGAACATGGAAGGTTACGTCCGTGTTGGATATGCCAACAATCCCGAAATTCTAAGGAAGGGTTTGGAGCTGGTGACCGGCTTTTTGGCCAAGCAATAGGTTTCCGCGGCAAAGGGCTTCGATCGCCGAACAGGCGCGTCTTGTGGGACAAGAACGGTGAGCAGCTTGCCATGCTGTTTGGAGGTATTAAGCGAATATGCCCGAGTCCAAGACGGATCCAGCCTGGAAGTGACGGTCTCGGGCGCATCACATATTACCGAATATGTGTCACGCCGCATAAAGCTTTCGCAAATGCGCCCGTGCTTGCGCCATCCCGTTATCAATATATACCAAGAGTATCAGCTGGAATGCGCGGGTTTTGCACAAGTGACCTATCAAAATGATATTCAGGACGCGAATAAATACCTGCAGCAAGGCAACTATAAACGTTGTTTGAAAGCCGCCCTTTCAGCCGCTAAAAAATCCCCTCGTTCAGCGATCGCTGTTAATTTCGCAGGTATCGCTGCAGGCGCCACGGGGCGACCTAACGATGCAATTAAATACTTTCAAAAGGCGCTGAAACTACAACCGGACTTTCCTGACGCGGAAAAGAACCTTGCCCAGACATTGATCTTGGTCGGGCGGGCAGACACGGCATTGGTCGTGTTGAACAAAATGGCCAAGAAGACGCCGCAAGATTGGAAAATCTGGTTCCTAACAGCTCAGGCAGAGCTTACATTGGGGCTTGAAAAACAGGCGTTGATATCGACGGACAAGGCGCTTGCAATGCAGTCGACATTGGCCACGCTGCATCACCTGCGCAGTACAATCAATCTAAGTCTCGGGCTGATCAAAGACGCGATCGTTGATTTGCAAAATGCCCTGCGCCTTAACCCCGAGGATGTCACCGCGCTTACCAACCTCAGCCTGCCGCTTGCGCGCCAAACACGGTCGCAGGAAGCTTTGGAAGTGGTGGAGAAAGCGGTGGCACTTGCCCCCGCCAACCTGCCCGCACGTCTGAGGCTTGCAACACAATATGTTGAAATAGGCAGGCCCGACGACGGGATTTACCACTATCGCGCCGTTCTGGATATTCAGCAGGACCACCCCGCAGCGCTAGAGCAGTTGTCATATTTGCTGTCCAAGGAAGATGTTGCCGCTCTGGAACCGAAAATTCGAGCGGCAATGAAGAAGGTTGCCAAGAACAGTGCAGACCGCGCCTGTCTTATGTATGCGCTATCGGCAGCCTTGGTCGCGCAAAACGAACAGGCTGAGGCGGACAAAATGCTGGGCCTCGCCAACCATGAAATGGCGCAGCTTAACCCCTATCACCCCGATGTCGACGCGGATGTGACCGATGCAATCCTAGCGCGGTTTCCTGCTCCTTTCGTGCCCGAGGCCAAGGCCGGGCCAGCCTGCCGACCGGTATTCGTGATCGGCCTGCCGCGCTCTGGCACCACTCTTGTCGAAGCCATGTTGGGCGCACACCCGCAGGTGGTGCCTTTGGGTGAACGCGGCACAGCAGGCTTTCTGTTGCGCGATATCATCGAACAGGATTTGCCCTTTACGTGCAAAGATGCCGCAGCTCTGGCGGAACAAGATCAAGGTTTGTTGCCTGAACTGCCCGAAGGCACATTGGCCTATGTTGATAAAATGCCCGAAAACTACCGGCTGATCGGCTTTCTAAAGACGGCTTACCCCGACTGTCGTATTATCAATCTGCGCCGCGACCCAAGGGATATCGCCCTTTCAATGTGGAAATCCCATTTTTCGGGCACGGTATTATCCTACACCTACAATTGGGGCTGGATGGCCGCGAAATTTAACCTCTATGCCAAATCAATGGCGCATTGGCACCGCGTGCTGCCCCGGCAAGTTCTTGATGTGGCTTACGAACAGCTGGTTGCGGATGTCGAAGGGACCGGCCGCAGGATGGCCGTATTTTGCGACTTGAGCTGGGACAGCGCAATGGCGCGGCCGGACTTGAGTACCGAACAGGTCCTGACCCTGAGCGCCACACAGTTACGCCGCCCTGTTCACACCGGCTCCGTTGGGAAATGGCGGGGAAATACCGATCTGCTGACCCCCTTTATCGATAGGTTGGACCGCGCATATTGGGGTGAATACCTTGATACTTAGTCGCAAAACCCCCGCCCGATCGCAACATGGACAGCCTGACGGGCTGCCCATGCGTTTGTCATCAACATTGCCTTACTGCATTGAGTTCAAGCCAAACATATTGCCTTCGGTGTCTTGGCAAAGTGCAACCCAACCGTATTCGCCAATCGAAAACTTGGGCCGTACCACCTTGCCCCCAGCCGCCTCGACCCGGGCTTGTTCAACCGCGCAATCCTGAGCGGAGAAATATATGATGGTGCCGCCGACCCCGGGGGATGCGTGCGGGGATTTGGTCAACGCTCCCGCTGCACCGTAGTTGCCCATATCGGCAGGAAAGCTCATCATCTGGGTTTCACCGGTTGGATCGCCCATCGCCTCCAGTTCTTGGTCCAGAACGGTTTCGTAGAAGCTCACGGCCCGATCCAGATCGTCCACGTAGATGTCAAACCAGGCTACTGCGTTCATCTTTGTCATCTCAATCTCCATTTTATGTGTTGCTATGACACCCAGGTACCAAGGGGTTTGCCCCCTGTATTGTAGATTTCAGACATCGAATTTGCGGGCGTATTTTCCCGGTGTGTACCCCGTTGCGTTGCGAAACGAATGGATGAAATGGGATTGATCAGCATAAGACCAAGTATCGCCACCGTTCAAAGACTGTTGCAATCTCAGTATCTTAAGGAGATCATGCGGGGCAAATCCGGTGGTCCGCTTTAGGGTACGTTGCAACTGTCGTGGTGACAGGTTGGAAAGTGCAGCCATGTCAGACACGGAAAAAATATCGTCCAGATGCTGGAATATCCTCTCGGTGATCGGGTTCGGCGCAACCAGTTCCAGTTTGATAAGCATATCGACCAGTTCCGACAGCACGTCCTGGCTGTCGTGGAATCCCTGTTCGGACAGTTTGTTGTTTATGTCGCGCAGTGGCAGGTCACCTGTGTAAGGCGTGTTGACCATCCCATGGGTCATTTGATCCGGTTTGCCCTGCCAGACACCTGGCAGAAGCCGGATATTGATAAAATGGAATGTCCTACCCAGATTGAACTCTTCAGACTTCGCCCGAAGCCGTGAAACGCCGGTAATTTTTCGGTCAAGTTGATCAAAAACGATATAGGTGCAGGCATCCGGCAAGGCATGAAAGCGATAGTCTTCTAGCAAGGTACCTTGGGTGTTCAGTTCCAGAAACCGGTGAACGATCCCTTGCAGACGGCCTGGCGGTTCAAGTTCGACAAACTGTACTTCCCCGACTGCTTTTTCTTTACCGTTACCTTTCGGATTGTACATTCTGCCCAGTCTGCCCTGCTTTTATAACCACACCCGATATATGGGTCAGATCAAACTAGAGCGAGAAAGCGCATGTTCCAATACAATGTTTCGCGAAGGGCAAGCTGGTCGTGTCACGGTTCGTGCTTTTCAATCAGTCAAGGCCGGACCGTTTCAACAAGCTGTCGATGACAGTCATAACCCTTTTCGTCGAATGGCGATTGCTCCTTTAGGTAGATTGGAAATCGGCTGACTGATGTACAAGTAGAGAGAACGCCGAAAACATGGTTAAATCATGCGCCTGCTGCACCAGATAAATATAACCATGGATTGACGTGGCGGGTTTTTCCGCGAAACACTGGCGCTATGGCCCCTAATGATCATGTGCTTTCTGCCGAACCGGATAAAACGCAGCCGCCGCTGGCCGCGTTGCGATTTACGACACCCTCTGAACTTTACGCGAAAATGCCGCATGTTTCCCAACTGACACTGCAACGCCCTTTGGTCGTGGAGCGTGCAATCGAATTTCTCAACCGGTTGCGGGGTTCGGATACACCGGAAGAGGCTGTGACTTTTACCGCCTTTGCCACAATGCCCAAGATGGGAGTGTGGTGGGGCTATGAATGCCTGCGCCTGTCGGAAGACGAACTAAGCGCTGCGGACAGCCAGATGATGGAGCTTGTGGCGAACTGGACACAATACCCCGACGACGAAAACCGCTACCGCACGATGAAGGCCGCCCTTTATGCGCCGGTGCTGTCACCAGCAACTTATCTGGGGCTGGCCGTTGGCTGGTCCGGCGGGCCAATCGCCCCCAACGATCCTGCCGGAGTACCGCCGCATCGCGGACCACGTGCGCTGAATACGGCCGTATTGTCATGCCTTGCACAGTCCGACCTGCAATCCCGCCCGACCCGCCTGGCGCGGTTTATCGACCAAGCGGAAGTTTTCTATCGCGCTAACTAAGGCACAACGCAGTGGGGTTTTGTCAGGTTATTCACGCGCCCCGCCTGCCTGCACAACGCTCTGTCATGATCAGCAAAGTTTCACAGCCTCGCCAGAAGGGGTTCGGCTTCCCCCGTTTCGTCATCTCTTGCGCTGTCTGGGCGTATGACGGTTTTGCGTTGATCCTGCGCAATGTAGAGGATCTGCTGGTCGAGCGAGGTGTGATCGTCTCCTGCGAAAGCGTTCGCGTTTGGTGCCAACGGTTCGGAGCGCAGGTCGCCGCGACCGGCCAGCCCCGACCGATAAATTCGAAGTTATGGCGTTGTCGTCCGGCGGCTTTGCCCAAGTGCCAAGCACCGCTCGCACAATGGGTTGAACAACCGGTCAGAAGCCTTGCATCGACACACAAGACGACGAGAAAAGATCATGGGCCACTCCAAGTCTTCGCGCCAGGCGTAGAGATTTCTTTCGGTTTACGGTCAGATCGCAACAATGTTCCGTACGAAGCGCCATCGCGTCTCTGCAATATCCTACCGCCACTTCCGGACTGATCCTTTCAGCCGGTGGAACGGTTATGCTGCTGAAATGGTGGCCTGCTGGATGCGCCGGTGTTTGTCATGTCGTGATCGGACAAGCTGGCAAAGCTGGTAGAAGGGGTGATTATCGGTCCACAGCGGTCATCCGACAGTTCTTATTAGAAATAATGACGACGGAAATCCCGAATGTACTGACTTTATTGTATCATTTTTCCAAACAAACGGACGTTATTTCAAGTTTCCACATAAACCTAATGAAGGGTAGGGAAGGCGCCGCAGTACTTCGTGAATTTCTTTACCCAGCTGCAAAAGCGTGTTGTTCCGTTTGGTATACCTCCAATGGATGATGGCAAACTATTTGGCCAAATTTTCGTCCTAGTCCTCGTGTAACCACGACGCCAGTTCAGGAGGACGAGATGCGGTCGCTTTGTTTGCTTCATCAGCTCTAGCAACCGCTGATCTCTTCGCGGAATGGTCTAATCAAGGGAACAGCCCTGCAAATCTGATTTGCAAAGAGCAACCACCGCAAGGCTTAATCCGGGTGAGCCGCCCCACTTGAGTGGTCCAATTTGAAAGTTAGTGCATGATCGGCCTTTGGTCCATCGGCACGATGGCCTCTGGTGCCGGTGGGCGATAGCCCAATGCACTATGGGGTCGTTTGGTGTTG
>JBARCL010000093.1:0-1728 GCA_049794055.1 Sulfitobacter sp.
CCAAAATACCCAGCCGCCCGATAAAACGTGGCAATTGGCGGTATATGAATGCGGTCGGTCTTGATGTTGTAATAGGCGCGCGGCTCCTCTGTGCTGTCGATCTGCGCGCCGGTCGCGGCAAAGAACGCCTCCAACTCGGGATCGGCCACGGTGCCAAGATCACGAGGTGGATCAGGCAGTATGTAGAATTCGGCGGACAGGCCCTTGATCTGATCGGCGTTGAACACGCGGTAGGCCTTGGCATAGGGGATCTGGCGTTCCTCGCCGTTGTCGTCCTCGCGCTCAACGGTGCCGTATTTCACAACAGTAGCGGATTTCTCGCCCTTACGGACATGGCCCCCCAGCTGCTTGGCTTGATTGAACGTCATCCAACGGGCAGAACTGTAGTCCTTGGCCATCGCCTCTGCCCAAAGCATCAGAATATTGATCCCCCGATAAGCTTCGCCGTTGAACCGCTCCGGCAAGCTGACCGACACACCGCCGCCGGTCCAAGGCTTGCGCCAAGGCGGCGTGCCTGCCTCGATCTGTGCGACAATCTGATTGGTAACATGGGAATAAACGTCAAATTTCTCTTTGGTCATTTGTGACCCTCCTTGAGTGACGCGGTCGGGGTCTCTTGTCCCTTTCCGCCAATGGGCGGGCCTTCCTGTTCTGGTTTTTGGAATGCCCATGCATTCCGAACGGCAGAGCAGGTAAGGGCAAAGCCCTGCCTGCGGCCTGACAGGGCCGTGACAACCGGGTGGAGGGCGTGAATTTGGGAGGGAACCGCGCGGTTCGCCCGCGTGGGAGGAACCAGAATTCTCGACCGGAACCGACGCCACAGGCGGCGCTTGCCGGTTTTCTCGGACCTGACAGGATGGCAGGCGGATCAATAGGATTTGGAAACTGTCAGGGTTGGGGCGAGCGGGCGTCAGCCCGTCGATCCCCTGCCCTGTCCATCGCTTAAAGCGAGACCGGCGCTTTGCCGGAATCACATAAGTTCATAAGGTTTCGGGATGAAGTGCAGCGTTGCGTGCTACAGCAAGCCCACAAACTTGTTCTGTTCAAAATAATATCGATCCCGCGCTGGCGCGGTGTCTAGGGCCTTGTCGAACGGGTGCGCCTGAAGGGCCAAAACCGGCCAAGTGTCCGCATCATCCACCGGCGAATACATAGCGATGATCTCGTCATCCCCAGTTAGCAGGCTTGGAAGACTATTCCAGACAAGCAGCGGAGCATCGGTGATGTGCCCCTCATCATTCAGAACAACAGGACCTGCTATGGCCTGTTGCCATGCTTGGATTTCATCGTCGGTTTCGAGCAACACAAAGTCCGGCCTGGGATCAGGTGATAACAACGGGTCTTTCACACGAAACGCGTAGATCGTCGGCAATGCCCCTTTCGAGGTCCCATCCGGTGTTTGGTACAGCATGGTGTCGTAAACGTCTGTGTAATTGGGAAGCGGCTGCGATTGCCTCTGGTCTTTGTTGTGGCGATCTTCAAACACTACGTGGTTCCTTTCAGTTTTAACGTTCTCTGTCTCTGTCGCGGTCTCGACCTTGCCCGCGCTCGGGCGCACTATCTCGCCCACGCCCGAGAATATCATCTCGCAGCCCTTGGTCACGACCCTCACCGTCACGGGCGGCGATGTCCCGCTCTACTGCCGCCGCGTCACGCTCCTGCCCGGTGTCGCGCGCACGCCCGAGAATGGCGTCACGGCGATCCCGGTCCGGATCATCTGGCGCAAGG
>JBARCL010000094.1:0-73022 GCA_049794055.1 Sulfitobacter sp.
CCCCATCAGAACTTCAACCTGCCGTAACTTCACGACAATCTCTTCCGGCTTGGGTCTCTTAATCGCCATCTCTGGTCCTCCGCTTTCCTAACTATAGGGGCGGACCACTTCAAAGGGGGAGGCTCACAACGGTTCATAGAAAACGGGCTGGCCCACGATCCGCAGAGGATAGTCATTCTTTATCGCTTCTAGGATATTGGGCACCGAAGAAATTCCAGCATCGAGGCGCACACCATCGCCCAAACGCAAATCATCCATGGCATTTGTGTCGGTCTCATATGTACGGATCTCGCCAGGGTCGACGAGATAGTCAATCGCCGGGGAATAAGCCGCGTCCAGAGTTAGTGTTTTCTTGAGATAGCTTTCATAAGTCGACCCGGCACTGGACCCGATTTTCTTGCCTTTCAAATCGGCAAGAGACTGGTACGCGGCATCCTCGTGAACGTATACGGCAGCAGGTGTAAAATAATAGACCGCAGGGAAATCCAGCACTTCGGCGCGTTCTGGCGTCGGTGTCATTGAACCGATAGCAGCCTGCCAACGCCCGCCCCATTTACCAGAAGTAATTGCCTCCCATGCTGGATTAATGAATTTCGCTTCAACACCCATACGTTTCGCCACTTCTTTGGCAACATCAACGTCATAGCCTTCAAACTCACCTTTAGAGTTAAGAAATGATGCTGGTGGGTATTCCGAGTTTGTCGCGACTGTCATGGTTTTTTCCGCCATGACCTTGTCCAGCACTTCACCGGCCTGTGCGACTGACGCAAAGGCCGCCACTGTAAATGCCCCAATTACGTGCTTTGTCCAGTTCTTCATAATCATCCTCCCAGGATTGCTGTCTCTAACCCGGAGACTAGGGGAGGAAAATTTTAACAGCAAGATTTATTTTACAGTCGTACAATAAGAATCATGACTGATAGCTATCTCCTTTGTTTGTGGTTGAAGTGGTGGTGTAGGTTGCTACTATGACCGGGCCTCTGGCCAGAGAGAGCGAGATAACTTGCCTACAAATGCAAAACAGCAACCTAAGTATTCGCGTTTGGAGGCGGAAGTACGGCGCAAGCGCCTTATTTCCGCGACCATCGAAGCCGTGGGCGAAGTAGGATATTCTGCAACAACAGTGCGAGAAATTTGCCGTCGCGCTGAGGTTTCCCCCGGCTTGCTCAGGTTTCATTTTTCAGGCAAGGCAGAACTTATTTTTCATGCTTATGACCGCTTGTTGAAAGATTTCATTGCAGGCCTTCTTGACGTTGTTCGTCAGGAAGAGAGCGACCCAAGGATGCGGCTGGCCGCATTTGTCGAGGCCTGCTTTGATCCTGCAGGTCACTCGGAAAACCGGCTCTCGATGATGCTGGCCTTCTGGAGCGAGCTTAGACAACATCCCAAGATCCGAGGCCCTGCAGCAGAAATGTTTTTGTCATATCGCGCGGAACTGGTGAAGGTAATTGAAGAGGTCGCCATTGCCGAAGGAAATTCAGATGAAGTTGATGCAGGTCTAGTTGCGATTAGCCTCACTTCTCTCGTTGACGGTCTATGGCTTGAACGTAGCATCAATCCTGAGGGCTTTTCCCTGAGAGACGCCAAATTGGCTTGTTATGGGCTGCTCGATGGCTTCTTGTTCTGCGGCACAAATGAACAATGGCTACAGGAACGCGCGGCCGGACGAAATATCTAAACGGTCGCCATTGTTCAGCGTCAAAACGCGACATGGCCGCTTGGTCTAATCGTTCGATATATCCCTTCACCATCGTGAATAGCGATAATACCATCCCTTTGCCGACAAGTTGTTACCGTGGTGAAACCGATGGCTCTTGAATGGTTTTCAACAGCTCCCCTAAGCCACGCTCACAAGGTGACAGCGACACCACAGCCCGGCCCGTCCGGGACAGGCAGCACCCCGTTTTTGACTGCTAGTCCATGGCTGGGGTCCTCGCCCAGATGTTCAAACTCCGCCAGTTCGTGCGGGTAAAAGTGCGTGCCGAAAGAAGAGACCAGATGCGCTATTTGTGCGGTATAAATCCTGGGCCCAAAAGCGGCGCCGATACGATACCCGATGCCCGCGACATGACACATACGCGCCGCAATCATCGTGTTTCTCAGACCGCCCATGCGCGAGACTTTGAAATTCATACAGTCCGCTGCATCAGCGCGGATGATTTTCATGACATCATCAAGGTTCTGTACAGCTTCATCTGCCTCGACATGCATATCCAGATTTTCGCGTAGCAATTTAAGGCCTGAAAGATTGCGCGCCTGAACCGGCTGCTCTGCCAGATCAACACCGTATTTTTCAATTTGGCGAAGCGTCATCAACGCTCCTTTGGTCGAATAGGACTGATTGGGGTCGACACAAAGACGGATGTCATCCCCGACCTTTGCGCGAACCAGACGCAGACGTTCAACATCCAGCGATGCATTTCCATCCATCTTAATTTTGAGGTTACGATACCCCTCAGCAGCAAGAACGGCCGCCTTATCGGCAGCGTCCTTCGGATCACAGATTGGTACAATTCTGGTGTTGTTGATACTGTCAGTCAACGCCCCCCCGAACAATGTAGAAAGCGGCACGTCGAGAACCTTCGCCGAGAGCTCATGTAAGGCAAAATCAACGCCGGACTTAGCATGAAGGTGGCCATGGACACATCGATCCATGTCTCGCCAAATCCGTTCAATGTTATGTGGACATTGCCCGACTACAACCGGGACCAGCGCGTCAAGAACCGCTTTGGCCCCGGCGGGTGTATCAGAAGAAATACCGACCGCCTGAGAATAGCCATGCCCAGTGACCCCAGTACCTAACGTCAGTGTAACCATCCAACCAGTCACGGTTGGAATGGCACCGCCGGCATAGCGCCAATCCTTGTCCTCTTGCGAAAGATCGCATGGGGTAATCTGCATGTCTGTAATCGTTGCTGATTTCATTTGGCTACTTCCGGCATTTAAACGGGTGATCTTTAGGCGTTGTGCGGTCAGTGACCCAGAATTTGGCTCAGAAACAGTTGCGTGCGCGGGGACTTGGGGTTGTTAAAGAATGCCTCGGGCGCGTTCTGCTCCACGATCTGGCCTTCATCCATAAAAATCACACGGTTCGCTACCTGACGGGCAAAACCCATCTCGTGTGTGACACAAAGCATCGTCATGCCTTCTTCGGCCAGCTCGATCATCGTGTCGAGAACCTCCTTGATCATCTCGGGGTCCAACGCCGATGTCGGTTCATCAAACAGCATGATACGCGGGCGCATGCAGAGCGAGCGGGCAATCGCTACGCGTTGCTGTTGACCACCAGACAACTGACCGGGGTACTTGTTCGCCTGATCGGGGATCTTTACTTTTTCCAGAAAATGCATTGCCACTTCTTCGGCTTTTTTCTTGGGAGTCTTGCGCACCCAGATCGGGGCCAGCGTGCAATTCTCTAGGATCGTCAGATGCGGGAACAGGTTGAAGTGCTGAAAGCACATGCCAACTTCTGAGCGGATCTTGTCAATATTTTTCAAATCCGACGACAGCTCAGTACCTTCGACGATAATCTGGCCGTGCTGGTGCTCTTCAAGGCGATTGATGCAACGGATCAACGTCGATTTGCCAGAACCAGACGGGCCACAAATCACGATCCGCTCGCCTCGCTTTACGTTCAAATCAATGTCACGCAGCACATGGAATGCACCGAACCACTTGTTCATCCCCTTGATTTCAATTGCGACCTCATCTGATACGTGCAGTTGTCGTTTGTCGATTGCGGTTTCCAACATTCCAATTCTTCCTTTTCAATCGGCCTTGGGCGTTTTCATTTTCGAGTGGTCAACTTGTAGCCGTTCCTGCCTCAAGCTATTTCAGTGGGAGAGTGACATCGGTCAGACAACCCCGGCACTTTCACGCAGGTGCGCCGGTAGTTTTTTGATGTTACCTAAACAGTCTATGCTCTCTTGGTTATTGCAAAAGGTCATACACCTGTACTATAGGCTAAAGGCAGATTCAAGACAAATTGAGTCTGCAAAATTTTAGCGACCTAGCCTGAGGCCTGACAATGAACCACTCAAGTATCCCTGACGTCTTTATTTGTGATGCGCTCCGCACACCTGTTGGAAAATACGGTGGCGTCTTGGCCGCTTTACGGCCCGATGACATGCTGGCGCACATTTTGCACAAGCTGGTCAAAAATAGCGGTATCGACCCGCAGAGCGTTCAGGAAGTGATCATTGGTTGCGCCAATCAGGCTGGTGAAGATAACCGAAATATCGCACGTATGTCCGCACTGCTGGCCGGATTACCGGTCACGGTTCCCGGCATCACTGTAAACCGGCTTTGCGCCTCAGGTCTTGACGCGGTCGGGTTTGCGGCGCGCGCAATCATGGCGGGTGAATTGGAAATGGTTCTTGCAGGCGGTGTCGAAAGCATGTCCCGCGCCCCTTTTGTGATCAACAAGGCGGAAGCAGCGTTTTCACGACATGCAGAGATCGAGGATACGACGATTGGCTGGCGTTTTGTGAACCCGCGAATGGTGTCGCAATACGGTGTAGATTCCATGCCATCTACAGCGGAAAACGTAGCAGTAGAGCATGAGATTAGCCGCGCTGATCAGGACGCCTTTGCCCTGCGAAGTCAAGAACGCACTGATGCTGCGTTGAAGGCCGGTATTTTTGATCAGGAAATCGTCCCTATGAAAATTTCCGGAAAAAAAGGTCAGGTAATTGAAGTGACCACAGACGAACACCCGCGGCTTTCGAACCTTGATGCATTGGCACGGTTGCGCCCCATCGTTCGCGCTGACGGGAGCGTCACGGCTGGCAATTCTTCGGGTGTGAATGACGGTGCCTGCGCAATGATCCTGGCATCTTCAAAGGCTGTTAAGGAACAAGGCCTGACGCCCCGCGCACGCGTTCTGGGCATTGCATCCGGCGGCGTCCCACCACGGACGATGGGAATGGGGCCTGTTGCAGCAGTGGAGCGTTTGAACGCCCGGCTTGGTCTTTCCATCAGCGATTACGATGTGATCGAACTGAACGAAGCCTTCGCCAGTCAAGCGCTGGCCTGTCTGCGCGAACTAGGGATTTCCGACAATGCAGAGCATGTCAATCCAAACGGCGGCGCCATCGCGTTGGGGCATCCGCTTGGCATGTCAGGGGCTCGGATCGTCACAACCTTGACTCGCGAATTAATGCTCAGAAAGAGGCGCTATGGCTTGGCGACAATGTGCGTGGGCGTTGGTCAAGGGGTGGCCATGGCCCTTGAAACGGTTGGCTAGTCCTTGATGTGCGGTTCCCCAACTACCCTAGGCGCAGAAATAATAGACCATGGGCCTAGGTCAACTTGATATCGAACCGCACCACATCACCGCGATAAATTCCTTCCGCGGCCAGAACAGTGGTACCGTGCTGATCAACCGCGCGCCGATGCACGAAAGCGACCGGTGCGTTCAGCGGGATGCTAAGCGCCTCTGCTACGTCCATATCCGCGCTTCCGATTGTCAGGGTCTGCTGGGCCTCGACAATCTCAAGCCCAGGTATATCACTGATCAGACGCAAAGCCGTTTTCGTTGTCAGGTCCTTGGCTGTAATGCTGTCATTCAACCTTTCGTCAATATGGATATCGGTCAATAGAAACGCATTCCCTTCGCGAAAGTGACGCCTGCGCAAATGGCGATAGCTTTCTGCAAGTTTTCCAATCGGATAGGCGACCTGCTTTAAAACAACATTGGGTTCGTCCGAAAGAACTTCGATTTCCGCATCACCCGCCGGTCGCAACAAGCCGCTCAAGTCCGTCGCGACAGAACACCACAGCTCTTCTTGCGGATGACGACGCACGAAAGTTCCCTTCGCACGGTAGCGCTCTATCAACTTTTCTTCTTCGAGCAGATCGAGAGCTTGCCGGATAGTGGCACGCGCGACGCCACATTCTTCAGCCAATTCGTCAACGGTCGGGATCTGGCTCCCCAATGGCCATTGCCCCATCACAATGCGCCGCCGGAACAGGGTGGCAAGTTGAATGTAACGGGCGATCGCACTGCGGCCAAAATCAAGAGGTGGTGTCGCTGCTTCAGTCATAACTCTCACGCTATCCCTTAAGACCTGTCTGGCAGAACGGTATTGCAGTTGTAACACAAGAGCAATGAATTGATCTTACGGATTAACGAACTATCAAAGTCGCCCAGTCGCTGAACTGTTCGATCATCATGCTGTGTTGGTCGATACTGGCATATCGCGATACTCTGCACGCCGGAAACCGTGTCCAGTTGCGATCTCAACAAGGTCGGTTATGCGTTTCAACTCTGGATCGCCCAGTTGCCTCGCCCAATAAAGCGGGCCACCTTTATGCGACGGGAATCCGTATCCGTTTACCATGACCACATCCACATCTGACGGTTTTTGCGCGATGCCATCCTCAACAACCAGAGCTGCCTCGTTCACAATCGCGCCCAAAGCACGGGAGAGGATCTCAGGATTAGTAAACCATCTGGCCTTTACCCCCTTCACCTTTCGGCTTTGGCGAATAATCTCGTCAACCTCAGCATCAGGGCAACCAACCCGCCTATCGTCAGGGTAGCTGTACCACCCCATTCCTGTTTTACGGCCTAGCCTTCCTGCATTGCAAAGTCGGTCAGCGATATCAACGTAGCGTGCTAATGGATCTCGGGTATCGGCCAGACGTGCACGGCGGGCCTGTGCGATATCCAATCCTGACATATCACTTACCGCAAAGGGGCCAAGTGCAAAGCCAAAGTCGGTCAAAGCCTGATCAACTTGTTGCGGTGTAGCGCCCTCTTCGATCATAAATTCACACTGTTCACGATAAGCCGAATAAATCCGGTTGCCGATGAATCCTTCCGCTGATTTGGCGAGCACCGCCGCCTTGCCCAGCTTGCGCCCTACAGCAAAGGCCGCTGCCAAGGCGGCCGGATCGCTCTTGGTACCGGTGACGATTTCCAACAGAGGCATCCGGTCAGCAGGGCTAAAGAAATGCATCCCGATCAATCGCGACGGAACAATCATGCTACCCGCAACCGCATCAATATCGAGGTAGGATGTATTGGTGGCCAGAACAGCGTTTGGTCCAACAATCGTTTCCAATTCCGCGAACAGCGATTGTTTCACGTCAAGCCGTTCGACAATGGCTTCGACAATCAGATCGGCAGTCGACAGGATCTTTCGGTTAAGGCTGCCATCCAGACGGGACAATCTGTCGTAGACCTGAGCCTGCGTCATACGCCCTGCCGCGATATGCGGATCGTAACCGCCGTTAATCCGCGCAAGGCCTGCGGCAAGCGCATCGTCGCTGACGTCGAGCATCGTGACATGGTAACCCGCGTTCAAAAAACAGGTTGCAATACCGGCACCCATCGTCCCGGTACCGATGACACCAACAGACCTGACCAATGGCGTCTCAACGCTTTCAAGCGCGGGAATGCGCTTGGCATCGCGTTCCGCAAAAAACTGATAACGCAGTGCTGATGCCTCTGCCGATACCCGCAGATCCTGAAAAACCGAACGTTCCTTCGCAAGGGCAACGTTAAACGGCTCCATCGCCGCACGCCGGACGGAAGCGACAGCCGCCTCCGCTGCAGGCACGCCTTTGTTGCCACGCAACGCCCGCGCTGTCTTTGCCTCAACCAACTCATCGGGGTCCCCTGCCAAAGTTTTATCCGCCAATCGGCGCTTTTCCCCACCAAATCCTCTCAGAAACGTAATTGCATCTTCCCGTAGATCGCCATCTGAAATTGAATCCAGCATCCCAAGGTTCAAGGCCTCAACAGCTTTCACGCGCGCGCCTGTGCAAATCAGATCGATCGCCTTTGACTCGCCAACAAGGCGCGGCAACCGCTGTGTTCCACCGGCACCGGGAATGATCCCCAATTTCACTTCGGGCAGTCCGACCACCGCATCCGGTGCGCCAATCCGTCCGTCGCATCCCAAAGCAAGCTCATATCCGCCACCTAACGCCGCACCGCTGATCGCGGCGACCACTGGAAACGGCGCTGTCTCAATCGCCGCGATCACCTCGGGCAATTGCGGATCGGCCAACGGGCCGCTGAACTCTTTCAAATCCGATCCGGATATAAAATTGCGTCCTGCCCCGATCAACACCGCTCCGGCGACATCTGGGTTCTTGGAAAGCTCGGTAATCACGACAAGAAGATTTTGCCGCAATGTCACCGTCGAAGCGTTTACCGGAGGGTTGTCCAGAATGACGACGACAACATCGTCCTCATGTTCCACACGAACCAGAGCTTGATCCTTGTTCAAAACTTAACGCCCCACAAAAACCGCGGGACGTTTCTGTACCACCGCCCGTGTCGCCTCGCGTGCATCTTCGGTTGCCATCAGCCGCGTACTATAGCCTTGCTCGACTGCATAACCGTCTTCGACCGGCATAAATTCAATCTCGTTCAGCGACGCCTTACCAAGTCGCAGACCCAATGGTGCTTTAGCAGCAATCACCTGAGCGACAGACATGGCGCGGTTCATCAATGCATCACTCGGCAATACCTCGTTTACCAAGCCAACGCGCAGCGCTTCTGCAGCGTTAATCGGCTGGCCGGTAAACGCCATCATCCGCAACACGCTTTGCGGTACCAGACGTCCGATATGAGCCCCGCCACCACAGCGGCCAACGTTAATTTCGGGTAGCCCAAAAGTGGCATTTTCAGAGGCAAGTCGGATATCACAAACTGATGCCAACACTGCACCTGCGCCCAGTGCCGGGCCGTTAACTGCAGCGATCACCGGCATTGCCGCGTGGCGCACTGCACTGAACATCCGTCGCACAATGGCGGCACGCGCGGGGTCGTCCTCGACCGACGCCGCCAAAAATTCGTTCAGATCCAGACCCGCGCAAAACACTCTGCTGCCTTGGGCAGTCAGCACGACACAATTAATGTCGTCCCAGTCTGCGGTGCTTTCAAAAAGTTCGGCCAACTCTTGATAGAGCCCGATTGTCAGAGCGTTGACCGGCGGGCGGTCAAGCGTGACTGTAGCGATTTTGTTGGATTTTTCGATGTGCAGAACCATGTGTTTCAAGCTTTCTCTTCAGTAATTTGTTTGGGATCAGGTGCGTGCGACGGAGAGCTTTGCCAAGACGTCAGCGCGCCGCGCTCTCGCATCCTTGGCCAGATTGTCGTAAAGGCTGTTGCCCTCGGCATCGATGGCAACCGTCAAGGGCCCCAACTGTTCAACCTCCAGCACCACCAGTCGATAATGTGAAATCATGTCTTGCCAGGCGACTTTCACTACGCGTCGGATGGCATCCGACAAAAGAGGGCAACCGCCACCAAGGAAGGACAGGTAGACCCCACCAACGTCCTTAAGCGCACGCGCACATTCCGCATCAAGGCCGCCTTTGCCACCGACGCAAGCAAGGTTAAGCTCCCGGATGATCTGCGGCATGACGGGGTTAAAGCGTGTGCTGGTCGTCGGGTTCATGTATAGAACGTCGAACACGCCGTCCGTTTCCTGACTGAAACTGCCAAGGTGAAAGAACGCAGCACGGTTCAAATCGACTGGCAACGATTCACCGCGATCAAGATGGTCGATGATCCGGTCATGGGTCGGAATGCCCGCTGTGGCATTGATCTGACCATCAAGATAAATCATCTCGCCCAACTTGAGACTGCGCGCGACCTCTGGCGTCATGGGCAAGGTAACAGTTCGAAAATTGGTCATTCTTATTCCACCCGTTCAACGCGACCATCGCTGTAAATCCGGGCGCGGGTGCGACGGTTGATCCAGCAATTGAAACTAACGGCAACCGGTGTGAACCCATGCCCTGACGCGTAATTGATATGCACCCCAAGCGTAGTGGTTTTGCCACCCGTCCCCATCGGCCCAAAACCAAGATCGTTAACCGCGTCCGTCAGACGCTTCTCCATGTCGGCAAGAATTGGTTCTTCGTTAACAGTTCCCAGCGGACGCAGCGTTGCTTCCTTGGACAGCTTGGCGCAGTAATCGAACGTCCCTCCGATACCGACACCCATAATGACCGGCGGGCAGTGCTGCGATCCGGCTTTGATCGCCGTATCAAGGACAAAGGTTTCAATAGTTTCCAAACTGGGAAAGGTGAACAGCTCCATCGCCGCCCAACGCCCTGACCCAAGCGCCTTGGGCGAACAGGTGATGTCGATGTAATCGGCATCGCTGATCAAATCAAAGGTCACAATCGGCATGTCTTTGCCGTGATAGCCACGTTCACCCGTCAGCGGGTTGGTGACATGTTTGAGGATTGGCGGATTGATGGTTTTGACCAGATTGTCAAATCCGTCGCGAATGGCTTTCTTGATATCGGCATTCCATTTCGCCTTGGTCCCGATGCGTACGAAATACACGGGCACCCCGGAGTCAGAACAGACATACCGGTCGCCGTCTTCGGCCGCCTTGGCACTATACAACATCATCGACAATGTCTGTTTTGCCGTTTCACTTTCCTCGTTTTCTCGCGCCGCCAATAGGGCCGCCTTGGTGTCGTCTGGCACCTTCCGCAAAGCCCAGGAATAGAGGTCTTGCGTCAACTGACTGATTGCGCTGTCCGTTATAGTCATGAGCTGTCTGCCGATCCTTAAATCCAAAAAACAAGCGCAGCAGACATGAATTCATAGCCTGTCGCGCCGTCCACCTCCTCGAAATCATCTTTTCGAGCCTTGCTTAGGACATAAATATGACCTATAGATTTAATTGTCAATTGCATTGAAAAGTGAACTGTTAGGTGCCCGCCAAAAAAGATCCTTGGGCGCCGTCAGAAACCACACCAGATCGGAGTTTTGTTGATGGTAGATACAGGATTTGTTCAGCGACCGGATGCCAGGCTGCATTATCAGGCAGACCATCGTTCTGACGCGGCGCCATGGCTGGTGTTTTGTAACTCTCTCTTGACGGACCTGACTGTTTGGGATGGTCAAATGGATGCATTTCGTGAGCGTTTCAATATCCTGCGCTATGATCAACGAGGGCATGGAAAAAGTACCGACCCGGATCAACCTTTGAACTTTGACATACTGGGGTCCGACGCAATCGCGGTGATGACGCAATGCGGCGTCAGGTCTGCCACGTTTATCGGACTGTCCATGGGGACGCCAACAGCTCTTGATGTCTGGGCAAAGCGGCCCGATCTTATCGACAGGCTGATCCTTTGTGATGGTCAGGCGAGACCAAGCCCGCAAGGAATTGCGCTTTGGGACCAGCGGGTTGACGAAGCAAGGCAGATTGGCTTGGAAGCCTATTGCAAGGCCACATTAAAACGCTGGTTTGGAGCGGATTTTCTGCAGTCTCATCCTGAGCGCGCCCAGCAATTCCAGAAGATGATGATTGGCACTCGGTTCACTGGCTTTGAATTCTGCGTCCGTGCCTTGCAATCTTTCGACTACACCGCCTTGCTGCCCAAAATCGACATTCCCACACAAATCATTGTTGGCGCGGATGACGGTGGCCTTCCTGATGTTATGCGGAAAATGCAAAATTCCATTCACGACTGCCAGTTGGCAGAAATCAAAAACGCAGGTCACATTCCAAATGTAGAGCAGCCCTCGACCTTCAACCAGACAATCACGGCATTCGTTGAAAACAAGCGCCAAAGCGCGTCGTAACGTCATTGCAAGATCAATGTGAAAATCGCTTAAACCATAAGTTCATATCATTGACTTTTATAGAGCCCCTAAATAGGGTGGACAACATTCAGGCCCGTGTTTCGAGGCCACTGGCAGACAGGACTAGTAACCAAAATGAAATTACATTGGTCACCCCGTTCACCCTTCGTCCGAAAGGTCATGATTTGCTTGCACGAAGCTTGCCTGGTGGATCAGGTCACCTGCGTCAGGTCTGTGGTGGCTTTGATGGCCCCCCCGAATGAAACGGTTCTGGCCGACAACCCGTTAGGGCAAATTCCAACACTTGTTCCCGACGAAGGGCCACCACTCTACGATTCCCGTGTCATTTGCGAGTATATTGACGGGCTCTCGTCCCGAACCAAACTTTTCCCTACCGATTCCGGAGAGCGTTTCTGGCATCTGCATTGGCAAGCGCTTGGCGACGGTCTGGCAACGGTTCTTGTCCTGTTGCGCAATGAACGCCTCCGTGAAGGGGGCGGCGATAAAACCTTGTGTAACGCGCTTGAAACGAAGGTCCGCGCCTGCTTTGCCGCACTCAATGGCGAGTTGACCCAACTTGGCAAAAGCCCGTTCGGAATTGGTCATATCGCAATCGTCTGTGCACTGGGGCAAATGAATTTCCGCTTTCGCGACAGCAACTGGCAAAGTGCCTACCCTCAGCTGGCGACCTGGCTGATGGAACAAAACACCCGCCCTTCGATCGCTGGGACCTTGATTGTCGATGACGGTACCGCTGTGCCTGAGGGCGCAATGAACACGCTAGAAAAACTGGATTTCCCGACGTGAAACATACAAGAACCGGCCCTTTGTCACATGTAACCGTGCTAGACCTCAGCCGCATCATGGCTGGGCCGTGGTCAACCCAAATCCTTGCTGATCTTGGCGCAGATGTGATCAAGATCGAACGCTCTGGCCAGGGCGACGACACCCGCAAATGGGGCCCGCCCTATCTTAAGGATACGGATGGAAACCCAACGCAGGAATCCGGCTATTACCTGTCGGTCAACCGCGGCAAACGGTCTGTCGAAATTGATCTGACCAGCGAAGACGGGCAAGCAACAGTCCGCGCGCTGGCCCGCAAAGCCGACATTGTGGTTGAGAATTTCAAGGTCGATACGCTGGTGCGTTACGGGTTGGATGCCACTGCACTACGCGAAATCAATCCGCGCCTGATCTACTGTTCGATCACAGGCTTCGGCAACACCGGGCCACGCCGCAAACAGGCCGCCTATGACTTTATGATACAGGCCATGGGCGGATTGATGAGCGTTACCGGCGAGCGCGATGGCGAACCCGGTGCCGGCCCTCAGAAAATTGGCGTGCCAATTGTGGATATCATGACCGGAATGTATGCCAGTGTCGCCGTACTCGCGGCCTTGGCCCGGCGCAATGAAACCGGCAAGGGTGACACAATCGATATCGCCATGCTGGATGTGCAGACCGCTTTCCTGGCCAATCAGGCCATGAACTATCTCGTCTCCGGCAAAACGCCGGTGCGTAACGGCAACAAGCATCCCAACATCCAGCCTCAGGATGTCTTTCAATGTCGCGACGGGCATATCGTGATAGCCGTCGGCAATGACGCGCAGTTTGAAAAGTTTTGCTCCGTTCTTGGCATGGACGATTGGGCACAATCCCCCGATTTCGCGACGAATGCGGCACGTGTGACAAACTTGGCAAAGTTGCATGGTGAAATCTCCAGGCGGCTTGGCCAATACGATCTGGAACATTGGATTACGGCCCTTGGCACACAGGGTGTACCTTGCGGACCGATTAACACTATTCCGATGGTTTTCGAGGATTCTCAGGTCAAGCACCGCGGGATGTTACGTCAATTGAAGCACCCGCTGGCCGATACTGTCCCGCAGGTGGTCAGCCCGATGCGGTTTGAGGATGCAGCTCTGACGTTTGAGAACGCTCCACCGCTTCTGGGTCAACACACCCAAGAGGTTATGGCCGAGTTAAAGCTTGATGCCGATGGGCGAGAAAAGTCGGAGGCATAGGTTTGAAAAACACGAATGCAAAGCAGGCGCGTATTGCCCTGCCAGAGCCCGAAAGCATGACACCCGAACAACTGGCTGTGTATAACGCTGTTATATCCGGCCCACGTGGGGTCCTTGTCGGGCCACTCCGCGCGGCATTGTTAAAACCAGAATTGGCCAGTCGTTGGCAAAAACTGGGTGAAACACTTCGCTACAACACAAGCCTGCCGAAAAGGATCAGCGAGCTCGCGATCATTGCCACCGCCCGGCGCTGGAACAGTGACTTGGAATGGATTATACATGCCAAAGCTGCATTGGCAGGTGGTTTGTCAGCCGATATCGTCAATGCCCTGGAGAAGGGATTGCGCCCGACATTCGTGGAACCGGAAGAAGGCAACGTTTACGACTTCGCACGTGAATTATTGCAGACCGGATCTGTAAACGACACGCTTTACGAACAAGTTCGGGGACGCTGGAGCGATGAAGGCGTAATGGAACTGACTGCAATCATCGGGTATTACTCCATGGTCGCGATGACATTGAACGCACACCAAATTCCACTGCCAGAAAATGCTGAACCTGTCTTTCTTCTACAAGATGGAGAGCCTCGGCAGCTGACCGAACTTTCGTAAGTTGGGCTTCTGCTACCCTGTCAGCAACCCACCAGTTACTGATATATTAAAAAGGCCGACGCTAAATGCGTCGGCCTTTTTGTTGGTTCGGTCACATAGAAAAGGGTGCGAAGCTTTCGCTCAGCACCCAAAACTACGGTTTCAAATAGCCCCTCGGACACGTCGGCCTATTCGCGATGGCCAAAGTTGGATTCCTTTTCCAATCGCTGGCTGTAACGAGAGATCGAACGGCAGAATATCCAGTAGATCGCCGCCGCAAAGACATAGCCCTCAAGTTCCATCCCGATCCAGCGGCTGTCATTGACCCCGGCATTGATCATGCCCAGCAAGTCAAAAAGGCCGATGATGATCACCAAGGATGTATCCTTGAAGATTGCAATGAACGTATTGGCGATACCCGGAATGGACAGCCGCAATGCTTGCGGAAGAACCACAAAGGCCGTGATCCGCCAATGCGACAGACCTAGGGATTTTGCCGCTTCGATTTGCCCAACCGGAACGGCCTGAAGACCGCCGCGTACCACCTCGGCCATATAGGCCGATGCAAACAAGGCAACACCCACCAAAGCCCGCAACAATTTGTCCACCGACGCATCGGGCGGCAGAAAAATCGGTAGCAGAACCGAAGCCATAAAGAGGACAGAAATCAACGGCACCGCGCGGATCACTTCGATAAAGGTCACAGCCATTACAGACACGACAGGCATCTGCGACCGCCGCGCCAACGCCAACAGAGTGCCAATCGGCAATGATACAGCGATTGCGGTGACAGCGATTGTCAACGTCAGTGTCAAGCCACCCCATTTCGAAGTCGAGACGGGTTCAAGGCCGAGCCCCCCGCTAAGAAGTACGAAGGTGACGATCGGGAAACCAAGAACAAGGAAGAACACCACGTATTTCTTCCCAGGCGTCGCGCGGATCAGCAACCAGACCAGACCGACCAGCAGAATGACGGCAACCAGATTGACCCGCCATTGTTCTGCTTTCGGGTAAAACCCATACATGAACTGATTGAACCGGACGATAACAAACGGCCAGCAAGCGCCGCCGGATGTACAGTTCTCGCGGCTATCGCCTGACCAGGCCGCCGAAACTACTGCCCAGTCCAAAAAGTGGTAGGCAATGTAGCAAGCCAGAAAAATCGAAACGGCGCTTAAAAAGATATGCAGTGGGGACCTGATCAGGTTGTATTGAACCCATTCAAGGGCTGTTGCCTTGCCCGGTGCCTGACGCGGGAGAATCGGATTGTAGCTCGTCATGTTATGTTCTCTCCACAAGTGCGACGCGGCGATTGTACCAGTTCATGAAACCCGAGATGATCAGACTGATACAGAGGTAGAAGCCCATAGTGATTGCAACGATCTCAATGGCCCGTCCCGTCTGGTTCAGGGTGGTCCCGGTGAAAACGGAAACAATATCGGGATAAGCGATAGCAACCGCCAACGACGAGTTTTTCACGATATTCAGATATTGGCTTGTTAGGGGCGGCACGATAATCCGCATGGCCTGCGGGATCATGACAAGTTTCATTGTCTGCCAATTGGTCAGGCCAATGGCCAATGATGCCTCCCGCTGCCCCTGTGGCACAGCCTGAATGCCACCGCGGACCAACTCGGCAATAAAAGCCGCTGTATAGACTGAAAGACCGATCAAAAGCGCGACAAACTCGGGCGGCAGCCATGACCCACCATTGAAATTGAAGCCCTTCAACACTGGGTAACTCCAGTGGGCTGGCTGACCGAAGATGAGCCATGCAACAGCAATTAGAACGACCGTCGACACAAGGCCAATACCATAGACCGGAGTCGCCCGGCCTGTTTCGTTCCGGGCCTGTCGGGCGCGACGAAACAGGAATACCCAGACAATGATAGCCAGCACGCAGGCAATGCCAAATGCGGCGCTTCCCGGCGCCTGATGCGGCCAGGGAATGAACAGGCCGCGCACATTTAAGAACACACTATCCATCAACGTCAGACTGTTGCGCTGGCTAGGCAAGGTGGCCAAGACACAGGTGTACCAGAAGACCAGTTGCAGCAGCAGCGGCACGTTCCGCGCCAATTCAATATAAGCGCGGCAAAGTTTGGCCAACGGCCAGTTTTCCAACAGCTGAAAGATACCGGTCATTGTTCCGAGAATTGTTGCGATAATGATCGCCAGTACCGACACCAGCAGCGTGTTGGTAATCCCTACCAGCAGAACACGGCCAAAGGTCGATTCAGTACGGTCATACGGGATCACACTAAAAGATATGTCGAAACCCGCAGTTTGCTGCATAAAACCCAGACCCGTCGTCAGCCCAAGTGCATTCATGTTCGCAATCGCATTCAGTGCGAAGTAAGTCACCCCAGCAGAAAGCGCCAATAAAGCAACGCCCTGAATGACCAACGATCTTGTACGTTCCGTGTTCATCGGTTGTCCTATTCAAAAGTGCGGCAACGCACCCCGTGTTTTGACTTTGATGCGTGGACCCAAAGCCGGACCCACGCATCTCAAGCTTTGCAAATGGTGTTAATTGGCCGGAGGTACGTACATTACGCCGCCGTCACTCCACAACGCGTTCAGCCCGCGATCCAAGCCAATTGCTGTGGATTTACCCAGATTGCGTTCAAAGGACTCACCGTAGTTGCCCACGTTCTTGACGATCTGATAACCCCAGTCTGCGGGCAGTCCCAGAAACGCACCGAACTCGCCATCAACACCCAACAACCGCTTAACTTCAGGTTTGTTTGTCGTGTCGCGGACTTCGTCCACGTTGGCTTGTGTCACACCGCCTTCTTCTGCCAGAACCATGGCGTAGAACGACCAGCGTACGACGTCGCCCCAGTCATCATCACCTTGACGTACTGCAATTGCCAAAGGTTCTTTCGAGATCACTTCGCCAAGTACGACATGTGCATCAGGATCGGGCAACTGGCTGCGGCGTACCGCAAGCTGCGAGCGGTCGCCCGACATCACGTCACACCGGCCTGCTGCATAGGCCTTGCGGATCTCATCGCTTTTGTCAAAGACCACGGACTGGAACGCCATGCCGTTCGCAGAAAAATAATCGGCCAAATTCAACTCGGTTGTTGAACCTGTCCGCAAGCAGACTGTGACGCCATCAAGTTCGGATGCTTTGGTCAGCCCCAAATCGCCACGTACCATAATCCCTTGACCATCGTAGTAGTTGATCGCGACAAAATCGATGCCAAGGCTGGTGTCGCGGCTCAACGTAAAGGTGGTCGTCCGCGGCAACAGATCAACTTCACCCGATTGCAGCGCTGTAAAACGGTCCTTGCTGTTCAATGAGATGAATTCGACCTTGTCCGGATCACCAAATATCGCTGACGAAACAGCGCGGCAAACGTCAACGTCAAACCCAACCCAGACACCATCGTCATTAGGGGCAGAAAAACCTGCCACACCTTCGCTGGTGCCACAAAGGACATGACCACGCGCTTTTACGTCATCCAACGTGCCTGCAAACGCCGTCCCGGCGAGCCCCATGCCAAGCGCCGTTGCGGCCCACATGAGTGTTTTTGAGTTTTTTGTCATTTCTTCTCTCCCTTGGTGTTAAATCTATGTGTTTGATACGCCCGGGCTGTGGGCCCGGATCACATTTGCCAAGCCGGCAATACCGGCAGCTATTTGCTGCGTAGAGGGCAGCGAATAGGAAAGGCGCATGGTGTTCACCCCTGAGCCGTCTGGGTGGAACGACGCCCCAGGAACAAAAATCACCTTCTCCTGATCAAATGCAGTTTGCAGCAATGCGCCCGCGTCCATGCCATCAGGCAAGGTCAGCCAGACAAACATCCCGCCCTGGGGGCGGGTCCAGGTGACAGTATTCGGCATGTGCTCTTGCAAGGCTGCCAGCATCGCATCGCGTTGTTCCCGATAGAAATCACGCAGTTTTGCGCCATGGGTGCCAAGAATATCGCGAGCCACATCGGTAACGATCATTTGGTTCAGCATGCCAGAATTAAGATCCGACGCTTGCTTGATCGACACAAGCTTGGCGATCACTTCCGGCGTCGTCACAATCCAGCCGACTCTCAAGCCCGGCGTCAAGGATTTCGAAAACGTGCCAAGGTAGCTTACGATGTTGTCAGTGCTAGCATCGGCGCGGTCCAGCTCCAACAAAGTGGGCAACGGCTCTCCGGAAAGGTGCAGCTGATCATATGCTTGATCTTCGATAAGCGGGATTTGATATCGGCGCGCCAGATCAAGGATGGCTTTGCGCTGTTCAAGTGACAACATCGTACCGTTCGGGTTGCCGTGGTCCGGCATCACATAAAAGAACTTTGCTCCTTTTCGGAATTCAGTTTCAAGAAGCTCAAGATCGAGACCCTCTGCATCCAACGGGACGCCGGTGAAATCAGGCTCGAACAACCCGAACGCTTGCAGCGCTCCTACATAGGTCGGGCTGGCCGTAATGATCCGGTCTCCTTTATTGATGAAGGTCTTGCCCATGAATTCCAGCGCCTGCTGTGACCCGCTGGTGACCAGAATTTCATCTGGTGCAAGCAAATCTGGCGCCGCGCAGATATTGCCTGCCAGAAACTCCCGCAAAGGCAGGTACCCTTCGGACGGACCATATTGCAGGGCTGTAATCCGCAGCTTTGGATCACTTAAGATCCGGTCGGCCGCATCACGCAGCGCATCAAATGGAAACTGGTCCGGATTCGGTGCACCGGCAGCGAAAGACACGACACCGGGCAGTCCGGCCTGCTTCGCCATGGCGCGGATCGCTGACGGCTTTAACGCCTTTGCACGATCCGAAAACTGCTTTTGCATGGATGACATCACCAAACTTCCTCACTTGAAATCATCACCATCGGGTAATTCATTTCATTTCGCCTTATTTGCTATATTTTTCAGTGGATTGCCGGACACATAGGCGTCAGCTTCATCAAGCATATTCCGGATCAGTTCGACCCTGACCTCGTGAGTGACCGATGCCGAGTGCGGCGTGAGAACAACATTATCAAGCGATAAGAAATCTGCATTCAGTTCCGGCTCGGTCTCAAAAACGTCGAGGGCTGCGCCGGCAATGACACCCCCCTCCAGAGACGCAAGCAACGCGCGCTCGTCGACAACCGACCCCCGCGAAATATTCACCAGAAAGCTGTCCGGCCCCAACACATCGAGCACTCTTTGGTCACATAGGTGATGAGTGTCTTCACCACCGGGACACGCCAAGACCAGCACATCACATACACCCGCCAACTCCATCAGCGAAGGCGTATAGTCATAAGCAAGATCCGTTTTCCGGGCACGACCGGTATAGATTACCCGCATGCCAAGCCCCGCAGCACGGCGCGCGATCGCCTGCCCGATCCGACCCATGCCGACGATCCCCATGGACTTCTTATGCAGGCTGGTTGAGGGGCGTATCCGCTCAGCGCCCCACCGGCCGGCGCGTACAAAACGATCGGCCTCTGCTATTCTGCGACACAGGGCATAGGTCAGACCAATCGCGAAATCAGCCACATCTTCCGTCAGGATATTTGGCGTCACGGACACCGAAACCCCGTGCGCGGTGGCCGCGTCTAGATCCAGCTTGTCCAGACCAACACCCTGAGACAACACCAGCTCTACATCCGGGTATTTTTGCAGATCATCCTCAGCAAGGCCGCGCATTGCGGTTGTGACTGCCATCTTTATTCCGCTTGGGTCGCCCTGATCTGGAACCACAAGCTGAAACCGCTCGGAGAGAGCATTTCGCAGGTCATCCGGCAACGCAGTGAGCTGAACAATTTTCGGCAGTTCTTGGGCCACAATCTCGATCCTTACGCATTATGTTGTCCCTTATAGTTCATAAGGTCAGATATATAACCTTATACTGTCAAAAGTTTGAGAGTCAACAATACGAAAAGCAGATATTGGAAGGTAATTACCGCGACAAATCAGACCCAAGAAGGGGCAAGCGGCCGACTCATGATAGATGGGAGCGACACAGTGAGGCGGCTACATCGATCCGTGTTACTATTCCCAAGCCAGGATAAACGGACCCTTATTAACCCCGAGAACGATTGCACAGGCATCACTGTCAGGAATGCACTTTCATGAGCATGTGCCCATACCTGACATATTCTGGCTCTACACACCAAATGACAAAGCTCAATTGCAGATTAAACCGATCAGTCCTTGCTGGGGATCAATTTAGACTTGATATTCAGCACATTAACCATCCGTTAATCAGAATAATCTTTGCAAATATCGCAAAACGTGCTTGAGTCACTGAAAAATAGATAACAAAATTACTATTGGGCAGTGACATGACAATTTCTTACGCGACCGCAAGGAGCGCGCCTATACTCGAATGGGCGGATGAGCGCAGGTTGATCGAAGGCTGGCAGAGGCGAAAAGACAGAACCGCGCTAGAAAAATTGCTTTTATCCCATGTCCGGATTGTTTTTGCATGGGTGCGCAAGCTTAGCGCAGACAGAGCCGAACAAGAAGAGATGGTGTCTGAGGGTATCCTCGGGCTTATCAAGGCCGCTGATATGTTTGATCTTGCAAGAGAGGTTCGTTTCTCGACCTATGCCCGATGGTGGGTCAAGAACAGTGTGTTGACTGCATTCGAGCGGTTAAGATCAATCGTAGAAATGCCCGCCGATGTCCCCAAAGAGAGCAGGCAGCAGGTCAAACAAAGCGCGGATTTGTTTGATATGCTGGTGTGTGATGCCCCGACACCGGAGGAACGCATGATCGCGGTCTCTTCGCGCGATCTGTTGAACGCGCGTTTGGCCGAGGCCTTAACCGGTTTGGACGTCCTTGACCGTGAAGTGGTCACAAGCCGGGCCTTGAAGCAGCCCTCGGAGCCCATCAATGATCTGGCAGCGCGATTAAAGATCAACAGCACCAAATTGAGGCAGATCGAACGCCGCGCAATGTCTCGACTGAAGAATGAACTGATGGCACGCGGTGTCACGACGAGCAGAGCTGAATAAGTGATCCCAACAATTTTCCCCGCAACGCCCGCTACGACGTCTGCTGCCACCACGTCGACACCTGTGCCTGACGGGTTTGCAGCAATGATAGGGTTAAAACCGACGCCCGGAAATCCTGTACTTGCAAACACAGGCAAGAATGGCCCTGCCGTTTCGGCTGATATTAAAGCGGAAGATATCGACGGGGGTACAACCATAGTGACGCTGGGTGGCCAGATCACGGACAATCCAAACGCCATATCCCTTACGAACCCGGCTGACATCCTCACAGATTTGCCCGCCACACCAATGGAACCAGTAATGCAGGCGGATATTCCCGATTCAACATCCCCTGTCATACAGGGCGATGATCCATTGGGCATGTTTACTGACAAGCTGCAGCAAAACCCCGCGCTACCGGTCCAATCATTGGCTGCCACAATCACGGTTGGTCAACAATCCGGAACGCAAAAAGTGTTGGCCAGCACAATGGTGCCACCCATTGAGCAGAAAATGGCAAAAAATGTCACAACTGGGTTGCAGCCCCAAGGCCAAACACAGCCCCTGTCAGACCAAGCAGAGCCGGCAAAAACCACCGGGAAAGTGAATGCCACGGTCACCTTGCCAGCCGACCAGATGACCGACCACAGCAGGCCTTCAGCTAACTTGGCTGCGCAGATAAGTCCGAAAGGCCCCGTTGCTGAAACGACAGCTCGGGAATTATTGGGTGGAAAAGGGCCCGCTGGCGTCACGATCCCAACGACTGGGCCTTCGGACAAGGGCCCACAGCTTGCGCACAACCCTAATGTTGGCGGCGCGCATGGACCGCAATCAACAACGTTTGATGCGGTGGCAACGAGCCCGGTTCAAGACTTTACAAAACAGGCGGCGCTGGCCCAAAGCCAGCCGGCAGGTTTACCCCTTCAGCAAAAAACAGGACCTGAACGCGACTCCTCGCTTACGGTTCTGCAACAGACAGTGGCGTCCAAATCGACAAGTACCTTACCTGGTTTAATTCAGAATGAACCTCTGACGCAGGATAAACAGACAGTGGTGCGGCCATCGGCAGCCACCGAGATACTTACGACCGCCAGTTTGCTGACTGGGACAGGTAAACCCGTAAGTGGTGTATTTACGCCCGAAATCGGTAACACCACACCCTTGGACCTAACCACACCCTTGGACCTAACCACACCCGAACAAAGAAGTGCATCGGCCTCCGTTCTGGCAACGTCAGATTTGAATGCCGAGAGCGTGAAAACCTCGTCTATGCCCGAGGCCAGCACCAAAACCCCTGCCAAACCGTTCACTGAAGCGTTGATGGCGCAGGTCAAATCCGTAGATGTGACCCAAGGGCGCACAACCGTTAACCTGATCCCTCGCGGGCTGGGAAACATCGAGATCGAGGTGCTTTCGGAAAGTGACGTGGCATCGAAAATTGTTGTTCGTGTCGAGAACCCAGCCGTACTGCAGGCTCTGCGGGACGACAGACAGATTTTAGCACAGGCAATCGGTGCTTCGGACAGCGATATCTTTGATTTCCAAGAACACAGTGCCGGCGAACAATTTAATCATGAACAGAACAACAGTGGTCAAAACGGGACTGGCATGACCGACGCCATGGTGTTGCAACCGCAACAGCAACACCTCGACGTGGTCCAAGATGGCCAACTCGATATTTTGACATAGGAAGGATCAGACGATGCTAACGAACCCTACCCTTCTGGACACGATCGGGGCCAGCAGCCAAAGCACCAGCGCGACGTCGCTGTCCCAGCTCGGGGATGACTACAACAAATTCCTGACCTTGCTGACAGCGCAAATTTCCAATCAGGATCCGTTGGCCCCTGTGGACAGCACACAATTCGTGGCGCAACTCGCGCAGCTGTCGCAAGTCGAGCAAGCCGTACAGACCAACTCACAGCTGGAAACCTTGAACACACAGATTTCGGCGCTGATGAATTTGGGCGGCACAGATTTGTTGGGCCGCGAGGTATCAATCACATCGAACGTCTTGGATCTGGACAACGGTGGCGTTAACTCCACCTACAGGTTGGACGCTGGCGCAGTCGAGGTCTCGGCGCGTATCACTGATCCTTTGGGCCGGGTTGTCCGGACCATTGATGGATTGTCAAATACAGCCGGCCAGCAGATTGCGCTGGAATGGGACGGCACCGATGATTTTGGCACGCCAATGCTTGACGGCGCCTATACCGTAGAAATGATTGCACTTGATCCAACCGGTGCACGGGTTGGCAGCGTCGTTTCACGCAGTGCTGTTGTAGAAGACGTCCGATTCAACGCAGGCCAGCTCTTGTTCGGCCTTAGCGGTGGCGAAGTCGTCTCATCTGTAACGGTGCAGGCTGCAAGTTAGGGCCTGGACTCTAAGCAATTAGCCACCAGTATTCACATCGGAAACAAGCTTGTTGATCCGCGCCGTCCGGACAGAGGGAAAGTTGATGTAAATCTTGCGCACAATCTTTTCAGAAAGGGCAA
Organism: Sulfitobacter sp.; assembly: GCA_049794055.1. Lineage (GTDB taxonomy): Bacteria > Pseudomonadota > Alphaproteobacteria > Rhodobacterales > Rhodobacteraceae > Sulfitobacter. The sequence continues at coordinate 23,612 of JBARCL010000094.1, forward strand.
CCTTGCCGCCTTCGCTGGTGATCGCGTCGTAAAAGCTGATGTCGGTCTCTGCCAGGTCCGCAATCGCCATAACCGTAGCGTCGCGTAGCCTTGCACGGCCTACAGCCCCGTTGATATCCTGAAACGCAGTCTCGCCCATTACATAGACATCAATGTCAAACATAAGGTTTAGGGTTTGTGCCCCCTGTGGCAACTGTATGGTAAACCCGCCCAAGGGCATTTTATACAGCAGTTTCCCGCGCGTATCATCCGCCGAGTTCTCAGGTGCGGGCGCTTCTGTCATGCGGACAAAGCGTTCACCAAAATACCCCAAGGCCCCTGCCCCAGCGACCATCACCAACATGATCAGGATTTTGAACATCAGCCTAAGAGTTTAGTAGGGCAAGATGACTTCAAGGACATCCTCCCCGATACGTGGGCTTTGCACCGCAGAGATTTGCCCTCTGCCGCCGTAAGAAATGCGTGCTTCGGCAACCTTGTCATAGTCGATAGTGTTGTTCACATTGATATCGGCCCCACGAATGATCCCCGCGATGCGCAACTCTCGCAGTTCCGAATTTACTTTGACCTCTTGCCGCCCCGCGATCACATAATTTTCGTTTGGCAGTTTTTCGATGATCAACGCCGCGACCCTTAGGCTGATGGCCTCGTTGCGACGAATGGACCCTTCGCCATTGGACTCAGAGCTGCTTTCCAGATCAAGAATACTGCCGCTATTCGTGGATAGATCAAAGTTCAAGATATCAGGATCACCGACCTCTTGCTTGGAACCTCGGCTGCGGCCGGATTTATTTTGCAATTGCGCACGGTCGTCAATTTCTATCAGGACCGTCACCAGATCACCAACATCTGTGGCGCGCCGGTCAGTAAAATAACTGGTCGTGGTAGTGGACCAAAGACTCGCCGCTTCGGCGCGTTTAGGCGGCAGCTTGATCGGAGGCGGTGCCATTGGCACGCTGATGCGGTTCACTTCGTTCATGCTGGAAGGGTCAAGAACCAGATTACTGACCTCGGGATTGCGATTTTCTTCAAGTTGGGCACAGCCCATCAATGTAACCAAAGGCAGCGCTAGGGTGATCGCGACGCGGTGCGGAAAAGCGATTGATTTCACTGGATAACCTCGACAATGCCGTGGGTGGTTGCGACTGCGGAAATCGCCTTGTTGCTCGACAGGTTTACCACCCGTATTTCTTGGCCCGCGTGGGCATCAGCCATAGCACGGCCTGATGCCGTTAACTGCAATGCGCCGTAGGTCAGCAGAATTTTGACCTTGTCGCCACGGTTTACGATAACCGGAGGAATGACAGATTGCCGTGGCACCGGGCGGCCTGCCACCAACATGCGGCGGACTTGTTTACCGACCAGCCCCTCGGCTGAGCTGATCGCAAAATTACCAACCCGCTGCATCGGCATTTCTACCATCGTCAGATCAGCGGCGGTGACAATCTCGTCGGGCATGATACGGCGCGCGGGGACTGGCACCTGAATGGCCATTACGGCAATCCCCCATACCCTGTGGGTTTCGCCGTACGCAGTGACAATATTCGCGATGAATTGTCCGCTGTCAGAATCCATCCAGAACTCTTTGATGAATTCCCCTTCGTGAATGGCACCCTCAGCCATACGGATATCAATGCGTCCGTTGGCAGGCATCTCTTTTTCCAGCTCAGAAAACGCGCGTTCTTCGATCAGATCGACAACTTTCATCTGGCTCGCAGATACCGGAAGCGCCAGCAGAAACAGGCTGGCGAGCAGGATCATCGGACGGGAAAGCCGCATCGTCATACGGTGTGCCATGGGGCTACTCTCTACTTGATCTGGTTCGTCGTGGTCATGATTTGATCAGCGGTTTCAATCGCTTTCGAATTCATCTCGTAGGCCCGCTGGGCTGAGATAAGATCGGTAATCTGTTGGATGATGTTCACGTTGGAATTCTCGAGGTAGCCCTGACGCGTCACGCCGACTCCGGGTTCACCAGGGGTGGCCTGAACCGGTTCACCAGATGCCGGTGTCGCGGCCAGAAGGTTGTCGCCCATCGGCTTTAGACCTGCCTGGTTCAGGAAAGTCGCGAGCGTCACCTGCCCCAACTCGACTGGCTCCGCCTCGTTTTCGACATAGGCCATCACCACACCATTCTGGTTGATCTCGATCTGGCGGGTCAATTCCGGCACGACAATCGCGGGATCAACTTCGTAACCGTTCAACGTCACCAACTGACCTTCGCCGCTCAGCTGGAAATTTCCGTCGCGAGTGTAGGCCTGGGTCCCGTCAGGCCGGTTAACGACAAAATACCCATTGCCGTCGATGGCCATATCAAGCTGGTTCTCGGTTTGCACAAGACCGCCTTGGGTGTTGTGGCGAATGACCCCTACGGCTTGCACGCCCAAACCGATATCTGTACCCACAGGACGCGCCGTGCCCTCTTCGGATGTCAGGGCGCCCGCACTGTTGATGCTTTGATAAATCAGGTCCTGAAACGCTGCGCGCCCGCTTTTGAAACCTGTTGTATTGGCGTTGGCGATATTGTTGGCAATGACATCAACGTTAGTCTGTTGTGCCAGCATGCCCGTCGCGGCAATTCCAAGTGCTTTCATGAGTCGCTCCTATTCGCCTGCGCTCAGACGCGCCCTAATCGTTGGATGGATGTTTTTATGAGGCTGTCGTCTGCGGTCATCAACTTGACCGAGTTTTCATAGGCCCGCTGAATGTCGATCAGGCGAGTCATCTCAAGAACCGCCTGAACATTGCTACCTTCCACAAAGCCCTGCTTCACCTTGGGATCTTCAACTGGTTGTGGGGCCGCGGCATCTTTGGGAGGTTGATACATGCCGCGGCCCAAAGGCGTCATACGCGCCTCTTGCTCGATTTTGAACACACCGATGGTTCCGAGAACGGCGCCCTCGGAATCGGTGATTGTTCCGCCTGTAGTAATGACAACATTCTGCCCGACATCGTCTGGCAAGGTAACGGGACCACCCCCCGCATCCAGCAAGGGCAAACCTGTGGATGTCTTCAGCTGACCGTCAACATCAACGACAAACTGGCCGTGCCGACTGTAACCGGTTTCGCCACCATCAAGCTGAAAAGACAACCAGCCCTCACCGGAAACTGCGATGTCGAAGGGGTTCCCGGTTGGCGTCAACGGCCCATTGGAAAGATCCAGGTAGGTTCCCTTATCCACGACATAGCTTATGCCACCATCCACAAGGGCGTCATCAACCGATTCAAGCAGGGGATTGATAGCCTTGTACCCAGAGGACGTCGCATTCGCCAGATTATGGGCAGTCATATTCATGCTGCGCTCGAGCGCAGTCGCCTGCGACAGCGAAACATAACCGATATTGCTCATGGCAGTCTCCTCCGGTGGGCAGACACCGAATTTATTCATTCAGATGGCAGTCTGTTGCAAAAACAAAATTTCACAATTACAAGGTTAAGGCAAGGTTTAATCTGTAGAGCAAGAATAAATGGGTTCGGTGAATATTCGCACAGTGTTATCGGGTTTAATCCTTGCCTCGCTGGCCGGACACGCTCTAGCAGAAAGCGCCGCTTACACGAGCCCTGTTGCAGCAACCGCCGCTTCGCGGGCACAAGACTGGCGCGGCGATCTTGACCTACAGCATTGGAAGACCGCGACCTTCCACGCCGATCTGTCATCCGCCATCGTCGCATTAAGTGCCGCACATGGTGCGTCCGAAAGCGCGGCTATGCTGGACATCGCCGAGATATATCTGACGCATATGTTGCTTTACGAAGCGGAGACGACACTTGACGGCTTCATCCCTGCAACGCCCGATCAAGCCCGCCGCTTTCTTGTTCTGCAACATGCGATTTCCTTGCTGTCGGGTAAGCCGGTGGAAGCCTTTGACACCTCTGCTTTGAACGCGCCGGAACGACCGGATCGTGGGTTCTGGGCGACACTTCAGGCCATCGCGACTGCAGATGCGGGGATGCTAAGCGCCAACATCCGCGAAAGCTTTGCAGGGTTAGGCTTTCAGTCGCGGGCGGCACTGCGACAAATGCTACCGGTATTTGTCGAAGCCGCAACAGAGCTTGGCGAACAGACCTATGCAACCGCGGGTTTGAAATTGTTGGCCGAACTACCAGACATCGCAAATTCGCCTACTGGCCACTTCCTGCGCGGACGTGTCGAAGAGCGGCGAGGCAATAACTCATCGGCACTGAAAGCCTATTTTCAGGCGGCCGACGGCTGGGATCAATATGCGGCCCGCGCCAGATTGGCAGTCGCTGACATGTCGCTACGCGATGGCGGGTCCGGCGCGTTGCTAGCGGCCCAAAGTGTCCTGAAGGAAGGCGCGGAAGCATGGCGTGGCGACCGGTTTGAATTGGAATTGCTCAAACGATTGATACGCCTATACGCCGGAACGGAGGACGAGGTCGAGGAGCTATCGGCACTTGGCATGTTGCTGACACGCTTCCCTTCGTCAGCCGAGGCGATAGGTGGACGGGAACAAGCGGTAACGCTGCTTGAGGATATCTACCATAAGGGTCGTAACGGCGCGTATTCGCTGTCAGATTGGATGGCAATGCACCTCAGCCTTTTGCCGTTTTTTGGCAATTTCCCTGAATTTCCGGCGCGTACCGAAGAGTTTGCTGATTATATTCTTGAGTTGGGTGCAACTGATCTTGCCGCGAAAGAATATCGCCGGGCCATCCGCGGCCTAGAAGAACGCAACACCCCGCAATTCGAGCCAGAAATAACCCGCTTGACGCTCAAGCTGGCAGATACCCAGCGGCAAGCGGGGCTATTGGTGCAGGCGCGTGCGACACTTGATGCCTTAGGTCCGCCAAAAGATGTTCCGGAACATGAAAACCATAATGCGCTATTGGCGAGGATACTGTCCGCGCTAAACGACGGGCCGGCACTTTTGCAGACAACCGTTAAAGCCCCGACGCCTAACCACCTGCGTGACTTGGGCAAGGCGCTATCAGACGCTGAGGAATGGGAAGAAGCCACAGCACACTTTCTTAAGCTCTGGGCCGATCATCCGCAAGAATTTGCCTTTGAAGACGCCACCCGCCTGTTAATCGCGGCCAACCGGTCAAAAGATGCAGATACAATCGAAAGGGTGGCGCGTGCTTTTCCGCAACTTACCAGCTCAGCAGCGCTCATCGAATTGGCCGAAAGTTTGAACGCTGGCACGGCGGCATTATTGCCTTTGAGTGCAGAAAAAGCGGTTGAACGCCTTCAAAGCCTTGATGAAGCGTTCCAGTCCATCAAGAATACAAGCGCATCACCTTGAACATCAGATTAATACTGAACTTCAACAAGTTCAAAATGTTCAATAATTTCCATTTCTTTAACTCTCCTTAAACTTCACTTCTTTAAGTGTGTGTAAGAGGCAAGAATAAAAAGACAAAAAAAGAGGCGGCATAATGAGTATTTCAAGCGCACTTCAGACAGGTGTGAGTGGCCTTCAGGCCAACTCCAAAGCAGTTGGAAGCATTTCAGAAAACATCGCAAATTCCAACACAGTGGGCTATCGCCGCGGCTTTGTTCATATGGTCACAACTACAGCCTCCGGCGGCAACCGAGAAGGTGTTTTGTCCGTCGGCGCGGTAAGCGAAAAAGATATTTCCTCTGCCGGTGGCTTGATTTCAACCCAATCGCCAACCGATCTGGCGATCGGGGGTAACGGGTTCTTCACAGTGTCAATCAATCCGAATGATACCGTAGCGACAAACTATTTGCTTACCCGGGCAGGATCATTCCTCCCAGACGAGAATGGCGATTTGCGAAATGCCGCAGGTTACTATCTTGCCGGCTATCCCTACGGCCTGGATGGGACCATCGGCTCGGTTGACCGCAGTTCAGTTGACCAGATGGAAACCGTGAATATCGGAAACATCAATATTTCAGCAGGGGTTTCGACGGCCGTCGTCGCATCTGGCAACTTACCATCTCAGGACACCGGCCTTGTAACACCCGGTGCGCCCTTCCTCACATCATCCGAAATCTTCACTTCGCTGGGGGCAAGCCAACGAATTGGCCAGTCCTGGACGCCTACAACCACGGCAAATACCTGGGATCTGGAGCTGTCAGATCAGAATGGCGCGCCACTTGGCACCCTGACGGTTGAATTTAGTGATTCCGGCCCCGACGCAGGTTCGCCGCTGACCTATAGCGCAATCACCTCAACAGCCACTGCGCCAGCGGATTTCGCCTTTGACGCCGCAACGGGCATCGCAACATTGACCCTGGATAACGGGACAACGCCGCAAGTTGTTGAGCTCGAACTTGGCGCGCCCGGGACATTTGACGGAATTACCCAATTTGCCGGTGATTTCAGCCTGTCTTTTGACCGCGACGGATCAAGCGCAGGCGAACTTGTCCGCAGCGAAATATCGCCAGAGGGCGTGCTGTTTGGCATCTTTGACAATGGTATGCGGCGTGCACTTTATGAAATTCCGGTCGCCATTGTCGACAATCCTAACGGATTGATTGCTACAAAAGGCAACGCTTACAGCCTCTCCGGCGAGACTGGATCATTCAATGCGTTGCAAGCGAACACATCAACCGTAGGAACGATCAATGCCGGTGCTCTTGAAGGGTCCAATGTGGATATCGCACAAGAGATGACCGATCTCATCAAGGCGCAACGGGCTTTTTCGACCAATGCTAAGGTGATCACGACTGTTGATGAACTGATGGAAGAAACGACCAGATTGAAGCGCTAATTCAATAATGCTGGGGTAAGACATGAGTCTCACAGGGGCACTTAATACCGCAACGTCAGGACTGCGTACGACGCAGACCCTATCAAGTGTTGCAGCTGACAACGTGGCAAACGCCTTGACGCCGGGGTACACGCGGCGCAAGGCCTCCGTCGTGTCAACGCTCGGCGGGCAAGGTGGCGTCAAGATTGCAGATATCCGCCGTGAGGTGGACGCGTCTTTGCAGCGGATGTCGCGGCTGGAAACCGGCAAAATGGCCCGTTACCAAGTGCTTGATGAAGGCCTAAGCAGATACACCTCATATTTGGGGCAGCCCGGAGATGGTACATCTCCGGCCGATAAGTTCAGCGCATTTCAGAACAGCTTCACCACTTTGATCAACATGCCGTCCTCTCACGGGGCGCAATCAGGTGTGGTGCTGGCCGCCGAAGACTTGGCCCAAGCTGTGCGAGGTGCCGCTACAAGCCTTGGCACCACGCTCAGCGAAGTTGACATGGAGATGCGTTACGAGGTCGCCGATCTTAATCAGGCGCTCTATCAACTACAGGATCTCAACTCTAAACAAATTGCCTTTAAGGCGGGAACGGTAAATGCCGCCAATATGGGCGAGCAGATCGACGGCTTGCTGGATCAGATTTCCGGTATACTCGACACACGGGTGACATTCTCTTCTACCGGTACTGTAAGTGTCTATACAATCGGCGGTGCCGCATTGATTGAAGGTCAATACGTGCAGGACGTCACCTTTAACGCTGGCGACGGCACCCTGATGGCGGGCCAACAAGATATCACACCTTTCAAGGATGGCGTACGCGGCTTGCAACACGGCAGCTTGGTTGGTCTGTCAGAGCTTAAACGCACCGTCATCCCTCAGTTCAACGCACAGCTTGACGAATATGCACGTGGATTGATCCAGAGCTTTGAAACCACTGACGCATCGCTGGCCCCGGGTGAGGCGGGCCTGTTCACCGACAATGGTGCAGCATATAATCCCGCCAACCTAAGCGGTTTGGCCAGCCGGTTGCAGGTGAACGAGAAAGTCTCGCTTACAGGTGACGCCGAAACCTGGCGTCTCCGTGACGGTATGAACGCGGCCACACAGGGCCCTGCCGCGGCATCCGCCCAGATTGCCGCGTTTATCGACGGATTCAGCGCATCTATGGGTGCTTCTGCCAACACGGGCATTCCCACCACCGTCACTTTGCAGGATTTTGCAGCAGAGATGGTAACCAGCCAGTCAACCGAACGGGTTCGGGCTGAAAACAACTATTTCGCGGCCAGAACAGCAGCGGAAATGGTGAATGGTACACGGTCAAACGCGGAAGGCGTCAGCATTGACGACGAGATGCAGCGCCTGCTGCTGATCGAACAAAGCTATGCCGCCAACTCGCGCGTGCTGACCACCGTATCAAACATGATAGATACGTTAATTGCAGCGGTATGAGGACTTAAGATGACAATTGGCATCAATACGATTTCGAGCCTGCAATTCAGCATGTTCAACCGGCGCAACGTCCAAAGCACAACTTTGGCTCTTCAACGTGCTGGCCAAGAATTGGCGACGGGGCGTAAGGCCGATATTTTTGCTGACCTTGGATCAAACGCAGTTTCGACAATCAAGCTGCGCGCCCGCGAGGCAGATACGCAAACCTACATTAAATCCAACGACGTTCTCGGCCATAAACTCGAAACCATGCTTTTATCGGTCGATTCAGCAAGGGGCAGTGTTAAGTCGGTTCTGGAACGTGCCATCACCAATGCCTCACGGCCCCACATCGAAGCTGATGCGCTGCAACGTGATGCAGTTTCCGCATTAAACAATCTCGTTGCGGTGATGAACACAAGTTACAATGGTGACCACCTGTTTTCAGGGTTGGACGCTGCCGCCGCGCCTCTCATGCGGTGGACCGAAACCAATGGGACAACCGGGCTTTCCCCACAGGATGCTGTCGCTTCAATTTATGGCGTTGGCCCTGTCGACGCGGCAAGTGCGGCCGCAATTGCCGGTCAGATTGACCTTGCCTTTGCATCGAATGACATAGGCAATCCCAACAGGAACTTTGAGGCGACGTTCTATCAAGGTTCTCCAGCCTTGGACGGTGGCGGTCAACCGACCGAACAGCTTAAGGGCTGGGTTAATGCCGGCCAAGAAATATCCTATGGCGTGCGGGCGAACGACGAAGCGTTTATCGAGGCCTATAAAGGCTTGGCGATGTTGGCTGTTACCGATGTCAGTACCTTGGATGAGGACGCTTATGTGACGTATATGGATAATGTTATCAACGCGTTGAGTAATGCGCAGGACGGCATGCTGGCCGTTTCCTCACAGATTGGTTTTAACCAGCAAATCGTTGAAACTGCACAAGACCAACTGACCGATTTATCGTTGATCCAACGCACCCAGATAGGCAAGTACGAGAACGTCGACCCTTATGAGGCGGCAACACGCGTGCAGAGTTTGGAAATCCAGCTCCGAGCCAGTTATGAAGTAACCTCCCGCCTGTCCGGATTGTCTATCCTCAACTTCCTGAGATAGTTTATTAGCCTACATTCGAGATCGCTTCAGGCAACATAAGTCGATACCCGCGTCCCTGAACGGTCTCGATATACTGCCAGCCGCTTTCGGAGGCTGCAGCGATCTTTTTGCGGAGCTTACAAATATAAACGTCGATAATCTTGTCAAAGGGTTGATCTATGCTTGATCCATACACGGCGTCATAAATAGCATCTTTCGAGATCACCTTGTTCGAGTTCAGCGCGAGATGTTGAAAAACCGAGTGCTCTCGTTTCGAGAGTTTGATCCGACTGCCCGAAATGATCGGGTCGCGCCCGTCAAAATAGGCTGTCAGCTCGCCCATCACGATGCTGTCAGCGGCGTGCCCGTAAAGCCTGCGAATTACCGAATTCAACCGTGAAACAACTTCAGCACCCCGGATCGGACTAACCATTACATCATCCGCACCCAAATCAAGCAGGCTGGCCGTATCTTGCGAGTTCCGAAAGTTCCTGAAAACAATGATAGGGCTAACACATTTCGCCATTCTTAGCGCCCGAATATGTTCTCGCAGATCGTCGCATTCGCTCAATAATATGGCCCTGCTTTTCTGACCTGGCTGCGACATCACACCAAGACCAGATGCAAAGAAATCGCTTGCTACAAAATGCGGGTCAATCCCCGCCTTACGCAGCTCTGCCGCCAAACCCGCGCGACGCTCTTCCTGCTGTTCGTAAACATACGCTTTCATATGTTTGCCAACCCCTATTCTTTCTATCCTTGCTAAATATCAAGTATAGATTTCCTTTACAATGATTAAATAGTGGATTAATTTTTAGTTAACCATTAAGAGACCAATGTTGAAATTTTATATATGCCTGTTCTTGCAGGCGTGGGGCTAAGTGAATGCGAACCTTTATGAGTACTCTCTGGCGGGCAGTTTTGATCGGTGCGATCGCGTTCGGGCCACATATTGCAAGCGCTGAAGTGCGCATCAAAGACATCGCGAATTTTGAAGGCGTGCGTGAAAACCACCTTATCGGCTATGGCTTGGTGGTGGGCCTCTTGGGCTCTGGCGATAAGTTAAATTCCAGCCCCTTCACCCGTGAATCCATTCGCGGGATGCTGGAACGCCTCGGCGTGGCCAACCTTGAAGGGTCTGACCTTAAAACAAAGAATACCGCGGCCGTTATGGTAACCGCGAAGCTGCCGCCATTTGCGCGGCGCGGATCGCCAATTGATATTACCGTCTCATCACTGGGCGATGCCACCAGCCTGCGGGGCGGAACGCTATTGGTTACCCCACTGACCGGTGCTGACGGCGCCGTTTACGCCGTGGCGCAGGGTGCCGTAGCAACCTCCGGCTATCGGGTAGACGGCAACGCCGCCAGCATTGTTGAAGGCGTGCCGACCATTGCCAAGATAGAGAACGGCGCAATTGTCGAAAAAGAGATTGATTTCAACCTGTTCCAGTTGGACAGCATTCGCATCGCACTGCGTGATCCCGATTTCACAACCGCGGACCGCATGCGCGAAGTGATTAACGCACGCCTGGGACCAAAATCAGCGGAAGTGCTGGATTCTGGCACCGTAGAGGTTTGGGTGAATGGCAAAACCAACATTGTCGACACCATCATGGCCGTCGAGAACCTCACACTCACCCCTGACGCCGTTGCCCGCGTGGTTGTCGACGAAAAGTCCGGCACCATTGTCATGGGTGCAGATGTACGTATCGCACAGGTTGCGATTAGTCAGGGCGGTCTAACTGTTCGCGTGCAGGAGAATTATCAGGTCAGCCAGCCTGGACCGGTGAGTTATGGCGGGAATACAGCAATTATCACCGGCGCCCCTATCCAGATTGGCGGATCAACCGTCGTCGTCCCCGAGACCGAAATAGATATCGAAGAACAGGACGGTAGTTTCATGATATTGCGCGGTGATGTCAGCCTGCAAGAACTGGTGAACGGGCTTAACGCCATAGGCGTAGGCGCGCGCCAAACAATTGCAATCCTTCAAGCCATCAAGGCCGCCGGCGCGCTACATGCAGATCTGGAGATCATCTGATGAGCAATCTCACATCCCTGTTGGCACAGGGTTCGCAACCGGCAATGGCCAAATCAATGATAGATCAGGCCAAAACCACTGAAACCGCCAAGGATTTCGAGGCGGTGTTTTTAACGCAATTTGTCGACGAGATGATGAAGACAACCGGTGACACCGCATTTGGCGGGAAAGAACAAGCCGAAATGTGGCGCTCTTTCATGTCGGAAGCGGTCGCCAGACATCTGGTCGAACAGGGCGGGCTGGGTCTTGCAGGCAGCGTTGAACAGATGATGAACGCCTACACAAGTTCTGCAAAACCCCAAATATCCGATGAAAGGTCCGGCAAATGACCCTTAGAAAAAAATTCCGCTTCGGTGAACGCCCCCAGACTGACACCAAAGCCGAAGCGCCGATCGGGTTGACTGCCGAGGATGAAGCAAACCTTGACGCTTACGTGGACAAGATTCAGGAGACTGTCGCCATCCTGCGCAAGGAAATTACCGCGATCAACAACGGGGAACTGGAAGTGATCAGTAATGTATTTGACGAGAAATCGAAAATATTGAAGTGGCTCGAGCTGCGGACCCCCTTGGTTGAACCGTTCTTAAACCACGACATTGCCAGAAAACTGAAAATCAAAGAGCATCTTGGTGATCTTAAAAAATATATCGAAGAAGACGGAGCAATGTTGTCACGGATGGCAGTAGCGGCCAGAACGATCTTGCGAGAAGTAGAAAAAATTAGCAATCGCAATGAGTTAAGCGATCTATACGGAAAATCTGGTAAAAAGATGAACGCTCATTCCGGTGCGAAAATGGGCATTGATCGCGAGTTTTGAGGCGCGGAATGCTGAAAATATCAATTCGTTAACCGTGCGTTAACCTCAACCCCTAAATGTTCCTTGCTGGCATAAAGCTTGCCTCAGTCAGAAGACTGAAAAATTAGAGAACCAAGGAGAACATTAAATGTCGTCCATTCTCACCAATAACTCCGCCATGGTCGCACTTGCGTCGCTTACAGACGTGAACCGCAACCTGAACGAAACTCAAACCCGTATTTCCACCGGTCTGTCGATCCGCTCCGGTAAAGAAAACGCCGCCTATTTCTCGGTTTCCGAGACTATGAAGGGCGACAGCGCAATGTTCAAAGCGTTGAACGACGGCATGACCGCGACTAAGAACTCGGTTGCGACAGCCCGTCTTGGCGCCGAAACCGTCAAAGATCTGTCACAGCAGATTGTTGAACGTGTTGCATTCGCCCAAAGTGGCGGCATTGATCCGGCTGACGTTCAGCTGGAAATCGACGCAATGGTTCTGAACATGCAGTCCGCCATCGACCAGTCCACCTTCAACGGTGACGATCTGGTTACAGGCGTGGCGACAGTCACTGTTGTAACAGGTGTTTCGCGCTCCAGCGGTTCATTTGCCACAACTTCAATCGACTTCGACTCTGTTGACCTTCAGGCCATTCAAACAGCTATGGCTGGCATCGATCTGTCAACATCCACCAACCTCGAGGCCGATCTGGCAACTGTTGAAACCCAGCTGGCGGCGTCGATCGATGCGACAACGTCTTTGGGCATCACCGAGAACACGCTGGAAGGCCAGATGATGTTCCTTGAAAACCTGACCGACACGTTCGACTCTGGTGTTGGTTCAATGGTTGATGCGAACATGGAAGAAGAAGCGGCGCGCTTGCAGGCCTATCAGGTTCAGCAGCAGCTGGCGACGCAGTCCCTTTCGATTGCAAACCAGGCACCACAGATCATCTTGAGCCTGTTCCGCTAAGTCGAACTCGCTTGAGTTAATGCGCAAAAACTTCGCCCGATAACAGGTGTTTTGGTGAAACCCATCGCACATCGGACGAGGTAAATTACTTTATGGTGCACCGACCTTCCTTAACGGCAGGTCGGTGTTCTATTTTGCAAGAACAGGCTTTTTCTGACTCATGTCGCCTTGCCCCTCTCCCTGCGCAAAAAATGCGCTCAAGGGATCCTTGATACCGGCTTCCAAGATCATCTTGTATATTTCAGCGAAACTTTTGCTCGCAACGCTGCATTCGCTGCGCTGTTGCGACAAAAACGGGCTCAGCGCTTGAAAAAGCAATACCGCTTGATCCGTGTCCGGATCAGAACCGGGCTTGTAAGCACCCAGACGGATCAAATCTTCCATATCCGCATATCGCCCTAACGCCTTGCGCGCGGTTCGGGTGATCTCGAACTCTTCCGGTGAATGACATCCGGGCAGCATCCGTGACAGCGACTTCTGCAAGTCAATCGCGGGGAAACGTCCCTGCTCAGCAATCCGTCGATCCAACACCAGATGACCATCAACGATACCGCGTACCGCATCGGCAATCGGCTCGTTCATGTCATCACCATCGACCAACACAGTATAGATCGCTGTTATATCGCCCTCCCCTTCCCGACCGGGCCCTGTCCGCTCAAGAAGGTGTGGCAACTCGCTGAACACCGAAGGGGGATAGCCGCGCAGGGTTGGCGGCTCCCCCCGTGCAAGGCCGATTTCCCGCTGGGCCATGGCAAAGCGTGTGACACTGTCCAACAACAGCAAGACCTGTTTGCCCTCTGATTTGAAATATTCCGCAATGGCAGTGGTCGTGAGGGCGGCCTGCTTGCGCAACAGCGGTGCCTCGTCCCCCGTAGACACAACAACAACCGCGCGCGCCATCCCTTCAGAACCCAAATCTTCACGGATGAACTGCTGGACCTCGCGACCGCGCTCCCCGATCAAGCCGATCACGATGACATCAGCGTCCGTATTGCGTGCCAGCATCGCCATCAGAGTCGACTTACCGACCCCCGAGCCGGCAAAAACGCCCATGCGCTGCCCACGGCAAAGCGGCGTAAACACATCAACACATTTGATTTGAGTCTCCAGCTTTTCGCCAACCTGCTTACGTTCAAATGCTTTCGGGGGTTGCGCACTTCGCGTGGATTTCTTGCGGGGCCTCGGGGCACGGTCGTATTGCGACAAAGGCTGCCCCAAGGCATCCACAACGGTACCGATCCAACTCTCATCTGGATAGACCATATCATCCAGCTCGATCAACTCGACCGGATCACCAACGGCAACACCATCCCACGCGCCAAACGGCAAAACACATAAATCGCCCCCCTGAGCGCCAACGACCTGCCCGTCGACAGTACCCTTACGACCAAACACGCGGCATCGGCTGCCAATCCCGGCAACTGCCTCTAAACCGCCTACCGTCAGGGTCAGACCGACAATCGCTTTTGTACTTCCCACCGTTCGTGAACTTGAGGATGAATAGATAGCATCTTGCATCTTTACAAAGCTTTGCATGGGATTTTAAACTTTCCTAATCTTTCTATACTTGTTATAAGGCAAGGATAAACAGCGAGTCTACAATGAATACCGAACCAACATCCCTCTTTGATTTGGCACCCCAGCGCCTGCAATGGCTTTCGAACCGTCAAAAGGTGGTTTCCGAGAACATTGCGAATGCTGATATTAGCGGCGCACGCGCGAAAGACGTCGAGAGCTTCGCCAGTTATCTCAACCGCATTCGCGCCGGAGAGATGCTGCCCGATGCTAAAGTGAAAGATGCGGATGTGAACTGGGGCGAGAGCATGTCCGGCAACAACATCTTTCTGGAAGAACAAATGATCGAGGCAAACTCGACCGCTTCGCAATTCAAGATTGCCGCAAACCTGTACCGCAAGGCACATGAGATGCTTTATACGGTCGCCGGCCGCCGCTAAGTTAAAGGAGCAAGCAAAATGGACCCTCTCAGCAGTATCGGCACAACCGCCGCCAGCGGCATGCGCGCCCAAGCAAACCGGTTGCGGGTGGTATCCGAAAACGTGGCCAACTCAAGTTCGACGGCCCAACAGCCGGGCAGCGATCCTTATCAGCGCAAGACCGTGTCGTTTACGTCTTCCACCGACAGTCGCACGGGTGCCGCCATTGTCGAGGCCGGCGATATCGAACGAGACCAAAGTCCTTTCGAATTGCGTTTCGACCCCTCCCATCCGGCAGCTGACGAGAACGGCTATATCAAGCTTCCTAACGTTAACCCCCTGATTGAAATGAGCAACATGCGTGAAGCCTCGCGAAGCTACGAGGCAAACCTGTCAATGATGGAAAACGCCCGCGACATGCGTAGCCAACTTGTAGACATGTTGAAGTAAGGAATAAGAAATGTCTGACTTTACGGCCGTCCGGTCCTCCTATGTTCAAGCCGCCTACTCCAAGGCAGCAGAGGCCAAACCAAAAGCAAACGATGCAAACCCGGCGGCAGCTGATTTTTCAACGATGATGTCACGGGCCGCCGCCCAGGCGGTTGAGACAGTGCGTACCGGCGACCAGATGGCGATTGCCGGTCTGAATGGTCAGGCAGGTTTGCAACAGGTGGTCGAAGCGACGATGGCCATGGAAAGCACAGTCCAGGTTTCTGTCGCCCTGCGTGACAAGCTGGTCGAAGCCTATCAAGACATCATGCGCATGCCGATCTGACAATTTTTTGTCACCTAGATACAAGGGCCAGTAAGTGGAACCTGTCGCAGCTTACGAGATCATTCGCCAGACGCTTACAGCCACGTTGTTGTCGTCGGCCCCAGTATTGGTGGTCGCCCTGATTGTCGGATTAATGATCGCGTTTTTCCAAGCGCTGACGCAGATTCAGGAAATGACACTCACGTTTGTGCCAAAGATCGCCGCTATCTTTGTGACCATCGCGCTGTCACTGCCTTTCATATTTGGCACCTTGACCCAGCTGTCGAACCGCGTATTCGACCTTATTGTAAATGGCGGCATTTAAGGTGGGCTGGGCGCGAACGGCAGGGATTCTTATCGCTTTGGCCCTTTCGACTGAAACTGCCGTTGCAGAAAGCACAGCTGGCTGGCACGGGTTCTATACCCCAACGGCCAAACCGGTCACGGCATCAGCCACGACGGCAGGCGACAAAGTCTGTCTAAAGGAAATTCTGGAGGCACAGGCGCGCTACAACATTCCCGATAACCTGTTGTTGGCCATCGGCATCCAAGAGGCCGGACGCCGCGTAAACGGAAAGATCGCCATCTGGCCCTGGACGGCCAATGCCAGGGGTAAAGGCTTCTTTTTTGATACCAAGAAAGATCTGGAAGCATGGGTGCGGCAAACCCAATCCGCGGGCACCCAATCCGTAGATGTGGGTTGTATGCAGATCAATCAGAAATGGCATGCACGTCAATTCGCCTCTCTTGAAGAGGCAACAGATCCGAAATCAAATGTTGACTATGCCGCACGTTTTTTGCTGAGCCTGTATCGCGAAACCCGTGATTGGTGGCAGGCCGCAGGCCGATATCATTCTTCAACAGAGAGTTATAAATCAGTTTACCTGCAAAAACTGGGCCAGAACCAGAAACTCGCAAACCGGCACCTGGCGAATTTCGAAAAACCGGATACCAGCGACCAAACGGCGCCCGTACAAGTTGTCCAAGCGCCTTGGTACGCCCCTGCTGTTAACTGGACTTCGGACATGACTGGCACCCAAAACGCTTCGCGCGATGTCATGTCGATTTATTCTACCTCGCCGCTGCAGGCCGTTCTACCCAACTATGCGCAGGCGGATTGATATGGCAGCACCTGACATCACGCCCGGCCCTTTCCAACTTACCAGCTTGTTAAAGTTTGGGCATAACAACCGCGATATCGGCTTTGCCATCGGTGTTGTGCTTATTCTGGGAATGCTATTTGTTCCCCTGCCCCCGTTTTTGCTGGACCTTGGGTTGGCTATTTCACTGTCTCTTTCCGTGCTGATCCTGATGGTAGCGCTGTGGATCGGTACGCCGCTTGAGTTCAACTCCTTCCCAACGCTTCTGCTGGTCGTGACGATGTTGCGCCTGGCGCTTAACGTCTCTTCGACACGGCTGATCCTGAGCGAAGGGCATAACGGAGCGGGAGCGGCAGGCAATGTGATCGAAGGGTTTGCACGCTTTATCGTTGGCGGTGACTTCGTGATCGGGATCATTGTCTTCACCATTCTGGTAATTATCAACTTTATCGTCATCACCAAGGGTTCGACCCGTATTGCCGAAGTCGCAGCGCGATTTTCACTTGATGCGATGCCCGGCAAACAAATGGCGATCGATGCCGATCTGGCGGCCGGTGCCATTTCCGAAGAAGACGCCAAGTTGCGTCGCAAGACGGTAGAAGAAGAAAGCTCTTTCTTTGGTGCCATGGATGGTGCCTCAAAGTTTGTACGCGGAGACGCTGTTGCCGGCTTGATCATTACCTTGATCAACGTATTCGGCGGCATTCTGATCGGTATGATGAGTCACAATCTGAGCGTCGGTGAGGCGATGAGCAACTACACCGTCCTGACGATCGGGGATGGTCTGGTCACACAAATTCCGGCACTTATCGTGTCCCTTGCTGCAGGCCTGCTGGTCACCAAAAGCGGCACTCACGGCGCGGCGAACGTGGCCGTTCTAGGCCAGCTCAGCAACTTTCCCAAAGCGCTCTATATGGCGGCGGTCCTGACCTTCTGCATCGGCTGGCTGCCGGGTTTTCCGCTTTTCATCTTTTTGCCTATGTCACTCGGCTTGGCCGCGTTTGGCTATAGTATGCAAGGGCAAGCGGCCGAAATTGAAGCAAAGGCCAAAAAGGTCGAGAAAGACAGCGAAGCATCGCAGACGCCGCAGGAAGATACCATGGCAGATATGCTGCGCGTCGACGATGTGCGGCTGGATCTGGGTACGGCGCTGGTGCCGATGATTACGTCAAACAACGCGGCCCTGCCGGGCAAGGTCAAAAGCCTGAGGTCGCTATTTATCAAGGACTTCGGTTTTGTCCTGCCGATGGTGCGCATCAAGGATAGCACAGATCTGCCGCCGATGACTTACTCAATATCCCTTCAAGGGGTCGAAGCCGCGCGTGGCGAGGTCGATCCGAACATGATGATGGTCATCAACCCAACCGGTGAAGACATTGACCTGCCGGGCAAACGCACCCGCGAACCGACATTCGGATTGGAAGCAATTTGGGTGGATGAAGCACGCGCCTCGGAAGCGGAATTAAGGGGCCTTACCGTCGTTGACCCCGAGAGCGTGATTACCACCCATCTGACCGAAGTCATCAAAGAACATATGCCGGAAATCCTCACCTATGCTGCCACTCAAGAGCTGATCGAGGGGCAAGAGAAGGATTACCAGAAGCTTTTGGCTGACAGCTCGGGCAATAATGCCGCTGTGACGCTACAACATGTGTTGCAAGCGCTGTTGGCAGAACGAGTTTCTATTCGCAATCTACCCAAGATTATCGAGGCGGTCGCTGAAGCCACTGCCAATACCAAGAACATCCGCACCGTGATCGAACATGCACGCGGTAAGCTGGCGAAACAGATTTGCCATTCGCTGGTAGACGCGCAGGGCTACATCCCGGTGATCAACCTTGCCGGTGCATGGGAAAGCGAATTGATCAGCGCGATTTCGACATCGAACGGCGAAGAGACCTTTCTGATGTCACCGTCGCGCGTGCAGGAGTTTGTTCTGGCAATGCGGCTGGAAATCCAGAAGTTCTCCTCTGCTGATGAATGGCCTGCCATCCTCGTCACGCCGCGGGCACGGCCCTATGTGCGGTCCATTTTGGAACGTGTCAGCCCGATGACCCAAGTCATCTCCCACAACGAGGTTCACCGCAAAGCGTCGCTACGTACCGTCGGAACCGTTGGTCAATGACCCATGCCGCTTGATACGTTCATCACCTCACTTTTCTTTTCCTATTTCGTTGTTTTTGCCCGGCTTGGATCTGCGTTGATCTTTATGCCAGCTTTCGGCGAAATCCAGATCCCGATCCGCGCCCGGCTGTCGTTCGCTGTGGTGCTTTGTGCTGCTCTATTGCCGATGACACCGGTCCAAGCTTCGATGCCATCCTCCCCTGTAGCTGTAGCGCTATTGCTAGCGGTGGAAATCACAATCGGGTTGTGGATCGGTTTATCCGCGCGGATCCTGTTGTCCGCACTGCAATTCGCGGGCTTTCAGGCAGGGCAGGTTTCGGGATTGGCAAACGCTTTTGGTCCCTCATTCGGATCGTTCGAAGGGGCCACGATGGTGGCGACCTTGATGTTGATCACTGCCGTCGCGATGATCTTTATCACCGATACGCATCATATGATTTTGCGGGCGCTGCTTTCAAGCTATGTCATTTTTCCGCCAGGACAGATTATGATGGCAGACATGACCGACCAGATTCTAAAAGCTGCGGGCCAAAGCCTGTATATCGGGACCGCCATTGCGGCGCCGTTTTTCATAATGGGCGTGGTTTTGAATCTTGGCATGGGTCTTGCCAACCGGATGATGCCGCAACTTCCGGTGTTCTTTGTCGCCGCACCGTTGCTCATTGGTGCGGGCCTGCTGATCCTCGCCATGTCGATGCCAACGATCCTCGATTTCTACATCTCGGAGTTTCGCGCATGGCTGAGCGGGTTTAAGCTCTGAGCATGGCAGAGGACAACGACAGCACAGAAAAGACGCTAGAGCCGACTGAAAAGAAACTACGGGACGCGCGCAAGAAAGGGGATGTACCGTCTTCCAAAGAGACCGGCAATATGGTCGTGGTCCTGGCCCTTTTGGGGATCATCGCCTTTGTCCTGCCGATCCAGACACCCAAAGTCATGGCCGCGCTGTTTGCCTTGATCGAGCAATCAACCAGCTTGACTGTGGACACCGGCGCGACGGGTGTCACGCGCCTGAGCGAGATCATGAGCGACTTTTCGTTAAGTATCGTAATTGCAATCGCACCTATGTTCGCCGTGTTGGTGGCAGGGGCCGCAATTGGCGCCGTCATTCAGGGCGAAACCGTTGTCTCGCTTGAAAGAATTCGCCCGAAACTGTCCAAACTTTCTCCTGCTCAAGGGCTGAAACGACTGTTCTCTGCCAACTCGCTGGTGGAATTTCTAAAAAGCATCGTAAAGGTATTTGCGATCGGCGGATTTGCGGTTTGGTTTACCCTCGAGGCCGTGCGGAAAGTCTGGATGATGTCAGGCTTTTTACCCGAATATTTACCCGGATACCTTATCGCCGCGTCGCAAAAACTGTTGCTGGCGGCTGCGTTGCTTCTGGTTCCTATCGCAATTGCCGATATTCTGTGGCGCCGGTTTGACTGGCGTAAAAAGCAGCGCATGAGCCAGAAAGATCTGCGCGATGAAGTCAAAGAAAGCGAAGGTTCGCCTGAAGTCCGCAACCAGCGTGCGCGGCGGCGGCGTGAGTTGTCGCGTCAACGCACCCTGGCTGTGGTACCTATTGCCAATGTGATCCTGACAAACCCGACCCACTATTCCGTCGCCTTAAAGTATGATCCTGATATCGATATGGCACCGGTCTGTATCGCCAAAGGCGCGGATTTGGTAGCGCTGCGCATCCGCGAAGTCGCGTTTGAAAACGACATTCCGATTGTTGAGAACAAACCCCTGGCCCGACTGCTGTTTGACACCGTCGAGGTTGATCAGGTCGTTCCCGTCGAACATTGGGAGATCGTAGCCGAAATCATCAGTTTCGTTTTCGCCCTCAAGGAAAACAAACCCCATGTCGCGCCTGAAGGATCGGTCTTGCGGACCAAGCTGAACTAGCCTTAGTTCAACTTGATACCAACAAGGTCCTGATCACCAGGCAGCTGTGAGCGCTCAAGAATAATCTTGGAGACGGCACGCGCCCGAACCGGCGAAACCTTTGCCATAATCGGTGCGGCAGTACGCGGGTTCATGGTACCAAGAACCATGATCGTTGTCTCGATATCCAGATCGTCAATGATCCGCGCCGCATCTGCAGGTTTCATATTCGAGTAGAACGAGATCAAGCGATCCAAATCATCCGTCTGCGACGCCTCGACCCTTGCAAGCAACTCTTCAATAGAGGTCTTCAATTCGGTCAACGATGCCTTTTCGACCAGCAGTCGCTCTTCGGATAGGGCGATTTCAGCCTGCCGCTTTTCGATTTCCGCTTTTTGCAACGCAACCAGTTCGCGTTCCCGCATGAGCGACTGAAGGATTTCTTCCGGTGTATCAAGTTCGCCGGAACTCACGGGAAGGTCTTCAACCAAGGGTGGTGTATCTGTTGCGGATTCGATCGACGATTCAACTTTTTCGGCAGCCGTCACAACGCCCAGATCTTTGATGGGCGACACATCCTTTAGCGATGGGAGTTCTGGAAATGACATCGCAGCTTTAGCAAACAGCATAACCCCCAAACCGCCAAGGATCATCCTTCCGCTCAACAGTTTATGCATGGTTTATACCTCTGCCGCGCTTTGGTTTTCAAAGAACGCGCGCACCAGCTCTTTCTTGTCACGCATCACGCGCAAGCCGGGTGTTTCAACTTGCGTTGCACGGCGGCTGGCAAAGGCGGTTTGCGGTGGCAACACAGGCTCTACTTCCTGCTCGGTGTGTTGGGCTTGCTCAACCACTTCGATGCTGTCGCGCATCTGGTTGACCGAATCCTGTGACTTATCCACCGCAGAGGAAAACGCCTCGACCAATGGTTCAAGGTCTTTCAGGATTCCCATCAGCAATCGTACCTTACGCGACACGACGTAACCGTATGTGATGCTCCCAATGAGAAGCAGGATGATTACACTGTCAATTATCATCGCCATCTGTTTCTAACTCCTTATTAAGTTTAAGCTCTTCGGTAATCTGGACGGCAACAAAGCCGTTATTCCGTTTGCCAATCGACACTTTGAACATCGGCGTATCTGCGCAGATCATCGTAGCGTCCTGACCTTCCTCGATGCCAAAATTAATGATATCGCCGGGCTTCCATGCCATGATCCGCTGGATCGGTATCGGTTCTTCGGCCAACAGCACTTCAAGTGTCATATGGGCGCGTTCAATCTGGCTGCCGATAAGGTCATGCCAACTGCTTGGCCCATCACCACGATCGCCAAAATAGACCTTGCCCAGATCAGGCCGGATCGGTTCCAACGCGTCGTAAGGAATGATGACATCTACATTGCCAGTATGACCGGCGATCAAGACGGAAACCTTGATCCGCGCGCACAAGCTATTGTGTTTTGCCACCGCTGCAGCTTCCGGGTCTGTTTCTACGCGGTCCAACTCAAGCGCGGCGCCGCTAACGACGGTCAATGCACGCTGTAGCTCCGCGAGAACAGCAGCGGCGACGCGTTCTCCGAACCCGAGCTCGATGGCTGTAAAACCTTCTACCTCGTCAAGGTTCAGGTTTTTAGCGCTCCCACCCAGCATTAGTTCACTCGTGGCCAGCAGTGTAACCTTGTCAATTGCAATCAGAATTTCACCATCAAATGGTTTACCGATGCCCACCGCCATCAGTACGGGTTCTGGCACATCGGCAACGACCTGATCCATCGTGATGTAATCAAGGGAAATCATGGAGGCTTCGCAGCCAATTCGAGTCAAATCGGAAAACGCTTCGGCGATATTCTCAACCAGACGCGCGCCGATGATATCCAGCATCGGCAACCGATCAAACGTAAAATCCGACTGGCGAATGATTTCATCAATCAGATTAACGTTTTCACCCTCAACGTCGCTTTTGGACAGCATCTCGTTCACTTGCAGGTCCTCATTGCACAATCAGGTCTTTGATCAGGATTTCTTGCGGCAAGTCGTTGCCCACAGCAGCTCGCGCGCGCTTAAGAAGCTCAGCCTTGATGTACATAATGCCAGCCATGCCACGGACATCAGATTCGGACAGACCACGTAGATAGCTGTTGAACAGATCACGGATGAAAGGCTGGCGTTCGGCCATAAGTTTGCCTGCCTCCAGATCTGGTCGGTAAGCAATAACAAGATTGATTTTCAAAAACGCCGTGCCCGGGGTGCCTTGTGGCGTCATGCTCTGAATGTTTGTCAACATGTCGCCAAGATCCAGCAAGCCGGTATCAGCGACCACCTCACCATGCCCGTCAGCATCGTCTTTCTTCTGTAGCGCCGTCGCCTTTTCAGCGGCATGCCCATCCTTGGCCAACGGATCAGTCACATCTGTGCGCAGATCGGCCTTATCGCCCTTTGCATCGTCACCATGGCCATTATCGCCTTTTGCATCGTCACCATGTGCATCCGCGGTTTCGGTATCTTTATACTCGGGCTCATAAACTTCAGCATCCTGAAGGTAGGCCATCCGCGCCAGAAAAAATCCGCCACCCAGTGAAACCAGACACATCACAGCTGCCGCCACCAGCCCCTTGCGCGATCCACGCGGCTTTTCTGCCACAGCATCATCTGCCTCGGCATCCGTCGATTTCTTTTTAGGGTCGGGCTTGGTGGCCATGGTTTGCAGACTTTCTTTGCTCAAGGATAATCGTACCTTTTTACTTGGAATACAAGTTTACTTTTGAACTTTAAACTTGTTTTAACTCTCCATTAATGATGTATAGTTGCGAGAGCAGCCAGAGAGGTCATTCGTGCAAGGATTAATCGACAACTTACTATCTTTGGGTCGCCAAAGATTGATAATCTTGGCTGGTACTGCTGTTACCGTCGTGGTGGCTCTTTTGCTCGGGCTCAGCACAATTTCGCGCCCGGACTATGCACCGATCTACTCAAATCTCTCGGTCACCTCTTCCAGTGCGATTGAGGCAACCCTGACCAACGCCGGTTTTCGGGTGCAGGTCTCGGAAGATGGTTCATCCGTTTCCGTACCTCGATCAGATGGCGCCCGGGCACGAATGGCGCTTGCCGAAACAGGCGTGCCTATTGATGGCGACCCGGGTTGGGAACTGTTCGACGAGAAGAGCGGCCTTGCAATGAATTCGTTCTTGCAGAAAATCAACCGCGTCCGCGCGATGGAAGGGGAACTTGCGCGCTCTATTCAGACGCTGGACGGCATTTCGTCCGCCCGCGTGCACTTGGTGCTGCCCGACCGCGAACCTTTTTCCCGCGAAGCGCCTGCGCCGCGTGGCTCTGTTATCTTGCGCTCCAGCGCGGGTCGCGCGATTTCCCGCAAGCAAGCGATTGCTGTGCGCACGTTGGTTGCCTCTTCGGTAGCAGAGTTGGATATATCGCGGGTGACCGTGCTTTCGGCAAGTGGCGAAACGATCCTGGCTGATGGAACGGGCAACGAAGGTCAAGCCGGGATGCAGACGGCCAAAACCTCAATCGAAGACCGGCTATCACAAGAAATCCAGAACATTCTGACCGCCCGTGTGGGAGCCGGTAATGCACGTGTCCGGGTTAACGTTGATCTCACCACACAGCGCGAAGTGATCGTCGAGCAAAGTTACGATCCAGATCAACAGGTCGTGCGCTCAACGGAAAGCAGCACCGAAAACCAGACCGGATCGGACAACGGTGGTAACGTCGGCGTAGAAAATAACATCCCCGCTGCGTTGGTCGAAGGCGGAGGCGGCGCGACATCCAACCGGAATGAAACAGGCGAACAAGTACAATACGAGATCGGCAATACCCGTCGCGAAATCGTCCGTGAAGCTGGCGAAGTGCGGCGCATGACTGTCGCTGTATTGGTTAACGGTATTTACAATCTCGAGGGGTCCGACGTGGCCTATCTTGAACGCACTCCGGAAGAACTGAACCGTTTGACCGAACTGGTCAAATCCGCGGTTGGCTTCGAAGAGGGACGCGGCGACAGCGTCTCTGTGGATAGTATGAGATTCATGGATTACTCGATGGATTTGGGCGATCCGATCGTTCAAACCTTGGGTGATCGCCTGTCCGAAAGCATGGTTCCCATCATTCGTGGCGTACTTGCCCTGTTGATTGTTGCCCTGGTGATGATCCTTGGTGTGCGCCCAATGTTGCGCCGTCTAAACCAACCGGATGCGCTAAACATTGTCGAAGAGCCGGCGTTGGAAACGGACAAAGTCGAACGCGACAGCCTTGCGTCGCCAGATGGGCAGGCAGCGGCAAACAAGGCAAAGTTACTTTCAGGAGATGAAGCCAAGGAACCACGCAGGCTGGCAGCATCCGCCTTCGAGAAAGTTGACATTGCAGAGGACGATCAACAGTACGTTACAACGCAGGGCATCCGTGGCAGCATCCAAAAGAGCAATATTGATAGAATTCAACGCCTTGCAGATGAAAAGCCCGAAGAAGTGCTGCGCGTAATGCGGTCATGGCTCACCACTGAGGCGGAAGCATGATCACCCTGTTTGACCATAATTTCGACCTTGAAGCCGAGCGGTCTGTACACCGTGATGCCACTTCGAAGATAGAGGCGATCGCCGACCTGAAAGAGCAGATCGATGCCGCTCGCAAAGCAGGTTTTGAAGCGGGCCGGACACTTGGGCGCACAGAAGCAAAAGCAGAATTTGACGCAGGCGCGGTAGAGCGTTTCGAGCAGGAACGCCAGATCATTCAAGAGCGTCTCGCCCAGTTGGTCGCACAAGACAAACAGCATCACAAAGATACCGAACGAGATATCATTGAACTGTTCTTGGGTATTGCGGAACGGCTGGTGCCGGAACTTATCGACCACTACAGCCCCACCTTGGCTGCCGACCGCATCAAGCACGCAGTGCAACAAGCCCGTACCGACCCGGAACTCACGATCAGAGCCTGCCCCGATGTTGTCGCTGTCCTCGAAGACGAAGCGCCAACTTGGTTAACAGTTGCATCGAACAATGCAGAAATCGACATTTTTGCTGACCCTGAAATGCCCCGTGGATCTGCGCAGGTGCAGTGGAAAGGTGGGCGACTGGAATATGACATTGAAACCGCCTGTAGCCAGATGCTGGAAACTCTGAAACAGGCTGCAAACGACTATAACGAAGCGACGTAGGAAGCTGTATAGATGTTAGAAAACAAGGACGAAACCGACACAGCCGAAGAAGCACCCAAGGCTGATCCTGTCAAGGATACAGCCGAGGCACCCAAAAAGGGGGCAGATACACCAAACCTCGGCAAGAATCTGGATGCGATTTTTGGCGTCAAATTGGATGTACGCGCTGTTTTGGGACGGAGCAGAATACCGATCTCGGAACTGCTTAACCTGACCAAAGGTTCGGTGATCGAACTGGATCGAAGAGTAGGCGAACCTGTTGATTTGATGATCAATGACCGGCTGGTTGCCCGTGGTGATTTGGTACGGGTCAAGGGTGATATGCTGGGCGTAGCTTTGCGGGAAATCGTAAAAGATTTCGTCACCGACAACTAAGATGCAGAACCGTCCTCTGATCTCTCCCGTTTCGATAACAAAACTCGCCATAGCAGTGCCGCTTGCACTTCTTGTGGTGAGCACACCTGTGTTGGCGCAGGATACCGAAATGGGTGGGCTGATCCGTGAATTGTCGTCGCAATTGGGCGGCGTGCAACCGGGCAGTGACGAAGGGGCCAGCTTGTCAGGGCGGTTGATCCAGCTCTTTGTGCTGATGACCACACTGAGCGTTGCGCCCGGCCTGTTGGTCGTGATGACCAGTTTTACACGGTTTGTGATCGTTTTTTCGATGCTGCGGCTGGCTTTGGGGTTAAACCAGACTCCGCCCAATATCGTGTTGAATGCCATGGCTCTCTTCATGACCTTTTTTGTCATGCAGCCGGTGTTCGAAGATGCCTGGGAAGGCGGTATCAGACCACTGATGAACAATGCAATCACGGAAGAACAGGCAATTCGAAACATCGCGGACCCATTCTACGGCTTCATGCTGGTGAACACCCGCGACAAGGATATTCAGTTGTTCACCGATATCGCAAATGATGCCGCCGAAGAGATTGCCGACACCGAAGCTGGGCCGAGCTGGCGCGTTTTGGTGCCGTCATTCATGATTTCCGAACTGCGTCGTGCATTTACCATCGGATTTTTGATCTATCTGCCCTTTGTTGCGATAGATTTGATTGTGGCCTCGGTTTTGATGAGTGCCGGCATGATGATGCTGCCGCCTGTTCTGGTTTCCCTACCCTTCAAAGTTATCTTTTTCGTTCTGATTGACGGGTGGTACATGTTGGCAGGGTCACTTATCCAATCGTATCTGTCTGGATAGTCCCTTACGAGCAAAGAAAGCGATTTAATTCAAGAACAGTTTCCCTTATCCTTCAAGTACCCGCTCAAGCACCCGGATCACACGCGACATGAACCAATTTGTTCCCCTTCGAAAACACCGCCGCATGAGCGGAGCGCAGAAATCTGCCGTTCTGTTTTTGTGCCTTGGCGAAGGGCGCGGGGGCGCATTGATGCAGCAATTGGAAGTTGCCGAAATCCGGCAGATTACAACGGCAATCTCGAATATGGGCGAAATTGACGCCGGGATTGTTGAAAGCATCCTTGAGGAGTTTGATGAGAAACTCGATCACGTGGGTGGTGTAATCGGTTCAATTGACGCAGCTCGCAATCTTCTTAGCGAGTTCCTGCCGGAAGATCGCGTTGCCGAGATCCTGCAAGAGATCAATGGGAACACAACCGGCAACGTATGGAAGGATCTATCCGATCTGGACGAAAAGCAACTCGTGGAATTCCTGCGCAAAGAACACAATCAAACAGTTGCTGTTATTCTGACCCGCATCCGCCCTGACGCCGCCGCCAAGGTACTCCCGCTGCTTGGGATGGATCGCGCACCGGATCTGATTGAACGGATCATGGCGATGGAAAACCTGCCATCCGATACCATTCAGAACATCGAAAACACCTTGCGCGAAGACGTACTGGCCAAAGCAAACAATAGTCCCGAAGCGCGCATTGAGGGGCATCTGGTTTCGATATTGAACAAGCTTGATAGCGAGTTATTCGAGGAGCTTTCAGACGAGCTTGAGCAACGCCGACCCGAGCAGTTTAGCGGTATCAAACAAAAGATGTTTGTTTTTGACGACTTGGTGAAATTTAACGAAATCCATCTGGGCAAGATCATGCGCGAAGTATCCGCGACCACTTTGCCGCTTGCTTTGCGCGGGGCGAAAAAAGAAATCCGCGAACATTTCCTTGCGGCCTTACCCTCGCGGTCTCGCGGCATGTTGCAAGACGAGATGTCGTCGATGGGTCCCATCAAACTGCGTGACGTAAAAGAGGCCCAAGGCCAGTTAGTGGAAGGCGCACTGCGCCTTTTGTCAGACGGCACAATTGCTTTGGCCGACACTACCGAAGAAATGATGGAAGATATGTCAGACTAACCGGTCTGGTCAGCGGTAAAGTTGGGACGCGCTGAAATTCACAGTCGCAATGTCCAAAGTCATCGATACAAATTGTCCGCCCAAGCGCGCGTTTTGCAAAATACTAACAGCAGCGCTGTTTGACGTGAATGATTGCGGGTTTATCACGTCTGAAATGGCAACATAGCGTGAGATCAGCCGCTCGCGCTCTGCTGGATCTGCCAGATCCGCAAGATCAAACTTCTCCGCAAACAATGCCTTTTGTTTGTCCAAATCCAGACCTGAAATCTGTTCAGGCAGGCCAAGCGCCACCTGAAAGAAGTTTGTTAGTTTTTCATTGCCCAAAACGTCAAACCAACTGGAAGTTCCTTCACCAACTTCACGGAACTCAAGCACGGTTCCCACAGTCGAATTCTGTTCATCATTCGCGTTGATAAACTGTCGGTTGTAAAACCGGTCCGTGATACCATCGAGAAACGCAGTATCCGTAAAGTCGGGAGTTTGGGGACCAGCTTCGGTCGTGAAACCCAAAGCAAGATGCATCTCGCGAAAACGGGGATCGGTAAGCCGGTTCAACAAAGACTCTGGTGCGACAGGATCAGCTTCCAGAACTTTGCGGATCATTGCTTTACCGAAAATCTGGTCCTCCAGATCAAAGGCTTTCATCACAAAACTATAGACTTCAAAGTCTGCAACCAGTTCCTGTGGCGTTGTAATGCTACCTATACGTTCGCGAAACGCTTCTTCGCTCCGTTTGTTGGCCGCCTCACTGCGCATCGATTCCAGCTGTTGACCACGCGTGGCATCAATCAACCGAAGCGCCGCACCGCTAGCCAGACCTGAGATGCCAATCATTGAATTCCTACTCCGCCGCAGTTGCGGCAGCCTTTTGATGAATCATTTCAAACAGCCGATCTTCGTAGTCCATCAAAGGCCGCAACGCGCGCATCGCCTTGTAGAAGTCGGCCTGCGACACATGGCTTGCCGCCTCAAAGATGTGTTCGCCAACATCATCATGAAAAACCGGCACAAGTTGAGCCAATTTTTTCTGTATGATGGGCACCAACTTTTTCCGTTTCGTGGTGTCCAAAAGTGCCGCCTGAATAAAGAAGTAAACTTCCTTAACCGGCGTTCGGGCCTCCGTCTCGCCCAGCAAATCCGCCTCACGTACGATATCCGCATGGTTTTCTATAACCAACAATTGCCGCCGGTCCGTGTTTCGAACCACACAACCGTTGATCAAGATACGTTCATTCGGTTTCAACGTCAGTCGAAGTGCCATTGCGCCTACTCCGCCGCTGTTTCAAATCTGCGACCGCTCAACCCGTCAATGATGCTCCGGTTGATATCAATCAAAGGCTTCACATCTTTTCCGCCGGCCAAAACGCCTTGGGTATGGTTTTCCACCCAAATCGCCAGGGAAATAATGGTGGCCTTCAACTCGGGCGTCAGCCCGTTGTCAGTTTCAGTTAAATCCATTTTGAAGGTTGACCAAACCTTTTGGTTCTTCAGCAACGTGTGCCGAAGTCCGTCAGCCAAGAGCTGTAAACGCTCAAGCCGTCTTTCCGCGCCGTCAAACACTTGAAACTGCGATTCTAGTTCTGATGTCACCTGCGCAAGGATGCGACGCTCAATCTGGCGTGGCGCTTCCGTGTGCGAGATGGTCCGCTTGTATGCGGTTACACTCATGCTCGTCACCTACTTTTTTTATTCTGCCTCACAACAAAACTTAACCATTCGCGGTTAAGACAAATTTAACGTTTTGTGATTTTTGGGAGAAACTCGGATTTCCGTTGTGACGTCGCCGTATGGTGGCCAAAAGATCACACATTCAGGAAAAACATTTGAAATCTATAGCTTGCAATAAAACACCCACCCCAAACAATTCGGGATGGGCGTCAACGGGAGACAGCGATGAAAGGGTTACTGGACCAAGTTCATCAATTCGGGGTGTTTATCGGACTGTTGGGCCTGATGTACAATCTGGGGCTTGGACGCAGTCGCCAGGATAGCGTTCTCGCTCTGGTTCAGCTGGGACAGATCAACAAGAACCTGCCCCAAAGCCAAACCAAGATCCTGGCTGGAAAGACGATTAACCTGTCCTATTTCTGATGGCTCTACAAGTACAATCGTGCGGTCACAAATCTCAATCCCGAACTCTTCAAACAAGACATCCGCCAAACTGGCGCCGGGCAATACTTCGTTACCGGCATAGCTGACAACAGGCCTTGCTTCGGCACTTCCCTCTTTGATCGTGAAGCAGATCATCGGAGCAGCGAGAAGAGAGGCCAAAATACTGCCAAGCGGTGGGAGGTTCGTTGCGCCCCGAAGCTCCAAAGTATCACTCCAGATATGCTCGACAATGTTCATTTAGTCATCCCCTACAAACTAGCTGTTTTTATAGAATATTCCCGCTTAAGGGGAGATTGAATGACAATTTTGTTAATAATTAACCTTCTTTTTGCCCCGGTATTTTCGGGGCATTTCGACGTGTTTTTTGCGTAAAAAGATCAATTTTAAGCTGAATCAGTGCAAATTTCCATTAACTAACAGACATCTACATATGGTGTCAGGGCTTCAATCTACGCCTAACTGTTGTGGAGAGGTCAATCTGTAGCTCAGCACCACACTCGTTAACATTTACAATTATATAGTTGCGGAATCGACGAACATGCCAACCAGAAGTAGCTGCCCGAAAAGGGGCCAATTTTCGCTTTACGGCAGCGAATCCAAACAGGTGTTTTTTAGGCTGGGTCGAAGATGTTGGCGCCCTTTGTCACCAGTCTATAGCCCAACGAACGTATGGTTGAGACTGAGACTGTGTCGCCAAAACTATCCGATAGTTTTTTTCGCAATTTCGCGACATGAACGTCGAACTTCCGATCGCCATACCGCCATGGTCGCGCATCTACAGCAAGGCTCAGTTCGTCCCGGCTGACAGTTTCACCATCGTGATTATACAAAACATGCATCACCTGGGCTTCGGATATTGTCAGACCTGCCCGGTCAGCAATATAAGCTCGTGCGTCCCAGCTGCCATCGTCCGCTTGCAACAGTTCATTATTGAGAGGTAAATTGAGACGAACAAACATCCGCACCGCCAACTCACGCAAGCTGCAAGGCCACGCAATGACATCATCTGCGCCGGCAAAAAATGCTTGAACAGAAAGATCTTCCTCGTCGGAGGCAAGCACCATAACGACCGGCGACGCTTTGGAAGACTTCGCTACCTGAGTGAGGTCAAGTGTTTCACATTCGCGCCCTGGCAGGTGAACAACAACTGTTTCAATGAAAGCATTCTTAGCCAGAATATCCCGCGCAGATGCAACATCCTCAACAGCTTCAAAGTCGTGCTTAAGCACGACCGAAACCAAGTAATTTAGCGGATTCCTCAACGTGTTGTCGCTGCTGACCAACAGGGAGGTCGGCTTGTTTTCATTCATTCAAACACCCGTCAACTGTCGGCAAAAAGAACCGTAACTACGCAACTCGAGAATCAAAACACACTCACATACAGCTACAAAGTAACATAAAATTCAATTCTTTTTGATCAATTTGTCCCAGAACGTCATTGTCCTTACCAACTACGCCGCTATTCATCGGAAATGTTCAAAGAGAAAACCTTCCGTTAACTTTTGTGGCTACATAACATGTGTCACGGCTGCAGAAGCGCCGGATCGAACCTGGAACCTAGGTAGAATTATGACAAATGTTACAGATACCCCCCGCGAAATTGCTCTCGCCGCCGCGCAACGTCTTAAAACAATGATTTCACACGGCAAACACGATTTGTACCTTCAGCAGGCGATGCGTTCCGCCCATTTGGTCGTGCTGCGATCTGGAATTATGATCACAGATGACGGCCAAACAGAGAACCATTTTGATGGAAGCTTGACCCTTCACTAGTCAAATCAACACATGGACCAGCCAGCACGGGGTCTCAAAAACTTGCCGACAATCCCGGCTGGCAGCATAAAAATTTTTCTCACGCCAAAATCTTGTTGGTTTTAACATCGAAAAAATCACCCTCAGATAGAAACTCCGCTCAAGAGAGCACTATATTTAGACTGTTCTTGACATATCCATATTTTATGCAAAAACATCCGTCGAATGCATGAAAACCACTCATCGGTAACTCTTCAACTTGCCCCAAGCCCGCAGGGCAAACAGAATACGAGAGAGTAAGCAAATGAAAGACAACAAAGCCGTGCTTATATCTGATGTGGCCGTAAGCGTACTTTCCAGCTTCGCATCGCGGGAAAACGCAACAGTTGAAGACGTACTGGCCCTCGCCAGGAAGCTGCCAGCCGTCCTCGGCAATGTTGAACAGCCGCATTCCTTTGCACCACAAATAAGGACCAGTGAAGTCATTGAAACGGTACGGCCCGCCGTTGCGATCGACCAGTCGGTGTCTGATGAAACCGTAACCTGCCTATGTTGTGGCAAAGCGTTTACGATGCTCAAACGTCACCTCAAAGCGGAACATGGACTTTCAGAACATCAATACCGCGCACAATTTGGATTGGATGACGAACACCTTTTGGTTGCCCCCAACTATTCCATCCGCAAGGCAGAATATGCCAAACGGATTGGCCTCGGGAAGTATGCCCGCGAGGATTCACCAACCCAAGATGCAGCTCCCTCCCTCTGATTGAGCGCTCTGCCCCACAATTGCCATAATTCAGCCCTGTTAAACCCTCGTTTACCTTCAATAACGGGTATCAACGCGGGGTAGCAGAAGCACCGTCGCCAAACGATCGATTAAATCGACGTTATGAGGCAAAGCAAATGGCAGCGAACACGCAGCCCAAAATTTTCAAGAAGTACGAGATCATTGAGGGTGGCGGCCATCATGGTGGCGGCTGGAAAGTGGCTTATGCCGACTTTATGACCGCTATGATGGCATTTTTCCTTCTGATGTGGATTTTGGCCAGTTCAGATGAGCAAAAACTGCGCGGCATTGCGGAGTATTTCACCAACGCGACAAAACCTGGCGGAATCGGCGTTCTGGACGGATCCACGCTTGGTCCTCCTGGTACGCTCACCGCGTCAAACGGCGCCGTCGTTGCACGAGGTTCTGAACTGGGAAGAATGGATGACCCTTCTCCCTCTCGTTGGGAAGTGCGTGATACAACGCCCACCTCTGATCCAAAAGAAATAGTGCAAGGTTCGCACGAAGGCACATATGAAAATCCCGCCGCGGCCGACGTAGGTGATGCGCAAAAGGGTTCAAGAACCGATGACGGCAACCCCGAAGCCGAGCACCCGCTTGACGAGATGAAGTTTGAGCAACTGCAAAACGAAATTAGACAAGCAATGCAAGACAATCCCGACCTCGATCCACTCATGCAGAATGTGATCTTTGAACAAACGCCGGAAGGGCTTCATATTCAAATCATCGACCAAGAAGGCAAACCTATGTTTCAAAGCGGTCGCGCCGAGATGACAGATGCAACCAATACCCTGCTGAGCAATTTGGGCACCTCATTGTCGTCGCTTTCGAACCCCATCGTTCTGTCAGGTCACACAGACTCCATTCGGTTCGCGGACAGTTCAAAATATGACAATTGGGATCTCTCCTCCGATCGGGCCAACGCCACCCGCCGTGTATTTGAAGCGTCAGGTGTAACACGTGATCGGATCATCCGGGTCTCGGGTATGGCTGACACCCAACTGCTGGTGCCCGAGGCCCCAACAGACCCGTCCAACCGTCGCATTTCAATCATGGTACGGTATCAGAAAAATGCCGAACCATCCACGCCACCCATTCAGGAAGCGAAAGCAGAGCCCACCGAGGAGCCAATGAAACAGCCTGACCTCCCCGAAATCAAACAGGCTGAGCTTGCACCGCCAGCGACTGCCCCTATCGGCGATCAAGTGTTTCAGAACCTGCGCAATGCACTGCGCTAGGACACCGCCGCAAACATCATTTCTCTGGGGTTGCGCACACTTGCGAATTTCGGCCGACGTGTCCCTTCTGCCGATTTGCGCAGGAACTCGGGCAACAGGGGGCTCAGCTCCATCTTCGAGTTCTGCGTTTGGGGTATTGGCATTGCGCGGGG
Source organism: Sulfitobacter sp. (assembly GCA_049794055.1). Taxonomy (GTDB): domain Bacteria; phylum Pseudomonadota; class Alphaproteobacteria; order Rhodobacterales; family Rhodobacteraceae; genus Sulfitobacter. Next base: position 57,936 of record JBARCL010000094.1, read on the forward strand.
TCGAGTCATGGTAACAGGCGCAACAGGTTGGCGTGGTAGTACCGGAGCAACAGGCCGCTTCAATCCAAGTACAACAGCAGGGTCCAGGCCTTCCTCAAGAGCGTAGGTGTAGTTCACGGCATAATCTGTTGCCTCATCCAACAGATCAGGATCGGACGCAACCAGCGCCATCAAGCGCCGTTCATCAGAATACAGGAAATGCCGGGTTTCAAATCCACGGACCTTTGGAACGAAACATACTTCATCATTACTTACGTCCAGAATGCTCAACAAGCGCTGCGGGACAGCTGGGCGTTCGTCCCGACGGAACACGAGCATGCTGCATTCCCCGTCACGCGTCAGGCAAGCCGCCAAACAGATATGATCTGGCCATGCCGAGAAAACATGCTTGACGTCATCTGCATCTATAAGAACGACCAATATACTTGAATTGTCGGCCATGCAGTGGGACCTCCGGGTTGAAAGTGGACATGACTAAACATGTATTCTCTCCCTCCGTGGTGTCAACTATATTTGTGATCTAAAATTTATACTTATACACATACCAACTATCCTTGAGTTTTCTCAAAAAATGGGGTTATGGTTTCTGAAACAGAACGGGCAGGCATGAAATGACAATTCTTCTGGGATTTATCCTTATTCTCGGCATGGTCTTTGGTGGATACATGCTCTCTGGTGGCGAAATGGGCATTATCATGCATGCGCTCCCTTTCGAGGGCATGATGATCGGTGGCGCTGCTTTGGGATCCTTCATAGCGGCAAATTCCTTTGCCAATCTAAAAGGCGCGGGCAAGGGGCTTCTCAAAACCATGAAAGGTCCCAAATGGAAGCCCGAAGATTACATCGACCTTCTCAACCTGATGTACACACTGGCCCGAATGTACCAGCAGAATGGCATTTTGTCCTTGGACGAACATATCGAAAAACCCATGGAGAGTTCGGTTTTCTCGCAGTATCCAAAACTGCAGAACGATCATTTTGCAATTGACCTTATCACCGATAGCTTTCGCATGTTGGCCCTGCAATTCGATGACCCCTACCAGGCCGAGGATGTTATCAACAGAAAACTCAAGAAACATCATCACGAGGCACTTGTTGCGCCGCATGGTCTGACAACGGTATCCGACGCCCTGCCCGCGATTGGCATCGTTGCTGCTGTTCTGGGGGTTATCAAAACCATGTCTTCCATTGATAAACCACCAGCTGTTCTTGGCGCGATGATTGGTGGCGCGCTTGTCGGGACCTTCCTGGGGGTTTTCCTTGCTTATTGCTTTGTGTCGCCGATTGCGAACCGGCTGGAAGCCATTGAAGATCAAGACGGCATTTATTACGGAGTGATCCGCGACATTTTCATCGCAATCCTGCATAATCACTCTCCGGCGATCTGCACGGAAATCGGACGCGGCAACATTCCGACCTCCCTACAACCCAGCTTTTACGAGATGGAAGAAGCCCGCCAGAACATGCAAGCGGCCGCGTAAGTACATGGCACTTCGTGACCGTCTTGCAGCATTGCAGTTGATCGACCGGATCAAACAGCATGAAATGGAGGCAATCGGCGCTCAATTGGCGGAACTGCGGGCAACCGAAAAAAACTTGGCGGATCAAAGCGCCAAACTGCAGGATGACGCCCTGCGCGAGGCTGCCGATAGCAACGAAGACACGCGCATTTTTTTGCCTGCCTACCTCAAATCCGTTGAGCTACGTCAACACGGCATTGCCGAAGAGCGCGCCACTGCGTCCAAAAAGACCGCTTTGGTCGAGGAAAAGTTGTTTGGCGCCTTTCGGGAATCCAAGACAACAGAACAGGTTTTACATCGTGTGAAAAAAGAGATCGCATTGGAAGACTCTCGCGCCACCGCGTCCCAAATGGACGATGCGGGCCGCGCCCTGTTTATGCTTGCCCGTTCAGGACAGATCACGGGATAATTCCAGTGTACCCTCCTCGTCGAGGCCAAAGACCACCCTGCCACCGAGGACAGTTGTTTCCTTCGGTGGCCACACCGCCCCCTTAGGCGCGACGCCGGGTTTTTCCACCCCCGCTACTTGAGAACTTAGAAACAACGCCCTTCCCGCTCGCCATTCCAGCCACGCGCGACGCGATCAAGAGTATCGGCCAATCCGCAGGCAATTTACCGTCTGCGATTGGGTAAAGTGACAGCGTGGCGACTTTGTTGTTCTCGGAAAAATGCGCGACAAGATCTGGCTGTTCTGTTTTCGTGACCATCGCAAGCTCGGAAGTATCAGAAACAGTTGTGATGTCACGACCTTCAAACCACACCTTAAGCGGACCCGTTTTGATCATCGCCATTAGATCAGGTGTCGCACCATCAGGCATAACGTCCTGACATTCCGCCAACCACTTCTCCACCAGCTCCATCAACGCCATGCCCCGCGTCGTGCTTGTACTGTTCGGATCTTGCGAATGACGGCTTTCGATCAGACACAAGTCGCGGTCGATAACTTGCCCTCCTGCCAACAAATCCGTCAAGGTCTTGCGCTCAGTATCACCAAACCAATTCACCGCAAGCGGCATACCGTCATCGCTACGACCTTCTGCCAGTTGTTTCGCAGTAAAGCGGCTTGCGGCCAGTTCAACATCCAGTCCCGCGGCGCGTCCTTGCTCCAAAAGGCGGGCAATAACTGTATCGCTGACATCTTCCGCCACGCCTTCTACCTCTATCGTCGGATCATCCGAGAACCGTTTCGGCCTTTCCAGATTAGGGGCAGCCATGGGAATTGGCATGACGGTTTCGCCAATCACTACCGGAAGGTCGACAAAAAACTCTGTGCCCACACCGTCTTTGCTAACAAACGAGATACGGCCCTGATGTTGTTCAACAATCATTTTCACAATGGATAGGCCCAGCCCGGTTCCCCCTTTCGAGCGCGTGTCAGAACTGTCTGCTTGGGTAAACTTGTCATACATCGTGCGCTGCGCGTGCTTGGGAATTCCCTCACCAAAGTCGCGGATCGAGATGCGCCAGCGTCCGGCAACTTCGCTCAGGGAAACCTGAACTTCAGACCCCGCGTCAGAGAACTTGGCTGCATTCGACATAAGGTTGTCGATAACCTGTGTCAGCCGCTTGGGGTCGCCAAATGTCAACGCCGGCCCTTCAAGGCCGCTTGGGAGGCGGCGCACAGCGACGCCGAAACGGTCTGCGCCGAATTTGTTTGCGTCCAATGCTGTGGTTAACATCGCGCTCAGGTCAAAAATTTCCTGATTGTAGTCCATCTTGCCCGCCTCAAAGTTTTCGAGATCGAGAATGTCGTTGATTAATGTCACCAAGCTATCACAGTTTTTGGCAGCCATATTGACCAGAGAACTCATCTTGGGGGGCATTTCGCCCGCAGCGCCCGAAAGTGCCAACCCGAGGGATCCCTTGATCGACGTGAGTGGTGTCCGCAGTTCGTGGCTAACGGTAGAGATGAACGCGGTCTTGGCTCTCTCAATCTCTTTGCGTTCCGAGATATCTCGATAGATGGCGATCAAACGCGGCTCTTCCTGATCCGGCTGTGCGTACTCAAGGCTGATCTCGTAAGTGACACCTCCTTTGGCAGCCACTTCCCATGTGGCGCGACGTTGCGGGCCACTTGCCAAGGCTTCACAGCGCAGCTTCAACGCAGCGACATCTTCTTTCGTAATAAAACTTGCGACGGTTTTTCCCGCCCACGCGCCACCCATTCGATTGATAATCAGACGCTTTGCAGCCGCCGCATTGACATACAGGATGTCCAGTGTGCCGGGACGCAGCACAACCACCTGATCCTGAATCAGCTCAAGGGTGTTGTTAAACCTTTTCTCGGACACACCTGCACGTGTCTGGGTTACATCCGAGGCGACAATTGCGATTTCGCTCAGCTCGTTCGACATTCCGGTAACCGGAATGAACGTACATTGCACCCAGGCAGCTTTGCCATTGTGTTTGACCAGTTGCAGCGCACCCTGCCAGGTGGCGCCTGCGTTCATCGCACGCATAATCTGGGAATTCAGCATCTCTTGGTTGGTCACATCCAATATGCCTGCCAACGGGCTATGTACCAAACTGTTGCGGCTACGATCGAGGGCCGCCACAAAGTGGTCGTTAACATGTGAAATCATACCGTCCTTGGTCAACATGCAAAACACGGTGTGGTCTTCGATGGCATTCCGGTAAAACTGCTTTGAGCGGACTTCGGAATTAAGAACGTTCTTTCGTGTTTCTGCCAGACGCGCCGTCCGGAAAAGTTCATACACCAAAAACAGAAGCGATAGCGCAATCAGAGCAGCCAACCCCAATGTCGGCCACTTGTAAGCACGGTAAATTCGCGCACCAGCCTGCTGAATGTAATTCTCGTAAGGACGCGCGTGAAGCGAGATCAACAGGTCGTGGACGGGCATATAGTTTTGCGGCGCCTGCCAGACGATACCACCTGCGGCCTGCGCTTCGGGACTTTGTTCATCGACTGACAGCAACGTACCAATCAGTAGCCCCAGTGCTTCATCTGGAACTTCCGGCATCGACCCCATTATCCACTCCGGAAACAAAGGCGTACTGACCCAAAATGGAAAGCCCGGATGGGCGTTTGGGGCGACCGGCAGGAAATCTTGTAAATTGATCGCGCCCTGCGTGGCCAACCTCTCCAATACCCCTGCGCGGATTACGCCCACATCAACCAGGCCGTTTTGCACCGCATAAACAACCTCGCGCTGATTGCCACCTGAGAACAGCAAATCGGAAACTATTCTTTCGGGATCAAGCCGGTATTTCCGCGCTTCCTGCAACGCAAGTTTCCATCCGGTCAGTTCGTTCGGCGCCATTGCCATGACGCGACGTCCGGCCAAACCTTCGAAACCCTGAATTGGGCTATCTTTTCTGGTAAAGACCAACGCACCGGTCTGATTGTAGGTCTCGTTTTCCCACATATGTGCTACAGACAATATGGCCCGGGCGCCCTCTTCCACCTCGGCAATAACAAAAGCGGCAGGATCACTTAGGAAGACATCAATGGTGCCTCTGGCCAGCCCCTCCAACAAGGATGCTTCGTTGTGAGGTTCTAATCTGAAGCGAAAGCGCCGCTCTTGATCTCTGGCCGCCTTGTTCAGAAGTGATACGGTTGGCGCCCAGGCCTCAAGCGCCCGCGTCGCGCCCTCAGAGGCGAGCACACCCAGTGTTATGTCAACTTTCTCATTATGAACATCTTGCGCAGTCGCCGGTCCCAGACAGGTTAAAGTGACAGCAACCAAAAGCACTCTGAATACAAAGAATTTACGTAGTTGAAGCAGTTTATCTAGGGTTGAGATAAAGGATCGCATATTCCTCACGCGTCTTTCGGAGTGAAAATAGCTGCGCGCACCAAAACCGTCGTAGGTACGATACACAGGTCACAGTCGGGTACATGCGCCGTCAGCGCGCTCGTTACGTGGTTCGAGTTACGTCTGATATACATGAACTGCCATCAGCCGCTTGGACTGTGCCACCTGCTGTCCTTTCGGGCATCAACCCTCAAGGTGGTCTCGCTTGCCTTCTGGCAAAGGCCCTTAAAGAACGCGCAAACGGGTCAGTCTCGGGGCATGATAACAGGTGTCATCGAAATGTGGCGAAAGTAGGGCCTTGGCGACAAAAGACGATAAGTATGCAAAAAACGCGAATAATGGAAACAATCCCACCGCCCGTCAGAAACTTAGAAAACGGTCGGCGCTCTTGTTAGGGGAAGCGCGCCGACCGAAATGGTAACGGTTTTCAGAAGGAAAAACCGATGAAACCGGTATTAGATAGACTCTGGAAGGAGCGATTTTAGATACCTGAGAATGACACTTACTCCAAGACGTACAATTGACCTCGAGATTTCTATGCCGTCAAAGGCCGTCATATTTGTAAGTGATCAAGTGTTCTGCGTGGCGTCTGATATCACTGCGATCAACCCCGGCTCGGGCAAGTTGTTCGTCCGTCATAGATTGCAAAACAGTTTGCATTCTACCGATCTGAAGCTCTGTGATCACGTGGGAAAAGCGCTTGCCAAGTTTGCCCAGCCACTGTTTCGTCCGGGCAGAGATGGCGGCGATGGACAGCTTTTGGACTTGTGCAAAGACCGGTGCCTGCAGGGTGTTTCCGGTGGATTTCATTGGTCTTCTCCTATCGAGGGGACTTCTGGGAGCGAAGCCAGTTCTCGCGCTGCACCGCCGAGATAGGATGGGCTGGATACATATCCAACCCGCTGTTTGCGCATAGGTGCCTTGTGAATTTGGAAAGGCTGCTGGCTGGCGGGTTCTTGTCCTCGCTGTTCTTATCCATAACTATCGTCCGGGGCGCCGTCGTATGGTCGCCTTTCCGGTTCTTTCCTTTTGTTTCGCGATCCATTTAGACAGCTAGTCTAAGGTTTCGTGGACTGTTTGTGTTTTTATTGGGCTTAAGCAGGGTTTGCCACGAAATGGTCCCGTTGGTTAATCCTTTGAGGAGGTGAAAGGCATAACCATTTGGTTTTCCAATGCTTTCCAAACGTTCCAATAGATATCCCAAGGTCATGAATGATTTTGCTGCGCCTAAGTTTTGGATGTCGAACCATAGAGTTCCGAGGTTGAGGTGGCCTGCGATGTCACCCATGCGTCGCTGACATTCCGTCTGATTGCGCGCTGTTCTTAGTTCGGCGCATAACCTAGGATAGGCACGTTCCATTTCTGAGGGGTCAACTTCAATATCAAGAGAACCTTCGTCTTTAACAGACTGATTCAGATGAGGTTCTTTGTGCCCCTCATTTCCGAGGCCTGTGGCCCTCATTTTGTCGGGGTTTTGTCCAGTAACCTTTTGAATTTCCACATTAATATCCGTCAACAAGGCCGCTAATGCATTTTCGGTCGCGCGTCGGCGTAATAGGTTTCGTGCTTCTTTGAGAAAGGTCTCGAGATTTATGCGCAACGGGATGCTGGCTTTGAGTTTAGCCAAGGCGATTGCGCACTTGTCTCGGAGAATTGACAGGCGCGCATTCCTTTCTTTATGGGTTTGATTCTGTTGAATAAACTCTTGGTGTCGGTCCAAGAGCGGCATCAATGAAAGCCCAGTAGCGAGAATGATGCGGCCGCTTGTATCACGTCGCGCCCAGCGTTTTCCGTTGGCACTTGACCGCCGCGACAGGAGCCCGAGGGAAACGAGCTTGGAAATGTGCCGCTCTACGGTTTGAATGCTAACATGGGCCCGTTTTGCTAAGCTGGCGTTGGACGCAAAGCAAATATGTCCGTCGTCCCGCGCAGCCGTGATTTGATTGCCTTTTATAAAGGAGATTAATGCGCGCAAGAGTGATATAGAGGTTCCCTTTAGCCCCAATGGTTCTCGGATGTCTTCGATCACCTGTAGGAGTGACCATTTTGATGGGGCAATACCTCCCTGCCCCGCCAAGTTTCTTGGCGAGTGGGCTCCGGTTGGAGCCAGTTCTGTCAATGTTCTCATGTTTTTGTCGGCAGACAAAAATTTCCCATGCGCTCAGGAGCGATTTTTCTTGTTCGATGATTCGGGGACTGCTACCGTTCAGGTGTCTAGTCTAACGGCGCTTATGCGCTGCAGCCCTCGAAGCTCCGGCTTCGGGGGTTTTTATTTGCCTTCCTCCTTTCTGCTTTGGCCTCGGGTGTGATCCAGAGAGTTTACAGCTGTAAACTCCTTGTAGGATTTGGTGATGATCTCTTCGAGATGGCGGTCAAGCCATGCCCCGAAGTCGGCATCCTTGCCGGTTTTTTTGACGGCGAGGGTTACGGACGAATTGCTGGATTTGATGGTAACGCCAGGAGCCGGTGTGACTGCCCTGCCCTCTTTCGGGCGTGCGCCACGTCGCGCAATCTCAGCCAGAAGCCGATCCAGGCGGTCGTCTGAGGTCAGATCAGTTTCCAGTTTTGTGAGGATTGCAATTGCTGCGCTTGCCGTCACTTTCTTTGCTATGAAGGCATCCGCGAGAGCGGTCCATTTTGGCCGCCCCGACTTTTGGGCCGCACCAATAGCGTCGCCCACATCGTTTGGGACGTTCTCGGTAATCTTGGTAAGGTGGGATAGCCCTGGCGCAGTTAGGCTTAGTACTTGGCGAACGGTTTTGGTCGTGTGTCCCGCCAATTGGATGGCTGTCGCGAAGCGCGCTTTCTCGTAGAACGAGAGATTGCGCCGCGCGGCGTTTTCTAGCCCCTTGGCCAACAGTGCTGTGGAATCATCCAGATCTTCGACATTTGCCCGAACTTTTTGGCCGAGTTCGCGACAGGCCTTAAGGCGACGACGACCGTAAATTATTTCATACCGCCCTTCCGTTCCGGAACGCCGAACCAGGATCGGGACCCGTTGTCCGCCCTGTTCAATGCTTTCCTTAAGGCTGTTGAACCCTTCGCCCTCCTCGTCCGAGTTTACAACTGTAAACTCATCAAGGCGGTCGGCCGGCCCCCACTCATCGATCAGGTCAGGGTCGATCTCGCGAATGGCAGAGAGCGACCCTTGCAGCGCGCCCAGTGCGGGTGCGCTGGTATTTGCCTTGCGTTCAGAAGAGCGGGCCCCAGAATCGGCAATTGTCTTGGCAATTCCGGACAGGCCTTGCAGTGATTTACGGGCCATTAGTTACGCCCCCACGATTGATGGATCATTGCTTCGACCTCTTTGCCAATCGCATCCATTGAGTTCTTTGCACGATCGTAGGTCGCGCGCGTCATCTCCGATTTCACGACCTCATAGATGGATTGTTTGAGCATGGTCGCGTCGCTGATGGCGGTACTCTTAAGGGCAGTTGCATCCATGACACGGTCGTGGAACAGCGCGCGCATGAAGGATGTCAGCTGTTGTGACGGCACATCGGTCGGCTCGTCGCGGGTGATTAGAAACTTGAAGTGGTCGTATTGGAGTTCTGCCCCGGCTTCTTCGATCACGCCCATGTAGGCACCAGCCAACTCTAGAAACTGTGCTGTAGACGAGACGTCGAGCATAGAGGGTGTGAGGGGCACGATCAGTGACGTTGCCGCCGCCATGCCGGAAATTGTCAAAAAGCCCAGCTGCGGCGGGCTGTCCATCAAAACGATGTCATATTGATCTTCGACTTGGGCAAGGGCGCTCCTGATGCGTGTAAAGAACGGCTGGTCAGGGCTGGAATTTACTGCCGATTCAGTCTCGAATTCCGACAAAAGCAGGCGAGATGGTGCAAGAGAGAGGCCGGGAAAATAAGTGTCCACGATCGTGTTGGCAAAGGGCACCGGATCGTCATACCTAATCGCGTCATAGACGGTCAGCCCGTCAAATTCGATTTCAGGGCTGATTCCACACATGGATGTCAGCGACCCTTGCGGGTCCAGATCAACCGCCAGAACCCGGTAACCCTGAAGGGCAAGGTAGTGGGCCAGGTGGATGGTCGTCGTACTTTTGCTTGAGCCACCCTTGAAGTTCATCAATTGCCAGACCTGAAGCTTGTCACCGTCCTTGCGACCGGGAAGGTAGCGGCCCTTTTTGCGGGAGGTTTGTTCAAGAATGTGGCGGGCGTTCCAGATGTCGCGCGCGGTATAGTAGCGACGACCGGCCCGAACTTCTTGGGGTTCAGGCAGCGTGCCTTCGCCATGTACTTTACGCATGAATTGACCGGATACGCCCAACAGCTCGGCGGCTTCGGGTGCATTGAACAGGCGTAGGGATTTGGTGTTATCTGGCGCGAACGCCGATAGCAAATGTTCACGAATGGCGGTTGTTAGGCGTGCGGAAATATCCGTTGCCAGCTCCGACGGTCGGCTTGTAACTATTGGTGTCACGGGAATCATGTGGTTGCCCCAATTTGCTTAATATGGCATTTTTCGCGCCACTTGGGGATAAAAGCTGCGATTCACGTGTCTAAGTCAATGCTTTTTTGCTTATTTAGTGTCTATTGTATCGTCGGGCGCTATATGAAGCAGTATTGTAGATGAGTTTACAGCTGTAAACTTTGGTATCTGGTCGCCTTGTTTATGCTCCCATGACGCGTTTCACGTTGCCGATTTCTTCGTTGGCTAGTGCGAAGCGAGGCGGTTCGTTAGGCTGCGATCAGATAATGCGTTGGGGTGGCGGCGAAACTCTTGAAAGGAATCGGTGAAGGTCCGGACATGATAGCCGACCTCTTGGCCTGCACCCATAGCTCTGGATTTTGATTTTGTAGTTGAGAAGGTCGAAAGATTGGTCGGTGACAGATTCGCGCGTGGAGCCGGGCAGGTGACGTTGATCTGTAAGAGATAGTCAGCCCCCAACCTACCTTTACGCCTAAAGTCCTGCCGCCTTGGTCCGGTTGATGCGGAACCAGTTGCGGCGACGCTGATACCATTGCGACATTTCGCTGTTTGAGAGAACTAGCCGTTTTTGTACGTGCTGCTCATCCACATCTGCAGAGGTGGCAAGACCGGTGCGGAGGGAATGGCCCGAGAACAGGGAGACCCGTTCCTTTTCGGGAAGTTCGCTTCGAATACCCGCATCCAGCACCGTCTGTTTGATCAGACGCGCCACATGTCTATCATTCAGCCGGGCATCCAGAGCGCGTTTCCCATCGCGCGAGGTGCGTACGAATATCGCTCCGAAATCAATACTGGCAAAGTGCAGCCATTGTTCAAGCGCGTGGACGGGGCAGGTCAGGTCAGAGGAGCCCCGACCAATTTCAACCTCGCACCAGCCTGTTTTGCCGCGCAAGAACAGTACTGCACCTTCTTCCTCTATTTGAACCCAACCTCGGCGGTCGGGAGAAAAGTCTTTGCCGAGGTCCAGGCTGACAATCTCGGACCGGCGCAGCCCGCCTGCATATCCGATCAGTAGAATCGCGCGATCGCGCAGCCCGCGCAAATCGAAGGGCAGGGTGGAAACCATTGCGCAGATGTCTTCGGTCAGGATCGCTTCTTTCTGAACAGGAGGCCGCGCGGGCCTGCGCCGGATGTCTGCAAGAACAGTCGCGACGCGCCTTTCTTTGCGGTCAAGTGTGAAGCCACGCTGCTGGTAGTGCCAGGCCAGCCCGGACAGGCTGCGCGCGATGGTCGACACCGAGAGGGCAATTGTTTTTCCGCCCGTGGCAGATAGATCGGCAAGGTAAAGTCCGATCACCTCAGGCGAGGGGGGCACAGGGTTCGTCCCTCTTAACCGGCACCAGCGGGCGAATTGCTTCCAATCGGCGGCATAGGCTTTGTTCGTATTTTCAGCCATTGCCATACGCGCGTGGTCGCGCGTTGTTGCGGCTAGACGGTCGAGATCGCCTGGTCCAGCGGGTGCCGCAACATGATCGGTCACATCTACCCCTTCAGTTTCTGGGGCAGCACCGGTTTTGTTCCAGTTGGGTAAGAGTTCAATGACTTTTTTTTGGCGCTTTATCTTGGTGTTGGGTGATGTCGATCTTGTTCCATTGGTGGACTCTAACGTATTGATATCATTGTGTTCATGTTCTTGTTTCATTCCCGGATCATAGTTTCTTTATCGGACATAAGACACCTATTATCCGGGTTTGGCCATGGTGGATCGATCAGACATCAACGCCGTCGACGATGCTGCGTGGGAACAGGCGGTCGCGCGAGAAGCTGTGATCCGTCGGCTTGCAAGCAAGACACCGCCGAACCGAGTAGAATTCCTTAAGGCATGCCGTGATCTTGGTCTCAAGCGCTCTCGCTTCTACGAGTTGATCTCAGCGTACAAGGCGCGCCCGGTCGCCAGCTCATTACTGGCGGCTCAGGTTGGGACACCGACAGGCAGCCGTCGGCTGCCTGACGAGATCGAAGCGGTGATTTCGGGGGCGATCGAGGAGTTCTACAAGTCCCTCCAGAAGCCAAGCATCAACGCCCTGCAAAAGGAGGTACGCAGGCGGTGCAGTCAGAGGGGTCTACGTCCCCCGTGCTGGACCACGCTGCGGGACCGTGTGGCGGCGATAGATCCGGCCGAACTCACGGCGGCGCGTGAGGGCGCTAAGGCTTCTCGCCAGCGCCATCACCCAGTGCCAGGCAGCTATCAGGTCGAACGGGCCTATGAGGTGGTTCAGATCGACCACACGCTGGTGGATGTCATTGTCGTGGACCGGGTTCATCGGAAGCCTTTGCAACGGCCCTGGCTGACGCTCGCCATCGACGTCGCCAGCCGTATGGTGGCAGGGTTCTATCTGACGCTGGAGCCTCCGTCGGTGTTGTCGGTGGCACTGGCCATTCAGCATCTGGTGCAGCCCAAACTCGACTGGCTGGAGGGCCTGGGTATTGATGCGGACTGGCCCGCAGAGGGATTGCCGGAGACCATTCACGTCGACAATGCCAAGGAGTTCCGCTCAAAGGCGATGAAGCGGGGCGCCGAGGAGCACGGGATTTCGCTGCAGTACCGGCCGATAGGGGCGCCGCATTACGGCGGTCACATCGAGCGGCTGATCGGCACGATGATGGGGGCGGTCCATCTGCTGCCGGGCTCGACCTTCAGCAGCATCAAGGACCGTGGCGACTACGATTCCGTGGGCAAGTCGGCGATGACTCTCGACGAGCTGGAGCACTGGCTGGCGCTGGAAATCACCCGTTATCATGCTGAACGGCACCGTGCGCTCGGGATTCCGCCGGTTGCGGCTTGGAACGAAGCCTATGAGCGACGCGAGGCACCTTTGCGTCGGCCTTACGATCCGGAGGGGTTCCGGATAGATTTCCTACCAAGCACGGAACGCATGGTGCGCCGTGATGGCATCCATCTCTTTGGCCTGCGGTATTGGGACGATGTCTTGAGCCTCTGGGCGGGTCGGCAAGACCGCCAATTGCGCGTGTCTTATGATCCGCGCGATCTCTCGACGATCTTTGTGCTTGGCCCGGAAGGCCAACGCTATCCTGTGCGGTTTGCGGACCTGCGCCATCCGTCCATCACCCTTGCGGAACATCGCCGTGCGCAGGCGATTTTGCGCGAACGCGGGCGCGCGCTCGAGGACGAAGACCTTATATTCGCGGTGATCGAGGAACAACGCGCCCTGGTTGATGCTGCCAGCAGCAGGACACGGGAGGCCAGGCGATTTTCTGAAAGACGGGACCGAGCGCTTGATGGGGTAGGGGCCTACGAGGCTCTGGACGCCGGTCCGGAGCCCAGGGAAAGCGAGAGCGTGCTCAGGGATCACCCGGGGTTCGAAGTTGAGGAATGGTCGTGAACGAAGGCAGCGCATTTGCACATCTCGATCCGACCTACCGCCGGTTTGCGGCGCTGCCGGATGATGAGCGCATTGCCTGGATCCGGGCCGACCGCTGGATCGGTTTCGATCAGTCCGGGGCCGCTCTGGCACGTCTGGAGAACCTGTTGACCTATCCACCGCGTGACCGGATGCCATGCCTATTGATCTACGGCGACACCGGCATGGGCAAGACCAAGATCGTGCGCAAGTTTGAACGCGACCACCCGCCGAAGTTCAGCCAAATCACCGGCGTTGACCACCGCCCGGTGGTTGTTGCGCAAGTGCCATCCGAACCCATCGAGCGCGATCTTTACCGCGAACTTCTGGCCAGCATGGGCGCGCCGGCGATGACAGGCGGCACGCTCGCCCGTGAGAAGGATATCTGCCGGTCGCTGCTGCGAACCGTAGGGGCGAAGATGATCATTCTCGACGAGGTGAACGGCATGCTTGCCGGTACCTTTCGGCAGCAGCGCATCTTTCTCAATGCGATCCGGTTTCTGGCCAATGATCTTCGGATTCCACTGGTTTGTGCCGGAACGGACCTGGCTCGGCAGGCACTGCTGACCGATGCGCAACTGGCCGAGCGTTTCGAGGCGTTCCATCTCAAGCCTTGGCAGAACGATGCCGCCTTCGCCGGGCTCCTGAAAAGCTTCGAGCGCATCCTGCCCTTGCGCGAGGCATCCGATCTGATCAGCGGGGAGGCCAGAGAACGGATTCACAAGCTGACCTCCGGTGTGACGGCGCGCATCTTCCGCCTGATCGAGACGGCGGCGGAAGATGCGGTTCGGTCGGGTAAGGAGCGTCTCGACGCGGATAGTTTTGGCGACAATCTGGTGCTGCCGCTGGTTTCGATGACCCAGACCGCTCGGCGGCGGAGCAAGCCCGTGTCGCAGCGGGTCGGGGCATGATGGTGCCGGCCAAACTGCCCGTCGCGCCGCGTCCGTTTCGGGACGAATTGCTTTCGTCCTGGGTAGCGCGGGTTGCCGCGCGTTACGGGGCGGAGCCCCTTGAGCTGATGGTATACCTAGCGGGGCAGGGGGGTAGGGACGCAGGCGCGCAGCAGGTTGACGATGTGGCCCCGGATATGGAGCTGCTCAGGCTTTGGGCCAAGGCCTGTCGGATGGATCCCGAACGGCTTCGGCGCAGCTCACTGGCGTCTCGATATCCTGATCGGCCGCGGGACTGGTTTCTGACCGAGACAGTGCCAGCCTGTCTTGCCTGTTTCGATGGGGATGTCGCTGCCGGCCGCGATGCTTATCTGCGGGCGATTTGGCGATTGGCGGAGCAAGTGGTTTGCCCGGCGCACCGGACCATGCTTCTGGATCGCTGCCCTGCGTGTCGCGGCGGCCTGAGGCTTTCCTTTCGCATGCTGAATGGCCTGCTGCGCCCGTTCTGTCGCAAGTGCGATGCCGTTCTGACCGGCGGGGGAGGGGAGACAGAGGACCCTTTGAAGGTGGATTTCGCTGCGGGAGTTCTCGAGCTCCAGCGCCAGATCAGCCGGATCGTCAGAGGTAACCCAGTCAGTTTCGATCGTCTCGAGCATGCAATTCGCACTCTTTGGGCGCCGCTCGATCGCGACGGGGCGGCCCGGCCCGTCCTCGCGCTCTGGTACGATGAACCGGGGTGGAACTGCCCCTTTGAGGCCCGCGCGGCCGTCGGTCGGCCTGCGCCTCTTCAGCACCTGTCGGTACGCTGGCGGGCTTTGACGCTGGTGATCTTGCATGATCTCTTTGTAACAGATCTGGTGCCCGGCGCTGTCCTGCCGGAGGCCGCCCTCGTCCTGTTCCGGCGTGCCGCCTCATTGCCGTGGTTCACCGATGGGCGGGATCTACGGAATGGCAAAGGAAAGCGCACGATTGACGCTGGAGCGGAACGAGTCCACAGATTGAGTAAGAGGCCCGTCCACCGGTTAAATGGAAATTTCCTCGACGAGAGAGGCGATTTCGGCCGAATCCACCCATGAAACTAAAACGACAC
>JBARCL010000095.1:0-2795 GCA_049794055.1 Sulfitobacter sp.
GATGCACCACGCCATGGTGCATGAACAGGAACGTTCGGGCGCGGCTTGGGCGTTGGAGTGGATGATATTGCCGCAAATGGCGATGGCCACGGCGCGGGCGCTTACCGTAGCTATCGACCTGTCTCAGAATATCACCCGATTGGGCAGTGATTAAGCTACGCGCTAGAACGGCAGCCCGATGTAGTTTTCCGCCAAGTCGCGCCGCGCTGTTTCCGACGCCGCAAGGTGAGCCAGTGAGGCTTTGCGAATTTGTTCGGCAAAGGCGTCTTCACCGTCGAACCGGTGCAACATGGTGGTCATCTGCCAACTAAACCGCATCGCCTTCCAAATCCGCTCCGATGCGCGGGCCGAATATTCATCGATGCCTGATTTGGAACCGGCCTTAACGGCGTCAAAGGGCACCTGATTTGGAAATTGGACGTCGGATGGGGCTGTTAATCAGGGCGCTGCAAACAGAGAGCCAGAGAAAGGGAAGCCCGGATGCCGGGCTTGAAAGGATAGAGAGAGTCTCATCCGGGCCCGGTCTGAAAGGACCATCCCCATGGCCAAGACCACAACCAAATCCATGGCTGCTAGCCGTAAAAAGACACCTGCAAAGCAGTCAGCACCCGAAGCAACCGGCGTATCCCGTTTCTCCGACATTCGCATGATCCCCCTCAACCAGCTGTCGCTCAGCCCGCTCAATGTGCGCAAAGTCGCGGCTAATGCCGCTGACGACGCCGAACTGCTGGCCAGCATTCGCGAAAATGGCATCAAACAGAACCTGGTGGTTCATGCGACCTCGGATTCGAGTTTCGCAGTGGATGCAGGTGGACGCCGCCTTAAAGCGCTGCAACAGCTTGCTGAAGACGAGGCAATTCCAACGGATCATCCAATCCCGTGCTTGATCGAGGACGAACGCGACGCTGTCGTCACCTCCGCCACAGAAAACCTTCAGCGCGCAGCCATGCACCCTGCCGATCAGTTCGAAGCCTTTGACAAGATGATTGGCGAGAGCCGCAGTGAAGACGAGATCGCGCTGAAGTTCGGCGTCTCGGTCGATCTGGTGCGCCGCCGCCTTAAACTGGCCCGTGTTGCGCCCGAGATCATCGAACAGTTTCGCGCCAATGAAATCACGTTGGAATGCGTGATGGCCTTCACGCTGACCGATGACCATGATCGACAATTGGCGATCTGGAATACGGTGAAGGACGGCTATCACATTCATCCGCAGTCGATCAAACGTCACCTGACCGAGATGGCACATTCGGCCAGTTCCAGCATTGGTCGTTTTGTCGGTGTTGAAGCTTATGAAGCGGCTGGCGGCGTGCTGTTGCGTGACCTCTTTGACGACAATGCCTCCTCTCACATGGAAAACCCCGAACTGTTGGAACGGCTGGCGGTGGAGAAGCTGCAGGTGGCGGCCAAACCCTTCGCGGCGGGTTGGAAATGGGTCGAAGTGCATCTTGCGGTGGATTACGGCGCGTTTCGTAGTTTTGGGCGGGTTTATCCGCAGGACATCGAACCTGATCCTGAGTTGCTCGCCGAAGAAACTCGCCTGATGGCGCGTGAAGAAGAACTCGCATCCCAGAACGACGGTGAAGACTGGAGCGACGCGGAGACCGAAGAATACTACGCCATTGAGCCACGCTTGCGCGAGATCGAGGTGCTGCAGCGAGAACGTCAGCCTTATGCCATCGAGGATCAAGCCATCGCAGGCTGTGTGCTGACCATCGCGCATGATGGATTGCTGCGCGTCGAAAAGGGTTTGGTGCGGCCTGAGGACATCCCAGCTGTACCCGTTGCCGGTGAAGATGCTGTAGAAGACGGTGATCAGGACGCCCCTGCCCGCCCTCAGGTCACGCCGCCGACCTCATCAACGCCAGTGCCCGTCTCGGATCCGGCAACGACCTTGCGCAAAGCAGACGGCATTTCGGCCAGTCTGGCGGATGATTTGCGCGCAACGCGCCAGCATATCCTGCGTGCGCATTTGTCGGCAGACTATGACGTGGCTTTTGATGCGATGCTCTACGCGCTTTGCGAACAGGCTTTGTCGCATGCCTATGGCACTGCAGCGCTTAATGTCTCCATCGATCCGTTCCGCTCGCTCAACCGCGAAGCGCTGCACACGGATACCGTCGCCGAGAAGATGCTTGATGCATTGGAGCGCGACTTGGCGATCGATTGGATGGAGCTGGAGAAACCTGAGGATTTTCGGGCGATGTCAGCCCTCCCTATTGCTGACAAACAGGCGCTCTTTGCCTGGGCCGTGGGTCTGGCGATCAAGCCGCAGCTTCTGTCTGACAATCACCCCTCCCCGATCATTGAGGAGATTGGTGCGCGTCTTGATGTTGATGTGGCGGCCTGTTGGCGCCCGACGGCGACCACCTATTGGGGTAGGGTCAACAAAACCCATGCTGTATCTACGGCACGTAAGCTCATTGGCGATAAATACGCCGAAGAACGTGCGCGGGAGCGCAAAGGCGATATCGCGGCCGCGATGGAACGGGCCTTTGCCGAAAACGCGATGGAGGCGGAAGGTCTCGATGTCGAAACAGCGACCAAGACATCGTGCTGGCTGCCCGATGGGATGGCATTCGTGGATGTTGTCAGTGAAGAAGGCGTCATCGCCGAAGCCGGGGTTAATAGTGAGGCTGGCTCCTCAGTTGATAACGCACAAACGGCGAGCAATGGCACGAACTCCGACGCTGAGGCCGACGAACTCCCCGCCTTCATGACCGACGACGCGGCTTAAGGTCTCCATTCCAACCGTAAACTCTGACTGGGCCGTCCTTGCACAAAGGGCGGCCCTTTCC
>JBARCL010000096.1:0-37712 GCA_049794055.1 Sulfitobacter sp.
GCCTGCGCCAGCATCCGGCCATGGGTGTCATAAACACCAGCCGACAAATCTCCGGCCTCGCGCACCGAGGTGGAAAATGCGGTACGAACTAGGGCTTGGGCCTGTTCTTCAACGACAGATATCAGGCGGTTCCACATGACCTGATAGGCGACGTTTGAGTGCTCTTTTACCATGGGTTCAGCCTTTCACAGTCACGTCAATGCAGCCATCTGGCTGGCGGACAGCCATACGGCTGGTGGGGAGGATGATGGTCGTCTCGTCCTCGGTGATAATCGCGGGGCCCTGCACCTCTGCGCCTTCTTCCATTGCGTCGCGCAGGATGACGGCGCTGTCCTGGAATGCGGCCAATGCAGGATCAAACATCGGTCGACGGGATGCGACGGCAGCCGCCCCTTTGGGGGAAGCGGTTGCAACCTTGGCAACCCGTTCGGGTGGTGTTGTCGCATTGGCGGACCAGACCGTGATCTCGATGTCCAAACCTTCCACCGTGCGGCCAAACAGTTTGGCATAATCCTCGGCGAACAGGCGTTCAAACGTTGCCGCATCAGGATTTGCGGCTTGCTCAGCTGTCAGAATGATCGGGATCTCCCAACCTTGGCCGGCATAGCGCATGTAGGCTTTAAACTCTGACAGGATGGTGGCATCGGGTGCGCAATTGCGCACGAAACCTGTGGCTTCGCTCTGCAACTCGCCCAGCAGCGTTTTGATTTTATCTGCGTCAAAATCCGACAGGCGCATATAGACAGAGCGGTTCGCCTCAAAACTGAAGGGCGCGCGCAGAAAGCCGATGGCCGATCCAACTCCGGCACCCGGTGGCACCAGCAAACGATCAACACCCAGCTTTTCACACAAGCGACCCGCATGAAGCGGGGCCGCGCCGCCAAATGCGATCATGGTATATTCTGAAAGGTCTTCGCCGTTCTCCACCGCATGCACACGCGCGGCATTGGCCATGTTTTCGTCGACGACTTCGGCCAGACCAAAGGCAGACGTGGCCGCATCCATGTCCAGCACGTCACCAAGCACAGACGTCAACGCGCCTTCGGAGCTGGCTGTGTTCAACTTGATCGACCCCCCCGCAAAATTGTCAGGGTCCAGTTTGCCCAGCACCAGGTCGGCATCGGTCACGGCGGGTTTTGCGCCCCCCCGCCCATAGCAGGCTGGCCCCGGTTCAGAGCCCGCACTTTCCGGTCCTACCCGGATTTGGCGCATGGCATCAACATGCGCGAGCGACCCACCGCCCGCGCCAATCTCTACCATGTCGATCACGGGGATCGAAATCGGCATGCCGGATCCCTTTTTGAAACGGTAAGTCCGCGCCACTTCAAACACGCGGCTGGTTTTCGGGGTCTGGTTCTTAATCAGGCAAATCTTGGCCGTGGTGCCGCCCATGTCAAAGGATAACACCTTGTCCAACCCGTAGCGTGCCGCGATATGGGACGCGAAGACTGCCCCGCCTGCAGGGCCGGATTCGACCAGCCGCACAGGAAATTCTGCGGCGCTTTCGATGGAGATAATCCCGCCACCCGAATGCATGAGGAAGATATTACAGCTGACACCTTCGTCTTTCAGGCGTCCTTCAAGCCGGCCCAAATAAGATTTCATCAGCGGCTTGATATAGGCGTTGGCGACCACCGTGTTGAAACGTTCGTATTCGCGCATCTGCGGCGAGACTTCGGAGGACAAAGATACCATCGCATCTGGCATCATTTCCGCTAGCACATCGCGCACCATCTGTTCATGCGCAGGGTTCAGATAGGAATGCATCAGCCCGACTGCGACGCTCTCATAACCGGCGGTCTTGATCTGCGCGACGACGGCCTCGACCTCGGAACGCTCTAGCGGGATCAGAACATCCCCAAGGGCATCAACCCGTTCGGCCACGGTATAGCGCATTTGGCGGGCCAACAGCGGTTCGGGCAGATTGAGGTTCAGGTCATATTGTTCAAACCGCGACTCGGTGCGCATTTCGATGACGTCGCGAAAACCTTGGGTGGTGATCAGCGCCGTCTTTGCGCCGCGTCGTTCGATCAACGCGTTGGTGGCCAAGGTCGTGCCATGAATGATCTGGGTGATCGCATGGGGCGTGATACCTGCCTTTGTGCACACCTGATGCATACCGTCGATGATCGCGTTTTCGGGGGCGGCATAGGTGGTCAGCACTTTGGTGGAAAAGGACGTGCCATCGACTTCAAGCACGACGTCGGTGAAAGTGCCGCCAATGTCTACGCCAAGCCGGACAGATGATTTTTGCATGTTTTGACTCCCGATTTTCGGAGAGCATAGAAACCATGGCGGGATAGATGCAAATTATTATATTCTATATTGGTGATCATAAAATATGATCCTGCGGTAGCGCCTCCCTAAAGTCTGCCGCACATTCGGCGGCAATCACCGCGGCGCTGTGCACAAACTGGGCTGCGCGGTCCGCATGGTACCGCGCCGCAACGCGCAGCGGGCTGGGCCGCCAGGCATGTGCGACTTCGGTCAATGTGCCCTCTGCCAGATGCTGCGCCAGCAAGGCGCGGGGAAGAACCGCGACGCCAAGACCGTCCATTGCCATGTGCATCGCCGCAGATAGGCTGTTGGAGGGCACAATACGCATCCGTGCGTCGGTTCTTGTGTCAAAGTGCTCAGCGACTTCAAGATAGGCTTGGGTGTGGCGGGTGTGGGTTAGGATGGGATGATTTATCAGGGCGGCTTGTGTGATGTCACCGGTGCCCAGGTGTCGTGCAAGGGCCGGTGCCGCGACCCAGACATACCCATATTCGCCAAGTTCGATAACGCCGCTGGCCTGTGCGCCGAAAGGTGCGGTCTGAATCGCCAGATCAAGGGCATTGGAGGCAAGTTCGCGATCAAGATTGCGCGACAGATCGACGGTCAATTCGACCGACACATTCGGATAAACTTCTTTAAGGCGCACCATCAAGGGACGCAGCCATGTGGCGGCCGCCAGTTCGGTGACGCCAAGGCGCAGGCGGTCATCAATCAGATCGGGCCTGTCGGCAATCTCGACCAGCTGGGCGGCTTCCTGCAGAATAGCGCGGGCCTGTTCCAGAATTTCGGCCCCGCGCGGTGTCATGCGCACCGACCCAGCGTCGCGCAACATCAACGGTAGGCCAAGGGATTTTTCCAACCCGGAAATCCTTGCAGAGATATTCGGTTGGGTGGTGTTGAGATGATGGGCGGCTTTGCGAAAACTGCCCAGATCCGCGACCCAGACCAGTGCTTCGAGTTGTTTGAGGGTAAGGTGGTGACCAATCATGAGGGGCCTTTTGTGCTGCAGCTCGTGTTGAGTGCGCCTCCCGATGGATCATGTCAAACTTTCTTTTGCGCTTTGTTGTATTGCAAATTTTGATGCTGTTCGGGTCTTCGTCGTCGCGTTTGCACCCTCTGCTCCTCACATGAAATGCAAGGCGCAGAGGGTTTGGTGTATTACGCTCCCTTGGGGGGCAGCGTACCGACAGTAACCTTCAGCGTGACCTCCTTACCGCGCCGCAGAACGGTGATCTCTGTGGATTCATCGGGTTTTGTGGTGGCCACGGCGCGGGTCAGATCGCGTAATTCGTCAACGGGCGTGCCTGCAAATGCGGTGATGATGTCACCTTTCTTCAGGCCGCCGGCCTCGGCGGGGCTGTCCTTGCTGACCGCTTCGATTACCGCGCCTTTGGGGGCATCATATCCTAGGACAGCGGCGACTTCTTCGGTCATAGGGCGGATGTTCACCCCCAGCCAGCCGCGTGCAATCAATCCGTCATCCGCCAGATCAGCCACCACGGTCTGGACAAGATCGGAAGGCACCGCAAAACCGATCCCGACAGAGCCGCCACCGGGCGAGATGATGGCGGTGTTCACGCCGATGACATTGCCGTTATTGTCGAACAGCGGCCCACCGGAGTTGCCACGATTGATCGCTGCGTCGGTCTGGATAAAGTCGTCAAACGGGCCCGACCTGATGTCGCGCGACAGGGCGGAAATGATGCCGGATGTTACGGTGCCGCCCAGCCCGAAAGGGTTGCCGACGGCGACAACTTCATCACCGACCCGTAAATCCTTGGATGAGCCAAAAGCGACCGTGGGAAGGTCCACATCGGCCGTGATCTTGAGAACGGCGATATCCGTCAGAGGGTCGCTGCCCAATACTTTGGCGTCAAAACTGCGCCCATCGGCAAGCTTGACTGTGACGGCTTCCGCGCCATCAACAACGTGGTGGTTGGTCACAATTTGCCCGTCCTGCGAGATGATAAAGCCGGACCCTAACCCTTGCTGTGGCTGGGCTTGCCCCGGTGTCAGCCCCTCGAAATGGCGGCGCAGTTGCGGCGGCAGGTTTTGTGGCAGGGCACTGCTGTTCGGCGTCGCCTTGGTTGTCACTTCGATAAAGACGACAGCGGGAGAGACCGCTTCGACCAGATCGGCATAGCCACCGGCGGGTACGGCGAATGCCGGCGCGGGGGCCAATGTGAGGGCAGAGGCCGACATCAAAGCGGCGGTCAGCGCGGCGGTGGTGGTGCGCGAGGAGAACTTCATTAAGGATCGCATGGGATATGCCTCATTTTTATAATGGATGAGACCGATATGAGGCGTCATGTTTACAGAGAACTTGGGCCGCCTATACAAATTTGTAACGCACTCTGATCTTGGATTGAAAACGTCTATATAGGAGCGGGAGTGCAGGAATTGGGCCGTCACAGATGAAGCTATTGGTTGTTGAAGATGATGCCACCACAGGCAACTATATAGCGCGTGGGTTGCGTGAAGAGGGGCATGTTGTGGACCTTGTCGCGAATGGGAAGGACGGGCTGATTGCGGCCACTTCGACCGGCTATGACGTGATCGTGCTGGACCGGATGCTGCCCGAGGTCGATGGGCTGACTTTGCTGAAAACCCTGCGCGGCGCAGGGACGCTGACGCCGGTTTTGTTGCTGACGGCCTTGGGAGAGGTCGAGGACCGGATCGAGGGGTTGCAAATAGGGGCAGATGATTATCTGGCCAAGCCCTTTGCCTTTGGTGAACTGTCAGCGCGTGTTGCGGCGCTGGCCCGGCGCCCGCACGCGTTGGAGGCGGAAACGGTGCTCAAGGTCGCGGACCTTGAGATGAACCTGATCACCCGCAAGGTGACGCGCGGCGATGAAGTTATTGATCTTTTGCCACGGGAATTTGCGTTGCTCGAACATTTACTGCGCCGCAAGGGCCGTGTGCAAACCCGCACAATGCTGCTGGAAAGTGTTTGGGATATCGGTTTTGACCCCGGCACCAATGTGGTGGAAACCCATGTCAGCCGGTTACGTGCCAAGATCGACAAACCGTTTAACCAAGAGTTGATCGAAACCGTGCGCGGTGCGGGCTACAGGATTGTAGCGTGACGCGGTTGCGCCATATCTGGCGCTCGATGCCGCTGCGGCTGGCGATTTTGCTGGTTGCGCTGTTTGCGACGGTCAGCCTGCTGAGCCTCGCGGCAAGCTATGCCGTCACCCAATCGTCGTTCGAAGAGACGATCCGCGCAGACCTCCAACAAGACTTGGCCGGATTTCGCGCCGCCCCGTCGGCCCGCGCTGTGGCGCAACTGGTCGAGGCGGAATCACGCGCGGCGGATCCGGGCCGGTTGATCTTGAGTTACATCGCACCTGACGGGCGCATTTACGGTAACGGCGCGATTGCGCAAGATGAGGGCGGGTTTCACATCTTTTCGCTGAACCCCGAACGCGCTGAATTCGAAGGTGAATACCTGTCTTTGACCAACGCGCTTTACGGCGGTGTGATCACCATCGCCCGCAGCCGCGCCGAGATTGTCGCGCTGCGCGGCGTATTTGTGAATATTCTGCTGATCAGCCTGCTGCCCACGGTCTTGATCGCCCTGTCTGGCGGTTTGATCCTCGCGCGCCGCTCGAAACGCCATGTGGAGGTTGTCGGGGCTGCGCTAGACAAAATGACCAGTGGCGACTTGGGCGCACGGGTGCAGATCGGGCCGCGCTGGTCGGACGACCTGGTGCGGATCGGTGGAAAACTGAACCAGATGGCAGGTGCACAAGAAGCGCAGATGGGGGCACTTCGCGGGGTAAGCACCGATATAGCCCATGATCTGCGCACACCGCTACAACGAGTCACGCTTTATGCGCAGGACTTGGCCGACAGGGTTGCGCAAGACCCCGAAAGTGCGACGTTGACCGGCAAGTTACTGGATGAAGTCGAGGGCATGACCCATGTTTTCCACGCCCTGCTGCAACTGGCGCAAGTCGAGGCGGGATCGCCCAAGGCGCGGTTTGAATCGGTGAACCTTTCCGAACTGTGTCGCAAGGTAACGGAGCTGTTCGAAGACCATGCCGCCGCCAGCGGGCATGTTTTGAGGCTTGATTTACTTGCGGAAAACCTCTGTCTGATGGGGGACCGGGCGTTGCTGGGCCAGATGCTTTCAAACCTTGTCGAAAATGCTTTGTGTCACACCGCCAAGGATACAAAAATTACCGTCTCGCTTGGGGCGCAGGGACAGGCTCTGGTTTTGCAGGTTTCTGACACTGGCGTTGGCATTCCGGCGCAAGAACGCGCCAAGGTCTTGCAACGGCTGTACCGTTTGGACCGTAGCCGTCAGACGCCGGGCCACGGTCTGGGCCTTAGCCTTGTTCAGGCCGTCGCGGGGCTTCACGGGGCGCAGGTGACGTTGCAAGATAATGCCCCCGGTTTACGGGTGATCTTACGATTTCCAACCAAAGTCGCCTAAAATTGTCAGCCCGGTGACTTGTCATTCGTCGCCCGCTCTGAACATTTGCACGGGTTAGACCAGACTAGGAACAATTCCATGCGCGCAATGCAAGTCACTGCCTATGACCAACCGCTTTCGATGCAGGATATCGCCGTGCCAATGCCAAAGTCAGGTGAGGTGCTGGTCAAGATCGATGCTTGCGGGATGAATTTTGGCGATACCCTGATGATCAAAGGAACCTATCAGGAAAAACCGCCCTTGCCCTTCACCATCGGGATGGAGCTGGCCGGCACCATCACAGAGGTCGGCGCAGGCGTCACGGCTCTGGTCAAAGGTCAGCGTATCGCGGCCTATGCCGGTTCTGGCGGTCTGGCCGAATACGCCGCGGTATCCGCTGACGTTTGTGTGCCGATCCCCGACGAAATGTCGTCGGTTGATGCTGCTGCCTTTTTGATCGCTTACGGCACAAGCCACGTGGCGTTGGATTATAGGGCAGGACTGAAAGCGGGCGAACGGTTGCTGGTGCTGGGCGCATCCGGCGGCGTTGGCCTGACGGCGGTGGAACTGGGTAAGCTAATGGGTGCCGAAGTTATCGCTTGTGCGCGGGGGGGCGAAAAGCTTGATATCTGTAAAGCCGCCGGTGCGGACCACCTGATCAATTCGGAAACTGACGACATTCGCGCCGTCGTCAAAAGCTTGGGGGGCGCCGATGTGGTGTATGATCCCGTTGGCGGCGACCAGTTCAAGGCAGCGATGCGCGCCTGCAATCCCGAGGCGCGATTGTTGCCGCTGGGGTTCGCTTCGGGGGAGGTGCCACAAATCCCCGCGAACATATTGTTGGTGAAAAACCTGACCGTTATGGGGGTCTATTGGGGGGCCTATGCGAAATTGCGCCCGTCCGTGCTGACGGATAGCTTTAGAACCCTGTTTGACTGGTATGTCGCTGGAAAGTTGAGCCCTCATGTCAGCAACCTGCTGCCGCTTGATCGCGCCAATGAGGCGCTTGATCTCTTGCGCAGCCGTAAAGCCACAGGCAAAGTCGTGGTCCAGACCGCCTGATCGCCTGAAATTTTAGGAGCTACTTCCATGCAAATGTCAGATACCCGCCAGATCGCTGTTCCACCCGCACAGGTCTATGCCGCGCTTTTGGATCCCGAGATGTTGAAAAACTGTGTGCCTGGCGCGCAAGAGGTCTCGGGTTCGGTTGAAGAGGGTTTTGTCGCCACTGTGGTGCAGAAGGTCGGGCCGGTAAAGGCGACCTTCAAAGGCGAAGTGACGATTTCCGATTTGGTGCCTGACACTTCGTTGAAGATTGATGGCACGGGTAAAGGCGGCGCTGCGGGATTTGCCAAGGGCGGCGCCGAAGTCCGGCTGGTGGCCAAGGACGGTGGCACCGAGCTGAGTTATGACGTCGAGGCCAAGGTCGGCGGTAAGCTGGCGCAACTGGGCAGCCGGATCATTGACGGGTTTGCCAAAAAGATGGCGGACCAGTTTTTTCAGAACCTGCAATCGACGCTGGAAGGCCCGGCAGGTGATGCGGCTGAACCCGCTGAAGAGGCACCAGCGAAAAAGGGTTGGTTCGGGCGCTCAAAAGAGTAAACGCAGCTGTCTACTTACGCGCACCTGTTCCGGGTTGCGGGCTTAAATAAGGACGAAAGCATGCGTAATATTGTCGAGATCAAAGACCTTAAAAAGTCCTACAAGGGTGGTTTTGAGGCACTGAAAGGCGTCACACTCGATATCCGAGAAGGTGAAATTCTCGCACTGCTGGGTCCGAATGGTGCAGGGAAAACCACATTGATTTCAACGATTTGCGGGATCACAACGGCCAGCTCAGGCACCGTTGTTGTCGGCGGTCATGATATCATTGATGACTACCGTGCCGCGCGTTCGATGATCGGGCTGGTCCCGCAAGAAATCAATTTGGAGCCCTTCGAGCGGGTCATCAACACGGTGCGGTTTTCGCGTGGGCTGTTTGGCAAGAAGGGAGATGACGGGACCATTGAAAAAGTCCTGCGCCAACTGTCACTCTGGGACAAGAAGGACAGCCAGATCCGCGAGTTGTCGGGCGGCATGAAGCGGCGTGTGCTGATCGCCAAGGCCCTGGCGCATGACCCGCGGGTTTTGTTTCTGGATGAACCCACAGCGGGCGTAGATGTCGAACTGCGCAAGGACATGTGGGAAATCGTCGCCGGGCTGAAGGCGGCGGGTGTGACGATCATTCTGACCACCCATTACATCGAGGAAGCCGAGGCCATCGCTGACCGTGTCGGAGTGATTGCCAAAGGCGAGCTGATGCTGGTCGAAGACAAAGACAAACTGATGGCGCGGATGGGCCAGAAAGAACTGGAAGTGCAGTTGAGTATGCCGCTGTCAGAGGTGCCGTCCGCACTGCAATCCGAAGCGCTGCGCTTGTCGAAAGACGGGGCGTTGATCTACACCTATGACACGCGGGCCGAACGGACCGGCATCACATCATTGCTGGCCGCTGTGGCGCAAGAGGGGCTGATCCTGCGCGATTTGGTGACGCGCCAATCCAGCCTTGAGGAGATCTTTGTGAACCTTGTCCACGAGGGTGACGTCAAAACTGGTGCGGAGGGGGTTGCATGAACTGGACCGCAGTCATATCGATATATATCTTTGAAATGCATCGTTTTTTTCGCACGATTGCACAAAGCTTCCTTGCACCTGTTATTTCGACCTCGCTATATTTCGTGGTCTTTGGCGCGGCGATCGGTAGCCGAATCCAAGAGGTTGACGGCGTCAGCTATGGCGCATTTATCGTGCCGGGGCTGATCATGCTCACGGTCATCACCCAGTCCATTTCGAACGCATCTTTCGGCATCTACTTCCCGAAATTCATCGGGACGTTTTCCGAACTGCTGGCCGCACCTATCAGCTTTCTTGAGGTCGTTCTGGGCTATGTGGGGGCCGCCGCGACCAAGGCGTTGATCATCGGGGTTATCATCCTGATTACGGCATTCTTTTTCGTCGATTTCAGCATCGAACACCCGCTGGCGATGATGGCCTTCCTTGTCCTGACCGCGATCAGCTTTTCGTTGTTCGGCTTTATCCTCGGCATATGGGCCGGCAACTTTGAACAATTGCAGATTGTTCCGTTGCTGATCGTTACACCGCTGGTTTTCCTTGGCGGGTCGTTCTATTCCATTTCGATGCTGCCCTCTGTCTGGCAATCGATTTCGATGTTCAATCCGGTGGTATATCTTATCTCGGGGTTTCGCTGGGCATTTTACGGGGCGGCCGATGTGCCGATTGTGACCAGCCTTCTGGCGATCGGGGTTTTCACTGGAATTTGCCTTTATGTGATCTGGTGGATATTCCGGACCGGTTGGCGCATCCGCGATTAATCTCGGTAGCGTCCTTGTCTGCTGTCGTTGTGCGCTCTACATGAGGTTACATGAAAAACTGGCTGCCTTTCCTAAAATCTGACCCCACTGTCGCCGTTATCCGCCTTGCCGGTGTGATCGGCGGGCAGGGACGTGGGGTGTTGAATGACGTCACGCTTGCCCCGGTGATTGAAAAGGCGTTTTCCAAAGGCAAACCGGTTGCGGTGGCCCTGGAAGTGAATTCGCCCGGCGGCAGCCCGGTACAGTCGTCCTTGATTGGTGCCCGTATCCGGCAGCTGGCCGAGGAAAAGAACATTCCTGTCATTGCCTTTGTCGAAGATGTGGCAGCCTCTGGCGGCTACTGGCTGGCTGCTGCGGCGGACGAGATTTATGCTGATCCATCCTCGGTTGTCGGCTCTATCGGGGTGATCTCGGCCTCTTTTGGCCTTGACGAATTTATCAAGAACTACGGGATCGAGCGACGGGTCTATACTGCCGGAAAATCCAAGAGCATGCTTGACCCGTTCCGCCCAGAGAACGCTGATGATGTTGAGCGACTGAAAACGCTGCTTGAAGATATCCATGTGAATTTCAAAGATCATATCACAGCCCGGCGTTCTGGTAAGCTGCCGCAAGATCAGGATCTCTTCACCGGCGAGATCTGGTTGGCAAAACGCGCTGCTGAATTAGGTCTGATTGACGGCATTGGCCATCTAAAGCCATTACTGAAAGAACGGTTTGGCAAAAAGGTGAAGTTCCGCAACTATTCCGTCAAACGTGGGCTGCTGTCGCGGTTTTCGGCGCAGATGATGCAGGACGCGGTGCAGGGCATCGAGGAACGCGCGGCCTACGCGCGGTTTGGTCTGTAGCCGATGGTCGCTAAGATAGTCCTCTTGTTTCTGGTTTTCATGGGTGTTTTGGCGTGGTTTGGCAAAATGCACTGGCTGGGCTCAAATCGGTTGAAACAAACCAAATGTGGCGCCTGCGGGCGTTTTCGCATTGGCAAAGGGCCTTGCGCCTGTGGGGGTAAATCCTGATGTTGATGCCCTGGGTCTTGTCTGGATTGGGTCTGGTGATCCTGCTTTTGGCAGGCGACGCGCTGGTCAAAGGGGCTGTGAACCTTGCGCTGAGATTGGGGATTCCGGCGCTGATTGTCAGTCTGACGATCGTGGCATTCGGCACCTCGGCGCCGGAATTGTTGATTTCAATCAAAGCGGTTCTTGATAATGCCCCGGGCCTGGCGTTGGGCAATGTTGTAGGGTCAAACACCGCAAATATCCTTTTGGTACTGGGCATTCCCGCGTTGCTGGCCACGATGCACACGTCGGAATGTTCCACACGAAAGACCTATAATTTCATGATCGCGGCAACATTGCTGTTCATCGCGCTGGCCTTTCGCGGAGTGTTCGACTGGCTTGCCGGCCTCGTGCTTCTGGGGGCTTTGGCCTATGTTTTGCTGGATCAGTTGCGCGATGCCCGTGCGCACCGGCGATGCGGGCCGGACGCCGTCGAGGAACCCGAAGGCGCGGACCCCACTATGCCGACGTGGCAGATTGCCGTCTTCTTGGTTCTAGGTCTGATCGGTTTGCCGGTCGGGGCAGGGCTGTTGGTTGATAACGCAACGATCATCGCACAGGCCTATGGTGTCAGCGATACAGTCATCGGGTTGACGCTGGTGGCCATCGGTACCTCTTTGCCGGAACTTGCCACGACGGTGATGGCCGCCTTGCGTCGGCAGGCCGATGTCGTACTGGGCAGCGTGATCGGGTCTAATATGTTTAACCTTCTGGCGATTATCGGCATCGCCAGTCTGGTTGGGCCGATTTCTGTTGATCCTGAATTCTTACGGTTTGACCTTTGGGTCATGCTGGGCGCGTCCTTGCTGTTGATCCCTTTTGTATTTCTCAAGAAGGACATCACGCGGACCTGGGGTGTCATACTAAGCGCCCTTTATGCACTTTATCTGGTTGTTGTTCTGGTCTGAGGAGAAGGCGGATGGGTCGGGCACTTGTGACGGGCGCAGGACACCGCCTTGGCGCAGCAATGGCCTTGTATCTGGCAGGGCGCGGGTTCGACGTGGCTGTGCATTACGCCAGTAGCAGTGCAGGCGCGGACCAAATTGTGCGGGAAATCCAGGCTTTGGGCCGAAAAGCGGTCGCTTTGCACGCCGACCTTTTGGACGATGACGCGGCAGCCGACCTCTTTGGACAAGCGGTAGCAGCCCTGGGCGGGCCGATCACCTGTCTGGTGAACAACGCCTCGATCTTTGAATATGATACTGTCGCTAGCGCAACCCGTGACAGCTGGGATCGACATATGGGCAGCAATCTGCGCGCACCATTTGTGCTGACGCAGGCGATGGCCGCGCAGGAGCTGGCCACGGCGCCCGATGCTGAAGGCGAGCCGCAGGCCACAGGGTTGATCATCAACATGGTGGATCAACGGGTCCGGAAACTCACGCCAGAGTTCATGACCTATACCTTGGCAAAGATGGGTCTCTGGGCCATGACCCAGACAACGGCGCGGGCCCTTGCGCCGGCGATCCGGGTCAATGCAATTGGGCCGGGTCCAACATTGCAGGGGGCACGTCAGTCCGACGTCCATTTTGCCAATCAAAGGGCAAACACTTTGCTTGAACGGGGCGCTAACCCAACCGACATTACCGCAGCACTTGGCTACTTTCTGGAAGCCACGGCGGTGACGGGGCAGTTACTATGCGTGGACGGTGGGCAGCATCTTGGCTGGCATACACCGGATATTGTTGGGGTCGAATAGGGAGGTGTCGTTAAAGTTCTGCACGGGCGGCCCGCAGGGACACAAAACTGTTACATTTAGCCCATGTTTTCAGAGGGTTGGAAAGGCGTTAATAATTTGTTAATATCTTTCAGGAGCTTACATAACTGCCTAAAAAATAGGCATTTTAAAGAAATCTGCCAAATACAACAATAATTTCATGTCACCCCAAACTTACCCGCAGAGTTATCCACAGGTTTCGTGGACAGGTTAACACTTGTTACCGTAACCAGCTTAGTGCAGCGCGAATAGAGAATCAGGCGGCCAATGACGGATCAGACCCAGCCACAGCCTTACGGTCACGAAGTGATCCAGAGCTATCTCAAAACCATCGATACGTCACCCGGGGTTTACCGGATGCTGGATAGCGAAAGTCGCGTGCTTTATGTCGGCAAGGCGCGCAACCTGCGGGCACGTGTCAGCAATTACGCGCGGCCAGCGGGGCATTCGGGGCGGATCGCGCGGATGATCGCGAATACCGCGTCGATGATGTTTTTGACGACCAAGACCGAGACCGAAGCGCTGCTGCTCGAGCAAAACCTGATCAAGCAGCTCAAGCCCAAATACAACGTGCTGTTGAGGGATGATAAAAGCTTTCCCAATATTCTCGTGACTGCCGACCATGGCTTTCCACAGATCAAGAAACACCGCGGTGCCAAAAAGGAAAAAGGCGCCTATTACGGGCCTTTTGCCAGTGCCGGTGCTGTAAACCGGACACTCAATCAGTTGCAGCGGGTTTTCCTGCTGCGCGATTGTTCCAACGCGATGTTCGAAAGCCGAACGCGACCATGTTTGCAGTATCAGATCAAACGCTGCTCGGCACCCTGCGTGGGCAAGATCAGCCCTGAGGCGTACCGCCAGACCGTCGTCGATGCCGAAAAATTTTTATGTGGCAAGACCACAGATATCCAATCGCGCCTTGCGGGAGAAATGAATGCCGCCTCCGAAGAGATGGAATTTGAACGCGCCGCCGCGTTGCGCGACCGCATCAAGGCGTTAACGCAAGTGCAGACAGCGCAGGGCATCAACCCGAAAGGGGTGTCAGAGGCTGATATCATCGCGCTACACCTGCAGGATGGACAGGCTTGTGTGCAGGTATTTTTCATTCGTGCCAACCAGAACTGGGGCAACAAGGATTATTACCCGCGTGTTGGCGTTGATGTGGACGCGGCAGAAGTGCTGGAGGCCTTTATCGGCCAGTTTTATGACCAGCGCGACCCGCCACCACAATTGATCCTGAGCAACCAGATCGAGAACCCCGATTTGATGGCGGACGCGCTGAGTGGCAAGCTGGGCCGTAAGGTGGAATTGCTGGTGCCCAAACGCGGCGAAAAGGCCGAGCTGGTAGACGGGGCGCTGCGTAATGCCCGCGAATCGCTGGCGCGAAAGATGGCCGAGACGGCGACACAAACCAAGCTGCTGAAAGGGTTGGCCGACGCATTTGATCTTCCCGCGTCGCCTGCCCGGATCGAAGTCTATGACAACTCGCATATTCAGGGCACCAATGCAGTCGGTGCAATGGTAGTCGCAGGACCGGACGGGATGATGAAGAACCAGTACCGGAAGTTCAATATTCGTGGTGACGAACTGACTCCGGGTGATGACTTTGGTATGATGAAAGAGGTTTTGCAGCGCCGCTTTAAGCGTTTGCTGAAAGAGGATCCAGACCGCAAGGAAGGGCATTGGCCGGATCTGCTGTTGATCGATGGAGGGGCAGGACAGGTATCGGCCGTGGCCTCGATCATGCGTGAATACGGGGTCGAGGATATACCGATGGTTGGGGTGGCCAAAGGTGTGGACCGCGATGCTGGCAAGGAAGAGTTCCACCGCGTCGGCAAGCGGCCTATGGCGCTGCGCCACAAC
The DNA here is from genome assembly GCA_049794055.1 of Sulfitobacter sp. Classification (GTDB taxonomy): domain Bacteria; phylum Pseudomonadota; class Alphaproteobacteria; order Rhodobacterales; family Rhodobacteraceae; genus Sulfitobacter. The sequence goes on from JBARCL010000096.1 coordinate 14,701, forward strand.
GATCCGGTGTTGTATTTTGTCCAACGCATGCGCGATGAGGCGCATCGATTCGCCATCGGGACCCATCGTGCAAAACGTGCAAAGGCTGTTGGGGCAACGCCGCTGGATGATGTGCCTGGTGTCGGCGCTGCACGCAAAAGGGCATTGCTGGCGCATTTCGGGTCCGCCAAAGCAGTAGGGCGGGCCAATCTGGCCGACCTTAAAGCCGTGGACGGGGTGTCAGATGCTTTGGCCGAGACGATTTACGCGTATTTTCATGAGCGGGGGTAGGGCGATGGCCATAGCGGGTGTTTGTGGGCCACGAGAACTGGGACAGTATTTAAGGCCAAAAAGAGGAGCGGTGTTGGTGCTTTTACATGGGCGGCGGTCGCTGTAAGATGCGGGCATGAAGTGGAATTTACCCAATATCCTGACGCTCTTGCGTTTGATTGCGGCCCCGATGGTGGCGGTGACGTTCTTGTATTTTACAAGGCCTTACGCGGATTGGTTTGCCTTATTGCTGTTTGTGTCTGCGGCTGTCACCGACTGGTTTGACGGCTATCTGGCACGGGCTTGGAAACAGGAAACCAAGCTGGGTGCGATGTTGGACCCGATCGCGGACAAGGCAATGGTGGTGATTGCGTTGATGGTGATCATCGGGTTTTCCAGTTGGTCTCCTTGGTTGGTTTTGCCTGCGACTTTGATTCTGTTTCGCGAAGTTTTTGTCTCAGGTATGCGGGAATTTCTGGGCGATGTGGCCGGCACGTTGAAAGTGACGAAATTGGCGAAGTGGAAGACCACGTTCCAAATGACGGCAATTGCCGTATTGTTCAGTCAGGGCGTGTTCGAACATTATCTGGGCATGTCGGTATTCGGCATGGATGACGACATGATCGGCGCCATCCTGAACGGCACTCAGGAAGATGCGTTGGGACTGGGCTGGAAAATGATGGGTATGGAATGGTCGGGGCGCATCGGTCTGTGGCTGTTATGGCTGGCCGCGGCTTTGACCGCGATTACGGGCGCTGATTACCTGATCAAGGCCTTGCCGCATCTGAAAGAAGGGCGCTGATGGTCATCTTGTATTTCGCATGGGTGCGTGAACGTATCGGTTTGCCGCGCGAGACAGTCGAGACAACAGCGACGACCGTGGTCGAACTGGTCGAAGAGCTGAAATCCCGTGAAGAACGGTATGCGATGGCGTTTTCCGATCTGGGTGCCTTGCGGGTCGCACTGGACCAGACATTGGCGGATTTTGACGCATCTCTGGACGGCGTGCACGAGATCGCGTTTTTCCCGCCGATGACAGGCGGGTAGGCGGTGCGTATCTCGGTACAAGAGGCCCCGTTTGACCTGGGTCAGGAAAGCGCTGATTTTGCCCGTGGGCATAAGGGTATGGGGGCAATTGTTACCTTTACCGGCGTGGTGCGTGACCTGCCGGAAGATCCGCTTGAAGCGATGGAAATTGAACATTATCCCGGCATGACCGAGGCCGCACTTGGCGCGTTTGCCGCGCAAGCGGTCAAACGGTTTGAACTTGGTGATGTCTTGGTCATTCACCGCTATGGGCGTTTGGTGCCGGGTGAAATGATCATGATGGTGGCAACTGCTGCCCGTCACCGCAAGGGCGCCTTTGAGGGTGCCGAATTCCTGATGGACTACTTGAAATCACGTGCGCCTTTCTGGAAGCGCGAGATTACAGCGAAGGGGTCAGACTGGGTTGCTTCAAAACCGGTCGATGAGGACGCGTTGAAACGCTGGTAGCGCCTTAGCGCTTGCTGGAAAAAATTTCCCCAACTGCGGGAGCCGACTGGCTTTCGATATAGCCGCGCAGTTCTTCTGCTTCGCGACGGGCATCCCGTAACCCCTCCATTGCGGCACCCAGCTCTGCCTCGGTTTGGGCCAGCTGGTTGGTCAGTTCTGCCTCGCGCTGTTGCAGATAGGTGATAGCCTGATCACGGGTTTCTTCCGCTTCGTGAAGTTCCTGGCTCATCCGGTCCAGCTCTGCCACATCACCGGCGGCGACGCGGGTAAAGCGGTGTAGCAGCCAATTGGCGAACCATCCCAGACAAAAAGCAACAAATAGAATAATAGCGGTCGCAAGGACAAATTCGGTTCTACTCATCTGCTGTGCCTTGCTCTGTCGTTTCGCCCTCTGTATCGCCTGATTGTGCGATAGATTCCAGTGTTGTTTGTTCTGGTGTCGCCACGGTATCCGGGCGGATCAGGCGGAATTCGATGCGGCGGTTGGCCTCGCGACCGGCTTCAGTGCTGTTGTCGGCGATGGCTTGTTCTTCGCCAAAACCTTTTGCCGTGAATGTGCTGGTCAAAACCTGTCGTGCACGCAGCTCGTTGAGAACCGATTCGGCACGACTTTGGCTGAGGGCCAGGTTCATCGCCTCGCGGCCTTGACTGTCGGTATATCCTTGAATTTCCAGCGGAATATCACCACAGCGGCGTAGAATTTCTGCGATTTCATCCATGACACCGAGGGCCGATGCGTCGATTGTTGCCGAGCCGGGTTCGAAATTGATTTTGCCGGTTTTCAATACCGCGCCGATCTCTGCTTCGCATTCGTCAGGTGATGGCAGCCCCAGCACAGGGTCAAGCTTTTCCTGATAGGTAACGTCGATGTCGTATTCGGCGCCTTCGCCAAGCTTTTCCGCTAGCATCGTTGCAATTTCAGAGCTGGCATCGGGATTGCCGGTATTACCAGAGACAAGCAGGTCGTTGGGTGTGACCGTGACAGTGCCATTGTTCAATCCCGCCAAGGCCTCAAGTCCGGTTAACACGCGGGGGGCCCAATCCGAGGGCAGGTTTTCAGCAATGCGGGCCGCGGTGTAGACCTTGTCCGAGCCGAAACGGGCCTTTGCGTAGCTTTCGGCGAGTTCACGTAAGGAAACATCACTGACACGGCCGCGCAGCTGCACCTGCCCCTCGGGGCTGAGGGTGGCTGTGAATTCGGGGGGGCCTTCGTTCGGGTCGAGCACCTTGGGGAGTTTCGAATGCAGGGCGAAAACGTCGGGCAGGCTGTTTTCCAGCTCGCCGACCACACGATCGAAATTCGACTGATCACTGCCCGGTAATGCGACCAGAGTGATGTCCGCGTCGGTAAAGGTGACAGAGCCACCCTCAAGCCGCTGAACCGCATTGATGGCCTGATCGACAGCCTCGGCCCAACGCGGGGTCGGCACACCAAGCCCAACAGTGCAGCGGGCAGTGCCAATCACGCCAGCACGCGTTGCTGCGGCAAGAATGCGGATGCGGGCGGCGTCTGAATCGGCGGAACAGGCATCAAACCGCGCGCCCTCGTCGTCCTTAATGAAACGTAGGGTGAAAGGGGTCAGTACCGGGCGGGGGGCCGCGATGTCCAATTGCAGTTCGACACCGGGCGGAACACTACGGTTGAGTTTGTTTTCCATCTCGGCTTTGGCTTCGGAACTGTCGGCGATTGCGGTGATCGAAACGCGACCAGCTTCGATCGACGCTTTCGCACGGGGCAGGTGGGCCATGGCGGTCATGGCAAAGGCCAGCGCATCCTCCCAGCCTTCCGGCGCGGGATAATCGCCCTGTTCCAGCAAGTCGGCGACGTTCGCCGCACCGGCGATGTCGGAGAAACGTTTAATGGCGGCTTCGCGGTCGGAGGTTGCAGGGATCAAGCCGATGATCGAAACACCGCTATCATTGCGCAGAACCTCGGCAGAAAAGCGCGGCGGGGCGATGGCGGCCTGTGCCTCGACTTCCATTTCGTCGATCACGCGGGCGGCGTCGACGATGGATCCTGCGGTTGTCAGAGCCTTGAAACGCACCGCTTCGGTCGGGGCCATTCCGGCCAATGTAACCTGTAAGCCATCCGCCTGCACTTCGGCCCAGGTCATGCCCTCATCATCAAGCGCGTCGCGTACACCGATTTCGGATGATTCTTCGATGAGTTTCACACTGAAATTGGCCGCAACCAGAGACACGACCGCGGCCGCAAAGAAAGTCATGGCGATGATAAGCAGTGAAGACAGACGCATGTGTCGGTTGTACCTCGTTAAAACTAGATCGTTGATACGCGCCGCGCCGCAGGGGCGCAATCACACGAGGAGGGCGAGAGCAAAAAAGACCAGCGGGATTATGCCTGTGTCGCGGTTCGCCAGGAACAGTTGATGCATTTTTGCGGTGTCTTTAATGTCGAGTCCGCGCAATTGCCATGCCATGTGCCAGCCCATTGCCCAAGGGCCGGCCAGAGCGATAACCAACGCAAGGATAGAGGCATTCGGCATGGCGCTGAAGATCACGGCCAGCCCAAGCATCCCGACAGTCAGCATCAGAAAGCGCCGTAACCATTGCGGGGATTTGTCGCCAAAGAGTCGGGCGGTTGATTTTACCCCGATAAGCGCATCGTCATCGGTATCTTGATGGGCATAGATTGTGTCGTAAAACAACGTCCACGAGATGCCGCCCGCATAAAGCAGGATCGCGGGCGATTGCAGCTCGCCGGTATGCGCGGTCCAGGCCAGCAGGGCCCCCCAATTAAAGGCCAGACCCAGAAAGACCTGCGGCCACCACGTGAACCGCTTGGCAAATGGATAGATAGTGACCAGCAGTAGCGACAGAAACCCTAGGCCAATCGCTGCGGTGTTGAAGGTAAACAGAATCACCGCGGCCACCAGGGTTTGAATAACCATCCATGCAACGGCCGCCTCAACCGTGACTTGGCCTGATGGAATGGGGCGCGAGCGTGTCCGTTCAACCTGAGCGTCGATATGACGGTCCGTGATGTCGTTCCACGTGCAGCCCGCCCCACGCATCAGGAAAGCGCCCATACCGCAGCCGATGAATATCCACAAATCTTCCCAGCGGGGACTTTGATCATACAGAATCGCCAATGCCAACGCCCACCAGCAGGGCAGCAACAAAAGCCATGTACCGATGGGCCGGTCCGCCCTGCTCAGTCGTAAATAGGGTCGTGCAAACGGGGGCGCATAGCGGTCCACCCAATTGTCGGCAAGCGCATCTGCGACAGGTGCATCTGGTGATGTGGGCGTCTCTTGCATATATCGGTCTCATGAACGCTAAGATCAGACTTTATGTAGAGCACCCCTTGGGGGTTGGGCAATCGGTTCCTTTGGACAAGGGGCAGGCGCATTACCTTTTCGGGGTGATGCGACAAACTGTTGGCGGGCAGGTGCTGCTGTTTAACGGTGTTGATGGCGAATGGCGGGCCGAAATCACTCACGCGGGCAAGCGCGGGGGCGCGTTAAGCTGCGTCGAACAGACGCGCCCGCTGCAGATGCCACCGGATGTTTGGCTGTTGTTTGCGCCGATTAAAAAGGCCCGTACCGATTTTATCGTTGAAAAAGCAGCCGAAATGGGCGCAGCGCGGATTGTGCCGGTGATGACTGAATTCACCAACTCCGGGCGGGTACAGCGGGACCGTTTGCAGGCCCATGCCGTTGAGGCGGCAGAGCAATGCGGCGGCACTTTCGTGCCCGAAGTGGCCGAGGCGGTAAAGTTCGACCGTCTGTTGGACAGCTGGGACGCCACCCGAAGGATCATGTTTTGTGACGAAGCACTGGCAGGTGTCACATCGGGCTTGCCGATGCGCCATGGCCCCTGGGCAATTCTGATCGGGCCGGAAGGCGGATTTTCGGATCGCGAACGGGGTAAGCTGCGCAAGGCAGATTTTGCCGACGCGGTGACATTGGGACCACGAATTCTGCGGGCTGATACGGCGGCAGTTGCTGCAATGACGATCTGGCAACAGCAATTAGGGGACTGGGCATGAGCATGACGTTTTTCCGCCCCGAAGCCAAAGCAGCCGTATGGCGATGGCGTGAAGGGTTGGCCGGCGGGGTACTTGCGCTGCTGGGGCTTTGGCTGGTGTCCGGTCCAGGGTTCCTTTTGTCCGTGCCGGGCTACGCCGCAATCGGGGGCGGGTTATTACTCACATGGCTTGGCATCCAGCGTGGTCGGTTTCGTGGGTCCGACGGCGGTGCTGGCGCGGTGCAGGTGGACGAGGGCCAGATCAGTTATTTCGGGCCCCTGACCGGCGGCACCGTGGCGCTGCGCGAGATGGACAGGCTCACGCTTGAAGGCAATATGTTTCCCGCTCATTGGCGGTTGAGCCAGAAAGGTCAACCGCCCTTGCTTATTCCGGTGAATGCTGCCGGAGCAGAGGCGCTGTTTGATGCCTTTGCCGCCCTGCCAGGGCTGCGTACAGAGAAAATGCTGAACACATTGCGCGCCGAGCGCCATGCCACAGTTGTGATCTGGCAACGGGCTTTGACACCAAAAACGGGGACACTGCTCCATTGACACCCCCGCCAAATCCAACCATCCCTTTCCCCCTAATCCCAACAACTCTCGGAGCCTTGCCCCATGTCCATTCCACAATCCGGCGGAGGCCCCATCGAGCGTCACGAACAGCTGGCCGAGTTTCTTGCGGACGGCTGCAAGCCAAAGGCAGACTGGCGCATCGGCACCGAGCACGAGAAATTCGGATATTGCAAAGATACGTTGAAACCGCTGCCTTACGAAGGGGATCGTTCGATCCGCGTGATGCTGGAAGGTCTCCGTGATCGCCACAATTGGGCACCCGTCGAGGAAGGCGGCAAGCTGATCGGGCTTGAAAATAACGGCGCTAATATCTCGCTTGAACCGGGGGGGCAGCTGGAATTGTCAGGTGCCCCGGTCGAGACGATTCACGAGACTTGCGACGAGGTGAACACCCATTTGCGCGAAGTGCAGGATGTTGCGGAAGAGATCGGCGTGGGATGGATCGGCCTTGGCGCGGCACCCGAATGGACCCACGAGCAGATGGATTTGATGCCCAAGGGGCGTTACAAACTGATGAACGACTACATGGGCCGCGTGGGCACCATGGGCCGCGTTATGATGCGGCGCACCTGCACAGTGCAGGTTAATCTCGACTTCGGCTCTGAGGCCGACATGGTGCAGAAAATGCGCGTGGGCGTCGCCCTGCAATCGGTCGCAACGGCGCTCTTTGCCAATTCGCCGTTTTTTGAAGGCAAGCCGAACGGCTATAAATCCCTGCGGTCCATGGTCTGGCGGAATCTGGACAGTGCCCGCACCGGTACCTTGCCGTTTATCTTTGAAGAGGGGTTCGGCTTTGAACGCTGGGTGCAATATGCCCTCGATGTGCCGATGTACTTTGTCTATCGCGATGGCAAATATATCAATGCGCTGGGTATGTCGTTTCGTGACTTTATGCAGGGCAAGCTGCCCGCGCTTCCTGGTGAAACCCCAACTTTGAGCGATTGGGCGGATCACCTGACCACCGCCTTTCCCGAAGCACGGATGAAGAAATATATCGAAATGCGCGGCGCAGATGGTGGCCCTTGGCGCAGGCTTTGTGCTTTGCCTGCCTTCTGGGTGGGCCTGATGTACGATCAGGGTTCGCTTGATGCGGCTTGGGATCTGGTCAAGGGCTGGACACCTGCACAGCATGACGCGTTGCGCACAGCGGCTTCCATTGATGGTTTGCAGGCCAAGGTGACGGGCATAAACATGCACGAGATCGCCCGCGAGGTTGTTGCGATTTCCGATGCCGGTCTGAAAGCCCGCGCCAAATCCGGTGCAGGGGGCATGGTACCGGACGAAACCCATTTCCTGAACGCGCTGAAAGAAAGCATCGAGACAGGTAAAGTACCTGCGGATGAACTGCTGGATGACTATCACGGTAAATGGCAGGGTGATCTAAGCCGGATTTACGCTGATTACAGCTATTAGGCCTTTGGCCATGCAGTGCGCATTGTGGTTTCCACATATGCGCCTGCCGGTCAGTCGACCTTGGCTGTCAAAACCTTGAATGCGATTGCACCAAAGGAAACTGCAAAAAATCCCTCGAACCAGCGTTTTGCCCCAGCATAGGCTGCGGCCATCGCTTTTGACGAAAAGATCAGCGCGTAGAGGTGGAACATGATCGCACTTTGCACACCGACCGCCAGAATTACGGTGATCAAAGCGTTGGGCGCAGTTCCGGGCGGAATACCGATCGCATAAAGCGCGCCAAAGAACAGCACCGCCTTGGGGTTGGTCAGATGCAGTGCCAGCCCTTTGGCATAGGCCCGGCGCGGCGTGCTGAGCGCCATTTTTCGGGTCACAAGCTTGCTGCCCATCCAGGCCGAGCGGGCGGACTTAAACGCCAGCCAGGCCAGATACCCTGCACCGACGTATCGGATGATCTCAAAAACCCATGCGTTGGACGCCATTACCGCGCCCAGGCCAAAGGCGGCCGCCACAGACCAGATAAATGATCCAGTGGTCACGCCCGATGCAAGGGCAAGGCCGCTGCGCCGCCCCGAAGCCATCGACGTGCCCGCAATTGCAAGGGTTGCAGGGCCGGGGCTGCCTGCGGCAAGGAATGCGGCGAACAGAATGACGGGCAGGTTTATGTCGGTCACCGGAGTTCCTTGAAGCGCGCGGTCAAGTCCGACAAAGGGGTCACTTTTTCTCGCCGATTTTGGGTTCTGTACCCGCTTTTATCCGCTGGATGTTAGTATTGTGGCGTACAAACAACAGAATTGTTAGCGCGATCCCCAGTAGCAACATGTAGCCAAAGTTCAAAATCACCAGCAACAAGGTTGAAACGGACGCCGCCGCAAGGGCGCCCATTGACGATACCCGCGTCGCGGCAACGGCGATCAGCCATGCCAGACAGCAACCCAGCCCGACAGGCCAAGCCAGCGCCAGCATAATCCCGAGGAAGGTCGCGACCCCCTTGCCGCCTTTGAATTTTAGCCAGATCGGAAAGCAGTGCCCCAACATTGCTGCAAGTGCCGCCAGTTGGGCGGCCGCTTCGCCTGCCAATAAACGGGCCAGCAGAACCACTATCGCGCCTTTGGCCCCGTCTAGTAGCAGGGTTAGCGCGGCGGCTTTCTTGTTGCCTGTGCGCAGTACATTGGTAGCACCGATGTTGCCTGATCCGATATCGCGCAGGTTGCCCAACCCCATGAAACGGGCCAGCACCATACCAAATGGGATTGATCCGGCCAGATACCCCAACACAGCCCAAAGGATTAAAACGGTGGGCGAAGAATCAATTGGTGGCATCAGAGTCTCTCAAATACGCAGGTTCCGGAAACAAAGGTCTTAAGCACCTTACCCTGCATCCGCATCCCGTCAAACGGCGTGTTGCGCGATTTTGACCGCAGTGTTGCGCGGTCCATCACAAAAGGTGCATTGGCGTCGAACAACACCAGATCAGCAGGGGCACCAACGGCCAACCGCCCTCCTGGCAGGCCCAGCCGTTTGGCGGGGTTGAACGATAACGCCCGCCATAGTGTCGGCAGATCCATCATGTCAGCATGCACCAGACGTAGGGCAGCAGGCAAGAGCGTTTCAAGCCCCACGGCGCCGGAAGCGGCTTCTTCAAAGGGGAGGCGTTTGGATTCCTCGTCTTGCGGAGTGTGCATTGAACAGATGATGTCGATCAGGCCGCTGGCGACCGCTTCGGCCACGGCAATCCGGTCATCTTCATCCCGCAGGGGTGGTTTGAGTTTGAAAAACGTCCGGTACTCTGCCACGTCCAGCGCATTCAGCGTCAGATGGTGGATACCTACGCCTGCGGTGATGTCCAGCCCGTTGGCTTTGGCACGCGCCAGCGCGGGCAGGGCGCGAGCGGTGGTGATTTGGTCGGCGTGGTATTTTGCGCCGGTCATTTCGATCAGGGCGATGTCGCGGTCCAGCCCCATGCGTTCGGCCATCGGTGACACGGCAGGCAGACCACGCAAGGATGCGAATTTACCAGAGGTCGCAACGGCGCCCGCACTCAGGGTTGGTTCTTGCGGGTGGGCGATGACAAGCGCACCAAGGCTGCGCGCATAAGTCAGGGCGCGGGCAAAGACTTTGGTATCACTCACCACATGGTCGCAATCAGTAAAGGCCGCCGCGCCAGCGTCCATCAAGAACCCGATCTCGGTCATCTCTCGCCCCGCGCGGGCTTTGGTCAGGGCGGCCATTGGCACGACATGCACAGGGGCCGCTTCATTGGCGCGGCGGGTGACGAATTCCAGAACCTCGGGGCTGTCGATGGCAGGCGATGTGTCTGGCCGGGTGATCATCGTGGTCACACCACCAGCAGCAGCGGCCAGTCCGGCCGAACGATAGCTTTCCTTGTGCCGTTCGCCGGGCTCGCAGACTTTCACACCCAGATCGACGATGCCTGGGGCAAGATATTTACCTTCGCAATCAATCACTTCAGGTCCCGTCGGCGGGAGGGGCATATCGGCGCTAATCTGCGCGATCTTACCGTCCGCGATGCTGAGTGTGCCTGTTGTGATCTGTCCCGCTTCGGGGTCGATCAGCTTGGCATTGATAAAATGCAGCGTCATGGCAGGGCCTTTGGTCTGGGTCAGGTTGCGTTGTCTTGCCCGAAAACCACCGCTAAACCAAGGGGGGTCACAAGGTGATTTTAGGGATGGTGCGGCCCGCGGGCGGCTTCGATCTGTTCGGCAGTGGCCGCAGCATAGGGCAGATGGCGCATCACCATGCGCTGACCCGAGGTGAGCTTGATCAAAACGCGGGTGCCAAATTGTACCTTTGCGCTGACGATTTCGGACAGAGCAATCTGCGAACGCCCGTCCAGTCCGTCATAGATCAGTTGCCCTTCGCTGATTTGCCACAGTTCGTTGCGCAGGTTGCGCCAACGCGTCAGGTCGTCGACCATAAAACCGAGCGCAAGTACTCCAGCGCCCAGAACCCCCCATGCGCCGGGTAAATCAAAATACATCGAGCAGGCAAACGCCACTGAGGCAAGTCCGAGAAAGGTCAGCATGGCGGTGATCGCGACACGGCGTAGGAAAACGCGACGTGAAGGCACCCAGCTGATCCCGTCGGCGGTCAGGCGATCCACAGCATCATACCCACGACACCAAAGGCGACCAGTAAGGCGATCATTGCGATACGGCCAGACATTTTAGGATCTTTAGGGTCTTCCATCGGGACCTCCTTGAGGTTGGGGGATCAGGTGAATGCCCACCACAAAACGAGAACGGCAAGCGCGACCAGCGCGCCGACGACCAGTGATCCGCTGCGATGGGGGGGCATGGTTTTGGCGGCGGGTCGTGATGCGCCGGTATAGGGGTTTGCCGCCTGTGCGGTCAGGTCGATGTGCGCGCTTGGGGCAGAGGGCTGCGCGTAGGTTCCGATCAGCGTCAATGCGAGATCCGGCGTCAGGGTTGTCGCCTCTCCGGCAAAGGCCAGTGAATGCACCAGCATGACCCAGCCGTCCAGTGCCGCCAGCTTGGCCGCATCACGGTTGAGGTCCGCCTCGCGGGCGTCGGTGCCTTCACGCAGATAGCCCACCAGCCCGATTTCGCCCAGGTCGGAAACGGGAAATACTTCCACGCCTTCGGGGTTTGGCACCTCGGCCCCCAAGATGGCGATTTGTGCTTCGATGCTGGCCTGCAACGCTTTGGCATGGGCAGATGGCATCGACAGGGAGAAAACCCTTGTCGTGCCGATTTCGCCGGTAGGTATCTCGATGGTCATCGGCGTTTACACCGGTTCCAGCGCACGTGTGCGAAGGTTGCGGGCAAGCAGGTCCATCGCGGCCATGCGTACCGCGACCCCCATTTCCACCTGATCCTGGATCACGCTGCGGTTGATGTCATCCGCCAGTGTGCCGTCAATCTCGACTCCGCGGTTCATCGGGCCGGGGTGCATTACGATGGCGTCGGGTTTGGCATGGGCCAGCTTGTCGGCATCCAGCCCGTAGCGGTGGTAATATTCGCGCTCGGAGGGGATGAACCCGCCGTCCATACGTTCTTTTTGCAGGCGCAGCATCATCACCACGTCGACGTCTTTCAGGCCCTCAGCCATGTCATCGAATACTTCGACGCCAAATTCGCCGATCCCTGATGGCATCAACGTCGGCGGACCGATCAGGCGGATGCGGTTTTCCATCTTGCCCAGTAAAATGATGTTGGACCGCGCCACACGCGAATGCGCGATATCGCCACAGATTGCGATGCTTAGGCGATGTAACCGTCCTTTGGCGCGGCGGATCGTCAAGGCATCCAGCAAGGCCTGTGTCGGATGCTCGTGCCGTCCGTCGCCTGCGTTCAAGACCGCGCAGTTCACCTTTTGCGCCAACAGGTCCACCGCGCCGGATTGGGGATGGCGCACTACCAATAGATCTGGGTGCATCGCATTCAACGTCATCGCCGTATCAATCAGCGTTTCGCCTTTTTTGATCGATGACGCTTGCATCGCCATGTTCATCACGTCGGCCCCCAACCGTTTGCCCGCGATTTCAAAGCTGGCTTGCGTTCGGGTGGAGTTCTCAAAAAACATGTTGATCTGCGTCAGCCCCGCCAGCGCATCAGTGTGTTTCAACGGTTGGCGGTTCAAGTCGGCATAGGTGTCGGCAAGATCAAGGATCGCGGTGATATCCCCCTGCGACAGATGTTCGATGCCAAGCAGATGCTTATGTGTGAAAGAGGCGGGTGCGAAGGACATGGGGACACCTTTGAATGCAGTTGGCCCCTTATAGAGTGCGGGCCGGTGTCGCGGCAAGGCGATCAGGGATTTTGATTGGCGCAGAGGAAGCGTAAGCTGCACGCATGGAATCAGCAAGCTTTCACCACGATCACGCGATGCTGGAATGGCAGATTGAACTTGGCGCGACCGAGGCGATTTCGGATGTGCCGGTTAACCGCTATGACGTGCCTGCCGTAGTGGAAAAGCCCAAGGTGGCAGAAGCTCCGGTGGGTGGTTTTGTCCCGATGGCCAAGGAAGATCCGGTTGCCTTGGCAAAACAAGCCGCAGCCGGGGCGGGAACGCTTGAAGAATTGCGCAGCGCGATGGTCGGCTTTGATCATTGCGACCTGAAAAAAGGCGCGCGCAATCTGGTGTTTTCAGATGGCGTTGCGGGTGCGGATGTCATGCTGATCGGCGAAGCGCCGACGCGCGATGAAGACCTCGCAGGCAGACCGTTTGTTGGCAAGGATGGGCAATTGCTGGACAAGATGCTGGCGGCCATCAACTTGGGCCGGGCGGATGACGCGGCACCGGTTTATATTACCAGTATTCTGCCATGGCGGCCGCCGCAGAACCGTGATCCGAAGGCGCATGAGATTGCGATGATGAAACCATTCCTGCTTCGACATATCGAACTGGCCGCGCCCAAGATGCTGGTGTTGGTTGGCAATTGGGCCTGTCAGACCCTGTTGGAAAAACGTGGTATTTCGCGGCTGCGCGGACAATGGACAGAGGCGGCTGGTCTTCCTGCCTTGCCGATGTATCATCCCTTGCAGTTAATGCGGTCCCCCGAACTTAAACGGGATGCTTGGACCGATTTGTTAAGCCTTCAGAAACGGTTACGGAATGGTTGATCCTCTTACACTGCTGGCCTTTGTGCCTGCCGCTTTGGCGCTGAACCTGACACCGGGTCCGGATATGATGTTCTGTCTGGGTCAAGGGCTGCGCGCCGGTCCGCGCGCCGCCTTTGCGGCAAGTGGCGGGGTGGCGGTTGGGGGCATGGTTCATGTTGCTTTGGCCGGGTTGGGACTGGGCGCTGTCATCGCCGCGCATCCTTGGGCGTTTGATGTGATCCGCTGGATTGGCGTCGCCTATCTGGTCTACCTTGCGATTGGCGCGTTTCGCCCGGTCCCCCCGGCGAGGCCGACGGGACCGGGTCTTTCAGTGACACGTGCGTTTGGCACAGGCCTCATGATCAACCTGACCAACCCAAAGGTGATCCTGTTTGTGCTGGCCTTTGTGCCACAGTTTATCCACCCCGAAGCAGGCAATGTGCTGGGCCAGTTCATGATTTGTGGCGCGGTGATCGGCATCGGCGGCTTTCTTATCAACGGTGCCGTGGGGGCATTCGCGGGCCGCTTTGGCCGCGCTCTTGCAACGGGCGGGCGTTCTGCCCGCGTGACGGGCTGGATCAGCGGCGGCATCTTTCTGGGCCTCGCCGCCCGACTTGCTGTATTGGAGCGCACATGAGCCGTATTGACGAAACAGCCGAATTTATTCCTGTGCGCATTGCATTGCTGACGGTCTCTGACAGCCGTGATCTGTCGCAGGACCGTTCCGGCGATGTGCTGCGCGACCGGGTTGTTGCTGCGGGGCATTCGGTTGCGGAACGCCATATTCTGCCGGACGAGCGCCGTCTGATTGCGGATCAACTACGGGCGTGGTGCGCTGATGACGCAATTGACGTAATCATTTCGACGGGCGGTACGGGGCTGACGGGGCGGGATGTAACCGTCGAGGCGCACCGCGATGTCTACGAAAAAGAAATGGATGCTTTTGGCACTGTGTTCACGATCGTGTCGATGCAGAAGATAGGCACCTCGGCCGTGCAAAGTCGGGCGACTGGCGGTGTGGCAAATGGCACCTATCTGTTTGCCCTCCCCGGATCGCCGGGTGCCTGCAAGGACGCCTGGGACGAAATACTGGTTAAACAACTGGATTACCGCCATAAACCCTGCAATTTTGTTGAAATCATGCCGCGCCTGGATGAACATAAACGGCGCAAATAACATCGACTTTCGAGCGACGGAAACGCCTGCGACAACCGTTAAACAAGATGTAACTTGGTATTTCCTGCGCGGCCCTTAGGTTAATACTAGGGAAAACCTTTTGGAACGGACGGCTATGCGGTTTTTACGTCAAAGCATGATTGGCCTTTTTCTAGCGGCCTGCACCTTGGGTTTGCTGGTCTTTGCTGCTGCGCTGGTGGGTGGTGCTGTCCGTGAACGGATGGCCGATGACCCCAAAGGCCCGCCGACGCGGGAACGTGTGTTCGCGGTGAATGTGATCACGGCTCAGGCTGAAGATATCGTGCCGGTGCTGGAAACCTTTGGCGAGGTGCAAAGCCGCCGATTGCTGGAATTACGTGCCGCCGGGGGCGGACGGGTGGTCGAACTGGCCGGGGATTTTGCAGACGGCGGCCGCGTTACCGCTGGGCAGGTGCTGGTGCGTCTTGATCCCGCGGATGCGCAATCCGCTGTGGATCGGGCGCAAAGCGATGTTGCCGATGCGTTGGCCGAGGGGCGCGACGCGGCGCGGTCCCTGGAACTGGCGGGGGCTGAACTGGACGCGACTCAGCTGCAAGCAGATTTGCGCACCCGCGCATTCGAGCGTCAAAAAGGTTTGGCCGAGCGGGGTGTCGGGACGGCAGCAACGACTGAAGTTGCTGAACTTGCCGCCGCCGCCGCGCAGCAGTCTGTGGTGTCGCGGCGTCAGGCAATCGCACAAGGCGAGGCGCGTCTTGATCAGGCGAAAACCCGTTTGGCGCGTGCGGAAATTGCTTTGGCAGAAGCAAAGCGGCGGCTGGCGGATACCAATTTGACCGCGCCGTTTGACGGCACGCTCTCCGCGACGGATCTGGTGGTGGGCAGGCTGGTTTCTGCGAACGAACGGCTGGCCGAGCTGATTGACCCGCAAGACCTTGAGGTGTCGTTCCGTTTGTCGACCGCGCAATATGCGCGACTGCTTGATCAGGATGCGCAACTGGTGCGCGCCGATCTGGTTGCTTTGCTGGATGTCACCGGTGTGGATATCGAAGCCAAGGGCCGGATCAGCCGTGCCAGCGCCGCCGCCGGTGAAGGCGCAACCGGCCGGTTGATCTTTGCCGCGCTCAGCGATGCAAGGGGCTTTAAGCCGGGGGATTTTGTCACCGTACGCGTAGAGGAACCTTTGCTGGAAGATGTGATCCGTTTGCCCGCGTCTTCGGTGGATGCTCGCAGCGAACTATTGGTGCTGGACGACGAAAACCGTCTGGAATCGGTTCGCGTAGAACTGCTGCGTCGTCAAGGGGATGACGTGCTTGTGCGCGGCGCTATTTTGGGGCGCCAAGTGGTCGAAGCCCGTTCGCCCCTACTGGGAGCCGGTATTTCAGTAAAGCCGGTTACGCGCGGGATGCCACCCGCGGATCCTGAAATGCTTGAGCTGACTGAGGAACGCCGCGCCAAGCTGGTGGCTTTTGTCGAGGCAAATCAACGGATGCCGAAAGAGGCCAAGGCCCGTGTGCTGGCCCGCTTGGCAGAGCCCAAGGTGCCCGCGCAAATGGTGGCGCGTATCGAAAGCCGGATGGGAGGCTAAACAATGGCGCGTAGCATGCCTCACGCCGCCGGTGGTATCCTGTCGTACTTTGTACGTCACCGCACGGCGGCCAATCTGTTGTTGTTGGTCCTGCTGGTGGCGGGCGTTGCATCGGCCCCTAATATGCGCGCACAGTTTTTTCCGGATGTGATCTTGGATAATGTCACCGTCTCAACTGTTTGGCAGGGGGCGGGTGCTGAAGATGTCGACGCTGCAATAGTTCAAATTCTGGAACCTGCGCTATTGGCCATCGAAGGGGTTGAAGGATCAAACAGCACTTCGCAAGAAGGTTCGGGCAGTATTATCCTCGACTTTGAACCGGGCTGGGATATGGCCCGCGCCGCAGCAGATGTGCAGACGGCGGTGGATCTGGTCACGAGTTTACCCGAAGAGGCAGAAGAACCGAACGTGCGGCGCGGAGCGTGGCGGGACAGGGTCACGGATGTGGTGATTACCGGCCCTGTGGCGCCGGAACAGT
The DNA here is from genome assembly GCA_049794055.1 of Sulfitobacter sp. Taxonomy (GTDB): domain Bacteria; phylum Pseudomonadota; class Alphaproteobacteria; order Rhodobacterales; family Rhodobacteraceae; genus Sulfitobacter. The sequence goes on from JBARCL010000096.1 coordinate 31,220, forward strand.
TGGGCCGGTTCGCGGATGAATTTGTCACCCGCCTTTTTTCTGCCGGTGTCACCCGCACCACGATTCAGGGTGTCGCGGCCCCGCAGATAATGGTCGAGGTCCCCTCGACCCAGCTGATCGCCTATGATGTCACCATGGCAGAGATTGCCGCTGCGATTGCCGCTGAGGTGGATGCCGACCCCGCCGGAGACGTCAGCGGTGCCAACGCACGGGTGCGCACAGGCACTGCGAAACGATCAACGCGCGAGATTGCAGGCATTGTGCTGCGCTCCAACCCTGACGGTTCCAAGCTGACTGTAGGGGATATTGCCTTGGTACGTGACGAGGGGCTGGACCGCGAACGGCAGTTTTTTGTTGGTCAGAATCCGGCGATGTCAGTACGGGTTGACCGCTCTGACCGGGGCGACGCAATCGGTATTCAGGAAGACGTCGAACGCGTTGCGGCAGCGCTTCGGGCAAGCCTGCCTGCCTCGGTGACAGTCGAGTTGATCCGCACAAGATCCGACGCGATCAAGGGACGGCTTGATCTGCTTGTCGACAACGGGCTGGTAGGATTGGGGCTTGTGGTGGGGCTGCTGTTCCTGTTCCTCAATGCACGCACTGCTTTTTGGGTTGCTGCAGGGATTCCCGTGGCCATGGGCGCGGCGATTGCGCTGATGTATCTGGGCGGGCTGACGATCAACATGATCTCTTTGTTCGGGCTGATCATCACACTGGGCATCGTGGTGGATGACGCAATTGTCGTGGGGGAGCATACCGATCATCGTTATCGTACACTAAGGGAACCGCCGCTGGTCGCCGCCGAAAACGCTGCGCGACGCATGGCGATGCCGGTTTTTGCCGCCACCATGACGACGATTATTGCGTTTTTTGGTCTTCTTGCCGTGGGCGGGCGGTTTGGCGATCTGATCCGTGATATTCCCTTCACCGTGATCGCGGTACTGGCGGCCTCACTGGTGGAATGTTTCCTGATTCTGCCCAATCACATGGCCCACGCGGTGGCGGCTGCGGACAAGGAACATTGGTACGATATACCCAGTCGGGTGGTGAATCGCGGCTTTGTCTGGTTGCGCGAAACCCTGTTTCGTCCGTTCATGGCAGGGGTGATCTGGGCGCGGTATGTGGTGTTGGCAGGGGTGCTTGCCGTGCTCGCGACACAGGTGGCCTTGTTCATCAGGGGGGATGTGCAGTGGCGATTCTTTAATGCACCCGAGCGCGGCTCTGTCACGGGTAACTTTATGATGACCGAAGGGGCGACGCGCACCGATACCTTGGCGATGATGCGTGAAATGCAACGCGCAACCGAAGCGCTGGGCGCAGAGTATGCCGAGCGTTACGGCACCAATCCGCTGGATTATGTCATCGCCCAGATTGGTGGCAATTCCGGTTACGGACTGGCGGGCGCGGATACCAAGGACAACGACCTGTTGGGCGGCATTTCAATCGAGCTGATCGACCCGGATTTGCGCCCCTATTCCAGTTTCGCCTTTGTGGCCGAATTGCAAGACAGCGTGGTCAATCACCCAATGGCCGAGACCGTCAGCTTTCGCGGATGGCGCTCTGGTCCCGGTGGCGATGCGCTGGACGTACAGTTTTACGGCGCGGGAACCGACACGCTGAAAGCCGCGTCAGAGGCGCTGCAGGAGGCGCTGCGCCAATATCCCGAGGTCAGTGCGGTGCAGGACAATCTGGCATATGACAAGGAAGAGCTGATCCTTGATCTGACACCGCAAGGGCAGGCATTGGGATTCACCATCGACACGCTGGGCCGTGCGCTGCGCCATCGTTTGGGCGGGATCGAGGCGGCGACCTATCCCGATGGTCCCCGCTCGGCCACTATCCGTGTAGAGCTGCCGGAAGGCGAGTTGACAGCAGATTTCCTTTACCGCACGCAGATGCGCACGCCTGCAGGCATGTATGTGCCGCTGGCCGATATTGTCAGCGTGGAGCGGCGCACCGGGTTTTCCACTGTGCGGCGTGAAAACGGCATCCGGGTGATTTCAGTCACCGGCGACATATCAGAGGATGATCCCGCACGGGCCAGTGCGATACAGGAGGCGCTGGAAAACGACGTGCTGCCGCGCATTGCTTCCGAACAGCAGGTCGAATACCGGCTGGCGGGCCTCAGCGAGCAGGAGAACGATTTCCTGAGCGATGCGATGACCGGCCTGACCCTCTGCCTGACGGGTATCTATCTGGTGCTGGCATGGGTGTTTGGCAGTTGGACACGTCCGGCAGTGGTGATGGTGATTATCCCGTTTGGACTGGTCGGTACGATCTATGGCCATGCTCTCTGGGACGTGCCGCTAAGCATGTTTACGGTGGTGGGCCTGCTGGGTATGACAGGGATCATCATCAACGATTCCATCGTGCTGGTTACAACCATCGACGAATATGCCGAAACACGCGGGCTGGTCCCATCTATTATTGATGGCGCAGCGGACCGTCTGCGGCCTGTTATGTTGACCACTTTGACCACAGTGTTGGGTATGGCGCCGTTGCTTTACGAGCAAAGCCAGCAGGCGCAGTTCCTCAAACCGACGATCATTACTTTGGTCTACGGCCTTGGCTTTGGTATGTTGCTTGTCCTGATGGTCGTGCCTGCATTGGTCGCCGCACAAAACGATGTCGCCCGCCAGATCGCTGCGCTGCGCCGGGGCATGCGGGCACCGGTTCATGCGCTGCGATTGGGTTTGGTTACGCTTTGGGCATTGATATTGGGTTGGGGGGCGGTCACGTTGGGGTGGGCTGCGTGGTTCGGCGTATTGCACCCACTTGCCGCCAAGATGTTACCGATGTTTCAGGAAATGTCGCCCAAGTTGGCGGGGTTGTTACTGTTCGCCGTAGGGGCTGCGGTTCTAGCGCTTGCCGGATATCTGCTTGCCGCGTTTGCCTTTGTGATGCGCCGAAGGGCTTAGGCCGGTTTGTCTATCTGGCGGTGCAGCCACGAATATCCACTGAATGTTTGGATCCCAAAATCGTAATACGAATGGCCGAACGGTCCAGCGCAATAGCGGAGCCATCACTGGCCATGATCTCGCCCTGCGCAATCAAAGTGCCGCCTTTTCGTGTGACCTGTGTTTGGCTTGACCATAAATCGTGTTGACCGGCTTCGATGATCACAACCTCGTCGCCTCCCGCCGAGGGCAGCTTCATGCGAGCCTCGATGTGCAAACCATCCTTTGTGGGGCTCAAGGCGCAGGTTGCTTTTTGAACGCCGGCTTCCTTGGCGGAAAAGGGACGCGCGGCAAGAGCGGCAGCGATCACCGGGGTTGGTTTTGCGCTGTTGCCCGCAAGCACTGCCGTCAACGACATGCTGTGGGGTACGCAGATGTCCTTGCAGACGCCGATCTCCAATACCGCCCGTAATGACATCGGTTCGCCTGCGCGGTGGGGTGCAAGGGTCAATGGTAGAATGACATCGCCTGTGTAACCGATGGTGCGCATGCCGGCGGTCAGAAAAACCTCGGGCGCGGGCCACGTGATGCCAACACCGCGCAGGTTGTCAGAGCCGGCCCAGTCAAAATGCGGCGGAATGCCTGCGTCACCCGGGCTGCGCCAATAGGTCTTCCAACCAGGGGTCAATTTCAGGCGAAGGCCTGCGATTCGTGTGCCATCGGATTGTTGCCAGCCCGTCAGGATTTCTCCCGAGACGGGAGGGGTGAAACTGTCACTCGCCGCCAAAGGCAGGACGGATGCAAAAGACAAGGCAAAGGCGGAGATGCAGCGTGTGATCATCTTTCCTAGATGGTGCAATTGCCTCTTGCTGCCAAGTCACGATTGCATCAGCGATGTTTCGTGATTTTGTGGCAGAATGTGGCAGAATGTGGCAAGCCTCTTGTCGGCCTGCGCGAGGACGGGCATTCTTTGTGTCATGTCCAAAACGCCCTTTCAGACCAACGCGCCACTATCCCTAACGGGTAAATTGCTGATTTCGATGCCGGGGATGGGAGATCCGCGCTTTGCGCATTCAGTGATCTTCCTGTCGTCGCATGGCGAGGATGGCGCGATGGGTTTGATCGTGAACAAGCCCGCAAAAGGGGTTGGCCTGTCGGATGTGCTGGGCCAGCTTTCGCGGGAAATGGCGCCTGCCAGACGCCAATTGGGTGTGCACTTTGGGGGGCCAGTCGAGACCGGGCGCGGATTTGTACTGCATTCGGATGAATACCGTTCTGATCTGCATACACTGCGGATCGAGGGCGGGTTTGGGATGACTGCGACGCTGGATGTGCTTGAGGATATCGCGCAGGGTAAAGGGCCGGATAAGGCATTGCTAATGCTGGGGTATTCCGGCTGGGGGCCGGGGCAGTTGGAGGATGAGATTGGTCAGAACGGATGGCTGACCGCAGATGCGACACCTGAGATTGTGTTCGATCTGGCGGATGCAGACAAATGGGCAGCGGCGCTTGGATCGCTGGGGATTGATCCGCTGGTGCTGTCGGCCACTGCCGGGCGGGCCTAGCGTGGCGCTGCGGCGCGGCGCAACCGGTCGTTGATGGCGAGACCAAGTCCATGCTCGGGGATTGGGGCAACGGCGATGGGCCGGGCTTTGGCATCGAGCTTGTGCAAAAGGTCGAACAGATTTGCGGCTGCTTCGGTCAGATCGCCGCTTGCTGACAGGTTTAGGTCACAGGCCATTTTACCAAAGCCCAGGAACACTTCATTCCCTTCGGATTTAGACGCATTCAACCGAACTGCTGCTGCGGGTGCGTAATGTGAACTCAGCTGGCCAGGGGCGGTAATGCCGTCGCCTTTGACCTGTGCCAGCGGTTGGCCAAGTGCCGCTTCAATCGCCTCCTGTGGTAAGCCGCCAGAACGCAAAAGTGTCGGTTGCCCGTCGCTGAGGCCGACAATGGTGCTTTCCAGCCCAACGGCGCAGGGGCCATCATCGAGCACGGCGGCAATCTTGCCCGATAAACCGGCAAGAACATGATCCGCAGTCGTCGGCGAAATCCGACCTGATGGGTTGGCTGAGGGGGCTGCAACGGGCCCGCCAAAGGTGCGCAGCAAACGTTGCGCAGTGTCATGGGCGGGAACGCGCAGCGCAACGGTGTCCAGCCCCGCCGTCACAAGCGAGGATAGCCTGTGCCCGACCTTCAGCGGCAGTACCAATGTAAGCGGGCCGGGCCAGAAGGCGGCGAGCACCTCGGCGGTGTCAGACCATTCGACAAATTCGCTGGCCATGTCTGCATGCGCCAGGTGCACGATCAACGGGTTGAAATCGGGGCGGCCTTTGGCGGCGTAGACGCCGGCCACTGCGACGCCGTTGCGGGCATCCGCGCCCAAGCCATAGACGGTTTCGGTTGGGAAGGACACCAATTCACCTGCCGCCAAAAGGGCCGACGCTTTGGCGATTCCGGCCGCATCCGGGCCAAGTCTGAGTGTCTCAATATGCATTGGTGCCCCTTTGACGCGGCGTTTGGGTTGCGGTAGGGCGGCGCTGCATTCCATGCTGAAAGCCGTGATTGCCTTTAGCAGGGCCGTGGCAAACGTGCCAGCCACACCGATATTTTCAGGAGAGCTTTCCTATGCCGTACCGCGCCGCTGTGACAGATTACCTTTTTATGATCGAAAACCTGCTGGATGCTGATGGCCTGCGCCAGACCTCACGGTTCGAAGACGCGACAGCGGATGTAACGGCGGCCATTCTGGAAGAAGCGGGCAAACTGTGTGATGCGGTACTGGCCCCGCTGCAAAGAAATGGTGATTTGCACCCGGCTCGGCTGGAAAATGGCGTTGTGCGCACTTCACCCGGTTTCGCAGAGGGGTTCAAGGCGATCGCTGAAGGGGGCTGGATCGGTATGGGCGCTAATCCCACGCACGGCGGCATGGGGCTGCCGATGATCCTGACCTCGGCAGTCAACGAGATGATGAGCGGCGCGTGTATTTCGCTGCAACTGGCCCCTTTGATGTCACAGGGGCAGATCGAGGCGCTTGAGCACCACGGGTCGGACGCGATCAAAGATTTGTATCTGCCCAAACTGATTTCCGGCGAATGGACCGGAACGATGAACCTGACAGAACCGCAGGCAGGCTCGGACGTGGGCGCGTTGAAATCCAAGGCGACGGACAATGGCGACGGGACCTATGCGGTGTCGGGGCAAAAGATCTACATCAGTTGGGGTGATCATGATGTGGCGGAGAACATTTGTCATCTGGTGCTGGCACGGATTCCGGGTGCACCGGAAGGCACCAAGGGGATCAGCCTGTTCCTGGTGCCAAAATTTATTCCGAACGCTGATGGCACATTGGGCGCACGCAACGGGGTAAGCACGGTCAGCCTTGAGCACAAGCTGGGCCTGCACGGATCACCCACTGCGGTGATGCAATATGACGGTGCCACCGGCTGGCTGGTTGGACCGGAATAGGGCGGCATGGCGGCCATGTTCACGATGATGAACAATGCGCGATTGGGTGTTGGCGGGCAAGGAATTGGCGTAGCCGAAGCGGCGTTTCAACATGCGCTGGGCTATGCATTGGAGCGCAAACAGGG
>JBARCL010000097.1:0-2473 GCA_049794055.1 Sulfitobacter sp.
GGACTGTAACGGTTGAATCGGGAGTGATACGTCGTGACAGATCACAGTACTTCCACTTCACCGGTTTTGGTTGTTCGTTGTACTTGCGGATGTATCGCATGAGCTTTCGCTTCAGGTCTGGCACGGAGGTGAACACGCCACGCGCAATGACATCGCGCTCGATCTTGGCAAACCACAATTCCACCTGGTTCAGCCACGACGAGTACGTCGGTGTGAAGTGCATATGAACGTTGCTGTGCGTTTGAAGAAACGCAGCAACCTGCTTGGTCTTGTGGGCCGAGAGGTTGTCGGCGATGACGTGGATTTCTTTGCCCTTGGGTTGGTTGGCCACGATGTCGGTGAGAAACGCCACGAACTCGGCCGAGGTGTGGCGAGTGGCCGTCTTGCCCAGCACCTCGCCGGTCTTGGTGTTGAAGGCTGCGTACAACGACAGCGTGCCGTGGCGGAAATATTCGAAGCCGTGGCGCTCGGCGCGCCCCGGCGACAGCGGCAGCACTGGGTCCAGGCGGTTGAGAGCCTGAATCGCGGTCTTCTCATCGACGCTGAACACCACGGCATTCTGCGGAGGGTTCAGATACAGCCCGATGACGTCAGCCGCCTTGGTCTCGAAGTCTGGGTCGTTGGATGTCAGATAGCCTTCGAGCAAGTGCGGCTTGATGCCGTGCTTGGCCCAGATGCGGGCCACGGTCATGTGCGAGATGTCCCCGCCTAATTCAGCGGCCAGCTTGCGCGTAGACCAGTGAGTGGAGCCGTCAGCCGGCTTGTGTTTGGTGGTGCGTGCCAGCACCCGAGCTTCCAGCCGCTCGGTCACCTTGTAGCGCTCACGCCCAGCGTGGCGAGAGAACAGGCCGGCCAGACGGTCAGCTTCAAACCGCTTGCTCCACCGGTCGATGTAGCTGTCGCTGCAGTCGAGCTTGGATCGGATCTCCGACCAGGTAAGCCCGTCGGCCAGCAGCAAGATCAACCGCGCGTGCCGTGCCGCATCGGCTCGGCCATTTCTCGCGGCTACTTGCTGTTGAAGTTCCATGCGCTCGCTCTTGGTGAGTTTCATCGCAACCTCCTGTGGAATGGCTGCCATGATACTTCCCTTTTAAAGGTTACAGCCCACTAGTACATTGACACGTAAATAACGGAACATGAATACACTCTCGTCATCACTACTTGATGCTTGGAGGTGTGACCATGCGGCAGACGAAATTGCATTTGACCGACGAGGAGCGAGCGCTCGTGGAAGAGATTCGCTGCAAAGGAATGCATCACGCGCGAGAGGTCAATCGAGCTCATGTTCTAGCCTCACTGGACAGGGGTGTGCCCGAAGCCCAGATCATGGCGGTGCTGGGAATTGGCCGGACGGCTTTGTGGCGCACGCGTGCAGCGTACCTGCAAGGCGGCGTGGAGCTGGCGGTCTTTGACGTTGCACGCTCGGGGCGGCCGCGCCAATACGACACAGACGACGAGGCGCGAGTGACGGCACTGGCTTGTTCAACGCCGCCTGCGGGTCGGCAGCGCTGGACGATGATGGAGCTCGAGCGAGCCGCACGCCAGGAACCTGGCATGGCCAACGTGAGTCGAGAAACTGTGCGGCGCATGCTTAAAAAAACGACCTCAAGCCCTGGCGCAAGCTGATGTGGTGCATTGGCGCTTTGACTGAGGAGTACCGCAGTCGCATGTATACCTTGCTGGAGTTGTATGCGCGGCCGATGTCTCACGCAGAGCCGGTCATCTGTATCGACGAGAAGAGCTTGCAGCTTGTCAGTCACAGCCGTGCACCGCTACCGATGGCCTCTCGAAGCCCCGAAAAGGTGGACTACGAGTACGTGCGAAACGGCACAACCAATCTGTTCGTGGCCGTAGAACCCAAAGCCGGGCGGCGGACTGTCGCGGTGACAGAGCGTCGGGGCAAAGTCGACTTCGTGGCCTTCGTGGGCGACTTGCTGACCCACACGTATGCCAAGGCTCGGCGAGTCCATCTGGTGCTGGACAACCTGAACATCCACTTCAGAAAATGCTTCGACGACGTGTTGGGCAAACGTGCAGCGACCAAGCTCTTGCGCAGGGTGCAGTTCCACTACACGCCCAAGCACGCGAGTTGGCTGAACATGGCGGAGATCGAGATCGGAATCCTCAGTCGCCAGTGCCTGGACCGGCGTATTGAAAGCCGACACCGTCTGCAATGTGAGGTTCACGCCTGGCAGCAGGCTCGCAATATCGCGCGGCGAACCATCGCGTGGCAGTTCACTCGTCAGGATGCGGATGAGAAGCTAGGCCGACACTACGTTCCGAAATTTACGTGTTGATGTACTAGGAGCAGGGGTGGGGCTACAGAGTCCTTGTCGCCTGAATACGTAAAAATGGCCACTCAGTGATCTGAATGGCCATTTTTTTGGCAGCATGGGCCGCCCGGGTCGATCTCTTAGAGTGTCGCGAGTGCTTCGCCGAAGACGTCGAGCGCCTTGTTCAGCAAGGAGCGAGG
>JBARCL010000098.1:0-9752 GCA_049794055.1 Sulfitobacter sp.
TCTCGGCGGCCTCTTTCGATGTTTGTGGCTTCTTCGTCATCTCGATCTCCTAATCGATAAGATGAACCAGAAATCCTCCGTTCTTCAAATCCTCAAATCTGTCCCACGGGTGCTGACGTCAGACACCACGACACGTCCCAAAGATTGACCTTGCCCGACAAGCCCTCCATCGCTGTGCTGCCGTTTGACAACATGTCGAGCGATCCGGATCAGGAGTATTTTGCGGATGGCGTGGTCGAAGGGCTTACCGCTGCCCTGTCGCGCATTCGGTCCTTCTTTGTCATCGCCCGAAATTCCGCCTTTGCCTACAAGGGGCGGCATATGAACGTCATCGACATCGGCCGTGAATTGGGCGTCGGCTATGTGCTTGAGGGATCGGTACAGCGCGCTGGTGGCAAGTTGCGGATCACCGTTCAGTTGATTGAGACGACAACCGGTGCTCACCTTTGGGCTGAAAAATACGATGGTGCAGATAGCGAATTGTTCGATCTGCAAGACCGGATCACAGAACAGGTCGCGGGCGCATTGCAACCGTCGATCCAGCGGGCCGAGATAGACCGGGCCACACGTAAACGCCCACATGACATGGGGGCCTACGATTATGCCATGCGCGCGATGCGTCATGTCTGGATGCAAGAGCAGGACGAATCTGCCAAGGCATTGGACTTGCTTGGAAATGCGCTGAAAATGGACCCTGATTATCCTTTGGCACTGGCATTGTCAGCTTGGTGTTGGTCACAGCATTCTGTCTACAACTGGTCCGATGATATTGTGGCCCTCAAGGCACGCGCCTTGGAGATGGCGGAAAAAGCCGCAGGCCTATCGGGGGATGACCCGCTGATCCTGTCGGTGCTGGGCGTGGTGCATACATTTGCCCGTAACTACGGGACCGCACGTATTTTGCTGGAACGGGCCATTGCACTCGATCCCAATTCTGCCTGGGCGCTCAGCAGGTTGGGCTGGCTGGAGGTTTACGCTGACCGGCCCGGTGCGGCTTTTGGCCATTTCGAACATGCCATGCGCCTGAGCCCTCTTGACCCAATGAATTTCAACAACCTCGTCGGTATGGCCGCTGCACATCAAATTTCCGGCGACTTCGACGCTTCTGCCGACCTATACCTGCGCGCTTTGATGGAGCGGCCCAATGCCTTTTGGATCCATCGTAATCTCGCACCCGCGCTCTTGGCTGCCGGTCGGACAGATGAGGCGGAAACCTCTAGGGATGCAATACTAAAGTTCTATCCCGACCTGACCATCAAACGGTACAAGGAAGCGATGGTGTTTTCATCGCAGGCGCTGGAAGACATCGCGGTATACTTACGCACGCTGGGCATTCCGGAAGAATAGGTTGTTAGGCAACGCGAAAGGGCGGGCTTCTTGGGTCGCTTTGCGGTGAAGGAAGAAACCCAAATTCCACTCTTCACTCTAGATGCAACAATGCGTTTTTTGTCTTACGAAGATCACGACGCCGACGCATGTTTGCGGTTCACCGCAAGGTATATGGCACCAATTATCGTCAGATTGAGTATGCCAAACATCGTGGCATTTGCGAACGCCCGGAAATAGACTCCGGTTAGATCAAAGGAACGCCCTCCTTGCCAACCGCCGAAGGCATGGCCCATCCAAGCAAACGACAAAACGATGCCCGTTGCGGAAGCCCTGTTAGATTGAGGTGTGAGTGCGCGTACGGAGACAAGAACGCCGGTCATCACTCCGCCGTACCCAAATCCATAAAGCGGCACGAAATGCCAAAAAGCCTGAATCGAACCAAGCAGCATAAAGCCCAACATCAAAGTAGTTTGCCAAGCTGTTGCAACCATCCACGCGCGCAGTGGTCCGATGATATCTGCGAGGCGGCCAAAGAAAATCCGACCGGCAATTGCTGTCGCAAGCAACAGCAGAAGTGGCCCACCAGCCTCAGCGCCGACGCCGCTCAAGGTGGAGGACGGGCAGCAACTGGTGGGGGAGTGAATGGCGGCTGTGCGGACAAAACCGAGCTTGCCCATTTCTGAACCAACGGCTGGTTTAACGGATTTGGAAAAAACCTCACTATTTGCAAAGTGGACCAAGTATCATGGGCGAGATACGAGGTCGCCCAGATTGCCAAAGGTTGACACAAAGAAAGCGGACGTCTCTTCTGTGGCCAACAGGATGGCCAATTTAGTGAGCAAATGAGCAACTTCTTATCCGGCAAAACGGCCAATGAAATCCGCGACGGCGCTTTTGCCGTGCTTCTTTCAGAAGGCCTTCCATATCTCTCCTACGAAAAGGTGGCGCAGGCTTCGGGTGTTACGAGGCAACTGGTTCGGTACCATTTTCCAGAACCAGAAACCCTGATGCTTGAAATCTGCGAGCAACTTGCCACCAATTACCGCGAGATAATGATCCGCAGTGTATCGCAAGACCCCACTCAAAACCGCCTTTCGGTGTTCTTCGATTTTTACTTTGATCTTCTTGAGGGTGCAGTAAAACCCCGTGACGATCAGGTTTATGATGCGCTTTTTAGTCTCGCCGCAAAATCCGAACCGATCCGTACCAACCTGAGAGAGCAATATCAGTTGCTCGGCAAGGTGCTCAGCCACGAGTTACGGCTCGAGCATTCTTCGATCTCAATCGAAAGCTGCGAGGAGATAGCATATCTGCTGATTACGATTATGTACGGCCACTGGAAAATGGTGGCGACTTTGGGCATGGCGGAAAGCAATAATCGTGTTGCACGCAGCGCGATTGACCGCCTTCTTGCCTCCTATCTGAAAGAACCAACGCCTCAATCAGTGAGTTCGGTTTTCAAAGACCCGTGAAGTGCGGACTTAGGCCTTTTTGCATTTTGCAAACCAGTCCACTTTTTCCTGAGAAAAATCAGCTGCCCAACAGAAAACTAGCATAACATTGACTTTGCGTTTTGCAAAACCCGTCATTTATTCTTGATTAGCCTCCAGATCGGAGGTGATCTTGGGCACAGCCAATATTTTAGGCTCAAAAGATTATTTTCAAAATGTTAGGGATTTTGCATGTCAATTGGCAAATTAAAGGCGCCTGTCGGCGATCCAAAAGCCACCCGTGAAATAGGAAAACTACCAGCCAAAAACAACGCGAGCGATGTGGTCGCTTTGCGAGAGTTGCTGACGGTCAATGGCTACGGGAAACCGTCAACCAGCGGCAAGGTTGATGCAACTCTGCTGAAGTGCATAAAACTGGCGGAAATCCATATGGGGGGAGGAAGGGACAAAGATCAGGTCATCGATCCGGATGACACGGTCTATAAAAAGCTCGTGAGCGGGTACAAGGCGAAGATGAGGAAGGAAAAAGAGAAGGTCTTCAAGATCGTCGTAGGGAACAAAACGGTTTACGTCGACGAAAAGCAATACGAGACGGTCAAGGCGGATATTCTCATCCGCTTGAACAAGTTGGCGAAGTCGTTCCGAAGCCAACAGAAATTCAATCATGATGTTTGGAAAGAATACAACGATGTCGCCCGTCTGGAAAAAGGTCTGGTAAAGGCATCCATTCACGCGGCGTCTTCGATGTTGGGCGGAGCCACCTCGATCAACCACAAGATCATCACTATCCAAAGCGCGCACATTGCGTCCTTTGAAACCGCTGTGGCCGCAAAGGATCTTGCCAAGATCACGCAAACCTTGCCAAAGGCCGAAAAAGCTACCCGGGATGCCTATGTTGAGGTTCAACGCTTTTTGTCGGCCTTTATAAGAGGTGCTGGTCGAGGCGAAACAGCAATGGTGATCACGTCATCATCCGGCTTCATCATTGTCGGCGCGATGGCGGGGCCAATTCTTGTGACTGGCGCATCCTTGTCGGCGGCACAAGCGAGCGTTGCTGCAGGAACCGGTGTTGCCTTTCTTCAAAGCTCATCAAATGAACTAGGTCGTAAAATATCGGGCGAAAAGATCACCGCTTGGGGCTCGGCCAAAACCATTATGGTCGATACGATCGTCGGAGGATTGACCGCAGGGATCGGCGCAAAACTTCCGGTCAAATTTATGGACGATGTGGCCAAGGCGATGGTTTCAAAAGTAACGAAGGTGCTTCCGAGTCTATCAAAGACGGCTGCCGAAACGCTGATCCGAAAATACCTTGCTGGCGGCGCGGCGGAGATGACCAAAGAAGCCTGTGCTCAGGCGACCAAAATCTGTGGGGATATGGTCAAGAGCGGTAAAGCACCTACCTCAAAAGACTTTGAGGCGGCCTTTATCGAGGTGATTTTCAAGGGGATGACGGCGGGAATATTGAGGAGCTTCAGTAAGTTCGAAACAAAAATTGCGGTCAAGACCAAAGAGGTGCTGAGCAAAGAGATGGTGCCAAGAGCGCTTTCGAAATACGTCTCCTCAGACGTCATGTCCAAGTTGAATAGAGCAAGGATCATCAAAGAAGTCCTAACAAAGTTCAATGAGAACATGTCCAAAATTACATTTTCCAAAGTCGTGACCACGACAAAATCCGATGCCGCGCTTGGCGATATGCTTAAGAAGGCAGGAGATTATATGAAAGCCGATCCCACGCTGCAACAGAAAGTAGACGCCTCGGTTCGCGAAATCCTGAAAAATGAAGGTGTTATTGCTTAAGGATATTGATGCAGAACTGATATGTTTCGCGCATGCAGGGACCTGGAGGAAAGGGATTGATGGAGCCTAGAGCCGAAATAGGGAAAGGCCGAAACACTTTTGGTTTAATCGTGGCTACAACCGCTGTGATTACCTTTGGTGTCGTGTTTGCACCCGCCGCAGGCGCGTCAGACACGGACAAAACAACTTTGGCTGGTTTCAAACGTCAAGCGCTTGAGCGGTTGATCCGGCAGGAGTTGATGCGGACCGGATGCCTTGTGGGTGGGAAAGCGCTGGGATGGGGGCCGTCGGAGCGCAACGCGGCTGAAAAGTTCTTGGCCTTCAGCGGGGATGAGGCACCGCTGCGCCAACCGAATACGCAATTGCTTATTCGACTTGCCAACGCGCCGGAAAATATCTGCCTAGACGGCAGCACCGAGGAATTGAAAAACTGCTTTATGTATAGCGGGGCGGCATACTGCGATTGATATGGGGCTTTAGCCTAACGCACACGCATTCTCAGATTGATCCGGATGTCACCGCTCCCCCGGATCGTGTAGGACGTCTTATCCAAACCCTTGGTGCGACCGGCGACGTAGTAGACCAAAAGTACGCTCATTTTCTTGCCTTTGCAGTTGCCGTTTTGCTGAGTGAACTTTCGCCGTTCTGCGCGGTAGCTGCCAAATTTGGGCGGGGTGTTAATAATCAAACGTGCAAACCCTCTATCCACGCAGGTTTTCTCATCATAGTTAAGCCACTGAAATTGCATCTCTTCGCCAGTGTCGACACTGCGGCTCCAATTGCGCGTCGATTGCGCGGAGGCACTGCCAACGTCGACGATCAAAAACAAAATCGCGAGGCAGAAAGACACAATCCATCCAAATTTAGTGTATGTCAGCCAAATCATTCTTTTACCCTCACCATATTTCTCAAATGCGTATGATTTTTGAATGCCAGCGGTTTGAACGTCGACAATTACGACCCACTTCTGATAGGCTTGCCGGAACCGGACGAAAAGTCAATTGGATTGAACCGATGCTAAAGCTGCCTAGAATTGTAGGCTTTCTAGTGACTGTTATCGTCGCCATTTTGGTGACAGGCATGACCCATCAGGCACATGCCGAGCGGGTGGCGCTGGTTGTCGGCAATGCGCAATATGACAATGTCGCGCCGCTTTCCAACCCGCGCAACGATGCCGAAGCGATTTCAGCAGTGCTCAGAGAATTGGGTTTCAAGGTCTTTGATGGTTATGACCTTACGCGCAGCGCTTTCGAAGATCTGATCCGCAATTTCGCACGTGGTGCGCATGATGCCGAGACCGCCTTGTTCTATTACGCAGGCCACGGGCTGGAAGTGGGCAGTGTTAACTACCTTATCCCAACCGACGCGAAGATCAGCGATGAAACCGATTTGAAGTTCGAGACAATCAATCTTAACGATGTGCTTGGATTTATGGAGCGCGCCCAGCGTACAAATTTGATTTTTCTGGATGCTTGCCGCGACAATCCGATGGCCCGCAATCTGTCTCTCAACATGGGCACACGTTCTGTTGCTGTCGGGCGTGGATTGGCACCGGTAGACACCGGGGTCGGCACCATGATCGCTTATTCAACTCAGCCCGGAAATGTTGCCCTTGATGGGGATATGCGTCACAGCCCGTTTACCGAAGCGCTGCTAGATCATATCGCGACACCAAAGCTGGATGTAGAAATCATGATGCGGCGTGTGCGCCGCGACGTGATGCAGGAAACCGGCGGGCAGCAAGTCCCTTGGAGTAGTTCCTCGCTGACTGGCAGCTTCGTATTTCAACTTTCGCCAGATTACCCCCCCGCCGAATCTGCCAAGCCTCAGCCTGCCGCATCTGTTCCACCCGAAACAGTGCGAGATCCCGTTCCGGAGGCCGCGCTTGCCGTATTAGGGCCGATTGTGCCGGTTACACCACCAGATGATAGCAGCGCCGCGCTGCGCACGGAACCTCCTTCTACACGCGACCTTGCGCGGAAGGCCCAGAGTGAACTTAACCGGTTGGGGTGCAATGCTGGCGTTGAGGACGGCATTTGGGGCCGCAATAGCAAGGATGCCCTGACACGGCTGGCCAAATACGCGCCTCTATCGGATGTGTCTGAGCTAGACCCTTCCGAAGTGCTTCTTGATCAAATGGAAGGACTGAGTGGAGGAATCTGCCCGCTGGTTTGTCGGGCAACCGAAAACCTGATTGACGGGGCATGCATTCAGAAGACCTGCGGAAAAGGGCAACGCCTTTCCTCAAAGGGACAGTGTTACACGCCTCAGGCTGCAAAACCGCGACAACGATCATCTTCGAATTCCCGCTCCAATTGCTTCACGTTCGATGGAGCGACCTATTGTGAATAGGCATTTCTCAGCAATGAGTAAGTCACGCCGATTGGGACAATGGCACTGGGCCCTTAGGTTCTGAACACCCGTCGCTTTAAGTATCATCATCTAATTTATACGTTCGCCTATGAATGGAGTGTTGTTGCCAAAAGTGATGCATGCGCTGCATAGAGCGTCAGTCAAACGTATGAATTTGCGGGTCGAGATTTCCTGCGCGTCGCATGAATGACCGGTTTCCTCACTGCGATGCAGCGCAATATTTTGCCGCCGTGCAGCAGAGAAATTGTTGCCAGCACTCTCGGCAGGATTTGGTCGCTTCCGGTTTGGGCTCGGAGCTGCCTTCCGCACTGCAGCGTGACCTTAGTGTCTCAGACCATTCAGACCGACACGGACGGCCCAAACCGGCCGTTGAGCGAACCAACTCAATGCTGCGGTCGCAGCCCGCATTGCGGACATTGGCTGCACTGCCAAAATCCTGACCCACTCGAATTCACACATCGCGGACGAAGCGACCGATCACGGACTATCGTTAAATGTCCGCTTCAAACAGAATTCCTCTGACAGTGTCACAATCATACGCCCTGACGCATGTTAGTCGATGTAGCTGTCCACCCGTTCTCCGGCTCTCTCCATGTGAATGGGAAGAGTCCGACCATAAAGTTGCTCGGTGCGGGTCACGCTGCCGACCATCCCTGGTTCTTCCACATAGGAAAAGATCGCTACAAAGCGTGGGCGATCACCTTGCAACGGTGCAACCCTATGTAACGAATACCGCCCACGGAATAACTGTAGGTCTCCGGGTTCTAATTCAAGCACCGTAACCTTCTCAGATGTACCTTCTAATACACGCTTCACTTCAGTGAAATTTTCATCCCCATCCCGAATACCCGCGGCATATTCGAACGCTCCGCCAGCCTCGGCGTTTTGGATCGCAAGGGTTACGGTGAAATTATTGGTATCAAAATGCCAAGGAAAGCCATTGCCTTCATCTGCCATGTTAACGATCACATCGGCCAGTGGATCAGCGTAACGATAGAATTTTTCTTCTTGAAGGCAATCTTGGATGAACCTATCAAACCCCTCGAAATCTTGCACACTGCGCAACGGATCGTGCTTTGCGAAATTATCCGCGGGGATGAATGCATTTGACCGCTCAAAAAACCGTCGGCGTGGATCATCGACAGGTAGACTTGGATCATCTTGCGTGAAATACGCGTTCGTTCGGCTAAACGATTTATGACCCTTATCAGCGACGCGCTCTGCCTCTTGAGTTAGCGCCGAAATGCCAACAGAAGTCAGAAAACCCTTCAAGACAGCGCAGCCATCGCGAGCTAAGTCCTCATGGACCTTTGCCAAAACAGCATTCCGTGCGGTGCCATCCTGATGGATAGGGTATCTTTCCAGATTGATTAAGTCCGCACCACAATATTGCATTTGTGCCTCCTGTTTCCAAATAAGATTTGAATGGTTTCCGAGGCAGATCTAGCTTATTCGCGACCTGCTGATGTCGGGGAGTTACGTTGAAGCAGCCATTCGTTGCTACGCAGAACGCTGGAACATTGGGCTCTCTGCCGCCATTAGATCGAACGCAGCATTTCCTTAGTAGCCCCGTACTGTCGACAACAAGGACGGCCCTTAGCAGAACTTCACCGTCCGGCCGAGATGCTGCGGTGCGGCCCGCCGAAGCAGCCGTTCGCCGCACGTGCAAAATCTGGAAATGATCGAACTCACAGATCGCGGACAAAGCTGCCCGTCGCCTCAGATTCTCGAAGGTCTGCTTGCTTAGGGAGACTATGCCGACACAATGCGTCAGTCTCGAACAGCCCCGCCAAAGCGTTTCTCCATTAAGAAATTGGTCAGCCTTACGCCCGCCCGCTCAATCTGCTGCTCCTGTACGACTGTCCATTCCTTTTGCTCGAAGAGACCCCGGACCAAATGGCTTGCTTCGGAGTAGAGGCGTTCCATCTTTGCCTCGCGTGCCAAAGCTTCTATTTGGGTGTAGAGAAGGCCGCCGATGCCCCGCCGTTGATGAGCGGGATCAACAAAAGCGAGATCGATATAACCGTCGTTTGCAAGCGTCATGAAGCCTACAGGCCGCTCGGCGTTTCGCGCCACCACTGTCTGCTACGCGGCGAGACGGGAACCCCAGTCTGGTCCTGACGGAACCTTCGATGCCCAAGCTCGCCGCTGTTCAGCATTGTAGAATCCGGTCGCTCCTTCGTGCACTGCGTTGAAGAAGATGATACCGAGATCATCTGCGTCGGCGGGGTCGAAAGCACCAATTTCGATGGAAATATTGTTCATGCGCCAAGTTTTTCATGAAATGGCAGGCTGTGGAAGGCCCATTTCTGTCGTAGCATCATCCGCCAAAGATGCCATTCGTGCGTGGTGCAGCATCCGATGTTTTGGGCTCTCACTACGGTTTCGCTACGCCTTGGCTTAGAGACCGCTTCGCGCAAGCGAATGGCTTCACAGTTGCATCTCAGATCCTTTATATCGGTTGGGAAGTAATATCATGAACCAAAGACCGGAAGGTATCCGTGGACGTTAGAACACTTGATGATTCCGATCCATTGCTTGGCAGCTCCAAGTTGCTTGACGCAGTACTCAAAACGGTTGGGTTCGCTCAAGAAAATGACGGAATTGGCCTGACTAAAGGCAAGGCATTCAACCGAAAATTTGCAACTTGGGCTGCTGAGAATTTCAACTGGCCTGAATACTCAGCTGAAAGCCTCTTGCGCATCCAAAAGGTGCTGAACGAAGAAGACGTCATCCCGGTCTTCGTCTTGCATGAGCTGATGATCTCTATGAAGCTCGGGCGTCACGTCAAAGGCAAGT
>JBARCL010000099.1:0-1720 GCA_049794055.1 Sulfitobacter sp.
GATGAAGATTTTCTGATGCGGGCCAGGGTGCAATCTTTCGGCTTGGCTCGACTGTGGCCCGCGTTGGAAAATCTCTCAGGGAGGAAGCCGCGGGGGCTTGGCGGTGTCTATGGGGAAAGAGCGCTGTCTGTCGGGCTTGTGACTGCTGCGGATACGTTTTTGGTCAGATTGAAGACGGCGGTTCGTACGTTTTGCCCGCTCGCTTGCCTAAGATTGGAGCTGGGTCGCTGCCAGTTTGCACCTTTAACGTGATTTGCTGGATCGCTGCGCACAAGTGATTTTGGCCGGTGTTGCAGAAACAACCGGATCGCATTGGGCGGGATGAACGGGCAATCAGTCATGCGGCCTGTTTCCTTGGTGGAGCGCGGGATCGGGGAACCTGGCCGCGCTTGAACGTTTCGATGATCAGCATTGTGCCGCCGCAACAGGGGCACGGTTCCCGCAATGTGAATGGTGTGGGATCATCCTCGGATGGTGGTTCTTGCTCTGGCGGGCTCGCCCCAATCAGGGCTCGGACCTTTGCAATATTGGTTTTACGTTGCGCGGACGCCAGCAGGCCATAGTGCCGGATCCGGTGGAACCCGTCGGGGAGAACATGCATCAGGAAACGGCGGATGAACTCGCCCGTTGTCAGGCGCATTACCTTTTGCCGGTCACCACTCTTGATGCGATAGTCCTTCCATCGGAACGCGACGGTGTTTGCATCGGCGCTGAAGAGGCGCTGGTTCGAGATCGCGACACGGTGCGTGTAACGACTGAGGTAGGCTAGAACTGCCTCGGGTCCGCCGAACGGTGGTTTGGCATAGACCACCCATTCAATTTTGCGGAACGGGGCCAACCAGTTTGCAAATGCATCGGTCTCAGCCAGCCCTTTTAGGTCACTATAGAACGCCAGATCACCCGAGCGATGCAACGCCATCAGTCCTTCGATGAACAGGCGGCGGAACAGCCGTGACAGCACCCGCACATGCAGGAAGAACCCCGGCTTGCACGCCACCCATTTTTTACCGTCGCGCGACAGGCCACCGCCCGGGACGATCATGTGAATGTGTGGGTGATGCGTCAGCGCCGACCCCCAAGTATGCAGCACGCTGGTCATGCCAACGCGAGCACCCATGCGCTTGGGATCAGCGGCGATGGTCGTCACGGTCTCGGCGGACGCCCGGAACAGCAGGCCGTAAATGGCGCGCTTGTTCCAGAGGGCGATCCTGGCAATCTCGGCTGGTAGAGTGAAGACGACATGGAAATACTCGACGGGCAGCAAGTCTTCGGCCCGTGCCGCCATCCAGTCGCGCGCAGCGGGTCCCTGACACTTTGGGCAGTGCCGGTTTTTGCAGGAATTATACGCAATGTGCTGATGGCTGCATTTGGTGCAGGCGGCCACATGCCCGCCGAGCGCCTCGGTTCGGCAGGCTTCGATGGCTGACATCACCTTGAGCTGGTTCAGGCTGACATGCCCTGCATTGGCCTGCCGCCACGCGGGACCATGCTTGCGGAATATGTCAGCAACCTCCAGCCTTACGCGCGGCAATCCCCGTCCGTCACTCCGATCGCTTTTTGCGGGTCTGAAGGTTCAATTGCTTGAGGGCCTCGAACGGGCTGGTCGTATCCCGGATCATCTTTGTGGCGACTTTGGTGTACTGCGCTGTTGTCGTCAGCTTGGCATGGCCCAACAGCACTTGGATCACTCGAACATCCGTTCCTGCTTCCAGAAGATGGG
>JBARCL010000100.1:0-9290 GCA_049794055.1 Sulfitobacter sp.
GGACTTTCCCGACCTTCGTTTCTTGAACTTCGCTGACGCAGAATGCCTTCGCGTTCGCGGCATGCCTGTCGCTGCGATGCAGCTGTAGTCGCCGAAGCGTTCATTAAACCCCGCTATGAAACCCTCATCCAAATCGTCCCTTCGCTGCATCGTGTCCGAACCACCGAGACGCGGATGGAGTGGATTTGTGCAGATGCAGCCAACGCTCGCGCCGAAAAAGCCTGCAGTTGCAGCGTCGCTGATTTGGCAGTTCAGGACGCTTGAACGAGTCGGTCATACACAAGCACCATTCTCGACAATTCTCCAACAATCCAGATGTCAAAAAAGGGAGTGTCGGCGGGGCCGCTTATGATCAACTTTCTCGCTTCGATCAGGCAACATTCTTAGATTAATGAGACCAAAGGGTCCGCGGCCAATCGATTTCATCGAGCTGTGACTTCAGGTTGCAAGGCTATCCTTGTGACCGGCCAGAGAGTCGATCAGGCGACGTGTCAGCTTCTTTTGTGGACCCGCGTCTGGCCAAACTGCGAATATGCCGAATGACGGCAATGCCCAGTCTTTTGATACTTCCACCAATGCGCCAGTGTCGAGGTCGTCCTTTATCTCGTTCAGGGGTAAAGTCATCAGCCCAAGCCCTGCCAATACAGCGGCCCGTCCAGCAGTAACGGCGTCCACCTCAAGGCGGATATTTTGCAAAGTCACTTTGACGTCTTCGTCGTTGTGGCGCACCGTTATCGTGTCGGGCACCGTGGCGAGGGAGATGAAGTCACATTCCGCCAAATCCTCAAGGTTGCTGATCTTTGGACGGCTGTTCAAATATGCTGGTGCTGCCACGATCTTGCGGTGAAACGTCCCGATGCGTCGGCTTTTCAGCGTGCTGTCCGACAATCGACCGAGCCGGATGGCTAAGTCGTAACCCTCGCGGACCAGATCAACCGGCCTGTCACTGCTGTGCAACGAAAAGGCCACCATGGGATGGGCCTTGGCAAAATTCCAAATTGCCGCGTGCATCGCGCTGTTTGTGCCAAATGCGGGCAGTGTAATGCGTAAGGACCCGACGGGTTGGTCGCTGTCATCTGACAGGGCGTCCAGCGCTTCTTCCCCTGCGGCCACCATCCGTTTTGCGGCCTCGATGACTTTCTGGCCTTCGCTTGTCAGGGTCATCGACCGGGTTGAGCGAAAAAACAAGGACACCCCAAGTTTGCTTTCAAGCTTCGAAACATGATGGCTCACCACAGAAGTAGACAGCTTTAGTCGCCGTCCAGCGGCGCTGAGACTGCCTGCCTCGACGACTGCCACGAACACGGCAAGGCCGCGATAATCGTCACTCATCTTTCTAATCCGTGTAAAGAAGCTTCCGGAGATTGTGGTATAATCGAAATGTATGCTGCGGTCTATCTTTGGGTCATCACCCATGAAGGACTGCCCATGTCGCAGACGACTGCAATTGTACCCACAAAAAATGCGAGCCGCTATCTCCAGCAGCTTTGCAAACATTTCGCCCACAAGGTCGACGTTGAGTTTACGCCGGACGCAGGCACAGTCTCGCTCCCGTTCGGGACATGCCATCTTGCGGCAGATGAGGAGCAGTTGGTGCTGAAAGGCACTTCTGAGACGTCAAATCTACCCCGACTGGAGAGCTTTCTGGGCGATCATCTGTCGCGCTTTGCGTTCCGCGAAAATCCCACCATCGACTGGCAGCGCACTGCTTAAGCCCCAACGAAAAGAGGACCTTATGACCCATTCATCACTGCTCTCCCGTCGCGCCCTTTTGAAAGGGGCCACTCTGACTGTCGGTGCCGCGGCCTTCTTGCGCACAGCGCTGACGCCAACCAAGGTGCTGGCGCAAGGTGACATACCACCCGGCACCGTGCACAGCTTTGCCAAAGGCGGCGTGACCTTTCACACGTATGTGTCACCTGCCATGACGGTAAACGTGACGTCGCATGTTATCGAGTTCGAGGATCAGCTTTTGGTTGTCGACTCCACCTTCATGCCCCCAACCGCGCAAGAGGTCAGCGCCTTGATCGCCTCGACCGGTAAGCCGGTTGGACAGGCCATCATCAGCCATGAACACCCAGACCACTGGGCCGGTGCCGCCATGATCGAAGGTGTGACGTTCAATACCTTGCCCGAAATTCGCGAAGGGCTGCGTCCCGAAGCAGAGGGCGGTCAGTTCGGGACCCCGATGAACGTGCTGGATGGCGGTGACATCACGCCGGGCGTGACCGAGATGTCCGGCGTGCCGGTCGATTTTCGCCATTACCGCGACAACGAGGCACCTCATATGTTGGTTGCGATCCTGCCCGAACAAAAAGTCGCTATCGTGCAAGACCTTGTCTACAACGGTATCTTCTTTGCACCCGGCGTGGACCGCGCCAATTGGATCGCGACCCTGGAAGAGATGCGCGATGATCCGGCCTTCGAGACCCTGCTGGTGGGTCACGGTCTGCCGACCTCGCGCGGCGAGCTGGACACAGCGATCGCCTATATTAAGGTTCTTGATGACGCGATGACCAACGCTGCCACGCCCGATGATGCGATTGCGCAAATCAAGGCGGTCTATCCCGGCTACACCGGAGATTTCCTGCTCAGCCTGATCAATGAGTATTGGGCGCGGTGATTGCCGCTTAGATCGCAACTGCGGTCACCGCCCCTTCATGCCGGCAAGTACAGGAGCATCTTACATGGTTCAGAAAATTCAACACGCGGGTCAGAGCGGTGCGTTAAGCTTCACGACCCGCAGACAACTACTTGTTCTTGGGGCTGCTGGCATTTGGGGCGGACTCACATCACCTGCCTTGGCGCAGGAAGATGGTGTTGGCCCCAATCGCGGCGTCGTGAAAAGCGATTGGCGAGGCAAGCAAACTTGCAACAATACGGATGTACCGCGCTCAGACCCGGCCACACGGGTCTCCTCCCCAAGTGACTTTATTGGCGAGGGATGCCGGATGTTCGAAGACAGCTTTGAGGGGCCATATTTTACCTGCTCGCCAGCACCGGGCAAGAACATTGCAGAAGGGCAACCCGGCCAACCTTTGACAGTCGCGTTCCGTCTGATTGACGGAAACTGCCAGCCGGTCCCAGATGGCGTGATTGATGTCTGGGCGTGTGATGCCACCGGCCACTATTCCGGTTACGGCTTCAGTTCGGATGAAAGGCCGCCCATGGTGCGTGCCATTCTCTTTGGACATATCAAACCGGATCGTCCGCAAAGGTTTTGCCGTGGCGCGCTGCGCACCGATACCGATGGTATCGCAGAGTTCGACACCATCTATCCCGGCTTCTACTACGGCACCCCCATCCACATTCATTTCAAAGTCCATGTGAATGGACGCAATTTACTCACGAGTCAGGCCATTTTTTCCGAAGACTGGAATGAGCGGATCATGGGAACCGCGCCGTACAATGTTGCGAGGCCCATTCGGCGCAGCACTGACGATACAGGTTTTGAGAAAATGCGCATTACGGAACGCGGAGAGCGGCTTGTCGCAACGCTTGATCTCGTTGTTCCAACTTAAAGTTTTGAGAAACTTGCTGGGCTCGAAACCTACCGGATCACAAGAAATCTTAATCACAACAGGAGAGATACCGATGAAGATCTTCATACGCCGCGCCATTACCGCGGCAACACTGATCCTTTCGAGCACCACTTTTGCCGTGGCCAATAGCGATTACGTCCATGAAATGGCCCCGAACATCTACAGCTTTGGCAAAGGCAACGCGCATTCAATGTTTATGGTAACAGACGAAGGTGTCGCCGTGTTCGAAACCTTCAACACCAAACACTCAGAGGCATTGTTGGCCGCGATCCGCGAGGTTACCGATCAACCAATCCGCTATGCTTTCCATACCCACAATCACTGGGACCACGCAGGCGGCGGTCAAGTCTTTCGCGATGAGGGCGCAGAGACCGTGATGCACACGTTCGCTGACGCATATCTAGAAGCCAATCCAGGCCGCGATACCACACGCGCCAGCATTGTGTGGGAGGGCCAGAAGTCAGAATATAACCTCGATGATATGACCATTGAGGCCCATTATATGGGGCTCAGCCACGGTCTGGGCATGACGGTATTCGTGATCCCCGAAGCGCGGATAGGCTACATTGGGGATTTGGTAACACCGAACCGCGTGCTCTTTGCCATTGTGCCGGACTTCAATATTCGCGGCTTGGAAACGGCGCTTGAAGCAATGCCGCAGCTGGCATTTGACCGCGCGGTTTGCTCTCACAATGAACTCCCCGCCGGTGAGATCGAAATGGGCTGTACGCAAGCGCATGCAGCAGAAGGCCTGCAATACATTCGTGATCTGCGGGGGGCCATCATGGGCGAATTCCAGAAAGGCACGCAAAATGTCCCATCCGTCGTCGAACTGCCGCAATATGCCCATTGGGCGCATTACGATGATTGGCTGGAGATGAACGCGTGGCGCGTCATGGTCGATCTGTTCATGGGGCCTTACCCATGGGTTCCGGGTCAATAAGACCTATGCTGTTATCCCCATGTCCTTGTGGCATGGGGACGCACAAACTTGACGTAAGTGCACGTTGGCTGACGCTGCATCAATGGTCACTCTAGCTTTTTTTGAGTGGCCTGCCGATGGGGCCAAAAACTTTTCCAACAAACCGCGACGGAAGTCACTCGCGCTCCCGTTTAACACCTGATTTCCCCTGACAAGGCCAAAGGCTGCCCATGCTGAGAAACGTCCTCAACTCCCCCGCATTTATCTGGACGCTTCTTGCCTTGCCCTCCGTGCCGATGATCCTTGCGTTAGTCTCGGATCAGCCCGCAACAAGTGGCAAGCCCGTGGCGGAGATGCTGCTGCATCCAACCGGTGAATTCTCGGCCCGGTTTCTGATCATCGCGATGATCCTGACGCCAATGCGGATGCTATTTCCTGCCTCGACATTTTGGCGCTGGATGATGAAACGGCGTCGCTATTTTGGCGTGGCCGCTTTCGCTTATGCCGCGTTTCACACCGCTCTTTATCTGGTCGATATGGGTAGTCTGCGCGCGGTTCTGGGCGAAGCTTTGGCCTTGGGCATTTGGACTGGCTGGGTCGCGTTCTTTGTTTTTGTTCCTTTGGCTGTCACATCGAACGACTGGTCCGTCCGCTGCATGGGACCGGCGTGGAAAACGCTCCAGAGATGGGTCTATCTGGCTGCCGTCTGTACGCTGCTGCATTGGATTTTCGTACACAACAACATCGGCCCAGCATTGGTGCATTTCCTCCCGCTCGCGGGGCTGGAAGCTTACCGTTTATGGCGCAGCCTCTCGCCCAAAAAACAAACAACCTAGGAGAAACGACATGCAAAAATCTCTGACAGTCGCCGTAATGGTGATGATGCTCACCTCGCCCATCAGCGCAAATGCCACCGGATTATACAGCTGTGAGCCAACCGACCACGCGCAATGGCTTACGCAGGCAGAACTGACGACCCAGCTAGAGAATTTGGGCTGGTCCGTGCGCCGGATGAAAGAGGACGGCGGATGTTGGGAGGTTTATGGCACCACTCCTGAGGGTCAGCGCGTTGAAGGATATTTCCACCCGACCACCGGCGCTGCCCAATTAATTGCGCAGCGCGGGCGCATCCTATTTCGCGCGGATGAATAGGAATACCGAGGCAACCCAAGAACCTTTGCATCCGAGAGCTAAAGCAATCGCAGGAGACAAACCTTGCGCTTACGTGACCACAAAGTCCGAAACGAACTTGCAGCTTGCCAGTACCAATCAAAATACGCCAAGCTATGCGTGAACAGGGACTAATTATGCCGGACCACTCGTTTCCAGACCATCGCTGCCCTTATACGCCGGATTTGCGCATTCGAGGAGCTGAACAATGACAAACACCACCATGACGCCCGCGATCATCTTGCGCGCGGTGCGCATCTGGTCAGGGCTGTTCCTGCTCGCTTTTGTGACAAGCCATCTGACGAACCTCAGCTTCGGCTTAATCTCAATCGACGCAATGGATGCGGCACGCCCTTACCTGTCGGGGATCTGGACCGGACCAATCACGGGGACACTGCTGTTCGCATCCCTTATCAGCCACTTCTTTCTGGGTCTTTGGGCGATCTATGTGCGCCCCACGTTGCGCACGAATACCCAAGACATTGTTCAGTTGCTGACCGGTGTGCTTGTGGTGCCGCTGCTGGCGACCCACGCCATCGGGATTTCGATGGCTGCGAATGCGGGGCTGGAGCTTGGCTATGCAGACGCGATACGGCTCTTCTGGCTGGGCGCGCCAACGATTGGTCTGCTGCAAGTTGTCATGCTTTCTGTGGTCTGGGTGCATGGGTGTGCGGGTCTCTTCACCTGGCTGCGGTCGAAAGAGAACGCCGGGCGGCTGCTCTATTGGCTCTACCTGCTTGCGGTTATTGTCCCTGTTGTTGCGCTTTTGGGTTATGCCGAAGCGGGACGGGAAATGCTGATTGCGGGGCAGAACGGTGGCGATCTTGCTCAGAGACCTGCGATGCCAGAAAACGTTACGGTGCCGTTTGCTCAGATCAGGCAGATCACCAATGGCGTCATCTTAGGGTCTATCATTTTGGCGGCTTTGACCTTGGCTGCGCGTCTTGTTCGGCTCACTCTGCAAAAGACCCAAGAGGTGGTTCTTGTGCGCGATGGCGGGCCCCAGATGGTCTCGACCTCTGCGCTTAGCATGCTGGACGGGTTCCAGCGCAATGATCAGTTACATGCCAGCCTTTGCGCCGGGCGTGGGCGCTGCGGGACCTGTGCGGTGCGGATCGTCCACTCTGATTTCCCGCTGCCCTCGCCTTCGGAATTGGAGCAGCGCACTTTGTACAGGGTCGGCGCGCCGGAAGGCGCAAGGCTCGCGTGTCAACTGAAGCCAGCCGGTGGGAAGGTCGAAGTGGTGGCGATTTACCCTGCTGATTACACCTTTGAGGATGCCAGACCCTCAGACGCGCCAGCCACATCTGAGGCCCCGGCATGATCGCCGTGCGCCGCGCAGCGCTCGCGTTGATCTGTGCTCTGATGGTTATGCTGTCAGGACCGGTGTCAGCCCAAACCGACACCCCAATCCTGGCACCTTCAACCAATGACATTCACGAATTCACCCGCTTGCTCGCTGATGAACGTGTTCAGGAATGGCTGCGCCAACAAGCAGACGACGCCGACTTGACCGTCACGGCAGGAGCGCCCGGCATGCGAGAGCAATTGGATGCTCTGCTTTTGCGCACCCAAGACCGGATTGCCGCCCTTGTCCGCACGTGGGAAGGGCTGGGGCAAGCTCCTGAACTGATGCAGGGCAGATGGAGAGAGCAAGTCACAGACGACCGGCGGGTGCAGAGCCTGACCTTCGTGTTGATCTTCTTGTTTCTCGGTGCGGGCCTAGAATGGCTTTTCCGGCAATACTCCAACCCGATCCGCCGCCGCCTTGAGATCACTCAGTTCAAAACACCCACAAAGCGCATCACAGCAGCGGTCACGCGGGCGGGACTTGCGCTTACCGGATTGTTGGCTTTCACTGTTGGCAGCATCGGGGCGTTCTCTGCGTTTGATTGGCCGCCCATCCTCTTTGCGCTGATCCTCAACCTTTTGATGGCCATTGTCGTCATCCGTGTGGCCGGCACGACGTTGCTATTGTTCTTTGCCCCTTACGTGCCCCGCCTGCGGCTGGTTCCGGTCAACACGGGCATGGCCCGCGTGATTTCCCGCACGGGACTGGCATTCGCCGCTGTCTTGGTCGTTGCCATCGCCTTTAGGGATGTCTTTGCCCAAGTCATCGAGGTGTTTGATCCACAGGGGGGCGACAACGCCCTTCTCGCGGTCTCTGTCATGATGGCTTTGGTGGTCAGCCTCACAGCGCTCTCGTGCCTTCATGCCGGTTTTTTCCTCGCCGCCCGCCTGAACCCTGAGGCTGGGTCCAAGTCAGCCCGCAAATGGCGCGGCTTTCTAAGCTTGCTCATCATTCTGTCACTTGCGTTCTGGATATTGGACCTGCGCCCGATCATGTGGAGTGTTCTGTGCATTGGCCTCCTGATTGTCTCGCTGAAACTGTTGCGCGCTTGGGTCGACCACGCCTTTGACAACGCGATTGCCGATTACATGGCCAAACTGCCGCCGCCGCCCGTCGTTGAGGCGTCCGAAGACATCATAGATGACGCCGAGGCCGAAGAGATCATCGAGGTCATCGACCCCTACGAAACCTACCGTCCGCTTGCACAACGTGTGGTGCGCTTCGCGGCCATCATATCGGTCGGCTTTGTACTCGCTTTGATCTGGAACTTGGGCATCTTTGAAAGCAACGAAAATCCAACTGTTATGCAGGGGCTTTTCTCCGTGCTTCTGGACAGTGCCGCAGCGCTGCTGATTGCCGATTTGCTTTGGACTTGGGCACGCACGGCAATTGACCGCAGGCTCAAGGCGTACCGCCCACCAACCGATGGGTCTGCACCGGGCCCCGAGGCACGGATGGCAACACTTTTGCCGCTCTTGCGGGTTGTTCTGATGGTGACGCTGTTGTTGATGGTTGCCATGTCGATACTGTCTTCTATGGGCGTAAACATTGCACCGATCCTCGCTGGGGCAAGCGTCTTGGGCATTGCGATTGGCTTTGGCGCACAGTCTTTGGTCAAGGATGTCGTCTCGGGCATCTTTTTCCTCATCGATGATGCCTTCCGCGTGGGCGAATATGTCGAGATCGATCAGTTGCGCGGCACAGTCGAGAGGATCTCGATCCGGTCTTTGCAGATCCGCCATCACCGCGGGGCGGTGCACACGTTGCCCTTCGGTGAGCTGAAATCTATGACCAACTATTCGCGCGATTGGGTGATTATGAAACTCGAATTTCGCGTCCCCTTCGACACGGACCTGAAGTTGGTCAAGAAACTGATCAAACAGGTGGGTGCCCAGCTTAAGGAGAACCCCGATTATGGCGACGGTATCATCGAGACGCTGAAGTCACAGGGCGTGCGCCGGATGGAAGAATTCAACATGGTGGTTGGGGTCAAATTCATGACCCGGCCCGGCGAACAATGGCTGGTGCGGCGCGATGCCTATCAGGGTGTGCGCGACATATTTGAGGCCAACGGGATACGGATGGCTGAGCGCAATGTGAAAGTAGAAATCGCGGGGGACGAAACCCTAACCGACGAACAACGCAAGGCTGTCAGCGCTGCAGCACACGAGGCAACCACTGTCCGTCGTCATATAAAATGGGACATCAGAGCGGCTTGAGCATTGGAGGCTCTGGCTCGTTTGTGTGATTGATTATGCTGCTTGTTTTTGATGTTGCAAGCGGCGTTGTTGGATTGTCCGTTTCT
>JBARCL010000101.1:0-1713 GCA_049794055.1 Sulfitobacter sp.
CCAAGGCGTGGCTGGGTTCCAACGCGGGAATGATCCCTTCCAACTCACAAGACACCTGAAACGCGGCCAAAGCTTCGACATCCGTGATCGACACATATTTCGCGCGGCCAATCTCGTGCAGCCATGCGTGTTCCGGTCCGATGCCAGGGTAATCAAGACCTGCCGAGATGGAGAATCCTTCAAGGATCTGACCATCATCGTCCTGCAATAGATAGGTCCGGTTGCCATGCAGCACACCGGGGCGTCCGCCGGTCAAAGAAGCGCAATGTTCCATCTTGGCATTCACGCCTTTTCCGCCGGCCTCGACGCCGATGATGTTCACTTCCTTGTCGTCAAGGAAAGGAAAGAACAGGCCCATCGCGTTGGAGCCGCCACCAATCGCCGCAATCAGCGTATCGGGCAAACGCCCTTCGGCGGCCGTCATCTGTTCACGTACTTCCTTACCGATGATGCTTTGGAAATCACGTACCATCGCGGGATAGGGATGCGGCCCGGCGACTGTGCCGATGCAATAGAATGTGTCGCGCACATTGGTCACCCAATCACGCAGCGCGTCATTCATCGCGTCTTTCAGTGTCCCGCGCCCTGACGTCACGGGGATAATCTCGGCACCCAGCAGGCGCATGCGGAATACATTGGGGGCCTGACGCTCGACGTCATGTGCACCCATATAAACCACGCATTTCAGACCGAATTTCGCACAAACAGTTGCTGTCGCAACGCCGTGTTGACCTGCGCCTGTTTCAGCAATGATGCGTTTCTTACCCATGCGGCGGGCAAGGATGATCTGGCCCAACACGTTGTTGATCTTATGCGCACCTGTATGGTTCAACTCGTCACGCTTCATGTACACTTTGGCACCGCCCAATTTCTCCGTCAGGCGTTCGGCAAAATACAGCGGGCTGGGGCGGCCGACATAATGGGTCCACAGGTCGTTCATCTCGGCCCAAAAACTCTCGTCCGTCTTGGCCTTTTCGTATTCAGCTTCCAGTTCCAAAATCAGCGGCATCAATGTCTCTGAGACAAAGCGCCCGCCAAAATCACCAAAGCGGCCGTTTTCATCGGGGCCGGTCATGAAACTGTTGAAAAGATCGTTGGCCATGGGGCGTCTCCTGTCGCGCATTCAGATCAAACGTTTACCGCAGCCTTGCGACACGCGAAACCCCAAGACTTTTGCAAAATCCCAACGCCACTCGTTTGTAGGGGAATGGCGTTTTCGGTCGATTGCAGATGTTCGTGTTTGCATTTCGTGACATACATCGCACCGTTTCGCATTCCACGCACTCCGCGCCTGCCCAGATCACCTTCAAACGCACGACACTTGGCAACCCAAACCACATCCGCGGCCCGGCACTGCCCCCCGACCCATTTCGCTGGGTGGGTGGGCGGCGGATCACATCGAGATCAATTCAATTGAACGTCTAGTCGAAAATCTTAAACAGCTCTTTCTTCAACTTGTCCTCAAGCTTGTCTTTCACAGCCTCCTCGACCGACTGCCCTTCTTGCCGTGTCAGTCCCAATTCCTCTTCCAGCTTTTTCTCAAGTTTTTGCTTCGCTTTCTGTTCTGCACGATCAACCTCCTCCTTAAAATTCAGATCAATCACCGCCTTCAGATCGGCTGTGATCTTCGGATCGCTCCATGGTCCTGTAATCCGCACCGGCACGGCCAGCCCGCGCTCCTTGTTCACCCGCAGCGCCTTGGGCGTCACGGTG
>JBARCL010000102.1:0-2496 GCA_049794055.1 Sulfitobacter sp.
TGTTGAATGTCATTGAGAACTGACCCGGTATTGTCACCGAGATTTGACCCGCTCTTAGTTATGCATCGGCGGCTATGCTTTGGTCAATGTGGTTGCCTCCTTTGTGGTTTTCTTTGCAGCTTCTGAACTGGCCTTGAAGCGATAGCTATCGTTTCCGGTTTCAAGGATGTGGCAGCGGTGCGTGAGACGGTCTAGCAGTGCAGTTGTCATCTTTGCATCTCCGAAGACCTGCGCCCATTCACTGAAGCTGAGGTTTGTCGTGATGACGACGCTGGTGCGCTCATAGAGCTTGCTCAGAAGGTGGAACAGCAGTGCGCCACCGGACGGGCTGAACGGCAGGTAACCAAGCTCGTCGAGGATGACGAGGTCGATCTTGGTGAGCATCTCAGCCATCTTCCCGGCTTTTCCGATGGCCTTTTCTTGCTCCAGCGCGTTGACCAATTCGACGGTTGAGTAGAAGCGCACTTTGCGTCTGTGATGTTCGATCGCCTGCACGCCGATTGCGGTGGCAACGTGGCTTTTGCCGGTTCCAGGTCCACCGATCAGAACGACGTTTTCCGCATTCTCTATGAACTCACCGCGATGGAGCTGTCGGACCGTGGCCTCATTGATGTCACTCGACGCGAAGTCAAAACCCGTCAGGTCCTTGTAAGATGGAAAGCGCGCGACCTTGGTATGATAGGCAATCGACCGCACCTCCCGTTCGGCCATTTCCGCCTTGAGCAGTTGGGACAACATAGGTGTGGCCGCTTCAAATGCTGGAGCACCTTGTGCAACCAGATCATCGACCGCATGCGCCATGCCATGCAGCTTGAGACTACGCAGCATGATGACGATGGTGGCTCCTGCTGGGTCATGACGCATTGCGCTTGCCTCCTGCCTGCCTGAGGTCGTCGTAGCGATCTACGTTTGCCTTTGGCGCGGTTTCCAAGGCCAAGGCATCTGGTGGATCAATTTCTGGATGATCTGTCTGCTTTGGATCTATCAGCCGATGCAGGAGGTTCAGGATATGCGTCTTGGTAGGCACTCCAGCTTCCAGCGCCAGCTCAACTGCTCGCAACACAGCGCTTTCGTCATGGTGTAAAACCAAAGACAAGATGTCGACCATCTCGCGATCTCCGCCATCCTTGCGCAGCATGTGGTTTTGCAGTCGACGGAATATGTCGGGCATCTCTGTAAACGGCGCTCCGTTGCGCAATGCCCCTGGTTTGCGTTGGATGACCGCCAGATAGTGGCGCCAATCATAGATGACTTTGCCAGGCTTGCGGTGCGATCGATCAATGATGCGGGCATGGGTACAAACGGTTTGCCCTTCAGCGGCAATAACCAACCGCTCTGGATAGACACGAAGGCTGACGGGGCGGTTCGCAAAGCTGGCAGGCACGCTGTACCGGTTGCGCTCGAAAGTGATCAAACACGTCGGTGACACACGCTTGCTGTGTTCGACAAACCCGTCAAAGGCTGGTGGTAGAGCCATCAGCACAGGCTTCTCAGCTTCCCAAGCATCAGCGATTGAGCCCGGCAATTCCCGGTGCGACGTCTCTGACCAGAGCGCAATGCAACGATCTTCAATCCACTGGTTCAGTTCTCGGAGATCTTTGAAGACAGGCATGACCTGCCACAACCGGTTCCGTGCATCACGAACGTTCTTCTCGACCTGTCCCTTCTCCCAGCCTGCTGCTGGATTGCAGAACTCAGGTTCAAAGACGTAATGACTGGCCATGGATTGGAAGCGTGCGTTGACATCACGTTGCTTACCGCGCCCAACACGATCCACGGCAGTCTTCATATTGTCATAGATGCCGCG
The DNA here is from genome assembly GCA_049794055.1 of Sulfitobacter sp. Lineage (GTDB taxonomy): Bacteria > Pseudomonadota > Alphaproteobacteria > Rhodobacterales > Rhodobacteraceae > Sulfitobacter. Next base: position 1,808 of record JBARCL010000102.1, read on the forward strand.
CCCGGGGACACCACCGAACACGCGGAAGGCGTGCCAGTGTGCATCGAACAACATCTCATGTGTTTGCAAAGGATAGGCTCGCACAATGAAGGCCCGACTGTGCGACAGTTTGGTGTGTGCCACCTGCAATTTGACCCGTTCGCCACCAATCGTAGCCCAGTCTTCACTCCAATCGAATTGGAACGCTTCTCCTGGCTGGAAGACCAACGGCACAAACGTACCGCGTCCTGTCGTTAATTCTGCTCGATGCCGATCAGCCCGCCACGCGCGGGCAAAAGCTGCTACCCGCTCGTAAGATCCATCGTACCCGAGCTTAACCAGATCTTCGTACATCAGCTTAACGTTGCGCCGCTCTTTGCGAGACTTCCGCGTCTGCGCCAAAAGCCACGCCGACAACCGATCCGCATAAGGGTCCAACTTGCTCGGCCGCGACGGCGTCTTAAACCTTGGCTCTACCGCGTCCTCGCGGAGATACTTTTTAATGGTGTTGCGAGACAGCCCAGTGCGCCGCGCAATCTCTCGTATCGGCATTTTATCACGCAATGCCCAGCGTCGTATGACACTCAAAAATCCCATGTCGATCACTCCAAATCCCCCTGAACGAAAACGTCAGGGCCATGTCTTCACATGGGTCAATTCTCAGTGACAATTTATGGGGCTACCGGGTCAGTTCTCAGTGACATTCAACA
>JBARCL010000103.1:0-66192 GCA_049794055.1 Sulfitobacter sp.
ATTTGCGCAATACCTGCAAATGCGACAGGAACGATCGCTATTGCCCCTGCCGTGCTTGACTATGCCGCAACAGGCGCAAACTATCTGGCGGCTGATGGTTCCAATCGCCCTGCCGCCAACGTTTGGATGCGGCCTCCGATCATTGCCACTGTGACTTATACGCCGGTCGATCCAATTTTTATGCCTGTGGTTTTTGATATTTATACCTCTCATACAAAACCGGCTTACGGTTATTCGGCGAACGCGCGGCCACCTGGAACCGTTGCAGGAGCGGCGAACAACAGTGTTGTGTATTATGAATTGCGTTCAATTGAACAAAACCTCGCCGCCGGCGCAAACAAAATGATAATTGGCGATTTGAACGCTGATTGCACATCGTATCCGGGATACCGGCGGGGAACCAATTTTGCCGGAGGTTGGAACTGGTACATAAATTACGGTCAAAAGACCAATACCGCACCGGGGTCGTCCTGTGCTTATGACCGAATTATTCTAAACAATGCACTTCAGGCATTTTATCAGGCCCACGGCATTTTTGTGGACCATTACGGAAACGCAACTCGCATCGACACGCAACGAGTGTCTGACCATTTTCCTGTTTGGGTTCAATTCGGTGAAACGCAGGCCGGGCCACCGCCACCGGTCGCTGCGCCGGTTCTAGCAGCCGCTCTTGCCGGTGCTGAACCGCCTAGAAAACGTCGTAAGTTTCTTGGAAGCCAAACGATCTCTGCCAGTGGGGCAGGGTTGCTGGGGCAGGCGACATCAGCCAAGTTTTTTGTTACTTCTTATACAACATCGCGAAATTACAAATCCAATTTTACCTATGATCTGGTTGATGTCCGGGGTGCCCCGACGCCGGTGACCACGAACAACCTTGGAGATATTGAGCAAACAATCACTTGGGCCTCTCCTCCGGCTGGTTCCTATGTGTTCGTGTTTGACGCAAACGGTGATGATAAATTCTCGCTGCGCGATGGAGATTTTGCGAATTTTGCAACTCAGGCTGATCTGCTGGTCACGACAACTACGTCGGGACATAACGATCTTGTGACACTGGGCGACAACATGGTTCTACGGGATGTTTTTGATCTCAGTCAGGCTTTCAATATCTATGCATTGGCCAAGAACCTTCCGGCCGATATTTCGGGAAAAGCCTATATCGTCAGCGATCTCTTGCTGAAGAATGACGGTTATGCAAACTGGGCGCAGGCACGGGCAGCCGGCATCAATCTGCCAAAGTACTCAATACCAATTCAATTGGCCGAGGCCGGTGTCATCACCACATCCGGATTGACTGATGACGACAGGCGACAGGATTTCACCACGAATTCCGACGGCGAAACCTTCTTTAGCGTGTGGCCGAACCCCGGCCAATTAACAAACGCATCTGTTAATTATGCGACGCCACCAGATACTGTTTTCGACCCTGCATATGCCGGTACAGGCGATCCGCCATCATCGCCAGATGACACGGATACGTCTGAAGATCCTTGTGAGGACGCGGCCACGAGTGCTGATGATGATTTTGGTCAGGCTTGCAACATGGGGTTCCTATTTGGGGATGCTTACGGAAATACTTTCAATGTCGTTCTTGATTTGGATGGTGATGGCACGCTTGGTCCAAGTGACCCGATTGATCTGCGCGACATCGGTGACATGAAAACGTTTTTTGACCAACCAGGAAACACCAACCTTGGTCCAAATGCCAATGGAAACCCTGCCGTGTCCGAATACAAAGAATATCTGGAACGTGCGTTAAGCGTTACCCTTTCTGCGAACGATAATTACGATCCAGATACGCGTGCGGCCTCTGCCAGATACACCTGTGGTCCGGAGCTAAGCAAAGATGAATTTAACACCTTTATTGTTCCTGACTCTCAAACCGGATTCCGTGTCTTGGAGACAGGAGCCTATCATAGTGATCGCACACATGGGCCTGGGTTGTACCAGTTCGGCGATGCCTATCTGAATGACTGGTCGCCTTCTGATGGCGCCGCGCAGTGTATCTCGGGGAATAAAATGAACTATTCAGGAACCATGAATATCGACGGTGGTAGTAAAGTCGTCTCGGTAGCGGAAAGTCACAGTTTTGAGAATGTCCAAATTACTGCAAATTCCTCTACAACCTGTTGGGCGGCAGTGGAAGCAACGGCGGGGACCGCAATCGCCGTTGGCGCGGGATCGGGCTTTTTTACATTGGGCACCGGCTTTCTTGCAGGTGCGTTTGTTGCGGCCGGAACCAATATTGTTGGTGCTGTTGAATGTGGATTTTGATCAGGCGTTAAGGTCGCCTTCTTCGGGATAAAAGCAAGCGGCTGAATGTGTCTCTTGGGACAGGCTTGGGCGCTCGGCCCGACATTTTTCGCGGACTTTCCAACACCGTGGGGCGAAAGGGCAGCCGTCAGGAATTGCCAATGGCGAGGGGAGTTCGCCTTGCAGTTTGATCCGTGTTTTCTTGCTGCGCGGATCGGCCTGCGGTGTCGCGGAAAGCAGGGCCTTGGTATAGGGATGAAGTGGTGCCTCGAAAACCGCGTCGCGACTGCCTTTTTCGACGGCACGGCCAAGATACATGACGATCAGTTCGTCCGCGACATGCCGTACAACACTCAGATCATGCGAGATAAAAAGATAAGCCAGTTGCAACCGCTCTTGCAAATCAACCAGCAGGTTCAGAACCGAGCTTTGAATCGACAGATCTAACGCCGATACCGGTTCATCCAGTACGAGTACCTTGGGGTCAAGCATCAATGCGCGGGCAATCGCGATCCGTTGGCGTTGGCCACCTGAAAACATGTGCGGATAGCGGTCGAAATGTTCGGGGCGCAAGCCGACCAGCCCCAGCATTTCGCGGGCCTTTGCTGTACGGTCTTCCCGGCTCATATTCGGGCGGTTGATCTTAAGCGGCTCTTCCAGAATGGTGCCGATGCGTTGGCGGGGGTTCAGCGATCCGTAGGGATCCTGAAACACGATTTGCACGGATTTGCGTAACGACGCCCACTCTTCGGGAACGACCGCCTTGCCGTCCAACGTCAGCGTTCCCGCGGTCGGTTCCTCGATCATTGTAACCATGCGGGCTAATGTGGACTTTCCACAGCCGCTTTCACCCACGACGGCGAGCGTCTTGCCTGGAAAGAGCGCAAATTCCACCCCTGCGACGGCCTTGAGGGTTTTGGATGCGCGAAGAAACCCGCCGCTCACTTCGTAGTGCCGTTCAAGCCCTGATGCCGTCATTACTGGTTCCGTCATGACGCCACCTTTTCGTTTGTATTCAATGGATAGAAGCATCGGGCTTGCCCTAGGTCAGCGCCCAACGCGGGTGGGGCTTCGGCCTTGCATTTGGCGTTTGCAAACTGGCAGCGCGGCGAAAACAGACATCCCGCTGGACGGTCAAACTGTCCCGGTACAACGCCGGGGATTGTTGGCAATCGTTTTTCGGTTGCGCGTTCTGGCAAAGCATCCAACAACGCGGATGTGTAGGGGTGATGGGGCACTTCAAACAAAGGCACAACGGGTTGTTCTTCGATCTTTTGCCCGGCGTATTGTACGCTGACGCGTTCTGCGGTTTCGGCAACCACTCCCATATCATGGGTGATCAGCACCAGCCCCATGCCCGTCTCGTCGCGGAGTGAGGCCAACAGGTCAAGAATTTGCGCCTGAATGGTTACGTCCAGTGCTGTTGTCGGTTCGTCTGCGATCAAAAGCTTGGGCTTACAAGCGATGGCCATCGCGATCATTACGCGTTGGTTCATACCGCCGGACATCTGGTGCGGAAACGCACCCAGACGTTTTTCAGGATCGGGGATACCGACCTGTTCGAACAGTTCAATAGCCCGCGCCTGCCGTTCGCGACGCCCCATGCCCAAATGCACCCGTAACGCTTCGCGGATTTGCCAGCCGACGGTAAAACACGGGTTCAACGACGACATCGGTTCCTGAAAAATCATCGCAAGGTCTTTGCCAACGATTTTGCGCCGCGCTTTCGGCTCCATCGTCAGGAGATCTTTGCCATCAAATGTCAGCTCGTCCGCTGTCACAGTCGCGGTCCACGGCAGCAAACCCATGACCGCCAGCATCGACACGGATTTGCCTGACCCGCTTTCACCGACAATGGCAAGAATTTCACTTTCGTTCACATCCTGATCCACACCGTCCACGGCCCGGAACTGACCGGATGCAGTGGCGAAATCAACACTCAGGTTTCTGATACGCAAAAGGGTCATGGCCTAGCTCCGCTTCAGTTTCGGATCAAGCGCATCGCGCAGACCGTCACCCATCAGGTTGATGGCAAGCACGGTCACAAGAATTGCAATGCCGGGGAAAGTAACAACCCACCATGCGCGCAAAATGAATTCACGCGCTTCGGCCAGCATGGTGCCCCATTCGGGCGTCGGCGGTTGTGCCCCCATCCCGAGAAAGCCAAGGGCGGCGGCATCAAGAATAGCCGTAGAAAAAGACAGTGCAGCTTGCACGATGATCGGTGCCAGACAGTTCGGCAGAACGGTGATGAACATCAAGCGCCAGATCCCCGCACCTGCTACTCGGGCCGAGGTCACATAGTCTTTTTGCAACTCTGACATAACGCTGGCGCGCGTCAGGCGAACGTAATGTGGCTGCAACACAATCGCGATGGCGATCATCGCATTGGTAAGGGATGGCCCGAGAATGGCCACCAGAACCAGTGCCAGCAACAGCGAGGGAAACGCCAGAACAATATCCATGACGCGCATGATGATGCTATCTAGCCATTTGGGCGCAAAGCCTGCAATCATCCCGATGATGATGCCACCACTGGCGGCAATACTCACCACTATCACGCCCACAAAGAACGAATACCGCGCACCTACGATCAGGCGTGAAAGCATATCGCGCCCCAACGGGTCGGTGCCAAGGATATGGCTCCAGGTGCCACCGTCCTGCCAAACAGGCGGTTGCAAGGTCGACTCTCGAAACTGCGCGGTTGCATCATGTGGTGCAATCCAAGGCCCAAAAAACGCGAGCAGTGCGAAGATGGCGAAGATCCAGAGACCGATCACCGCACCGCGGTTCTCACGAAAATAGAACCAGAATTCGCTCAATCGGCTCGAACGTTCCTGTGCCAGTGGTGCTTTGGTTGAAACAGCATCATCCATGTCAGCGTTTCCTGATCTTGGGGTTGATGACGCCGTACAGCATATCAACGGTAAGGTTTACAATCATCACCATCACGGCAATCAGCAACAAGCCTCCCTGTACCACCGGATAGTCCCGTCGGAAGATGCTATCGACCATCCATTTACCGATGCCCGGCCAGCTAAAGATTGTTTCAGTCAGGATCGCCCCTGCCAGCAAGGTGCCAACCGAAAGGCCAATAACGGTGATTACGGGGATCAACGCATTCCGCAGCGCATGGATGCCGTTAATCCGCCCCGGCGACATGCCTTTGGCGCGGGCAGTGCGAATGTAATCCTCGCCCAAAACCTCGAGCATGGCAGAGCGCGTTTGGCGGGCAATGACCGCCAGTGGTATGGTCCCCAATACGATTGTCGGCAGGATCAGGTGCCGCATCGCCGAGATGAAGGCGCCTTTTTGACCTGAGGCCAAACTGTCGATGATCATAAATCCGGTTGGGTCCGGGAAGTAATACAACAGGTCAATGCGGCCCGAGACCGGCGTCCATTGCAGATTCCCCGAGAAGACGATGATCAACAGCAATGCCCACCAGAAGATTGGCATCGAATATCCGACAAGAGCAGTCGACATCAAAGCGCGGTCAAAAAACTTGCCCCGGTTCACGGCCGCAATCACGCCCGCAGGCAACCCGAGTGCAACTGCAAAGATCATGGCACAGATCGATAACTCCAACGTCGCCGGGAACAGGGCAAAGAACTCGTCCCAGACGGGACGTTTGGTCACAAAGGAATCGCCTAAATCCCCTTGAAGAACCCCTGTGAGGTATTCCCAGAACTGGATATATATCGGCCGGTCATAACCGAATTGCGCCGCGAGTTCGGCATAACGTTCCTCCGAAATACCGCGTTCGCCGGCCATCACTTGAATGGGGTCACCGGGCAATGCTCGAATAAAACTGAACGAGATCAACGTGACCCCTATAAAGGTCGGAATAAAGGTGAGCAGGCGGCTTAGAACATAACTCAGCATGAAATCACCATCAGGTCTTTGGGGAAATGTGTCAGGGTCTGATATCCGTCAGCTGTAATCAGAACGTCATCTTCGATGCGTACGCCAAAATTGCCGATCTGATAGAGACCCGGTTCGTTTGTATAGACAGTACCGGCGGGTAGGGGCATGTCGTTGCCCCGCACGATATAAGGGGCTTCATGCACATCCCGCCCCAGCCCGTGACCGGTTTTGGTGCGGATGCGGCTCGCAAATGGTGAAGCTTCAAGTACCCGCGTCGCAGCATCATCGATCTCATGTGCGGTGACGCCTGCACGGGTCACGGCGAGGGCAGCGAGGTTGGCTTGTAACACAGTGTCATATACCGCGCGGCCCTCGTCAGAGGCATGGTTCAGGAAAACCGTGCGTGTGATATCGGCGGCAAAGCCATCTTTGCGGGCACCAAAGTCAATCAATAAAGGATCGCCTGCTTTCACAGCGTAATTGTGTCGGGCGTGGGCATGGGGGCGGGCGGATCCATCGCCAGCTGCTACAATCGGATTGAAGGCCAGATCATCCGCGCCTTCGTCGAACAGCATCTTAATCAGCGTTTGTTCAATTTTTTTCTCGGTCTGGCCCAGTGTGATGCTGTCCAATGTGCGCTGAAGCGCGCGTTCTGATATGTTAATGGCGGCCTGCATTGCGGCAATGTCTTGGTCGGTCTTGATCATGCGCAGGGCAGAGATTTCGCGTTCGCCTTCAACAATCGTCAAATCCGGTTGCGCTGTTTTTAACGCATGGTGGACAAAAACACGCATGACCTGGCCTTCGACCGCCAGCGAAGAGATGCGTAGATGTCCCATAAGATCGGCAAAAGCCGCAGCGTAGCCGTCTTGATCACGCCAGTCGAATACAGCGCCTTCAAATCCGACAAGTTCCCAACTGCCCAGTTCTAGGTTCGGGACTAGGGCTGCGGCGGGCCCGTCTGCCGGAATAACCAACAAAAAGGGGCGCTCGTGGCTCATGAAACTGTGTTCGATTGCGCGGGTGAAATTTGGGCCTGGCACAAGTGCAACGGCGTCTACACCCATTTCAGCAGCAACAACTGCATATTCTGAAAGGCGTTGCGTTAACGGCTTTGACACTTATCTAGGCTCCGGAATCTGCTGGTAAACTTCTAAGGGCGGCACCTAATGCACCGCCCTCGATATTGGAGCGCCGATTACTTCGACAGGCCAACCTGGTTAAAGATATGACCACCCAGCGGGTGTACGACATAACCTTCAACTTCAGGACGCATTGTCATGTAAACGACCGAATGCGCAATTGTGGCCCAAGGTGCTTGATCCTTAAAGATGACTTGCGCCTCTTCGTAGAGCTTTGCACGCTCTGCCTGCGTTGGCAAAACCTTGGCTTTCTGGATCAGCGCATCGAACTCTTCGTTGCACCATTGTGCGCGGTTGGATTTTTCAACACCGTCACAACCCAGCAGAACCGCAAGGAAGTTGTCTGGATCGCCATTGTCACCGGTCCAACCCAGCAAGACGGCACCATCACGGTCCTTGGCTTTGGAACGCTCAAGATACTCGCCCCACTCGTAGGAAACGATCTCAACCTTGACGCCAACCTTGGAGAAGTCTTCCTGCATCAGCTCGGCCATGCGGCGAGCATTCGGGTTGTAGGGGCGCTGTACCGGCATTGCCCAGATTTTCATCGACAGATCGGTGACGCCTTCGGCTTCCAATGCAGCTTTGGCGGCTGCCGGATCGTATTTGTCATCTTCGATGGCGTTGTTGTAAGACCACATTGTTGGCGGGATCGGGTTCTTGGCGATTTGGCCGGAACCTTGGAATACAACATCAATGATGGCCTGTTTGTCGATGGCCATGTTCAGCGCTTTGCGCACATTGGCGTTGTCAAACGGGGCAACCTGCGTGTTGTAGGCCAGATAGCCAACGTTCAGGCCTTCCTGCTCCATCACAACGATGTCTTCGGCGTCTTTCATTGCCTGAACATCAGCGGGGTTCGGGTATGCAGTGACGTGACATTCACCTGCCTGCACTTTTTGGTAGCGCACTGATGCATCAGGTGTGATGGCGAAAATCAGACTTTCAACCTTGGCTTTGTCGCCCCAATAGTCATCGTTACGCAGATAGCGGATGACGGCGTCTTTTTGGTAGGCCTGGAAGCTGAACGGACCAGTGCCGATGGGCGCTTGGTTGAGCATTTCAGGGGTGCCCGCTTCCATCATCGCGTCGGCATATTCCTTTGACACGATAGATGCAAAATCCATGGCCATGTTTGCAATGATTGGTGCTTCGGGACGTGTCAGGTTGAACACGACTGTCAGATCATCAACTTTTTCGATGCTTTCGATCAAGTCGGGCATCGACATGCCGCCATAGTATTCCCATGTGCCGCCGGACACTTCGTGATAGGGGTTTTCAGAGTTGCCCTGACGGTCAAAGCTGAAGATCACATCGTCGGCGTTGAAGTCACGCGTTGGTGTGAACTGAGCGTTGGAGTGAAATTTCACACCGGCCCGCAGCTTGAAAGTAACTGTCTTGCCGTCCTCGGACACTTCCCAGCTTTCTGCCAGGCCTGGAATTGTCTCTGTGGTGCCTACTTTGAATTCGGACAGGCGGTTATAGATCGGGTGGCTCGACGCATCAAAGGTTGTACCGGCGGTATAGAGTGCCGGGTCAAAACCTTCGGGCGAGCCTTCTGAACAATAGACCAGCGACTGCGCCTGTGCTGATACACCTAAGGTGCTCAGCAACAGACCTGTGGCCAAGAGCTTATTAAAAGACATTATTTTTCTCTCCTAGTTGGTAGTTTTTTACGCAGCGATTTTTGAATCTCGCTGACAGTGATTGCTTCAACGCCTGAGCGGCAACATCTCCCGAGTGCTTGGGGATTCCTCAACCTCAATCTGTCCGATTTGGTCGGACTTATCATATTGCATCCGGCCTACCCAAAGTATCCGGGCCAGCACGTCTGTTTTGTTGGACCAGCAATGTGGTGTTGTCCCCAGATAGTGCAGGCTGTCGCCAACTCCCATCAGGTATTCCCGGTCCCCGACCACCTGGGAAATCTCGCCTTCAAGGATGTAGATGATTTCTTCTCCGACATGGGTGACCACTTCGGAGGCGTAACCCGGGGGTACATTCAACACATAAGATGTCAGTTCATGCCCCGTGCGTTCCGCCCCGATTTGTTCGTATTCGATGGATGATCCAGCCACGGCAAACTTAGGTCGGGCACCGCCGCGGGTAAGGCTATCAACCGCACGGGGCGTGCGGACAAAATAGTCGGTTTCGACTTTCAACCCCTGAGCGATTTGTTCTAACGCGCCCAGAGTCGGCGTTGCCTTGCCGCGTTCGACCTGACTTAGGTATCCTACCGAAATGCCGGATGCTGCCGAAAGCTGTTGCAATGTCATGGACAGCCGGTGCCGTTGCGTGCGCATACGCCCGCCAAGCGTGCTGGCAGGCCCTGTCGGCATCATCCCTTCTGTATTTGGTGACAAATTATTCCCCGCGGACGCTCTTGGTCGCCTCTGAGCTGAACATAGCGAGAGAGATATTATGCGTCAACAATGAGAATTTTTCTGAGACAAAATTTATTTTGTTGTGTTTCTCCACCGCTATTTAATGACTTTAGAGATCAACAAAAGTTGCTGATACTATTCATCGAAGCCGTCTGGAGCGCATCAGGGACTTGATTGAAGGAGGGCGCATGAATTACTTCAGCGGTTCAAGAATCGTCTTATTAATTTCCCATCGGGATCCCCGTCATACTGATGTCGGGTCCTCACGATTAAGCTTTTATTGATTCTGAACTTAATTGTTCCACGTCCGAAGCCGAATATGGCTTTGCGTGTTCGCCACGTCGGGCATTTTTCTGATGATGTCCAAGACCGTGTCCAACCGCGCCAGCGATGCACACCGTAATTCGACAACCAGATCAAATGCGCCACTCAACGTCGATACCTGTGTGACTTCCTCGATCCGTCGCAGCGCCGCTTTGATGACTGTGTCGTCGTCTGCGTTCAGATGGATCAAGGCAAATGCACTGATCTGGTTTTCTGTCTCTCCGACGCCGATCTCGACTGTGAATTTTTCGATCACGCCTTGGCGCGTCATCTTGTCTATCCGGTTCTGAACGGTACCGCGCGAGACGGACAAGGCGCGCGCCAGATCAGCCGCTGAAGCACGGGCATCCCGTGTCAGCAAAAGCAGCAACCTTCTGTCGATGTCATCCAAAAACAGATCCAATCTCAGCCATTTTCTGTCGAATAGTCACCCATCTGACGAAATGGAAGTAGAAATAGTATTTCGTATGACACGCTTGGCCTTCACAACCTCCGAAACACAACAGTTTGGGGCGCAAGAAACCATGCCAACAGAAAAGTTGAACCCGGCGTATTCCGAAATATTGGCAGCCTGCCAGTTGACCAAATACATTAACCAGTCTGGTGGATTAAAGGTCAGGACACCGGTTGACGGTGGCGTTATCGCTACATTGTCCGAACATACCCCTACAGACGCAAATACCATCGTGTCCCGTGCCGCCAGTGCTTTTGAACATTGGCGGCTTGTTCCCGCACCGCGGCGCGGCGAGTTAGTTCGGCTTCTGGGCGCAGAACTGCGGCGCGAAAAGGAAAACCTAGGGCGTCTTGTGACGTTGGAATGCGGCAAGATCGTTCAGGAAGGCCTTGGCGAAGTTCAAGAGATGATCGACATCTGTGACTTTGCCGTGGGCCTGTCACGTCAACTTTACGGGTTGACCATCGCCTCAGAGCGGGCCGGACATTCGATGCGCGAAACGTGGCATCCGATCGGCACCTGCGGGGTAATCACGGCGTTCAACTTTCCGGTCGCTCCTTGGTGCTGGAATGCGGCGTTGGCATTGGTATGCGGCAACCCCGTAATCTGGAAGCCGTCAGAGAAAACACCTCTCACAGCCCTGACGGTACAGGAAATATGCGATAGTGTAACACGGGAATTCGGGAAAGACGCGCCTGATGGTTTGATCCAGACGCTTATTGGACAGCGTGATCTGGGTGAATTTCTGACAGGCTCACCGAAAATCGCCTTGGTCTCGGCCACGGGATCGGTCCCGATGGGGCGCGCTGTTGCAGGGGATATGTCAAAACGCTTGGGCCGCACGATCCTTGAGCTTGGCGGAAACAACGCCATGATCGTTGCGCCGTCGGCGGATTTGGACATGGCATTGCGAGCGATCGTGTTTTCGGCCGTCGGGACTGCCGGTCAACGGTGTACGTCGCTTCGCCGTTTGATCGTGCATGAAGATATTTACGATACTCTGGTCCCGAGATTGATCAATGCATACGAGGGACTTCCCATTGGTGACCCGCTTGTCGACGGCACGCTTGTTGGCCCGTTGATCGACGCAGACGCCATGGATGCAATGTTGCGAAGCCTGATTCAGGCAAAGGATCAAGGCGGGATCGTACATGGTGGAGGTCAGGTGCTGACACAGGAATTTCCCAAGGCGGCTTATGTTAATCCGGCGATTGTCGAAATGCCGTCGCAAACCGCAATCATGCACCACGAGACCTTTGCGCCGATCTTGTATGTCGTCAAATACAGACGACTTGAAGAAGCGATACGAATTCAAAACGAGGTTCCCCAAGGGCTTAGCTCATGCATCTTTTCAACAGATGTCCGCGAGACCGAATACTTCCTGTCAGCCGCCGGATCAGATTGCGGGATCGCCAACGTCAATATCGGACCTTCGGGTGCGGAAATTGGTGGCGCGTTCGGGGGCGAGAAGGAAACAGGGGGTGGGCGTGAAAGCGGTTCTGACGCGTGGAAAGGCTATATGCGTCGCCAAACCAATACCGTGAACTATTCGCGCGAGCTACCGCTGGCGCAGGGCATCAAATTCAACTTGTAAGGCAAAAAAATGAAAAACATCGCAGTCCTTGGCCTCGGCAAAATCGGCCTTTTGGCAGCACAGTTGCTGCATAACTCCGGGTTCAATGTTACCGGCATCGACAAGGTCGCGCCTGAGGGCGACTATCCCTTCGCGTTCAAGACACTGGATTTGTCATCCGCTGATACAGTGGTTGATGAGTTCGGAAAGCAAGACGCGGTTCTGTCTTGCTTGCCCTATTCGTTGAACATCGCCTTGGCACAAGCGGCGCATGACGCCGGTATTCACTATTTCGACCTGACCGAAGACGTACCAACCACCAACGCTATTATCGAAATGTCAAAAACAGCCAAAGGTCTGATGGCGCCGCAGTGTGGGTTGGCCCCCGGTTTCATCGGCATCGTAGGCGCCGATCTGATCTCGCAGTTTGACGACTGCAGGTCGTGCAAAATGCGCGTCGGGGCCCTGCCACAGAACCCTACAGGCCTGATGGGTTATGCGTTTAACTGGTCCCCAGAGGGGGTCGTGAATGAATACCTTAATGACTGTGAAGTCATCGAGGAAGGCAAGCGCAAGTGGGTATCCCCGATGGAATGGCTGGAGGATATCTATATCGACGGTATCAAGCTTGAGGCGTTTACCACCTCTGGCGGGTTGGGTACCATGTGCGAAACCTACCTTGGGAAAGTTGGAAACATTGATTACAAGTCAATGCGTTATCCAGGCCATGTTCAGCAAATGAACTTTTTCTTTCACGAACTTCTGATGCGGGATCGCCGCAAGGAAGCCGGGGAAATCCTGGTAAATGCCAAACCACCGGTCCAAGACGACGTGGTCTATGTGCATGCCGCAGCTGAGGGGATGATCAAAGGCCGGATGGAGCGGCGCGAATTCGTGCGCGGCTATCGTCCGATTGAAGTTGCGGGCAAGCGACGCACGGCTATTGCGTGGACAACAGCCGGGTCCGTGGTGGCCATTATCGAAATGGTACGGGACGGCAAATTGCCGAGCCACGGCTTTCTCAAGCAGGAAGATATTCCGCTGGGTGATTTTCTCGCCATGCCAACAGGCTCGCTTTATGCTGGATGACGGAGCACGCTGTCCTTGGGCGTCAAACGCGTCCGCTTTGTTTAATAAACAAAACATAAGCTGAGACATCGCAGGGGCGGATCAGGAACATTTCCGATGCCGCCCCGTCGATCAACAGTATTGGCATAAAAGTTTGGTGCCAGTGCCACTCGTAAGGGCGGGGTGGCAAAAGGGAGGTTAATGCCTATATCAAGGCGCTGACCGTCTGCCTTTTTGGCTGGGCGCCAAGAGAGTTCGCGCACCGCCAGGGAGAGACCCAATGCAACTTCTCGAAAAACTTCAGCGTATGGACGCGACCGTCGGGATCGTCGGGCTAGGCTATGTTGGATTACCGCTTGCCAATGCAACGGCGAAAGCGGGGTATCGGGTCATTGGCTTTGATGTGGATGCCGGCAAGGTGGATAAGCTTTATGCCGGCCAAAGCTATATCGAGGCGGTCTCGAGCGCTGATCTTGAAGCGACGACTGGGCTAACAACCTGGACAGTTGATTTCAACCGGATCGCTGACTGTGATGTTGTGGTTATTTGTGTGCCGACACCATTGAACCAACATCGCGAACCTGATCTTTCCTATGTCGAAGACACCGCGCGTGCCATTGCTAAATATATGACGGCCGAAACTTTGGTTGTGCTTGAATCGACGACTTGGCCGGGGACAACCGAAGAGGTGCTAAAGCCGCTTCTTGCCGAAAGCGGGTACATCATCGGAACTGACGTATTTGTCGGCTATTCGCCTGAAAGAGAAGACCCGGGAAACACGGCCTATCGCACAAAGACCATTCCCAAGGTGATCTCTGGGGACGGGCCGGCGGCGCAAGCAATGATGGAAGCATTTTACGGCGCCGTCGTAGAGACGGTGGTTACGGTACCAAGCCCGACCGTGGCGGAAGCGGTCAAGATCACCGAGAATATCTTTCGCTCTGTAAACATCGCGTTGGTTAATGAACTGAAGCTGATTTATGATGAGATGGGGATCGACATCTGGGAAGTCATAGACGGTGCTGCGACAAAACCCTTTGGGTATATGCCGTTCTATCCCGGACCCGGACTAGGCGGGCACTGTATTCCAATCGATCCCTTCTATCTGACTTGGCGGGCCCGCGGGTTTGACGTGCCAACGCGCTTTATCGAGTTGGCGGGCGAGATCAATACCCACATGCCTCACCACATCGTTCATCGTACCCGCGAGGTATTGGATCTTGCGACCGGTAGGGGGTTGAATGGCGCAAAGGTGCTGCTGATCGGCGTCGCCTATAAGAAAAACGTTTCTGATATGCGCGAAAGCCCCGCGATGCGATTGATGCAATTGTTTGAAGAGGCAGGTTCAGAGGTGGCGTTTGTCGACCCACATGTTCCAGCCATTCCACCCATGCGGGAATATGGGGTGTTTGAAGGGCGGACTGCTCTCTCGGCGGATGCAATCGCGAACGGTGCTTTTGATATCGTGGTAATTGCAACGGATCACGATGCCATTAATTACGCCTCGCTGATTGATCTGGGCTGTCCCGTTATTGATACGCGCAATGCCATCGCCAGACGGGGGTTGGCGATGGATAAAGTGACAAAGGCTTGATCGCTACTGAAAGACAGATATCGTGACGGGACATTGATGTTCCCGCTCAAATCGCGGCATTTCCACCGCGTGCCGGTTTTCCAGAAGCTCCGCTTGTCGGCATTCTTGCGCGTGACAATCTGCGGTATGACCCCGGTGTCATATCCGTCCATCTTTTAAACGCCCGATGGAAGTTCGCCGCTGAGGCAAATCCGATATCTTGAGAAATGGCTTCGATGCTTTTGCCACTTTGCGTCAGGTCACGAATGGCAAGGTCACGGCGCAGACCGACTTTGATATTCTGAAACGAGGTTCTGTCGGCATCCAGCCGCCGCATGAGTGTGCGAGGCGTTAAGTTCAGCAACCTTGCTGTTTCTTCCAGGCCGGTATTCAACCGGTCGGAAAGCAGCAATAGCTCCCGCACACGCAAGGGCAGCGCATGTTCATAAGAGCTTGTGAA
Organism: Sulfitobacter sp.; assembly: GCA_049794055.1. Taxonomy (GTDB): domain Bacteria; phylum Pseudomonadota; class Alphaproteobacteria; order Rhodobacterales; family Rhodobacteraceae; genus Sulfitobacter. Next base: position 15,099 of record JBARCL010000103.1, read on the forward strand.
AAACCAGTCACGGGGCGCGCGCACCAAAAATTCCTGCATTTCGGCTTCGCTGCGCTCCACAGGCAGATTGCCCTGACTTGCATCAAAGGTAATCGACGAATGCATCTGCCCAAACTGAATAGGTGCCGGAAACAGAACTGGATAGTCTTCAGCAAAATCCGGTCGAACAAAGCAAAAGCTTACTTCACGCAATGGCAATTCAAATCCGACCAGCCAAGACGCGACACCATGTGTCAGCTTAAGCAGGAGCATATGCCCGAACCTGTTCGGAACAAGGTTGCCACGTGACACCAATGAGATGCGCAGTGCGTCGCCTTCGTGCTCCAGCGTCATGCTGAAATCGTCCAAAAGCAGGTTCCAGAACGAAATAAATCGAAACAATGCCGCGGACAATGACGATGCACCGCGCACTGATGCACACAAAAGCTTCAGTGCGCCGGGGCGGATGGGGCGGCTCCACAGGCCCATCATCTCGTCTCCGGATGCAACCACCGCCTGCTGATAAAGACGTACAATCTGGTCATGGGTGACCCGCGCACGAGAATGACTTTCCGCAGTCAGTCCCGCCTGATCCAACACAGCCTCCAGTTGGTGCGATGTGCAGTTTCTTTTGAGGACGACAAGCCAGTCCTCAAGAAAGGCCCGCGACACTGTCGGCAATAATTTAGAGGAAACTTGTACGTTCATCCCGATTATTGTCTCCAAATTTGTCACTTTATGCAAGGTTTCCGTCCGTTGCAGAGATAGCGCCAGTACCCGAGTATAGTATGAACTGCATCATCGCACGCCTTTAGGAGACTCCAAAATGTTCACAGCACCGATCAAAGACATGCTCTTTAATATCGAACATATCTCGGGGTGGTCAGACCTTGTGGCGATGCCCGCCTATGACGGGCTTGATCTGGAAGATGTCGCAGCGGTCCTGGACGAATACGGGCGGTTCTGTGCCGAAGTGATCGCACCCCTGAACGCCAGCGGTGACAAGGTCGGCGCATGTTACGAAAACGGTCGCGTCAACATGCCCGAAGGTTTTGCCGAAGCCTATTCCAGTTTTGTCGACATGGGCTGGCAAAGCTTGCAACATCCCGAAGATTTTGGCGGTCAGGGATTGCCGCGTCCGGTCGGGGCGGCGGCCACCGAAATGCTGAACGCGGCTAATATGAGTTTTGCCTTGTGCCCCTTGCTGACCGATGGCGCGATCGAGGCCTTGTTGACAGCAGGGTCAGAGGCACAAAAGGAAAGCTATCTTTCGAAGCTGGTGTCCGGTGAATGGACCGGCACAATGAACCTGACAGAGCCACAGGCGGGCAGCGACCTTGCGCGGATCAAATCCAAGGCGACGCCCCGCTCCGACGGCACCTATGACATTTCCGGCACCAAGATATTCATTACCTTTGGTGAGCATGACATGTCGAAGAACACGGTGCATCTTGTTCTGGCGCGCCTGCCTGATGCGCCGGCAGGTGTCAAAGGGATCAGCCTGTTTCTGGTGCCCAAGTTCATGGTGAATGCTGATGGTTCTCTTGGGGATCGCAATGCAGTGACCTGCGTAAGCATCGAACACAAACTGGGTGTCAAAGCCAGCCCGACCGCAATTCTTGAGTTCGAAGGGGCGACTGGTTTTTTGGTTGGTGATGCGCACTCAGGCTTGAAATACATGTTCGAAATGATGAACTCCGCCCGCTATGCGGTTGGGTTACAAGGCGTCGCGATTGCCGAACGTGCCTATCAACAAGCCTTGTTGTTCGCTAGGGAACGGGTGCAAAGCGCACCGGTGGACGGGAGCACGCGTGACGCGGTGACAATCGTTCATCATCCCGATGTACGCCGCTTGCTCGCCCGGATGCAGGTTTTGACCGAGGGTGGTCGTGCTTTGGCTGCCTATGCTGCCGGCTGGCAGGACCTGTCGCGCCACGCTGCAACCCCGGAATTGCGCGCCGAGGCGACCGCAGCCTCAGAGTTCCTGACACCTCTTGTGAAAGGGTATTGCACTGAAAACGGAGTCGAAGTGGCTTCTGCCGGGGTGCAGGTACATGGTGGTATGGGGTTCATAGAGGAAACCGGTGCGGCGCAGCTTTACCGTGACGCGCGAATTCTGCCGATATACGAAGGGACAACCGCAATTCAGGCCAACGATCTGTTGGGCCGGAAGACATTGCGCGATGGTGGCACCACCGCATTGAAAATGGCCGAACGTATCGAGGCAACTGAACGCCAGCTTGCGGCGGGGTCCACCCAAGCGCAGGCTGTTGGAGTAAAGCTGGCGCGCGCGCGCGAGGCCTTCCAATCCGTCGTCACCCATTTTCTGGGCTCGGCCAAGGACACGCCGAATAACGCATATGGCGGGGCTGTGCCTTATCTGATGCTTGCCGGAAACCTTGTCGCAGGCTGGCAACTGGCCAGGTCGCTACTTGCAGCCGAAACGGCACTCGAAGCGGGCACGGATGTTGAATTCATGAAGGCCAAGTGTGCCTCGGCGCGTTTTTATGCTGAGCACATCCTGTGTGAGGTCGAGGCCGAGCGTCGGCGCATTATTGAAGGCGCTGACAGCCTGTTGTCAGTCGTTCTTTAGGAGCAGCGCTCTGAGCCTCTCGCCGTCTTGTCCATAGTCAATCCTGTACTTACCAACCCCCATCGAAAGGACCATTTATGCCCGCCCAAATCGACATCTCCCGATTTAAGAACCTCGCTCTTGATGCCCATGAGGATGGCGTTTGGGTGGTCACGCTTAACCGTCCTACAAAACGCAACGCATTGGACATCGACACCATCGACGAATTGGTCGATTTCTTTTCCCTGGCCCCACGCGCCGGAATCAAATCTGTTGTACTGGCGGGCTCTGGCGATCACTTTTGCGCAGGGCTGGACCTGATCGAGCATCATGACGAAGACCGGTCGCCTGCCGACTTTATGCACGTGTGCCTGCGTTGGCATGAAGCGTTCAACAAAATGGAATATGGCGGTGTGCCGATCTTTGCCGCGCTGCAAGGTGCTGTCGTTGGCGGCGGGCTGGAACTGGCCAGTTCTGCTCATGTGCGCGTGATGGATGAAACCTGTTACTTCGCTTTGCCTGAAGGTCAGCGCGGCTTGTTCACAGGTGGTGGCGCAACGATTAGGGTTGCTGACCTTGTCGGCAAATCGCGGATGATCGACATGATGTTGACCGGTCGGGTCTATCAAGGGCAGGAAGCCGTCGATCTGGGCCTGGCACAATACATTGTCGAAGGGTCCAGTTTCGACAAGGCTTTGGAATTGGCGCGCAAGGCGGCGCAAAACCTGCCGCTCACTAACTTTGCGATCTGTTCTGCAATCAGCCACATGCAAAACATGTCGGCCTTTGACGCAGCATATGCAGAAGCTGTGGTGGCTGGGGTGGTTAACACCCAGCCGGATGCACGCGCCCGGCTTGCAGCCTTTGCCGACAAGAGCGCCGCTCGGGTGCGACCAAACAGTTAATGTTGGCGCCTGACCGTCTGCAAAATTCCCAGCGGCGCATTTCTTGCACCGCTGGGCAAACGCCTAACGCGGGTATGCCGGTCTGCACTCAGACGAAGGGTTGTTGCCCCTTCATGCAAGAGGTCCGGTGATCTCATTTCGAGGTTTTTGCCAGACCGGAGAAACAGGCAAACCAGCGCCTCCGTGACCAGCCCAGCGACGTATCGCAAGGCGCCGCAGTGTCGTCGCATCACTTTCTGTCGCGCGCCTTACGATCCGTTGACTTCCGGGTACACGTGCGTGCGCTTTACGACACCGTAAACAAAGCTGGTATCAATCGACCCGATGCCGCCAATCGGGTGCAACCGCTCTCTCACGAACCTTTCATATCCTTCAAGATCGCTGACCACGACCCGCAGCAGATAATCTGACAGCCCGGTCATCACAAAGCATTCAAGCACCTCGGGGATTCGCTTCATTTGCTCTTCAAAATGGCCCACGACATCCTTTGTGTGTTTTTCAAGACTGATCCGCACCATCACAGTCACCGGCAGGCCATAGGCCTGCGCATCCACATCGACGCTGTATCCGGTAATCGCCCCGGTTTGCTCCAGAAGGCGCAGACGCCGCAAGCAGGGGGAAGGCGACAGATTCACTGCCGCGGCAAGGTCAAGGTTAGTCATCCGCCCGTTCTTTTGAAGGGCGCGAATTATTTTACGGTCAATTGCATCCAATCGTGGCATTTTATTCCAATTTTTCTAATTTCAACGCATAAGATAGCAACAAATGACCTCGACTTCTAGCTGATAATGCCTGGAAACCGAGGAGACAGCGATGCGTTCCAGTGACTATGATTTTTCCACCCGTGCCATTCACCATGGCTATGATGCGCAGTCCCATCAGGGTGCGCTGAATCCCCCAATATACATGACGTCCACATTCACCTTCGACAGTGCCGAATCCGGCGGTGCAATGTTTGCGGGCGAAAAAGAGGGGCACTTCTATTCTCGTATTTCCAACCCGACGCTTGATCATCTGGAACAGCGGATAGCAAACCTTGAAAACGCCGAAGCGGGCCTATGCACCGCGTCTGGCATGGGCGCAATTACCGCGACGCTTTGGTCATTTCTGCAAACGGGTGATGAGGTCATCATCGACAAGACGCTTTATGGGTGCACCTTTGCATTTATGACGCACGGTCTGCCCCGGTTTGGCGTCAAGGTCACGCTGGTAGATATGACCGATCCGGCAAATGTCGCCGAAGCCATCAGCGCAAAAACCAAGATTGTCTATTTCGAAACACCGGCAAACCCAAACAACCGTCTGGTTGATATCGCAGCGGTGTCTGAAATTGCCCACCGTGTTGGCGCCAAGGTTGTTGTCGACAACACCTATGCCACACCGGTCATCACCCGCCCGATTGAACATGGCGCAGATATTGTTGTGCATTCCGCGACCAAGTTTCTCAGCGGCCATGGTGATGTGATTGCAGGCCTGGTTGTCGGCTCTCTGGAAGACGTGACCCAGATCCGACTGGTCGGCCTTAAGGACATGACCGGCGCGGTAATGTCCCCGATGACGGCCATGCTGCTTATGCGCGGCATCAAAACTCTTGAACTGCGTGTCGAGCGTCACTGCCAATCTGCCATGTTGGTGGCGCAAGCTTTGGAAGCGCACCCTGCCGTCCTGAGCGTTTCTTACCCCGGTCTGGACAGTTTCGCCCAAGGTGATCTGGCACGCCGCCAGATGGCCAAGTTTGGCGGCATGATCCCGTTCGAGGTCAAAGGCGGCAAGGCAGGCGGGATCGCCATGATGAACCGTCTGAACCTGATCCAACGCGCCGTCAGCCTGGGGGATGCAGAAAGCCTGATCCAGCATCCGGCCAGCATGACCCATTCAACCTATTCCCCAGAAGAACGTGCCGAACACGGCATCGCTGAAGGCTTGGTACGTCTTTCTGTGGGGCTCGAAGGGGTCCAGGACCTCATCGACGATCTGCAGAGTGCCCTTGGAGCACATAACATGCAGGCTGCCTGATCTCCCATAGGCAGCAACTGGGCGCAGGTTTCCCATCAACCTGCGCCCGTTTTTAGACTTTTCATCGAACGCGGAGCGAAGCATGTCCAACAAAAAGATCCTGGGTGATACAGTCAGCAAAACGCCCAAACATACGACGGGCGGGTGGCTGAATGATCTGGACCGCAAGCGGGCCGCTGGCCCCTTTTTGGCGGACCACCCCGCGCCCGGCACGGGCATGTCGACAACGGCTGTGCACGCCGGCACCCATGATGACCCGCGCACCGGCGCGGTTGGAACGCCAATTTATCAAGCCTCGACATTTGTCCTGAATGACAACCAGTATGAATCTGTCGAAGAAGGTTTTGCGCGGGATCGCTTTATCTATTCCCGTTACGGCAACCCGTCCCAATGGGCAGTTCAGGAAAAGCTGGCAGCACTTGAAGGGGCTGAATCAGCGATTGTGTTCAGCTCTGGAATGGCAGCGATCACAAGTACAGTCTTGGCGCTGATGGACAAAGGTGCCCATGTCGTTGCGTCCAGTGATCTATATGGCGGTACATTCAATCTGTTTAATCAGGAATTTCCGACACTTGGCATGTCTTGCACCATGGTCGATTCCTATGACTTTGACGCGATTGAGGCAGCGATTCAGCCAAATACTCAATTGATGTATTTCGAAGCAATCACCAACCCCCTGCTCAAGGTGATCGACATTCCACGCCTTGCCGAGATTGCAAAACGGCGCAATGTACGCCTGGTAGTGGATGCGACCTTTGCCCCGCCTGTGGCGATGCGCACGCTGGATCACGGCGTTGATGTGGTGATCCATTCCGCGTCAAAATACTTGAATGGGCATAGTGACCTGATTGCCGGAGTGGCCGCCGGCCCTCGCAAATTGATCGATATGATCTGGCCGCGCCTCTTGAACTACGGCGGCTCGCTTGATCCGCATGCCTGTTTCCTTCTGGAACGTGGTTTGAAAACCCTCGCCGTGCGGATGCGCGCCCACGAAGAAAGTGCCATGGCACTGGCTGTCTATCTGGAAAGCCACCCGAAAGTGAAAAAGGTTTTCTATCCGTTTCTGGAAAGCCATCCGGATTACGCTACTGCCAAACGCTTGCTGAAGAACGGCACTGGCAACATTACCTTCGTCATCGAAGGGGGCGATGCCGCCGCGCTACGTCTGGTGGATACTCTGCGTATTCCAAAACAAGCCACCAGCCTTGGCGGAGTCGAAAGCCTGATCAGCCTGCCGTTCAACACCTCGCAGGCGACATTCACCTCTCGTCAGCGCGCGGATGTTGGTATTGATCCGGGCTGTGTGCGCCTGTCGGTTGGCATCGAAGACGCCGCTGATCTGATCGCTGATTTTGAAAATGCCCTTGGCTCTATCTATGCAACAAAGGATTCCGCACATGCGTAACAGCATCCCCACCGCCGCCCTAAGCGAATTTGTCAACGAAGTCTCGGATGCGCCAGAAGAGGCGTTGATGGATTACGGCATTGAAATCAATTGGGAAAGCGGCACGCGATCCCGCACTGATACCAAGCCGATGAAAGTTGGTCCGCATCAGGTCAGCCGTTCGTTCAGCTGGAAAGCCGATGAACCGCGCCAGTTGATGGGGAACAACCACGGCCCAAACCCTCAGGAGCTTTTGCTTTCTGGTTTAGGATCCTGCATGATGGTCAGCTTTATCGCGGGTGCCACCGCCGAAGGGATCCAGCTGGAAACCGTCAAAATCGATTTTGACGCCACTCTTGATTTGCGTGGGTTCATGGGGCTTGGTACCAATTCAACCGTAGGCTTCCCTGAAATCAAATATAAGATCTATGTGACTGGTGATGCCACGCAGGAACAATTCTCGGAACTGCACCGCAAGTCCGTCGCGCACAGCCCGAACGCCCAAACCATCCTAAATCCGGTTGGCCTAAGCGGTGAGATCATCAGTACCCAGATAGAAAGCTAAGGTATCGCGGGCTCTGCCTTGACGATACGGCCCAGCACGAAAGTTCAGTCATGACCAAAATTGATCAAGCACACTTGAAAACCATTGAACAGCGGCTTCTTTGGCTGTCTCATTGGATGATCCACAACGCCAATCACATCCGGCCCAAGGCAGATGGGATCAAAGTCGGCGGCCATCAGGCTTCGTCTGCGTCGATGGTATCGATCATGACTGCACTTTATTACAGCGCACTTCGCCCCGAAGACCGGGTCGCGGTCAAACCGCATGCTTCTCCAATTTTCCACGCAATCCAGTACCTTATGGGAAATCAAACCCGTGAGAAAATGGAAAACTTCCGCGGTTTTCACGGCGTCCAAAGCTATCCTAGCCGGACCAAGGACATCGACGATGTCGATTTTTCTACCGGCTCGGTCGGTCTGGGCGTGGCGATCACTTCCTTTGCATCCATCGTGCAGGATTACATTTCGGCCAAGAGCTGGGGCAATGATGTGCCGTTGGGCCGGATGGTGGCGTTGGTCGGCGATGCCGAACTGGACGAGGGCAACATCTATGAAGCCCTGCAGGAAGGTTGGAAGAACGATCTACGCAACACCTGGTGGATCATCGACTACAACCGTCAGTCGCTTGACGGCGTGGTGCGGGAAGGGCTGTTCAAACGTATTGAACAAATCTTTGACGCCTTCGGTTGGGATGTCGTGAAGGTCAAGTACGGCGCCTTGCAACGTGCTGCCTTTACCGAACCAGGTGGCGACAAACTGCGCGACTGGATCGACAATTGCCCTAACCAGCTTTACTCGGCGCTTACCTTTATGGGCGGCGCGATCTGGCGCGAGCGGTTGATGGAGGCACTTGGCGATCAGGGCGACGTGACCGCACTGATCGACGCCCGTTCAGATGATGAACTGGCCGAGCTGATGGAGAATCTTGGCGGCAACTGCGTTCAGACGATGGCCGAAACATTTGACGCCATCGACCATGACCGCCCTGTGTGTTTCCTTGCCTATACGATCAAGGGGTGGGGTACTCCGATTGCGGGCCACAAGGACAACCATGGCGGATTGATGAACAAAACCCAGATGGGTGAATGGCAGCGTCACATGGGTGTTGCCGAAGGCGAGGAGTGGGAAAAATTCGCAACGGTTGATGATCCGGCTGCGTTGCAGAACTTTCTTGACCGGACCGCGTTTTTCTCCAAAGGGCGACGCCGGTATTCCGACGATGTTATTGATGTACCGGCGATTGAGCTGGCCACAGATCGGGAAATTTCGACACAAATGGCTTTTGGCAAAGTGTTGGATGATCTGTCCAAGGGCGACAGTACCTTGGCCGACCGGATTGTCACCATGTCACCTGACGTGACCGGAACGACAAACCTTGGCCCATGGGTTAACCGGCGCAAACTTTTCGCCCGCGAAGAACAGGCCGACACGTTCATCAATGAAAAGATTCCGTCCACTGCGAAGTGGGAGTTTACACCTGAAGGCCAGCATATCGAACTGGGCATTGCCGAGATGAATCTGTTCCTGCTGCTTGGTGCGGCCGGTCTGTCCCATTCTTTGTGGGGCAAGCGGGTTATTCCGGTCGGGACGGTTTATGATCCCTTCGTTGCCCGCGGTCTGGATGCACTGAACTACGCCTGTTATCAGGATGCGCGATTTATGATCGTTGGCACACCCTCCGGTGTGACGCTGGCACCCGAAGGCGGGGCGCACCAGTCCATCGGTTCTCCTCTCATAGGGATGAGTCAGGACGGGCTGGCCAGCTTTGAACCGGCCTTTGCGGATGAATTGGCCGTGATCATGAAATGGGCTTTTGAATACCTGCAAAAAGATGGTGAAGGCGATCCGGACGAACGCACATGGTTGCGCGATGAAACGGGTGGTTCGGTCTATTTGCGCTTGACCACCAACCCGATCGAGCAGCCCGGCCAGCGGGTGGATGAAGACTTCCGCCAAGGTGCAATCGACGGTGCCTATTGGCTGCGCAAACCCGGCCCTAACTGCGAAGTTGTGATTGCCTATCAAGGGTCTGTCGCCCCCGAGGCGATCAAAGCCGCGGGCATCATTGCCGAAGGACGCCGCGATGTTGGTGTTCTAGCGGTAACCTCGGCGGATCGTTTGAATGCGGGTTGGACGGCTGCACAACGTGCCCGGTCACGTGGCAATGCGGCGGCGGAAAGCCATATCGAAACTCTGCTTGGCGCTTTGCCACGCGATTGCAAGATCGTCACCGTGATTGACGGCCATCCGGCGACGCTGTCCTGGCTTGGCGCGGTAGAAGGTCATCAAACAGTGCCTTTGGGTGTTGAGCATTTTGGCCAGACTGGCACGATTGCGGATCTCTACAAACATTATGGCATCGATGCCAATTCCATCGTGGAAAAGGTCGCAGGGTTGACCGCCGGACGGCGCAATTTCCGGCTTATCTCAGAAGGTTGATAAATACGGGTGCGCGATCGTCCGACTGTGCACCCGTATTTTGTCTCTGGTAAGTGCTTTGCTTTCTGGTCCAAGTGGGCGTTGATGGTTTCTTTGTTGCGTTACTTTGGAAAACAAAACTCCAGCATCCGATGGCGCCATCGCGCTGATTGTACGTCTTTTCTCGTCACGAGTGATAAACGACGATCAATCCTACTGGGCCCGGCAGGGTGGATGAATACCTGATCGTTGCGATAACGCCTGACATCGGGCAAGGGCAAAATCGTGTATCCAAGCCCGTATTTTACACATTCAACCGCGGCCTCAATGTTATCCAAGACGAGGGTTTTCGCCGGTTTTCGGGTCAGGGCCTCTTGGCGTTTGGCAATGAGCCGCCCGATGCCTGTCGACGGCATAAAGTGGATAAAGGTCAGCGCGTCAGGAAGTTCGGCTATCGGCGTTTCTGCATGGGTTGTTGGGACAACCAAAGCAAGATCTTCCAAAGCAATAACATCATAATGCAGATCCTCCGAAGGGTCATCAACCTGTGTCACGATGGCTGCATCCAGCTGATTGTTAAATACAAGATCTCTCAGGTGCTCGGACAAGCCAGATAGAAATTGAAATGAAGTCATCGGAGCCTCAACGCCTGCACGATGAATGAACTTTGGCAATATCCGAACACCTGCTGACTGGATAAACCCAATCTTGAAATGACCGATCAGGCTATCATCTGGAATGGTGAGGTCTTGTAAAATTTCTGCTTCTTTGATGACTTTTTCCGCCTGTCCGGCAATCTGACGGCCGATCGGGGTCAGCCGTGGCGGCCTGCAGCTCCGATCAAATAAATCTACGCCAAATTCCGCTTCCAAGGCTTTCATCTGCATACTCAATGCAGACAGCGTCATCCCCTGTAGTTCAGCCGCGTCACTAAAAGATTGAACCTGAGAAATCCGAACAAGCGTTTTCAAAGAGCGTGTTTGCATAAGTTCAATCCGTCTGAATTTGATATCAAAACTTATTACATTGATTGAAATTTGTGAAGGCGTATCCTCATCGCATGGAACATATATCTTCAACAGACACATATCGCGCCATTGCAAAGTCTCTGGCATCAAAATTCGCCCCGCGCGCTGCTGAATGGGATAAAACGCGCATGTACTGCTGGCAAAACGCCGCTGAAATGGCCGAGGCCGGTCTGATGGGCATGACGATCCCCGAAGCTTTCGGGGGAAAGGGCGCATCCTATCTTGATGTTGTTGTCGCGGTCGAAGAAATTGCAAAAGCCTGCACTTTAAGTGCCCGCATCCTGGTCGAAGCCAATATGGGCGGGATATCTGCGGTCATGGCCTACGGCACGGATGAACAACGCGCTTTCGCGGCCCCTTTGGTTCTTGCGGGCGACAAACCGGCCATTTGCATCACTGAACCGGAGGCCGGTAGCGCCGCGACCGAGATGACAACGACCGCACAACAAGATGGCGATACTTACATCCTGAATGGCAGCAAACACTGGATCACGGGCGGGGGTGTATCAAAGCTCTATGTGATCTTCGCGCGTGTTCTGGATGAGGACGGCGTGGATCAGGGTATTGGAGCCTTCATTCTACACCACGATCCCAGCAATGGGGTTGAACCAAAGGGGTTCAGCGTGAAGGGGCGCGAACACACGATGGGCCTGTGCGGCATGCCAGAAGCCGAAATCGTGTTCGAGAATGTTATCATCACAAAAGATATGGTCCTGACGCCGCCCTCAGGGTTCCGCCGCGGTTTTGCCGATCTGATGAACGCCTATAATTCTCAGCGCGTCGGTGCCGGAACGATTGCGATGGGTGTTGCGGCAGGTGCGTTGGAACATGCCAAACGCTATCTTCTTGAACGCCATCAATTCGGCCGCCCGCTTGCTGAATTTCAAGGCCTTCAATGGATGCTTGCGGACATGGATGCCAATGTACATGCCTCACGGCTGATGCTGCAGGAAGCGGCCCGATCGCGTGGGCCAAACGGATCGATGTTTCCCGACATCATGATGGCCGCGCGGGCCAAGGCATTTGCATCCGAGGCATCCATCAAGGTCGTTAACGATGCCTTACAGATTTTCGGGGCACGTGGTTATGGCGACAAGGAACCGTTGGAGCGGATGTATCGCGATGTGCGTATGTTCACCATCGGTGGCGGCACCGCCCAAATTCTCAAGACCCAAGTTGCCGGAAATCTACTCGGCATCAAGACACCACAAACCCGTGACGGGTATTTACACCTCGCCTCTGCGCAAAAGGACTAGACAATGACATCATCATCCAAACCGATGCGATCTGCGGATCGCGTCGCGCGGCGCCTATACGAAGAGGGCTGCAGATATGCATTTGGCATGCCTGGTGGCGAAGTTCTGACCATCGTCGACGCGCTTGAAAATGCCGGTATCAAATTCATCCTTTGCAAGCATGAGAACAACGCGGGCTTTATGGCTGAGGGTGTCCACCATCGTGATGGTGCGCCGGCTATTCTGGTGGCGACCGTAGGGCCCGGTGCCGTAAACGGCGTGAACGTGGTGGCGAATGCCCATCAGGACCGCGTGCCCATGATCGTATTGACAGGTTGCGTCGACGCCGACGAAGCCCTGACCTACACACATCAAGTTCTGGACCATCAAACTGTCTTTGCTCCGATTACCAAGGCGACGTTTTGCCTGACCGCTGACGGTGCAGACATTATCGCCGACAAGGCGGTCGCCATTGCAACTGAAGGTCGGGCTGGTCCGGTCCATATTGACGTGCCCATTTCTGTCGCAGATGCAACAGGGATGGTATCGAAAATCAGGCGCCGCAGGCCTGCTAGTGTTACTGTACCATCGGACGGCCAAGACCTTGCTACCGCACGCGAATGGTTGGGGAAGGCGAAAAAGCCCGTGATGATCGTGGGATTGGATGCCGTTGCCGAGCGGGCAGGCGATGCAATCAAAACCTTCTGCGAAGCGTTCAACGTACCTCTGATTACGACCTACAAGGCCAAAGGGATCATTGATGAAACGCACGCGCTTTGTCTTGGTGGGGCAGGTCTGTCCCCCTTGAACGACAGCCACCTTTTGCCTTTCATCGAAAAAGCGGATTTGATCATTTGTGCCGGATATGATCCCATCGAAATGCGCACAGGCTGGCGCGAAATATGGGATCCGGCCGCGGTAAATGTTATCGACATCACCGCCGTCCCGAACACGCATTACATGCATCAGGCGGGGCTCAACTTTGTTGCCAATACGGCCGCAACACTTCAGGTCATCCAAGATGGTGTTGTCCCGCAGACAACGTGGCAGGGCGGTGAGATACCAATGGTAAGAACCGATCTGGCGAACGCATTTCCGACCGACGCGGCTTGGGGGCCGGCTGCTGTTATCGACGAGTGCCGCAAAGCGTTACCGGAGACAGCGCTCGCAACGGCAGATTCGGGCGCGCATCGGATCTTGCTATCGCAAATGTGGACATGCCACGAGCCACGCGGGCTGATCCAGTCTTCGGCACTCTGCACGATGGGCTGTGCTGTGCCGATGGCCATTGGCGAAAAGCTGGCTTCGCCGGACCGGCAAGTTGTCTCATTCTCGGGTGACGCAGGTATGTTGATGGTTGCGGGCGAGTTATCAACCGCTGCAGAGCTTGGCGGAAATCCGATCTTTGTTGTCTTTGTCGATGCCTGCCTTTCGTTGATAGAGCTAAAACAACGTCAACGGCAGATGACCAACAACGGTGTTGATTTTGGGCATCACGACTTTGATTCCATCGGAAAGGCGTTTGGTGGGAACGGGTTTACTGTCAAAACCCGTGAGGAGTTGCGCGCAGCACTCGAAGCAGCGCAGACGTCCGACAGGTTCTCGGTCATTGCCGCCGTGATTGAACCCAAAGCCTATGATGGCCTTATCTAAACCTGTCTCAGGGATCTGGGTCTGGCTTCACTCGCACTTTGCCTCTCCCTATCCGGTTTTCCACTTGCTCTGTTCTCACGGTGCTTGCAGCCCTTTTGTTCAATAGGATTTCTTTATGCCAACCCAGAAAGCCGAACGGTTAACCGCCGTGCGCCCGTCGATGATCCTTGGGCTGGTTCAAAAGGCCCGGGCGCTTGCCGCTCAAGGGCATCCTGTCATCGACTTGGGCATCGGGGAACCTGATTTCACGACACCTGATCATATCAAACAGGCAGCCATTGACGCCATCAATGCGGATCAGACACGTTACACTGTCGTCCCCGGCACCATGGAACTGCGCAATGCCATCATCAGAAAGTTGGCACGCGAAAACCGGTTGGCATACGAGGCTGACCAGATTTCCGTCTCTGGCGGCGCCAAGCAGGTTATCTTCAATGCTTTCATGGCAACACTGTCCAAAAGTGACGAGGTTATCATTCCTGCCCCTTACTGGTCGTCTTATCCCGATATGGTTGCTGTCGCGGATGGGACACCGGTCATTGTGGACTGTCCACAAAGCCATCGGTTTCTGATTTCGCCGGAACAACTGAAGGCGGCGATCCCGCCGCAGACCAAATGGCTGATGCTTAACTCACCCAGCAATCCGACCGGCGGAGTCTATACCTTTGCGCAGCTTGAGATGTTGGCGGATGTGTTGTGTGACCATCCTCATGTCATGGTCCTCAGCGACGATATTTACGAACATCTGATGTTTGACGGACATAAATTCGTTTCTATTCTGGATGCGGCTCCGGACTTGATAGACCGCGTGCTGATAGTGAATGGCGTCTCCAAAGTCTTTGCAATGACGGGATGGCGGATCGGCTATGGTGCAGGCCCCAAAGCCCTGATCGCCGCGATGAATACGGTTCAGGGGCAAAGCACAACACATGCCTGTTCGATCTCTCAAGCTGCTTCCGTTGCAGCTTTGGACGGGCCCACCGGCTTTATCACTGACCGCGCCCGCAGTTTTCAGGCACGGCGTGATCTGGTTGTCGATGCTCTTGGTGCAGTGCCAGAGTTTTCCATTCTGGAACCAGAAGGCGCTTTCTATCTGTATCCCGACTGTTCGGGATTGATCGGAAAGCAAACTCCGAATGGTCTGGTCTTGGAAACAGACGTTGATGTCTGCACCTGGCTTTTGGAAGACCACCATGTATCCGTAGTACCCGGGGCGGCTTTCGGCCTGTCACCACACTTACGCATTTCAACCGCAGCAAGCGAGACACAGCTGAAAGAAGCCTGCGACCGGATCGCAGCGGCTGCCAAAACATTGGAGGAGGTCAGATGACCAGCGCACTTCAAGGGATAAAAATTCTCGATCTCAGCCGTATTCTGGCGGGCCCCACATGTACCCAGCTTTTGGGGGATCTTGGGGCCGACGTCGTCAAAATCGAAAACCCAAAATCAGGCGGCGATGACACCCGTGCATGGGGGCCGCCCTATGCCGTTGATTCAATGGGCGCTCCGACAGACCTGTCTGCCTATTTCAATTGCGCCAATCGCAACAAGCGTTCTGTGGGCATTGATATCGCAACCCCGGAAGGTCAGGAAACGATACGCAAACTTGCGTTGAAAGCGGATATCATCGTTGAAAACTTCAAACCCGGAGGGTTGGCGAAATACGGGTTGGATTACGACAGCCTGCACAAAACGGCACCCCATCTCGTCTATTGCTCAATCTCGGGCTTTGGGCAGACCGGCCCCAATGCATCAAAACCCGGTTATGATCTGATGGCGCAAGGTTTTGGCGGCATAATGAGTCTGACCGGAGAACCTGACGGGCAACCCACGAAAGTAGCGGTAGGTATCGCTGATGTCATGTGTGGGATGTATGCAACCGTCGGCATCCTGGCGGCGCTCAGACATCGGGATAAGACAGGTGAGGGGCAGCATATCGACATCGCGCTTGTGGACAGCCAGATCGCTTGGCTGATTAACGAAGGTACCAATTATCTCACGTCGGGTTCCCTACCTGTACGCCGTGGCAATGGGCACCCGAATATTGCGCCATATCAGGTATACGCCGCCGCTGATGGCCATGTAATTGTGGCTGTTGGTAACGATGGGCAGTTCAGCAGGTTCTGTGATTTTCTTGGCCTTACTCAGGCAACCGCGGACGCGCGGTTTGCGACAAACCCCGCCAGACTTGAGAACCGGATCGCGCTGAATTCCATACTGGAACCTGAAATAGCAAAGCATACCGTTGATGAGGTTATCTCGGGCCTTGAGGCACAAGGTGTACCGGTCGGCCCTGTAAACACTTTGGACCGTGTGTTTTCCTCGGATCAGGTCGCGGCGCGGGAAATGAAAATATCGGCCATAAATCCCCGGTTGAATGCAGAAGTACCTATGATTGGTAATCCGTTGAAAATGTCAAAGACGCCGGTGTCATACCGAAGATCGCCCCCGACTTTCGGTCAACATTCGGACGAGGTCCTTGCTGATGATGAATGGAATTGAACGATCCAAGCCACAGAATGCTGCAGGCATATGTATCGACCCTGCGGTACATGTGCCATTCGCCGTGGGCACCCGTCCATCGAAAGCAGCCACGGCATAGCCGCAGATGACCCGCCCCGTGCCAGTTCATAGTTCGCGGCGGCCTTCGCGGGATGTGGCGCATCCCGCTAAACCGCGCGGCTTGCAAGGCGGCTTTTTTGTTCAGGATAATAGAAATCGCATCCTCACCATGGGCCGTAATGTTTGCAAAGTTCTGTTCAACCAATGCGAGGGACGGGAGCGCGCCTGTCCCAAATTGTTTCGATACTGCGCCGGTATTCTTAGGGGTTGGATCAAAATTGAATCGAAGATTCCGGGGATGGGTTTATGGAAAAGGTCATACAAAACAGGATGATGCCAAGCAAAAAAGATAATCCCCGGAAGTACAATGAAATAGGCGATATATAGGGCAGGGCGCTTTCGAGGGCGCCTTGATCCATCAGCCGAGTCCCACCGATCCGCTGTTTTCCGTCATGACCTCAAGCTTGTCGCCCGCGGGCCCAGAGACCGGCTTAGGAAACATCAAAGGGTTTTGCCCCAAGTGCCGACCGCGTGGAATGTTCTCGTCCGTTGCATCAACTAAGAAATTTCAAACTTCCCCGAAGGTCACATTAGCCCCCTCATTCGGATCGAAATTCTAGGTCATGCTAAGCGATGTGGTGCAGTGCCGGAAGCCATTTCAGGCAAGGGGCCATTGCCAAAAACGCAACAACAACACCAGCCGGCCGACCTGCTGTGTCGCGAGTTACACTTACCCCGAGGACCGGCTGTAGATCCGTGTTCGTTCACTACTTCAACATCAAGTTCTCCGGCCTTTGGACGTATCACCATGAGCCAACCAAATCGTTTTTGTTTGGTTAATATGAAACTTATCTTGGATTCATCGATATTTAAGACCTTCGCCAAATTCCGATGATGGCGGCAATAACTGATCCGCCCAAATCAAGAGGCGGCAACCATCATGGAGGAAACCAAAATGAACACGAAACTTACACGGCGGCACTTGCTTGCCACTAGCGCAGGTGTGGCCGCGACGCTGGCGATGCCATCTATCGTACGCGCGCAACCGCTCGCAGGTAAAGAAATTCGTTTGCTGACATGGTCAGACAACACAGGTCTGGCCATTCTCGATCACATCGCCAAACCGTTTGAGGAAAAAACCGGCGCGCGGGTGATTGCAGACCGCACCGGCTCCACTTCGGAAATGGTGGCAAAACTGCGTGCCGCAGGCGACCGCGCACAATACGACGTGATCACGCTTGCCGGTGTAGGTGCGGTTGAATTGGCAAACGACGGGCTGCTGGCCAAGCCAGACCTTAACATGTTGCCCAATCTTGCCGATGTGGACCCTCGTTTCCGCACAGGTGCGGATGGCCACGGGATTGGCTATCTGCTGTGGACTGGCGGACTGATCTATAACACCAAGACATTCAAAGAGCCGCCGACATCTTACGCACAGATGTGGGATGAAGCGCATAAGAACCGCCTGTTCCTGCCACCTGCGACATGGACAGACGCGCTTGATACGATCTTTGCGACAGGCAAATTGCTTGGTGGCGACGGTACCAATTCCGAAGCGGCCTTTGCCAAGTTGGCAGAGCTGCGCGACAACATCCTGACGTTCGGCGAAAACCCTGCACAATTGTCCGAGCTATTCCGCTCTGATGCGTTGGACATTGGCGGTGTTTATGCGCCTGCATTCTATGCATCGGAATTGAACGATCCAGCCAACTCTAACATGGGTGCGACCTATGATGTGGACGAAGGGTTCTTTGCGGATCTTATGTACACCATCACGCCGAAATCCAAGCCAGGTGAAGACGAGGCTGTGCATGCCTTCATCGACTATACGCTAGATGCCGAGGTTCAGGGCGTTATGGCCGAGGCGGTATTGAACGGACCGGTCAATCAAAAGGCAGTAATGTCTGAGGCTGCCAAAACCAATCCGTTCATTATCAAGCCGGAACAGATGGGCGAAAAGGCAATCGTACATGACAAGTCATTCATCGCAGAAGTGCGTGAAGGCTGGATCAACCAGTACACACAAACCCTTTCGTAATCCAAACAGGCGGGTCCTTAGAACGTGAGTATCAATTTATCCCGAGGACGGGCGCTGGCATTCTCCCTGCCAGCGCTTGTCGCGATACTTCCCTTTCTGGGGGCCTGTTATTACATCTTCCGGTTTTCGATCTCTGGTGAGAAAGGCGTCATCGACGGCTATTCAGTTCAAGCCTATGTCGATTTGATGACGCCCTTTTTCGGGCGATCCGTATGGGTCACTCTAAAGCTGGCCTTTGTCGCCACCGTTATTGCCATGTTGCTGGCTGTTCCGCTGGCCTTTCTGCTTACTTCTCTCAAAAGCCCATTTGCGCGGCGTTGTTTGACCGTCACCATCTTGTTGCCGCTGATCCTGAACCTGTTGGTACAAGCCTATGGCTGGATTCTGTTGCTTGGACCAAGTGGTGTACTGAATTCCTCCCTCCGGGCGCTCGGCCTTGTCGAGCGTCCGATCTTTTTACTGTTCAATGAAACCGGAGTCCTGTTGGGGTTGATCCAGACCTCCTTGCCCTTGGCTGTCTTTCCAATTGTCAGTTCCGTGCGCGGGATTTCCCAAGAACATCTGGAGGCTGCAAGTTCGCTTGGTGCCAATCACTGGCGCACATTCGTTGACATCACCGTGCCTTTGCTACGGCCCAGTCTGGTTGGCGCGGCCTCTATCGTTTTTGCGTTCAATGCGAGCGCCTTTGCAATCCCGTTATTGCTGGGCGGACGTAGGGTACAGATGATGGGTGTCGCCATTCGCGATATGATATCCCCCTTGTTCAATTGGTCCGGTGCAGCGGCTGCCGGCATGATCCTGATCACGCTGACACTGATTGTGCTGGTATTCTCCTCCTGGCTGGTCCGGGTCACATCAGAAAAGGCGAGGGGCTGATATGCGCGTAGGGCTTTTACCGTCGACAGGCGGTGGCACGTATCGCTTCACCATCTGGGTCTTGGCAATCGCGGGCATCCTTGTCTCATCATTGCCAGTGATTGTGGTAACGATCATGTCGTTCTCGGCCTCTGACAATACCGGCTTTCCGCCCACAGAACTGTCGTTGCGTTGGTACGCCGAGGTGGTTCAGATGTTTACCCAAGAGGAAGGTTCTAGCGCACAATCGGTAGTGGATTCTACCGTTACCAGCCTGTTGGTGGCCTTTATCGTCATGGTGATTTCAACTCTGGTCTGCATCCCGCTGGCCTATGCTTTGGCGCGGGGTGACCGGCGTATTCGCGAAGGGATGGAACTGCTGTTTACCCTGCCACTGGTTTTCCCGCTGGTGATCCTTGGTATTGCATTTCTGCTGATTGCCGAAAGCCTGCGCCTGGAAATCGGTATCTGGCGCATCGTCATTCCGCATATCGCGCTGGTCCTGCCGTTTGTGCTGCGCAATTGCATCGGGGCGATGAACGGCATCAGTGTCGAAACCGAAGAAGCGGCCATTTCGCTGGGTGCCTCACCCTTGCGCGCAATCTGGGACGTGGTGATCCCGCTGATGCGGGCAGGTATTCTGGCAGGGCTGATCTTTGCCCTGATCATCAGCTTCAATGAATTCACCATCACTTTTTTCATGTACACCATTGATATCAGCACGCTGCCGATTTGGATGTACAGCCGTACCGTGTCGTCATTGGATCCGTCCACGCTGGCGCTCTCTGTTTTTATCATCGTTGCTGACGTCGTGCTGATTGTGCTTGTGGACAAGCTGATCGCGGGTCGTTCGAACCTCTTCTGAAAGGCCGGTCCAAGTGATGACCACTGATACCCACCTGCATATCGACAATGTGTCGAAGTATTTTGGCGAGGTGCAGGCGTTAAAAGACGTCGATCTGAAAATTGAACGTGGTTCATTCGTTTGTCTTTTGGGACCATCCGGTTGTGGCAAGACGACCTTGTTGCGGATCATAGCAGGTTTCGAAAACGCCAGTGCGGGCCGGTTGATGCTGGATGGCACCGATATTTCGCAGATGCCGCCACACAAGCGCGGCTTTGGTATGGTATTTCAATCGCTGGCCTTGTTCCCGCATATGAGCGTGGCCAAGAACATCGCCTACGGGCTGAAACTGCGTAAGGTTGGCAAGGCAGCACAACGTAACCGGGTTGAGGAATTGCTAAACGTGATCGAGTTGCCCGATATTGCCGACCGGCCGGTTTCGGCCCTGTCAGGCGGGCAACGTCAACGGGTGGCCATTGCCCGTGCGCTGGCCATTCAGCCACCGTTGTTTTTGCTGGATGAACCATTGTCCGCATTGGATGCCAAGCTGCGGGACAACATGCAGATTGAGCTGCGTCAGTTGCAGCAAAAATTCGGTGTGACGACGATACTTGTGACCCATGATCAACACGAAGCAATGATGCTGGCGGATGAGTTGGTGGTGCTGAAAGACGGCAAAGTGTTTCAGGCCGCAGCCCCGTCAACGGTCTATCAAAATCCGGCAGACAGTTTTGTTGCAGATTTCTTAGGCGCAGCGAACATCGTGCCCGCTGAGGTGTCCAAATCAGGTAACATCGTCCTTTTGGATGAGGAAATCGTCTATGATACGGATTATGCCGCTGGCACCAGCCTGAGTGTTGCGATCCGTGCTGAACACATTCAACTACTGCCTGTAGATCAGGCCAAAGGCCGTCACATCGGCACTGTGAGCTTCATGCGCGATTTGGGTCCGTCAACCGAGCTGGTTGTGACCGTGAAAGGACAGCGGCTGCGCGTGCGTTGTGACAACGCCAGCCTGCCGTTTCTGGCGATGGGTCAGCAGGTTGCGATTGAATTTGCGGCACCGCAATTGTCGGTGTTCAAAGCGTAAAGCATTCAACGACAATGCGGGCGATGACCAGACCTTTCGACTGGTGGCGGCCGCAAGGTTGTCGGCATGGAAAACGCATGACGTTCAAGATTTGGCAGCTGTGACTGTGATCTCGACCAGATATTCCGGCGCAGCAAGGCGCGCGTCCACGCAAGCGCGGGCTGGTGGGTTGGCTGGGTCTACCCATGCATCCCACACCTGATTAATATCATCCACATTTGCCATATCCGTCAGCCAGATGGTTGAGAACAGGTTGTGGGCCTTGTCTCTGCCAACTGAAGCCAGCAAGCGGTCAACCTAGGACAGCATATCCCAGGTCTGTGCCGTAATACCCTTACCTTTACCGACTTGACCCGCAAGATGGATCGTATCGCCATGCACAACGGCCTGGCTCATCCGAGGGCTAAGTTCTGATCGTTTGATGATCAACTGGTGTTCTTCCTGAAAGGCGAGAATTGCATAAGGCTAAGGATCTCAAAGTACATTTGAGCACCGTTTTGCGCGGTGTTTGTTGTTGGATCATAGGCAGGGGCCACTTCAACCACATCGCCGCCCACCAGATTTGCGCCTTTCATCCCCCGGATCAGCGCCATTGCCTCGCGGGTGGTCAATCCGCCTACTTCGGGGGTGCCGGTGCCGGGGGCAAAGGCAGGGTCAAGACTGTCGATGTCAAATGACAAATAGGTAGGGCCGTCGCCGATCACGGCGCGGGCTTGTCTGATGATGTCGGGGATCGCCCCTTCAGAAATGTTGACGGCCTCAATGACGGTCATGCCGGACATCTCGGAAAACTCCCAGATGTATTTGGCGGCACCGCGAATGCCGATCTGGATGGTTCGTTCAGGATCCAGCACACCGTCAAGCACGGCGTTGCGGAACGGGCCACCGTGATGGAACTTTTCGCCCTCATAGGAACCGCCCGTATCGCAATGGGCATCAATATGGATCATACCAACGGGCCCGTTCGCGCTGACGGCTTTCAAAATAGGGTGGCTGATGGAATGGTCCCCGCCAACGGCAAGTGGGATCACACCCTCGGCAACGATCTTGGCCACGAAGTTTTCAATATCAGCGTGGCTTTGAGCAAGGTCAAACCGGCTTTGCATCGGGACATCACCAATATCTGCGACGGCCATTTCATGTACCGGGGCGCAGTCCAATGCGTCATTGTATGGCCCAACCCGTTCGATTGAGCGCAGGGCACGCGGCCCAAACCGCGACCCGTTTCGGTTGGTCACACCAAGGTCCATCGGCACACCAAAAAGTGCAACATCCAGATCCTGGATACCCAACCGATCCTGACCTACAGCGCGGTGGGGCGCGTCCAGCAAAGTCGGCATGCCGGCATAGGGTGCCGCGCGACGTCCGCCTTCCGAGAAAATCTTGTCAGCGATCCGTTGGAAATTCGGAGTCTGCAAATCGCCACCGGTTGCATCGCCAAATATCTGCCTCAAATCGGCAAGTTTCTTATCGGTCCAGGCCATCAATCACCCCTTTGTTTTCCGCCCGATATTAGGGTGAAAACCATGTACGATTAAATTTGAACATTCGGAACTTTCGTTGCATATAGTTGCAACCAATTCACGCAACGGAGAACGATCTATGGCCCGCCGGAAAAAGACCTTCTCGGGGAATGTGAACGACGTTGATTTGCGATTGATGCGTGTGTTCAAGGCCGTGATCGAATGTGGCGGGCTCTCAGCAGCGCAAACCGAATTGGGCGTGGGCCGGTCCACGATTTCACGCCAGATTTCCGATCTTGAAACCCGTCTGGGTCTACGGCTGTGCCATCGGGGGAGGAGCGGTTTTTACCTGACCCAACAGGGTCGGCAGGCATTTGATTATATG
The DNA here is from genome assembly GCA_049794055.1 of Sulfitobacter sp. Classification (GTDB taxonomy): domain Bacteria; phylum Pseudomonadota; class Alphaproteobacteria; order Rhodobacterales; family Rhodobacteraceae; genus Sulfitobacter. Next base: position 38,090 of record JBARCL010000103.1, read on the forward strand.
GAACAATTTCTGAAATCGACAGAGGACTTCAAGTCGCAGATTGCCAGTATCAGCAATCAGATGATTGGAAAACTCGAAATTGGTATGATTGATTTTTCCATGTCCGATGAGGAGAACCCGCTAATCCTGACGATGCAGAAGTATCAGGAAATTGCGCCTGATGTTTCCATCAATCTTATGACCGGATCACCGAACGAAGTGGAGCGCGGTATTATCGATGGTAAATTGCACATTGGCATCGTGCCCGACTACCAGCGCCACCCCAGTCTGGATTACGCGGTGCTTTACGAAGAAAGCGTCGGTTTGTTTTGCGGCGGCGAGCATCCACTTGTCGAGGCGATCCGCGAAAATGCCACGCTGACAGAAGCAGACATTTGTAAACACAAACTGGTTCATCGCGCCTATTTCGAGAGTGACCGCTTGCGTCAGCGCAAACAGAAGTTCCCGGTTGGCAGTACGGTTTACCAAACCGAGGCGGTTCTCGCACTTGTGCGGAGTGGCGTCTATTTGGGGTATTTCCCAACCCATTGCCAAAGCCTGATGCGCGGCGAGTTCTTTGAACTTCTCCCTGAGACTTTTAGATATTCCACACCGATTTGCGCCGTTTGGCGGGCCGACAGACGACACTCGCTGATGCTTCAGGATTTTCTGGAATTGCTTCGCCAAAACCGCACAGAGGTGTGATGCCTGTCGGGGGGCTGTTGGTTATACTTTCTCCAAGAGCACAGCAATCTCAGCGGCGCTCAAAACCTTGCCGGAAGCTATGACCTTTTCGTTGATAACCAGACCCGGTGTGGACATCACACCGTAGCCAGCGATCGCAACGATATCGGTGACTTTTTCGATATCAACATCGATTCCAGCGGTTTGCGCGGCGGCTTTTGCATTGTCGGCCAAAGCGACACATTTCTTGCAGCCTGAGCCTAAAATTTTGATCTGCATTTTCTGTCTCCATTTCAAATGAGTAGATGGCTGATACTGTTGAAGAGATACCCGATCAGAACAATTCCAACTGTGACGATGCCAATGAAAATGACCAGAAGGGGCAGTTTCACCACCCGCTTAAGCATGATCATCGACGGCAGGGATAGCGCTGTTACGGACATCATGAATGCCAGCGCGGTGCCTATTCCGACGCCTTTCAGAACCAGTGCCTCGGCAATGGGCAAAGTTCCAAAGATGTCGGCATACATCGGAATGCCTGCCAGGGTCGCCACAAAGACAGACCACCATCTGTCCTGACCCAGAGTGGCCGCAATAAAGCTTTCGGGAATCCAGTTGTGGATTGCGGCCCCGATACCGACGCCAATGAGCACATAGAGCCAGACGCAATGCACGATGTCCAACACCTGATCACATGCATATGCCAACCGTTCCCGTCGACTGATCTCGCCATCATTGTCCGAGTCATTGACCGGGCTTTGGAACACAAAAGCTTCGACTTGGCTCTCAAGCTTTAAATAACCGATCAAAGTGCCACCAAATACTGCCAGCACCAGCCCGACGGCGACGTAGCTCAATGCGATTGTCCAATTGAATATACTGGCGAGCAGGATCACCGACGCAAGATCAACCAGCGGTGATGAAATGAGAAACGAAAACGTAACCGCAAGCGGCAGTCCGGCACTTGTAAAGCCGATAAAAAGCGGGATTGAAGAACATGAGCAGAATGGCGTGAGCGTTCCCAGAAGGGCGGCCATTGTGTTGGCACCCAGACCCTGACGCTGCCCAAGGATGCGGCGTGTCCGCTCGGGGGGAAAATAACTTTGCACATATGAAATGGCGAAGATCAGCACAGATAACAGGATGAATATCTTGATGACGTCGTAGATGAAGAAATGAACACTTCCGGTGACCCGGCTTGTCATGTCCAGACCCAGACCATCTGCCAAGGCCCATGTAACAAGGTCCGACAGCCACTGCATACGCAGCAGCTGATCGTTCAGCCAGGCCAAAACCTCTCCCATAGAATATGCTCCGTCGATGATCGTCCACACAGGTTGCTTTTCTCTAACGGAGATGAGCTGGAGAAGCCTTGATCTCGCTCAATAAGGATCCGTTGTTCCCGGTGCGCGCACCGCTTGCCTAGAGCCCTTGGAGACACGGTGGACCCGACATACCGTCACGCCGCATCTGGATAACGACGGTGTTCCGGTTGCGGCGCGCCTGGCGCTATAGTTAAGCGACTAAGTTGTTTGTGATCTCGTATTTATATTACATAATTGCAATTATCTGATTTTGATATATCAGGCGGTGTGCGCTACCTTGAAGTGCAGTTCCTATTATAAAACAATGAGTTATATAATAGGAGGAACATCGCATGGGCACAGTTTACACGCAACTAAGCATGCAAGAAAGTCGTAGAATTGAAGACTGGTGGCTTGCAAAGGTCCCTGTCGCTGAGATGGCGCGCGTTCTGAAGCGTCACAAGTCGACGATCTTTCGCGAGATCAAACGCAACTTTTGGGCGGATGACTCTTTGCCCAAGAAATACGCCGGATACTTTGGGATGGCGGCACACCAGCGCACGCAGCAACGGCGATCCACGCAACGCAAGCTGATCCGGCACCCTGATCTGTGCAAACGCGTGATTGAACGGATCAAGCAAGGTTGGACGCCCGAGCAAATCGGTAATCGAATGATCCATGAAGGTGACAAACTGCGGGTCTGCCAAGAAACAATTTACCGCTACATTTACTCCAAATTTACCGCTACATTTACTCCAAAGAAGGCATGGATCAGGAGCTGTGGTGGTACCTGCCCTTGCACAGAAAGAACCGCACACCGCGCCGTGCCTGCAAACGTCAAAAGCCCAAGTTTGACCGCGATGTCAGCATCTTGTTTCGCCCGGATGATGTGGCACATCGCCGCCAGTTTGGTCACTGGGAAGGTGATTTGATGCTGTTTGAGCAGAAGCGCGGCCAAACAAGTGTAACGTCACTGGTGGAGCGCGTCAGTCGGTTCACTATCATTCTCAAGAACCCGAACAAACGGACCAAACCTGTCATGGGAAAGATCATGAAGGCCATCAAAGACTTGCCCTTGATCGCACGTCGATCCATCACTTTTGATCGTGGCAGCGAGTTCGTCAGTTGGCCGCATCCCCAAGCCGAGATCGGGACGCAGACTTGGTTCTGCGATCCCTCATCACCCTGGCAGAAAGGCACAGTGGAAAACACCAACCGTCGCGCCCGAAGATGGCTTCCCCGCAAAAGCGATATCAGGGGAATGACGGGCCATGACATCAAGCAGATCTGTGATCAGCTTAACAACACGCCGCGCAAATGCTTGGGATGGAAAACGCCGGCCGAAGTGTTCCGCGAAAAGATGATGGAAGAGATGGGCCGATCCCCCTACCCTCAACCCCAATAGGAGTCGCGGTTCAAGTATCGCTCACAGCGCCCGATAATCGCCATAACGCTTCACGCGGTGATCCCAAATGAAGTTTTTGCGAAACTCGTCTACGCCAAACATGGCGGTTTGCGGGGATTGTCATTGCGAATACTTCGCACACCCAAGCGGAAACCGGCGGTTCCCGCTTATGTCCAGATAGGTCAGCCCAGTTCTTTCAGTCGTTTTTCCTGTCGTACAATCAATCGGTTGACTTCTGCGCAGCTCTCCAACGAAAGGGCAGCACCCGGTCGGCGCAAGGTTTCATGTGCGATGATTCCTCGTTTGGCCAAAGTGTACTTGCGCAGTGCCAACCCCAGCCCGGGCTGTTGTTCAAAACGGGCAAGCGGCAGGTAGGCGTCAAAGATGTCTTGTGCACGTTCGACATCCCCCTTGGAGTATTCCTCAACTACGGCAACCATCATTTCAGGATAAGCAAAGCCGGTCATGGCGCCATCCGCGCCGCGCGCCATTTCTTCGGGTAAAAACATACCACCGTTGCCGCACAGGATCGAAATACGTCTGTTCAAAACGCCTTCTTTACGCAGAGCTGATATTTTTTCCAAACCGGGCCAGTCTTCATGCTTCAGGCAAACGCAGCTTGGCAAATCATTGACGATGCGTGCAATCACTTTCGGCGACATCTGCACGCCCGTCACAAGCGGGAAATCCTGCAATACAAACGGCACATCCCCGATCAACGCAGCAATTTGAGCATAGTAGGTTACAATCTGGTCATCGGTGCGCAGGTTTCCTGGTGGGGCCACCATCACGCCCGCAGCGCCCAAACCCATCACCAATTTGGTCAGCGCATCAATTTGCGCAAAACCCGCCGCGGACACACCAACGACAACCGGCACACGGCCATTCACCCGCTTCAATATCCGCGCGACTACATCACGGGATTCATCCAGCGTGAGCTTGGGTGCCTCGCCCATCATTCCCAGGACGGTAAGGCCCGTGGCCCCCGTATCCAGATAGAAATCGACCATCCGGTCACAGCTTTCCATGTCGATACGTCCATCCGGATGGAAAGGAGTGACAGCAATGACAAAAACGCCAGCGGCTTGGGTTGTAAGTTGGGTCATCGTGCTTCCTATCGTGTCATTTGTAATGCAACGCGGCCAATGGCCATCGCCGTGGCAGCTTGGCAAGGTTCGACCACTGGTACCCCAAGGTGGCTTTCCAGATCCGTTCGAAACGCAGTCATACCGGCGCACCCCAGTATAACCACATCCGCCATTGCAGTATCGCGTAGGTTGGCTCCCACCGACTTGAGCCGCTCAAAGGTTCGGGTTTCGTCGGCCAGTTCCAGTACGCCCATTTCCAGTGGCTGGTCGCCGGCAAGCCTGTCCCTCACACCCATCGCACCAACATAGTGCAAGTGGCGCGGAATACTTTTGGAAAGGATCGAGATGATGCCGAAACTTTGACCAAGCGTCATTGCGGTAAGGATCGACGCCTCGGCAATACCCAGCACCGGAACTGCGGATTGCGCTCGCAGTGCCGACAGGCCAGGATCGGAAAAACATGCCACCACAAAGGCGCTGGCCTCTGTTTCTAGTGCTGCGCAATGCGCCAATAGCGGTGCGACCACGCCATCGATATGGGCCTGAGTTTCAATGCCCGGCGGACCATCCACAAGCGTATGCGCCTCGATGCGGGACGTGCTGGCCGCTCGCATAGGGTCAATCGCCCGGCTGATACCATCGGTGACATGCTGGCTGCTGTTGGGGTTCACCACGTAGATCGTCATGTTCTGTGTCCTTCTAAGCCCAGAAACCAGCCTGGCAGATGCTGACCGATCTCTTCGCAGGTCCTATCAGTCCTCAGTTGTGCCTGACCGTCAATGCGGTAGATCTTCGACAGCCCTGATCAAAGCCCGGTTTCAGGTCAAACACGTGCTTTTCCAAAGCTGGGGCGGCCGACCATTCACGACAACACTGAAAACCATCGCAAGGGCAATCCTGTCCGCTGGCCATTGATGGCCGGGCACGACATCTGATTTTCAATCGCCTTGCGGTGGTATACAACCTGTCTATCAAGAGACCGACATCTGGCTTCGGAGACATCATGCAGAAAACGCTATTCGACGTCGTCATCCGCAACGGCACGGCCGTGACACCACAGGCGACCGCAAGAACGGATATCGGCGTTGTTTCAGGCAAGATAACAGAAATAGGTGTGAACCTGTCGGGAACGGCCACGATCGAAATCGACGCGACCGGCCATTTGGTATTGCCCGGTGGTGTCGATACACATTGCCACATCGAACAGATTTCCGGGGCGGGCCTGATGAACGCTGATACGTTTGAAACGGCGACCCGCTCTGCCGCGTTTGGCGGGACAACCGCCGTGGTCTCTTTTGCTGCCCAGCACCCCGGTCACAGACTGAAACAGGTGGTAGCAGATTATACCGCGCTGGCCCGCATGGGCGCGGTGATAGATTACGCATTTCACATGATTGTTTCAGATACCGGCAGCAACAACCTGACCGAGGATATTCCTGCATTGATCGGACAAGGGCACCGGTCGATCAAGGTTTTCACGACCTACGACAAGGTGCGCCAAGACGATAAATCAATCCTCGATATTCTTGATGTCGCTAAACGTGACGGTGCGTTGGTGTGTTTTCACGCAGAGAATGACGGTTTGATCCGTCATATGACAGAGAAACTTCTGGCTGAAGGAAAGACCGCACCGAAATACCATGCGGCCTCCCATCCGCGCGAGGCGGAAATTGAAGCCATTGACCGCATGTGTCGCTTTGCAGAGTTCAGCGGTACAAGAATTATGATTTTTCATGTCTCCACCCGCGAGGGCGCACAGATCGTCCGCGACGCCCGCGCCAGAGGTGTCAATGTACTGGCAGAGACATGTCCGCATTATCTCTTCATGACGTCCGACATCCTTGAACAAGAAAACCCGGCGCGGTTTATGTGTTCGCCCCCGCAGCGCACCAAGGATGACCAACTTGCCCTTTGGGAGGCCATTGCCGACGGCACAATACAGCTGGTCACATCGGATCACGCGCCCTACCGGATGGACGAAAGTGGTAAGTTTGCACATGGTCAAAGCGCTGCGTTCAACAAGATCGCGAACGGCATGCCGGGGCTGGAAACACGTCTGCCACTGATGTTCAATGCTATGGTTCCAGAAGGGCGCATGGGGTTGGAGGCTTTTGTAGAGTTGACTGCCACCGCGCCGGCAAAGGCATTCGGGCTGACCAGCAAAGGGCAAATCGCCAAGGGGTTCGATGCGGATATCGCGATCTGGGATCCTGACAAACCTACACTCTACGAAGCGAATGATTTGCACGACAATGTTGGATATAACCCGTTCGAAGGGACCGCAATTAAGGGACTGCCGGTAACGGTCTTGTCGCGAGGGAAGGTCATTCTACAAAATCGGAAATTTGAGGGCAACGCAGGTGACGGTCGGTGGCTGAATATGAACGACCCCCGTTTATAGCGGTAACAGCCCAGCTTTAAACCACCGTCCAAATGTTAGAATTCAGATGGTACGCCATCTCTTTACACGACCGGATTTATCAGCTTTTGCCAATTCTCCATCACATCAGCCCGCCTTATCGATCAACCGCGTGCCAAGATAAATGTCGATCAATCAAGAGATATGTTCTGGTAACAATGCATACGGAAGGTTTTGGTAACAAACCGGACGTAAGAAACGCCGGATCGACAAGGTCCCAACAGATGTCGCCCCGAAATTGGTCGAGGCCGGATAAGGGCCACCGTGGACCATGGCATCGCTCACCTCCACGCCGGTGGGGAAACCATTGGCAAGGACACGACCCGCCTTGCGTTCAAGGATGGGCATCAGTGCCTTGGCAGCGTCGGTATCTTCGGGATCCATGTGCAATGTACAGGTCAGCTGGCCTTGCAGTTTGAGCGCCACCTGGTGCATCTCTTCAGCGTTCTCTGCTATAACAATCAAGCCCAACGGGCCAAACACCTCTTCGGAAAGCCTTTCATTGGCCAGCCAGTTCCTGGCCGTCGTTCTAGACAGATAGGGCGCGGCCTTGCGTTCTTCACACTTGGAACTGAGAAGCTCCCGAACACCGGATGTACCGGCAATGCGCTGCTGACCTTTGCGATATGCGGCCGCGATACCTTCGGTCAACATGGTCTGTGGTTCCGTCACAACCAAAACCGCGTGTGTGGTTCGGATGAACTGATCAGCCTGTTCGCCCGCCAGCAAAACGGCAACACCCGGATTGGTACAGAACTGACCGGCACCCATTGTCAGCGATGCGGCCCATCCCTTTGCAATTTCTTCGCCGCGGTTGACCATTGCGCCGGCAAGTATGAACATCGGGTTGATCGACCCGAGTTCGCCAAAAAACGGGATAGGTTCCGGGCGCGACGCGCACAGATCAAATAGCGCGCGCCCCCCGCCCAGTGATCCTGTGAACCCCACTGCCTTGATTAACGGATGTTGAACCAATGCCGCTCCAACCTGTTGATTTCCGCCCTGTACCAAACTGAAGACTCCGCTGTGCAATCCACATTTCACGACAGCTGCGTTTACGGCTTCTGCGACAATTTCGCTGGTACCGGGGTGTGCGCTGTGGCCCTTGACGATAACAGGGCAGCCTGCGGCCAATGCTGCGGCGGTGTCCCCGCCGGCCGTCGAAAACGCCAACGGGAAGTTTGACGCACCGAGAACAGCAATGGGTCCGATCGGGCGCTGGATCAATTTCAGGTCAGGGCGTGCCATGGGCGCGCGATCAGGCAACGCTTCATCATGGCGCTTGTCCAGATAGTCGCCTGTTAGAATATGGTCTGCAAACAAACGCAATTGTCCAGTGGTCCGACCCCTCTCGCCCTCTAACCGTGCTTCTGGCAGACCTGACTCCCGGCAGCCAATTTCGGTAATCGTATCGGCCCTCGCTTCGATTTCGTCAGCGATGGCATTCAGAAAGGCTGCACGCTCCTGGCGGGTAGAATAGCCGTAACTCCAGAATGCGGCTTCGGCAGCTTCGGCGGCAGCCTCCACATCTGATATCCGACCCACGGCAAAATGATGCGCGGCACCTTTCGCGGGCTCCGAAGCAAAAGTGGCGTCGCCGGTGGTCCATGTGCCGGCAATCAAGTGCTTTCCGTGGGGGGCAAAGGCCATGGAATGTCTCTCATAAATCATCTAATTTATGGATATTGTATCCAATATGAAGGGGCAGATGCAAGCACTGAGTGACTTGTAAATGGCTAAGAGTCTTCGACTCTTCGTTTCGCCGTGACCATCTCTAGCAGCTGATCCTTGGTGCGCCGGATATGCTGCGTAAGAAGCGCACATGCCTCTTCAACCCTGCCCTCTTTTGCAAGGTCCAGCAATCTGCGGTGTTCGTCCTTGGCCGGTTCTTTTTGCTTCATCACGCTCAAGTGCATGCGCACATAACGGTCCGACTGCAAATTGATCCGATCCAGCAGTTCTTTTGTTAACTCACGACCAGCTGCCCCGTAGAGCGCCGAATGATACGCATGGTTTAGCCCGCCCCATTTACCAACGTCATCTTCCAGATATGAAGCTTCCATCTGCTCAAGAATCCTTGTGCACTTTGTCACGTCAGCCACTGTCATTGCCGGTATGGCATGGCGGAACAGATCCACCTCGATCAAGCTACGTAAATCGAATATCTCGCCGATCTGGCTGAGGGAATGCTTGGTGACCGATCCACCCCGGTTGTTGGCCCATTGGACAAGACCCTCGGCATTCAGCCGCTTCAGGGCCTCGCGGATTGGCATGCGTGAAACATCGTATTCTTCGGCCAGCGCCTCCTGACGTATCGTTTCGCCCTCTGCCATCTCGCCGCTCAGGATACGCTCCCGCAGATCATTCGCGATCACGTCAGGCAGGCTTTGTTTGATTACCGCGCGTTTTCCAGCCATCTCTTCTGCCTTTTGCCGCAAATAATTTTGGATACAGATAGGTGTCGTACACTAAGTTACCAGGTAACTCAAAAATTCACGGCGCAGAGACGTTTCCACAAGTCCAAGAATTAATATACAATATCCATAACTTATACTTGATTTTCTGAAATAGAATCAAGGAACGTATTCTTTGTAGCTGAAAATGCCGTTATTAGGCCCCCCAAGTATCGCTTAATCGGTACCCGCCCGGCCATGGGTCATGGGGATCCAGCATGTGTTGATGTGTCCCAGTGATCCAGCTCCGGCCGCTGATCTCGGGGACAATGGCAGGCCGGCCTCCCACTATCGTTGCCTCGACAATCCGGCCAGTAAAGCGTGAGCCGATGATTGAAACCGCTTCAAATGTCTGTCCAATCCGCATTTGCCCCTTGGCGGCCATCAATGCCATACGGGCCGAAACGGCAGTCCCGGTCGGGGAGCGGTCTACTTTGCCGGGCCTAATGGCAACCGCTGATTTTCCGGTAAGGCCCGCCTCTGTCTCGCCAAGCGGTCCGCAGAAGGCACAGAAAGAGATATGATCCCAATCGGCCATTTCCGGATGAATAAATTCCAACTGCGTGTTTGCCGCATTGGTGATTGCGACGCCCAAATGCGCAATCTCCTTGGCCTCAGCTTCGACGATTTCAAATCCGACTTCCGCAGCATCCACTACGACAAAACTGTCCCCTCCAAAGGCCGTATCCACCGTAATGGTCCCCAGCCCTTCGACTTCAAGGGGCACGCAAATGCGATCTGCAAAGCTTGGCAGGTTTTGAACGAAAATCCGTTCTGCTTTACCATTCCGGCATTCCGCCCGCACCCGCACCAATCCGCCGGGCGCTTCGAGCATCAGATGTGTTTCGGGTTCTTGCATCGGAAGGATGCCCCCGTCCAAAAGAACCGTCGCGACGCAGATTGAGTTAGATCCGGACATTGGCGGCGTATCCTCGGGCTCCATTATGATAAAGGCGGCATCAGCCTCCGGATGTTTGGGCGGCACCAGAAGGTTCACGTGACGAAACACCCCGCCCCGTGGTTCGTTCAGCACGAAATTACGCAGGGTTTCGTCCTGCGCAATAAATGACCGTTGCTGCCAAAGGGTTTCGCCAGGTGGTGGGGTGACGCCGCCCACAATTACATCGCCGACTTCACCTTCTGCATGTGCCGAAATGACATGAACTGTCTTACTACTGCGCATGGCGACTCCTTTGGGTTAGATGTCAGGGCGCACGACGGTACTGTAGGAATTTCCGTCTGTCCCAGAGAATATGAACATCGCAGGTCTTAAGCCCGCATATTCACGTGGTGCTGCATTCAGAAACGGTTTGGCGAATAGGGTGTAATTGGTATGATCGGCTCCCTGTCGAAGATCAGACTTGCAACCAGTTCAGCCGTGCCTGCGGATTGCGTCAGACCAAGATGACCATGTCCAAAGGCGTATATCACATTTGCTGCATTTTGCGCGGGACCGATCACCGGCAAACTGTCAGGCATCGACGGGCGGAATCCCATCCACTGCTTTCCGCCTTTAGCATCCAGATCAGGCAGAAATTGCGCCGCTTTTTGCAACAAGACCTCCGCCCGTTTGTAATTCGGGGGCAGTGTCAGCCCGCCCAACTCGACGGCACCTCCGACACGGACACCGCCCGCTATCTTGGACACAACAAACCCGTGCCCTGCGAAAGTGAGATGCGTGCGCAGATCAAATGCCCCTTTTGGTAAGGTGGTGTTGTACCCGCGTTCCGTTTCCAAAGGAATTTTGTCCCCAAGGGTACGGGCCAGATGATGCGACCAAGCACCGGCAGCAACAACAACCTTATCCACCTCGCGGCGCCCGTTAGACGTCATAACAACGGCCTTTTCGGATTGTCCCGAGATAGACGTAACATTAACCTGTTCAATCACCCCGCCACGGTTGCAAAACCGTTGTGCCAGATGTTCGGACCATTCCTTTGGGTCCGTGGTATTAAGCCAGTCTGGGGTAAAAGCGGCATGGGTAAAACGAGGATGAAGGCCCGGCTGAATCTCGGCAATGGCCTGTGGTGTTTCCAAGACACGGAATTTCACCCCGTGTCGCCGGCGCAATTTCCAAGCGGCAAGACTTGCGGCGTATTCCTTTTCACCCTCATATAACTGAAGCTGCCCCTCTCGCTGCATCAACCCTTCTCCATCAACCTCCATGATTTGGCGTTCCAGCGCGGCCTGTGATAGTTCCATTAACCGTGCCTGTGCATTGACGGACGCCTGGTAGCGATCCTGCCAGCTGGCCCGCCAGAACCGCAGCATCCATGGCGCAATCTTCAAGGCATAGGATGGCGGAATCGACAGCGGTCCCATGGGGTCCAGCAGCCATTTCGGGGCCGTTCGCATGATCCCTGGCGTAGCCAGTGGAATCACGTCGGAAAATGCAAAAGCACCTGCGTTGCCTAAAGAAGCACGCGCGATTGAAGCCTTACGGTCAAGAACGCGGACAGTGGCACCGCCGGCCTGAAGCTTCAGCGCAATGCTGATACCGACAATTCCGGCCCCAACGACGATGATCTCTTGGTGCTGTTTCATTCGCTATTTACCAACGTTGTGAGAGGGTATGGCCCGGTTTTCCAGGCTTACAGCCTTAGTATTCGATCCCGTTTCGAAATGGATCACGAAGTGCAAATACAAGGTTACTTTCTGCCGTGACAAAGGCCTGACCGGTGATTGTGGGAATAACACCACCGTTCGCACCCGGTTGATATGACAACCGGTATGGACTGCCGATGACGCTATGTTGGATTATTTCCTCACCCGGTCTTAACCGCCCATCCGCCGCCAGACTGGCAAGACGGGCAGAGCTGCCCGTGCCACAGGGGGAACGATCATAGGTGTCATCCGGGCACAGCACAAAATTACGGCTGTGGATTTTAGTATCCTCCGAAATGCCTTGAAAGATCACGTGGTCCACGGGTTCACCGTTTTCTCCCCCCAGACCGGCCGCAATCGCAGCACTGCGGATGGCCGTGGCAGCTTCTGTTAGATTGCGGATGTTGCCGGCGATCACAGGGAAAGGGCTGGGCTCAACGATGAAAAACCAGTTGCCACCATAACAGACGTCGCCAGTGACAACTCCCAGCCCGTCAACCACAACCGAAGCATTCTTGAAAACACGGCGGCTTTCCACGTTTGTCACAGTCACGAAACCATCGTCTTTCAGGTCGACGTCGACAATGCCAACGGGTGTTTCGATTTTGTGACGGCCATTTTGGATCCAGCCCAGATGCGCCAGCGTCACTGCCAAACCGATTGTGCCATGACCGCACATGCCCAAAACCGCACCGGCATCAAAAAAGATCACGCCGGTGACGCATTCGGAATCCGCTGGTTCGACCAGCAAAGCGCCAACCATACCGGGTTGGCCGCGCGGCTCAAGCAGAACAGATTTGTAAAATCTGTCCTGCGCCAACCGACGGGCACGCACGGCCAACGTCCCTGCCCCAAGGTCGGGGGCATTATCCAAAATAACCCGGGTAGGCATACCACCGGTATGGCTATCGATTACGCGCATTCAGCAATGACTCCGCCTTGCTGGCACCAGTCGGCAAACCAGTTACGGAATAAGCTGTATTGTTGTTCGCAATAGTTGCGCTGTGCATCTGTCAACACATCAGTTTCATTGAAGTGCAGGCGGTATTCTTCTTCACCATTCAGCACCAGCAGATATTTGTAGTACAAAACCAGATCAGTACCTTCGTCGAAGCTGGCCAAAACGCCAAAAGCTTCTTCCAGCTCCAACGCCCGCTTGCGGGCCTCGGCATTTCCACCAGCCGCCTTCTGCGACAGGGCCGCCAGCAGCAGCGCTTCTTTTGGCAATGCGGTGCCGATACCGGTGATAGATCCCGTAGCACCGCAGTTTACAAATCCGTGATAGACCTCGGTATCGACACCTACCATCAACGTCACCTCATCATCTTGAGAGGTGATGTGTTCTGCCGCATAACGTAGATGGCTTTTGCCGCCGAATTCCTTGAAACCAACCAGATTTGGATGCTCGGAACGCAGAGACCTAAACAGATCCGCTTTTGTGGCGAAACCATAGACCGGACTGTTGTAGATGATTGCAGGCACGTCTGGGGCGGCGTTCAGAATGGCTTTGAAGTGGTTCTTTTGTGCAATCGGCGAAGACCCACGAGACAGAACACGAGGAATAACCATCAAGCCGGCAGCCCCGATCTTTTGCGCGTGCGCAGCATGAGCCGCGGCAGACTTTGAGTTGATCGCGCCGGTCCCCACAATAACCGGTAGGCCGGCGTTCACCAGACGTTCAACCCCTTCCATTCGCTCTGCATCGGTCAGCAACGGCCAGTCGCCCATGGAGCCGCAATAGACAACGGCAGACATGCCCGCCGCGATCATCTCGCGGCCCTTTCTGACAAGGGCATCATAATCGGGTGTCCGGTCGGCAGTGCAAGGGGTCATGAGGGCGGGCATGGTGCCAGTAAAGATATTGGTGGTCATCGGGTTCTCCAGCGAAAAGTTTATGTTGGCGCCAAGTCATCAAGAAAAATTGGCAAAGTTCTTGTTGGGGTGTTTTTGCTTAACGTCCCCATCAGCTCAGGATCGAGCGCACAACCGGGCCTCAAGGTCGGCCGTAAGCGCTGTCAGGGTTGCTGCCAAAAGAAGTGTCTTAGACATCTAACGCTCCAAAAAAGTGCAATGCGCGATTCTATATGGGATATTGTATCCAAAATCCATAAATAAAATTGTGGCGGTGGCGTTTTCAAATTCGTTAAGACTGCCCAAGACAGATACCGCTTCAACACACCGGTCGTGGAAGCAAAATATAAATTTTCACGGCTTGGTTTTGATGGTCCTTAAGAGCCGCGCACTTCAGCCATGCGGGCAAGAAAGCAGCGACTTTTCCGTTAAGAGACTGTGGAACCGACCCGACTTAGATACAGACCCTGTGCAAAGACTCCGTTCTTTTTCCCCGTGATCCGGTGCCGTTCATACATATTATGCCCAATTAGATTTGCGCCTTACCACTTCCCCTATCCAAGGATGGGCGCTACAGACAAACACCGCCGTGTTGTGGCGGAGGGAACAAGCGTGTGCGTATCACAGATATGACAATTCAGATGGTGATCCCTTTTGCCCCGCATACCGGGGGGCGCTCCCATTTCTGAAGATGTAGAGCAGCGCGACCCAGACACTCCGAAATCTAACGGCGGCTTTTTCGGCACCACTCTGTTGGCGCGGGCCGCGCGAGGGTCTACGTGGACGGCGCTCTCCTTTGTGATCTCTCAAGGGGTGCGGTTTGTATCTAACCTGATCCTTGCCCGTCTGCTGTTCCCAGAATCCTTTGGGATCATGGCATTGGTTACGATGATGCTGATAGGGTTGACGCTGATTTCTGATATGGGCATCGCCCAGTCGATCATGCAGAGCAAACGCGGCGATGATCCTGACTTTCTGGATACGGCATGGACATTGCAGATCACACGAGGTTTCGTGCTCTGGCTTGCTGCCTGCGTGTTGGCACTGCCAGCGGCAGCCTTTTATGAACAACCGGTTATTGCCCTGATGCTGCCAGTGGCGGCCGTATCGCTACTCTTTGCAGCGTTAGAACCCATACGGGTCGAAACCGCCAACCGGCATCTGCTGATCGGGCGGGTAAGCGCACTTGATCTGGCGGCGACAGTGACCGGGATTGTGTCGATGGTGTTGCTGGCTTGGTTCACCAGATCGACTTGGGCGCTGGTCGCCGGTTGGGTTGTAACAGCCATCGTGCGTTTGGCGTTTATGTGGCTGTTTCTGCCAGGCCGCGGGAACCGGCTACATTGGGAAAAGTCCGCAGGAAAGGAATTGCTGCACTTCGGGCTTTGGATTTTCCTTTCTTCAATCTGCGGTTTGCTGGTGTCGCAAGGTGACCGGGCCATATTAGGGAAATTTCTGAGCATTGACGGGCTTGGAATCTACAATATCGGAATGTTCCTGGCGAGTTTCCCCTTGATGCTGGGGATGATGATCACATCGCGTGTGCTGATCCCGCTGTATCGCGAACATTTAAACACCGAAGACCAGACCGCCCGTGACCGGTTGTTCAAGCTACGTTATTATCTGACAGCCATAATGTTGTCAGCGCTGTTTGTGCTGGCGTTGACCGGCCCATGGATTGTGCAATTCCTCTATGATGATCGCTACATGGCGGCCGGCGGAATCATTGTCGCTGTGGCCAGTGTCCAGATGATCACCGTGGTGTCATTGACCTATGATCAGGCCGCGCTTGCCACCGGAGACTCGCGTGGCTTTTTCGGCGTCAGTCTGGCCAAAGCGATCTTGACAACCGGCGGCTTCTTGATCGGGGTCAGCCTGTTCGGGCTGTTTGGTGCGGTGATTGGCCTTGGCACAGCATTGCTACTTTACCATCCGTTCATCCTCATGTTGGCGCGACGACACAAAGCATGGGACGGGCGGCACGACCTGCTATTTCTACCCATCGCCCTGCTTTTGGGGGCTATCGCGGTCTGGATGAACTGGCCGGATGTCAAAGCGTTGATGCCAGGATCAATAGGTGCACTTCACGCAGGTTAATCCTCTGCCGCGCGCAGGGAATTCAAAACCTCGCTTATGCGCGCACCCAGTGTTTCGACATTTGGTTCCTTGAGAATACCCAGATGATCCCCAGGCACGTCCATCAAATCAAAACCCGCCATCGCAATGCCAGCCCATCCCAACCCGTTGCGGATCGCTTCTTTGGTGTCGAACTTGTCATCACCGGCCCTGAAAATAGTCAGCCGTTTATTGTAGGGTTTGGGTTCATAGGCATCGATCGCGATCTGGTTTGCCGCCACAAAGTCGTTCACATCCCCCAACTCTTCGCCAGGAAGCTCAGCAGGACCTGTCGTTTCAGACAGCAACCTTTGCCTCGAGATACCCTGTGCCCGGGATTGTTCACGCAGACTAAGTTG
Source organism: Sulfitobacter sp. (assembly GCA_049794055.1). Taxonomy (GTDB): domain Bacteria; phylum Pseudomonadota; class Alphaproteobacteria; order Rhodobacterales; family Rhodobacteraceae; genus Sulfitobacter. The sequence goes on from JBARCL010000103.1 coordinate 54,351, forward strand.
CTTGGTGATATAGGGCCAGCCCCGACGCAGTATTTCAACTGCGTGCACACCAACACGAGCGGCACGCCCCACGCGATCCCGACCTGCAGGCCCTTCTGCATCTAACAGGATCAGTGCCTGAACACCGCGCCCCGCCTTTTGCAACAGTTGCGCAAGCTCCAGCGTGACGTAACTGCCTGCCGAGACCGCTATCAGGGAAAGCGGGCCTTTCGGGTGATGCCGTTCGATCTGGCGTAAATAAAACTGCGCGGTGTCATGCACTGTGGTTGGGGTGGTGTTTGACAACAACCCGACGGTGATACCGAAAACCGGTTGATGATCCCCAAGCACCTTCGACAGGGGTCGAAAGTATGACCCGTTGTCTCCCAAGACATGCACTGCATAGAGCGGGGCAAAGGAACCATTCTCCTGAATCGGTATCACGACAAGAGGGTCAGGATCCTGCGCGATCAAGGCTTGAACCACACCTTGCGGGGTCGGATCAACGTAAATGGCGGTCGGTTCGAGATTAACACTAAATCTACGCTCCAACGCGGGCATCAGCCGCAATAGGGAAAGTGAATCCCCGCCAGCATCAAAAAAAGACGTTTGCGGTCCGACCCTTTTAACCTGCAAAATGTCCGAGAACAGCTGGATCACCTCATCAACCAACGTGCCGTCCGGACTGTCGGTGTCCTGCACGGCTTCGGATTTCTGGTCCGGATGCTGCAGACGGGTGACATCAACCTTACCACCCGGGGTCTGCGGCCATGTGGTCACCGGCACCAAAACAGGCCGCATTTGTGGCGGCAAAATTCTGGCGAGGCTCTTGTTCAATGCGTCCAAGGTGAGCGCGGCGGTCGCACTTTCAACCGAATACCAAGCAACCAGCTGCTTGCGACCGGTCTTTGTCGTGATTAACTCTGCATGGGCACGATCAACACCGTTTTGCATTTCAAGCGCAGTTTCGATCTGCCCTGGCTCGATCCGGAAGCCGCGCAGTTTGATCTGACGATCCATGCGGCCCAGATATTGAAGCAAATCGCCCTGCCATTTCACGCGGTCACCTGTGCGATAGATGCGCCCGATATCAGGAGCGAACTGGGCTTGGCCAAAGCTTTGTTCGGTGCGGTCGGGATCACCCATGTAACCCTTGGCCACAGCAGGGCCGGTAATGCACAACTCGCCTTCAACCCCTTCGGGCAACAGGCCGCCATCCTTGGCCAGCACCCAAGCACGGGCATGGGGCAAGGGGCGCCCGATAGGCACGGTGTCGCCGGCCAGGTCTGTTTCCACCACTTCATGCATAGTGCAGGTGATTGTTGTTTCGGTCGGGCCATAGCCGTTCAACCATCGCACTTCCGGCAGCCGGTCACGCCAGCGTTTCAACGCTGACAGCGGAACACGCTCCCCGCCGACAATCACCAGCCGGACATTTGAAGGAAAGACCCTGTCTTGAGTGTGCAGAACCTCGGTCAGCGCGACCCAAAAACCTGTAGGCAGATTTACTACCGAAATCTCAAGCGCGTCCAGCTGGGCCAGAAATTCGGGCACCGATTGCACCATGGCTTCGCTTCGCAATACCAATGCTGCACCACTGAGCAACGTCGGCACAATTTCTTCAAGGGCCACATCGAAACCAAGCGGCGCAAATTGCAGTACCCGATCCTGCGCGGTCAACGCAAAGTACGGAATGATCGCGTCGGCATGTTCGGCAAGCGCATGGTGTGTGACCATCACACCCTTGGGTCGCCCCGTCGATCCGGAGGTGAAGACGACATAGGCAAGATCGTCACCACTGGGTCGCTTTCGCTGGGGCAAGGTGACATTTGGATCGTTCAGGCTTGCGATGCTGCAAGTCGGGGCCGAAAGCACGGGAGCGGCCTTATCGGTCAGGATGAAGCGTACCCCGCTGTCCTGCGCGCTGATGTCCAATGTCGCCTGCGGATAGCCGGGATCCATCGGGACAAACGCGGCACCGGTCTTCCAAATCGCCAGCATGGCCGTAATAAACGTCGGACTGCGTGCCATGCAGATGCCGATGGTATCGCCCTTTTGTACGCCTGCCGCGCAAAGGTTCGCGGCCAGCCGGTTTGCAGATTTGTTAAGCGCGCCATAGGTCAACGGCTCTGCCTCCGGCTGCATCAGGGCAATCCGATCAGGCAATTGCGCAGCAATCTGCTCGAATTTGTCAATACAGGTGGCCGCCTCGAATTTGGCGATATGGGCGGGACCGGCCAGTACTCTCAGCCGCTGCAGTTCGTCCACATCCAGCATATTTAACGCTGCAAGAGGCGTGTCAGTTGTTGCATTCTCGATCCCTGCCAAGATCTGGCACATCGCCGCCCCAAGGCGCGGACCGTCCGGTACCTGTGCAGGGTCATATTCAACGACAATCTTCAGGCGCGCGCCCACATAGGCCGCAACAGAAACAGGCGTATCGCCTTCTTCATACAGATCGACTTGCCGGTTCAGCCACGCCCCGCCGAGCTTTCTAAGTTGCTCTTCGAGTGTTCCGAAATCGAACATCAATACGGAATCAAACAGCGACCGCCCGGGAGCGAGCCCCAGGCGGCGACTGATGCGCGTCAAGGGCGTGTGTTCAAACGGGCGCAGCGCAATCTGTTCTTCGCGTAACTGCTTCAGCATTTCTCCAAGGGTCAGCGCGGGGTCTAGCTGCACCCGCATCGGCACCGTTGTGATGAAACACCCGGCCGCATCCGCAGAACCCTTAACGACGTTGCGGCCGTTTCGGGTTACACCGAAAACCACATCCGTCTGTCCCGTGAACCGTGCCAAAACGATGCCCCAAGCTGCGAGGACCACCGTACTGCTGGTCACATTTGCCTGCGCAGCCAGCTGCGCCACCGCTTCGGTCTGTGCTATGTTCAGATGAAAAACTGCCTCCCTCTTGCGGCTCGGCGCGACACCCTCTCTGCGCAACCCTTCGGAGCCCTCCCAGCCGGCCAAACTCTGTACGAAATGGTCCTCGCCGGGAGTATGATCCATAGCTGCCAGACCGCGACAGTGCGTTTCGAATAAATTTTCCAAGGGGGTCTCAGGGGACATCAACCTGGCACCGGTTCTGATCCGGTCGTAACGCTCGAAAACCTCGTTCAGGAGCGGGGCAAAGGCACGACCGTCCAACAGGCTGTGTGGAAAACTGCAGACCAGAACGAATTGCGACGGGCCGGTATGAAACAGGGCGACACGAAAAGGCGGCGCCCTGGTGGCATCTATCCCTGCCCTGCGATCCTGACCCAAAAAGCGTTGCAACGCATCTTCGCATTGCACTGTATCGAAGTGCTGCCAATCCTGTACCGCAGGCCTTATCGGCGTTGCTTCTGCGCTGCGCTGCAATAGATCCCCGTTTGGACCTTCGCAAATCACATTGCGCAGCGCCGGATGTGCCGTACTCAACTCGGACCATGCCTGCCCCATCGCTTCGGTGTCCAGTTTTTCGGACGGGACATGCACAACAATTTGTTCAATATAATGCCAAGGTCGTTTTCCCAGTGCTGAACTGGCGTACATGCTGTATTGAAGTGGCGTCAGAGGGTAGCCGGTACCACACAAGACACTCCTTTGACATTTTTCCATTTTCAAAACGCAATCTGTAAGGACTGCTTCCTTGTTACGACGCTATCTTCGGTTTTTCCAGCGCAGTGTTAATGTCAATGATACTTCGCAAGGAGCTGCCGCCATATTCTACCTCCCCCAGCGGGTTTGTGACCTGCCGTAACACTTGCCGTAGTTGAAAAACGCTGAGAACATTCAAAACAAGAAATAGCATGAAAAGTGGAATGACGTTCCGTTCTGCGGTATTGGCATGAGCAGCATTCCTGCCTAGTCTCACGCCAAAGAGTCGGTAGCGATCTCGAAATGGGTCGCACCGGTAGGCTACCTTGGGAGGGGAAACCATGCACAGAGAGCGTTGGCTGGAATGACAGCGATGACACCCGAAGACGCCGTGCAACATGTGGTCGCAACGGATCCGGTATTTGCAATCGAAACCGTTGAGGTGCGTGGCGTTACCGTCAAGGCGTTCCGTAACATTCCCCCGACAGTGCCGGGGTTGCTGGCTGCGGGCTGGGCGCGGCATGGTGAGGGGCAATTGGAATACATCGCTTATGAGGGTGAAAGCTATTCCTATGCCGAATTCACCGCATCCGTGAACCGCATGGCGCATGCGATGCGCGACACTTTGGGTTTGGGTCAAGGCGACCGGATTGCGATAGCAATGCGGAACTATCCTGAATTGCTGATGCTGGTGCTGGCCATTTCCTCCATCGGCGGAGTCGTGGTGTTTGTGAACGCATGGTGGACAACCGACGAGCTGGAATACGCCCTGCGTGATAGCGCGGCCAAGGTGGTTTTTGCCGATGGCCCGCGCCTGACGCGACTCAAACCTTTGGAAAACGTGCTGGGTTTAACCTTGATCGGTGTGCGCGACGGCGAAGGACAATCGGCACATGGTTTTGCTGCACTACGCGACGGTGCCATGCATGATCAGACCCTGCAAGTTACCATCGACACCGACGATGATTTTGCCGTCATGTATTCCTCTGGTACCACAGGCCATCCCAAAGGTGTGGTGCAAACCCATCGCGGCGCGGTGAATGCCGTCTTTAGCTGGTTGATGCAATCTGTGATTGCGCCGCTGATTGATCCCCCTGCCCCCGACGCCCCCGAACCGCCGCGCCCTTCAGCGCTGGTTGTTACGCCCTTGTTTCACGTCACGGCAACACATCCTTTGTTCCTGCTCAGCCTGCCTGCGGGCGCCAAAATCACCCTAATGCACAAATGGGACCCGCAAGAAGCCGTACGTCTTATCCGCAATAATTCAATCACCCGTTTTCTGGGTGTGCCAACACAATCTGCCGAGCTAATGGAAGCCGCCAAACAGATGGGCGAACCGCTGTCCAGCATGGATTATCTTGGCTCCGGTGGCGCCAAACGCCCCGCCGCTCAAGTTGCGCAATTGGCCGAAGCGTTTCCAAACGCGGGCATCGCCACGGGTTGGGGCATGACAGAGACCAACGCCCTAGGCATTGGCATGATCGGCGACGATTACCGGGCCCGTCCCGAAAGCGCCGGCAAGCTACATCCGCCGGTGCAGGAACTTCGGATGCTGGATGATCACGGCAAAGATGTTCCCAACGGCACCACCGGCGAAATCGCCGTGAAAGGTCCGCATATCATGCGCTGCTATCTGAACAAACCCGAGGCGACAGCCGAAACGGTGGTGGACGGCTGGCTGCGTACCGGTGATCTGGGGGTGCTGGACGACGAGGGGTTCGTGACCATCCTCGACCGCAAGAAAAACATCATTATTCGCGGGGGCGAAAACATCGCCTGTCTTGACGTCGAAGGCGCGCTGCATCGGCATCCCGATGTTTTGGAAGCCATCGCCTTTTCGGTTCCTGATGACCGTCTGGGCGAAACAGTCGGGGCCGCGCTGCACCTGCGTGAGGGAACCGAGATCACCTGTGCGCAGATGGCAAATTTTCTTGTCGGGCACCTCGCCAAATTCAAAATCCCGACGCATCTTTGGGTCCAGCGTGATGTGCTGACACGAGGTGCAACTGACAAAATCGACCGCCGCGCCATCCGCACGGCCTGTCTGGACAACCAAGAGGCTCAAGTATGAATACCCCTGACGATCAAGAAATCGGTGCTTATATCGCTGCCGCCGGCGCCGCCGCATGGGAGGTTCCCGGCCTTGATGCCAATACTGCCAAACGGCCTGTCAAAACGGTCGGCATCATCGGTGCCGGCACGATGGGCGGTGGGATTGCGATGAACTTTGCCACCGCAGGTTTTGCAGTAAAAATAGTAGAGACGACGCAAAAAGCGTTGGATCACGGGTTGGGCATTGTACGCGGCAACTACCAGCGCTCCGCCAACAAGGGCCGTTTCCCGCAAGAGGAAGTCGAGGCACGGATGGGCCGGTTTGATGGGCGACTTTCGATAGCCGACCTTGCCGATTGCGATCTGGTGATCGAAGCCGTGTTCGAAAACATGGACCTCAAGCGCAAGATTTTCACCGAACTGGATACGGTGATGAAACCCGGCGCAATTCTTGCCACCAATACTTCGGCCCTCGACATCAATGAAATCGCCAGCATGACAAAACGGCCCGAAGATGTAATCGGCTTGCACTTTTTCTCTCCCGCCAATGTGATGAAATTGCTTGAGATCGTGCGCGCGCGGCACACGGCTGACGATGTGGTGGCAACCTGCATGGCGCTGGCGAAAGACATCAACAAGATCGCCACACTGGTTGGCGTCTGCCCCGGCTTCGTCGGCAACCGCATTCTGTTTGCGCGTCAAATACAGGCGAACAAGCTGGTCTATCAGGGTGTGATGCCTTGGGATGTGGACGCCGCGTTGAACCAGTTCGGGTTCAAGATGGGACCGTTCCAGATGAGCGATCTGGCAGGCCTTGATATTGGCTGGGCGAAAGGGGCAAGAACCGACAATCCGATACGTGATGCCCTGTGCGAACTGGACCGGCGCGGGCAGAAAACAAAAGCGGGTTTTTACGATTATGACGAAAACCGGCACCCCGTTCCGTCTGATGTGACGGCGGGCATCATCCGCGAGATCACCGGCGCAGAACCTTCCAAGATGAGTGCACAAGAAATCACCGAAATATGTATTTTTCCGATGATCAATGAGGCGGTGAAAATCCTTGAAGAGAACAAGGCGCAGCGGCCTTCTGATGTCGATGTGGTGTGGCTAAATGGCTATGGCTGGCCAGCTGACAAAGGCGGGCCAATGTTTTATGGCGATATGGTGGGAGCGCAAACCGTACTTGACCGTATGGAAATACTCGGCGCTGCAGACCCTTCATTTGTGCCTGCTGAAACCCTGAAGAAATTGGCAAAAAATGGCGGCAAGTTCACAGAAATCGACACCGGAGGCCTAAAGGTATGAGCTACCAATTCATCAAGACCGAAAAGAGGGGGCACATTCTGGTTGTCACCATGAACCGGCCAGATGTGTACAACGCCGTACATGTAGATATGCACAACGAGATGGCCGCTTGCTGGGACGAATTCGCCACTGATCAGGATCTATGGGTCGCGGTACTGACAGGTGCGGGTGACAAGGCATTCTGTGCTGGGAACGACCTGAAGGCAACCGCGGCTGGCGGTGCGCGCGCGACCATGACGCCGATGGGCTTTGCCGGGTTGTCCTCTAGATTTACGTTGGAAAAACCGATCATCGCTGCCGTGAACGGATTTGCAATGGGCGGCGGATTTGAAACCGCCCTGTCTTGCGACATTATTCTTGCCTCCGAAAACGCAAAGTTCGCCCTGCCCGAAGTCAAGGTCGGCTTTTTTGCAGCCGCTTCCGGTGTGCAACGACTGTCCCGATATGTCGGACGTTTGGCGGCGCAGGAAATGATGTACACCGGACGCACAATAGGCGCTCAAGAAGCCTTGGAAATGGGATGTGTGAACGCGATCCACCCACATGGCGAACTGATGGATCGGGCAATGGAAAAAGCCGAACAACTGTGCGCCGTATCACCTTCGGCCGTCAAAGCGACCAAGCGTGTTTTGAACGACATGTACGTCCGTGATGGCATGGCAGACAGCATCGCCTATTCGCGCGAGGTGATCGCAGATCTGGCCAAGACCGAAGATTTCAAAGAGGGCGTGAACGCATTTGTCGAAAAAAGAGCGCCAAACTGGGTCAACAAGTAACCATTGCCTCTAGGCAATAAAACACGGCTCTGATCAGAGCCAAACCGCAAATATTTAGGGAGACATTTCATGTCTGATTTAAGCAAGACACCAATGGAAATGAACAATCTGGCGATGTCCGACAAGGCCAAACCGCTGTTAGAAGCCGTGATCAAGCACATCCGTGAAAACGTCGATCCGATCACTGAGGAATACTTTAACTTGGGAGAAGGCCGCGCGGATCGCTGGTCGCACACGCCTGGCCAGATCGAATTGCTCGAAGGTGCCAAACAAAAGGCCCGCGATGCCGGCCTATGGAACTTTTTCCTACCCAATGCCGAAACCGGTGAAGGACTGTCGAACCTCGACTACGCCTACATTGCGGCCGAACTGGGCAAAAGCCCTTTGGCACCCGAAACACTGAACTGTTCCGCACCTGACACCGGCAATATGGAAGTGCTGGAACGCGTGGGAACACCGGAACAGAAAGAGCAATGGCTCAAGCCGTTGCTGGCGGGTAAAATCCGCTCTGCTTTTGCAATGACCGAACCAGATATGGCCTCCTCTGACGCCAAGAATATTTCAACCTCAGCTGTGTTGGAAAATGGTGAATGGGTTATTAATGGAGAGAAATACTATATCTCCGGCGCGGGTGACCCGCGTTGTAAGATCATGATTACCATGGTGAAAACTTCACCCGATGCCGAACCATTCCGGCAGCAGTCGCAAATCCTTGTACCGATTGACACGCCCGGTGTGGAAATTGTCGGCCCGATGCATGTTTTTGGTCATGACGACGCGCCACACGGTCACATGCACATCAAATTCACCAATGTCCGTGTGCCAGAAGCGAACATGCTTTGGGGTGAAGGCAGAGGCTTCGAGATATCCCAGGTGCGCCTTGGACCTGGCCGTATCCACCATTGTATGCGCTCGATCGGTGCTGCGGAAAAAGCACTTGATCTGATGATTGAACGCGGACTTAGCCGTGTTGCCTTTGGTAAAAAGATCATCGATCTTGGCAAAAACATGGAGACGATTTCCCGCGCCAAGATCGAGATTGAATCCATGCGCCTGCTGGTGCTGAAAGCCGCCAAGGCGATGGATGTGTTGGGCAATAAAGAGGCCCGTATCTGGGTATCGATGATCAAGGCCAAGGTACCAGAGCAAGTCTGTGATATCATCGACCAAGCGATGCAGGTACACGGCGCGACGGGCATTTCCCAGTGGTCGCCACTGTCTGGCATGTACACAGCGCAGCGTACTTTGCGCTACGCAGATGGGCCAGATGAGGTGCACCACCACGTCATCGCGCGCAGCGAAATACAGGATTACCAAAGCTCCAACGACCGCACCTCTCGGGCTCGCAACGAAATAGCGACAGGCCGCACGCGGAGCGGTGTCTGATGCTGTTTGATCTGACCGGTAAGGTCGCGCTATTGACGGGCGCATCCAAAGGTATGGGGCTGGCAATGGCAACCGCATTGGCCGAACATGGTGCCACCGTGGTGATATCGGCCCGCAAACAGGACCAGCTGGACGCAGCAGCAGCAGGCATCAATGCACTCGGAAAGGGGGCCGCGTTTGCGGTCTCCTGCAACGTCGGACACAAGGAACAGCTACAGGCATTGGTCGATAAGACCCATGAACTGGCCGGACCTATTGACGTGGTGATCGGCAACGCCGGCGTTAATCCCTATTATGGCAAGACGTCCGAAATTCCGGACGATGCTTACCAGAAAACCATGAACGCCAATGTACAATCCAATCTCTGGCTCGCGCAGATGGTGGTGCCCGATATGGTGTCCAAGGGGGCAGGTTCTATGGCTTTCACCTCGTCTATAGGGGCATTCAAACCATCGGTCATGCTGGGGACTTACGGCATGTCTAAACTCGCGCTGATCGGTCTGGTGCGCAATCTGGCGGCCGAGTTTGGCCCCAAAGGCATACGGTTCAATGCCATCTGTCCCGGTCTTGTGAAAACCGAATTTGCGCGCGAGCTTTGGGACAATCCCGAGGTTGCCAAACGTATCGAAGAAGAAATACCCCTGCGCCGTTTGGGTGAGCCTGAGGATTTTTCCGGGCTTGCTGTCTTTCTTGCCTCTGATGCGAGCAGATACATGACCGGACAGGCGCTGACCGTCTGTGGCGGCTCTAACATGTGGACCTGATCAATGGAAATCAAAGATAAAATATGCGTCGTCACCGGTGCCGCCAGCGGCATCGGCAAAGCGCTGTGTTTGGCATTCGCCGATGCAGGGGCACGTCAGGTCGTCTGTGTGGACATGAACGGTGACGCCGTTGCCGAAACCGCCGAAGCCGTTGGCGGTGCCGCCTACACCGTTGATGTCTCGGATGAGGCACAAATCAAGGTGATGATCGATAGCATAGAAAGCAATATCGGGCCCATTGACCTTTACTGGTCAAATGCCGGAATCGCGGTTGGTGGCGGTATGGAGACACCCAACAACGAATGGCAGCGCAGCTGGGACATCAACGTGATGGCCCATGTCTGGGCCGCGCGTTATCTGGTGCCGCTGATGGCGGCGCGCGGGGGGGGATATTTGTTGAACACAGCGTCTGCTGCCGGATTGTTGAACCAGATTGGATCGGCGTCTTACGGGGTCACCAAACACGCTGCTGTCGGTCTGGCCGAATGGATCGCCCTCACCCATGGTGACCAAGGGATCAAGGTTTCGGTCCTGTGTCCGCAAGCCGTGCGTACCGAAATGACCCGTGGCCACGAAGATCACGTCGCCGCGATCAACGGCATGATGGAGCCGGAACCTGTCGCACGTATCTGCATCGATGCAATTCGCGATGAAACCTTCCTGATCCTGCCGCATGAAGAAGTGCGTGACTATATGAAAAACAAAACCAATGATTATGATCGTTGGATTGGCGGCATGCGCAAATTGAACCGCATGTACGGCGACAAGAAGTTATAAAAGGAGCCTGACATGATCGGCTATACCACCATCGGCGTTTCAGACATGGAACGCGCCAAAACATTTTACAGTGAGCTGTTTGCCAAACAAGGTGCAAAGATTGTCATCGACATGGGCCGCATTGCCTTTATCGGAACAAAGCGTGGCGAGCCAATGCTGGCCGTTTGCGAACCTTACAACAAAGAGGCGCCAACTCCGGGCAACGGCAATATGATTGCCTTTACGGCCTCCTCCAAAGAAGAGATCGACGCGCTCTATGCCCGTGCTATCGAGCTGGGTGCAACGGATGATGGTGCGCCCGGCCAGCGTATTACGGACCGGTTTTATGGTGCATACGTCCACGATCCGGACGGCAATAAAATTTGCTTTTTTGTGTTTGGCTAAACCGGGGGGCGCGCAAGCACATAGCGCGCCCCGTCTTGTTTTAACCCGCGGGAACCTTGTATTTCTTAAGCGCCTTTGCGATCTCGGCATCTACAAGTTTCTGAATGGCCTTGTCTTTTTTCAACGCATCTTCCGCAAGCTTGCCAAGCTTGGCTTCGTTTTCGCTGCCGGAACTTTTCGCTATTACGGCATCGAACCCGGCCTGAAGCGATTTATCGCTAACCTTGTTCATGACATCTGCCCACATCTTGACCTTAAGCGTATTGGGGATTTGCATCCCCTTGGTCGCTTTGTCCCAACGGGCAGGCAAAATCTGGCCCTGCAAAATATCCTTGTTCTTATATGCCCATTTCTTTTGAAAGCTGCCAAGGTTTTTGACCAACCCGCCCAGCAAAGCGGAGTAAAGGATGTTCTGCACCGCTTTGTCGAAATCTTTTTGGGTAGGCGCCTTGCCCTTCTTAACCATCTCGCCCAGCATTTTAACGGTCTCATTGATCGCTGATTTGATGACCTCCTGACCGGACCCTGCAAGGTAATTGGAGATAAACTTTTCAAGTTGTTTTCCCGCCATAAACGGCACTTTGGAAGCAAGTCGGGGGGCAACCGCCTTGGCCGCATCATCACACCAGCCCAAGGGAATTTTGGAACCAATGCCACCCGTCAATCCCCCAATCGTGCCATCAATGACAACAGCCTTGATCGAATCCCATGCCGTCGCCTTGTTGCCACTGGCGTGTTTCCCCAGTTCCTGGCTTGCGCTTTGCAAGATACCAACACCCGCGCCCGAGGTCACAGCAGCCCCCCCCGCTGACATCCCCCCCGCGACCAGAACCGGTG
>JBARCL010000104.1:0-7752 GCA_049794055.1 Sulfitobacter sp.
GAGATTGAGACGGGGTCCACAGTGGCCCCCGTCCAGTCTGGCCCCGGTACGGGGGCCACTGTGGCCGGGGTACCGGGGCCACCACGGCCCCCAAACCATCCTAAAACCATCCATAAACCACCTACGCACAGGCGCGAGGCGGCGGCGGATGAAAGTGTTGAGAAGATTTTGGCAGCCTATCCGCCAGACCGGATGCGCGGCAAAGCGGCCTGTCTTGCCCAGATCGAAGAGGCCATGAAGGAAGGGATCAGGCCTGACGACTTGCGGCAGGCGGTCCAAGACTACGCCACCGACAGCGCGGGTTTTACCCGCACCAAGGTCTGCTTTTCCGATAACTGGTTTCAGTCGCGGCGTTGGCAGGCGTATGTCGAGAAGCAGGCGGAAGGCCGAGAAAAGGCGGCAGCGTTGCAGGCTGATCACCATGCGCGGCTGGCCTGCTGGATTAGTGATCGCAGCCCGATGTGCAAGCACATCACGGGCACCCAAGTGACCGCGTTGCTCGCTTCAAAGCTGGTCACACAGGCCCAAATCCAAGCCGCAGGCCTCAGATCATGACTGCGACCGATCCCAGAGAAGAGCAAACAGCAAGGCGACCCATGTCATACGCTGGCGCTGCTGACACGGGACCTTGCGAGGGGTGGCACGCCTCCCCTTCGAACCCCACCGGCGCGGGAAAAGCCCGCACCAAAGAGCCGCTGACCGAGACCTTCGTCTTCCGGTGCACAGCGGCAGAGAAGGCCCAGTTGCGCGCCAAGGCCGAGGCCGCAGGCCTGCCTGCTGCAACCCTGCTGCGCGAGGCGCTTGGCCTCACCGAAGCCCGCCGTCGCAAGCCCATCCCCCGCGTCGATCCCGCGCTTGTGCTGGCCGTCGGGCGCATCGGCGGGAACCTCAACCAGATCGCCCGCTGGCTGAACCGCGCGATGCTGGCAGGCCGCGTTGACCTTGACGCGCTGACAGTTGCCCGCCGCCTGCTGACCATCGAGCGCCAGCTTGCCCAGATCGTCGAGGCCGCACGCCGATGCTGATCAAGTTCTTTCGCAACGGCAAAGGCGCAGGTGCAGGTCCGGTGGGCTACCTCGTCGCGGACAAGGTGCTGGCCTATGACGACAACCGCGACCTGATCCGCGATGCGGACGGCAAGCCGATGACCGTCACGCGCGAACCCTTGCCCGAGGTCCTTCGCGGCAATCCTGACCGCACCGAAGCCCTGATCGACGCAAGTCGCTACCAATGGACCTATCGCGCGGGCGTGATCAGCTTTGCCGCCACCGACGCCCCGTCAGAGGACCAGCAGGCCGAGGTCATGGACCACTTCGAGCGTCTGGCCTTCGCGGGGCTGGACCCGACGCAATATGACGTGCTCTGGGTCCGACATACCCACGAAGACCGCGTTGAGCTTCACTTCTGCACGCCGCGCATGGAGCTGACCTCGGGCCGGAGCCTGAATATCGCGCCGCCCGGATATGAGAAAGCCTTCGACAGCCTGCGCGATGTCATGAATCAACGCCACAGCTGGGCCGATCCGATGGAGCTGGAGCGCACCCAAGAGGTTCGCGACACCATCGAGACCCCAACCCGCGCCCAAGGCCGAGACGAGCTGCACGCGTGGCTGCAAGACCAGATCAGCGTCGGCCTGATTATTGACCGTGGCAGCATGCTCGACGCCTTAACCGATGCTGGCTTCGACATCCCGCGTGCAGGCAAAGCCTACCTGACCGCCCAAGACCCCGACACCGGCGAGCGTTGGCGTTTGAAAGGAGAGATTTTCCATGAAGACTGGCAAGCCGACCCGGCTGAGCGAGAAGCTGAACGCCGAGCTGGACACGATCCGGCAGGACTACGCCGCCTCGATGGCATCCCAGCTCGAGAGCTTCAGGACCGATTTGAGCAAAATTGCGACCATCGCGCATCGTACAATCGAGACCGATACCCGTACCTTTCTGCGACAGAACAAGAGCTGGCTGACGATCTCGCCTTGGCTGATCACGGGGACATTCTTGGCAGGGATCGTCTCGATGATGGCCGCGAGCTTGCTTTGGACAATGTTGCTGACCAGCTCGGAACTGACGGACTTGGGCCTGACGCGGATCGACAGGGAGGACGGGACCTGGCTGGTGCTGGACCCGACCAAGACACGCCTGAGGACCTGCACGCTGGGCGGCAGATCAGTGACCTGCATCAAAATCGAGGAAAATTAGATGACGACACCCCTGACAGCCTTGGAACGCGACTTGCTCGCCTGCGTAGAGCGGTTGGTGACGGCCTGCGAGGTCTCAGCACAGGAATTGAGCGGGTTAGAGGAACGCTCGACAACCAAGATGCAGACCCAGATGGATGGTATCGCACAATGCGTGACACTGCTGCTGCGTTCGCAAGCCGTATCAATGAAAGCATTGCGTGGATTGTTGAACGAGGAAGCGAGCTACGCGACGCTGGACGAACAGCTGAGCAGGAGCTTGAGCTTAGCGAAGGACGCCGAAGAGAGGCTGAGACAGAGCTAGAAGCGCGGGAAGTGGAAATGGACCGGGGGATGACGCACTAAAGCCCAAATGAGTTGCGCAGTGACATTGGTTGAAATGTTATGAGGCTCGGCCCGTGAAGTGGTTATAGGAAGTGAGCGAATACATTTCGAGCTTTGAACGCTGTTCGGCCAATCACGTATGATTGGCCGAACGATCCAAATCAGTTTATTCACGACAGCTTCGAAAACAACTCGCCCAACCCCTTCACGACTTCGTCGCTGCCAAGTTGTTCTCGATATGCCTTTATGCTCACTACATTCTCGTCCAATTCGACATCTTGAAGCGGAAATATCGCATCCCCATCCTCTTCGACTTCCATCGGGAAGTCAGGTTCTTGAAGCCCAAGCAGTGCTGTCCAAAGCAATTTCCCAATGCTTGCTTCTTGTGGGTTCGCTTCCATTAACACTTCGCCATTCTTTGCATCCGACTTAATTTCTTCCATCGAACCGTAATTCATGTAAGCGGCAAATCCTTGCGGATCACATGGCACCAAAGCAACGAAACAGTAGGCCAAAATGGAGCGAGCCCTCGCATCCGGCTCCAAAGTTGTACTGATGCCGCGAAGCGACCATTCCTTAACTGACAGCACTTCGGCGGCAAGTTCGACGATAAGGCCTGGCGTAGGGAAATCGGGAAGGGCATTGTTACCCAAACGTTCCTCAAAATTCGAAATATCTTTCATCTGTGCGGCGACTCCTGCGCATTTCTCTAGGGGGTTCTGTTCATCCGGAGCGATAATTTGTGTGCTTTCAGGACACAAATGCTCATTTTGACTAATGTAGCCGCGACCTCCAGATATCTGATTACACCCCCCATTCAGTAGATGAAAACCATTAGCGCCGGTTGGCCAAGCAAGGCCATAGAGGCCACTGGAAATCTGACTGTGCAACAGATCAAGCGTTTGATGCACATGTGCACCGTCTGCTCCACCATCCCGCCATGTCAGCAACATGTTGCCATCAATGATGTCCACCGCTTCTATGTTTTCGAGCAAGCGCAAAAAGTTAAGGTCGGAGCCGTTTGCGCGAAGCCGACTCTGCCAATCTTCAATAACCTGGCATAGGCTATTTAAACAGACGAAGCCGCTAGTGAAGTCATAGGCTTCATGCTCGGCAGCGCCACAAAGCCTTTGTGGCGCAGATATTTTGGAAACTAACGCAGTCATTGCATTCTCCCTGTTTTTTCTTGGTTTATGCCCAAAGGTGGGCGGCGAGAACTCGACAGAAACCGTGCCTCAACGGGTTCACTTGAAGTCCATTCTTGACGGGAGGAACTCGGTAAAAAACGTGTGGAGCGCCGGCTTCGCGAAATAGCGAACATCTATCGGAGTGACATAGACATATTCGACCAGATCGACTTCTTTTGCCGCCTTCGCGATCTTCTTAACTCGTTGATTATGAGCGCTGTCGGCATTGCCGTAGACGGCTTCTTTGTATGTATCGAACCAAAATTCTCGCACAAATTTGGCAAAAAAGGTCGACTTTGGTTCTTGAGTCTGATCGCGAATTCTTGGCGCTTGTTTGCCAACTTCCTGGCTGTAAGCCGCACGAAAAAACTTTGAGTCTATCCAGATCGATAGTAACGTCGGAAACGCTAAACTGTTGCGGAATTGGTCACAGGCCTTATGTCTGAACGGCCAGTCCATAATCCCGCACTCGTCAAAGTAGTTTTGACAGTATTGATGTAAGGCGTCTTTGAATGCTCCGTCATTGCTAATCCCACGCGTGAGGCTTCGGAGGTACTGATCAATCGGCATGTCGATTGCTTTCACGCAGCTGGTCGGTTGATTCAGCCTGCGGAACTCTTTGAGCGAATTTTGCATTTATTCCTCCCATAGTTTGATTGAACTATATTATTTGCGCGGCCTTCTCTGAGACCTTGCCAACAGCCTACAAAGACGGGTGAATGGGGCAATCGATTTATTTGAGCAGCGGTCCAACAGCGCTTAAGGCGCAAGAGTCCATTGATGATTGCTCGGCAAGATTAATCACATAGATTGATCAATTTAAGTCAACAAATCAACAAGTTGCGACGTTCTCCATATGACCCAATATAGTTAGGGAAAGGAGACTATAATGGAACTTGATCTTTCTTTGGCACTTGAAATTATCCGTATCTCGGCGATTCTCATCGCCGTATTTCGATCTGGTAGATCGTCAATGAATCGGCGAAGTGGACCACCCAAACCTCAGAACGTGTTGTCTCGGCTTCTTCGCTTAGCATTGCAGCTACTGACTTTCTGAACCCAATGTTACCATTTTTCAGAGATGCGGAAAGTCAGCCGCGAATCTACAAGTTTTGCGCGCAGCTCGTTGCCGCCGCTATGCGGCAACGAGTGGTTCAATGTCGGACACGTCGATTTTCTTAGTCGCTACAGCCATGTCGTAATTCGTCTGCAAGTTCACCCAATAAGCCGGGGTAGTGTTGAAGACGCGGGCGAGGCGAAGCGCCGTATCTGGCGTGATACCAGTTGTGCCCTTGATCAACCGCTCGATCCGCGTCCGAGGCACATCCAGACGCCGCGCAAACGCGATTGCCCCCATGTCCAGGGGTTCAAGGTAAAGTTCCTTCAGGACTTCACCGGGGTGCATTGGTTCTTCAAGCAGGCTCATCAGCGTATCCTCTCAATGGTAATCGACAATCTCAACATCGGCGGGGCCGTTCGGCGTCCAGACAAAGCAGATGCGCCATTGTCCGTTGATCCGCACGGAATGTTGCCCAGCTCGATCACCTTTCAGTTCTTCCAAGTGGTTCCCTGGTGGAAAGCGTAAATCCTCCACGACAACCGCAGCATCCAGCGCCGTGAGCATCGCCCGCGTGCGCTTCACCAAATCACTGGGGAAGCCTTTGCCATACTTACCCTTCATGGCATTGGCCGCGAGTTTGCCTTTGGTGCTTTGGATCATTTCAAATGTGTATCATCGCGCGATACATGTGTCAATATGTGATACGCTTTCACTTGTGAAGGGCCGATCTACTTACCTGTAGGTCTTGAACAGAGCGTCAATGGCCGCCATGCGGCGCGGTTGTGGATTGCGCTTGGCGCAAGGGTTCCATGAAACTGTGCACGGCTGGCCTACTGAGACGGCAAGTTGGAATTGCACACTTGTGTGGACTTCTGCTAACAATGGGTTGAAATTAGGGGAGTTCGATGAGCGAAACAAAGCGAATATCAGTGTTACTCGAAGCACAACTGGCCGAGAGATTTGAGAATTTTTGCAATGAAAATTCACACAAGAAAAGTACCTTTGTCGCTCATCTGATCCGTCAATTCCTCAAGAATGAAGGCTACCCAGAACAAAAGCGGCTCTTGTGAGGTTCAAATATGCAGACGTCTGAAGATATTTTAAGCTGGCAACAAGATCAGTACAATCACGACATGAGGAACCATTTTGATATCCTCTCGTTGCACAAGAATGACCGCCTGAAACATTACGCGATGCACTTTGCCAAGTATGCAGGGCGTATTGCGAGAGGCGATGCTGAGACTAAATCGGTTAGCCGTACTGTGACAGATACAGTTTTGGTGTGCTTAAGTGCAGCGAATACACTGCACCAAAAGCTGGATTATACCCCCAACCGATCAAATAGTTCTTTGCTTGTTCGGCTTGCGGATGCAGCCGGTCGCGTCAATGATGCAGCTGAAAAATTGGACCATATGGAGCCATTCATTGAAATCGCGCGCACTGGCAACCAAGATATTTTTAACGCGTTGCTGGATTTCTCAAACGCTGAAAGTTTGGATATCAAAGATCTTCTTAACCATCGTCGAGGCGAACTAAGAGAACGGCAGTTTTTCATAAGGTGACCTGATGGCATTTTGGGGGCGTGAGCGGTGGCTCACAGAAGGTGACAAGGGTATCGGAAACACTCCGGTCTTGCCTTGGCAAAAAGACCGGGTAGAAGCTGCTGGCTATCGTCTTTCGGTAGGCAAGGAATACTTTGTCAACGAAGATGGGTCATCTTCCGTTGTTAAGCTTGATCATGAGGACACATTTGTCGTTAGCCCAGGTCAGTTTGCCTTCATTCTAACAAAGGAAAAGGTCCAAATCTCCAAATCCACCATTGGGTTTATCTCAATTCGGGCTTCAATAAAGTTCAAGGGTTTAGTGAATGTCTCCGGATTTCAAGTGAATCCTGGATTTAATGGCAATCTTGTATTTGCGGTTTTCAATGCTGGGCCGCGCCACATCAACCTCCGTGAGGGAGAGGAAATCTTTTCTCTTTGGATTGCAGATCTGGATGCAGAAGTTCAGGGATCGCATGAAGACAAAGGCAAAATACCGAATAATTTGAGCAATATCCCTATGGATACCATCAACGGTATCTCGGGGGATGCACTTACAGCATACCAACTAGATAGTCGTATCAAAAAGGTTGAGGCAGATCACAACAGGCTGAAATTGTTGATAAATAGAATTCTTCTTGGGTTAGGTGTGCTTACGACTTGGCTTGCAATTGCGTACCGAACTGAGTTGATTGAACTGGTGAACCCTTCAACTCCCGAAACTCAAACGCAACAAGAACTGCCAGCAGGCACGGATGCGACCCAGCCTGCTCCGAGCAGTGAGGACTCAGGATAGATGAATGAAGTTCTGAGATTTGTCGAACAGCTTTCAAAAGTTGCGCTTCCAAACGTTTTCAATCCATACCGAGATATTTGCCCTGTTCACGACTGTTCGGACGCGCCCAAAATTCGCAAAGAGAACCTAGAGTTGTTACTTCGCTCTGCACAGAATTTGAGCGTCAAGACGATTTGGGTGGCACGCGATTTAGGTTACCGGGGTGGACGAAGGACGGGACTGGCGCTGACTGATGAGTTCCACCTGGCGAAGAAGGCTTCCATGTTTGGGGATATTGATCTCAAGCGAACAACAGTGGGCCCAATGATCAAAGAGCGGACCGCTTCAACAATTTGGAATATGGTTGAACGGATTGGCGAGCCAATATTCATGTGGAACGCCTTTCCCCTTCATCCTCACTTGCCTAACGATCCGATGTCCAATCGTTGCCACAAGGCATCCGAAAGAAAACACACGAGTTGGGTTCTCAACAACATAATAGACCTTTTAAAACCAGAAAAAGTATATTCGATTGGTGGAGATGAGCAGCCCCACTTGAGTGGTCCAAATTGAAAGTTAGTGCATGATTGGCCTTTGGTCCATCGGTACGATGGCCTCTGGCGCAGGTGGGCGATAGCCCAATGCACTATGGGGTCGTTTGGTGTTAT
>JBARCL010000105.1:0-37757 GCA_049794055.1 Sulfitobacter sp.
AGAAACGGACAATCCAACAACGCCGCTTGCAACATCAAAAACAAGCAGCATAATCAATCACACAAACGAGCCAGAGCCTCCAATGCTCAAGCCGCTCTGATGTCCCATTTTATATGACGACGGACACTGTCCACAGTGCCGATTTTTACGAAAAAGGGACTGGCCCCGCGCCACGTCGATCTGCGCCCCTTTGCACTGGTGTCGCCCGATGGCGTCAATATTGTGCCCGGCGGGCTAACGCGGGTAGCCCTCAAGGCGGGCAGCCTTGTGGTCAACTCCAGTCAGGGCGGCGGCACCAAAGACACTTGGGTATTGGAAAGCTGACATGCTGGGAAAAACCGCAGGTGGATTATACTGGATGCTGCGCTTCTTAGAGAGGGCAGAAAACACGGCACGTCTTGTTGATGCTGGTTTTCGGATTGCATTGACCCGTTCGACAGATGCGCAGGCTGAATGGGAATCGGTGATTGTCACCTCGGCGGCACAGCCCGGGTATCTTGCCAAACACGATGGCTATGACAGTGCCCGGGTTATTGATTACTTGCTGCGCGATGAGGACAACCCCAGTTCCGTAATGTCCGTGATCCGGGCGGCGCGCGACAATGCGCGCCTGGTGCGCACGGCCATGACAACCGAAGTCTGGGTGGCCATAAATGAAACCTGGATGCTGCTATGCGAAATGTTGCGTAATCCCATTCAGGAACTCGAATTGCCTGGCGTCCTTGCTGCAATTCGCCAACAGTCGGCCTTGGTGCGCGGGGCGATGACCGGCACAATGTTGCGCAAGGATACCTATCACTTCTGCCAGATCGGCATCCATGTGGAACGGGCCGACAGCACGGCCCGGATCATCGACGTCAAATATCACGCCCTGCTGCCTGCATCATCATTCGTCGGTGGCAAGCTGGACAATGTCCAATGGGAGACCTTGCTGCGCTCGGTTTCCGCCCACCGTTCCTTTCGCTGGGCCGTTGAGGAGG
This sequence comes from Sulfitobacter sp., assembly GCA_049794055.1. Lineage (GTDB taxonomy): Bacteria > Pseudomonadota > Alphaproteobacteria > Rhodobacterales > Rhodobacteraceae > Sulfitobacter. The sequence goes on from JBARCL010000105.1 coordinate 981, forward strand.
ACTATACCGCCCCCGCCATCGCGAACTTTTTGATTCTGGATCAGCGCATGCCCCGTTCATTGTCATTTTGCGTTGCCGAGATTGTCGCAAACCTTGGCTTACTGGCGCAGTCATACGGGGAAAGACAGGCTTGCCACGACATGGCAAACACGCTTCAGGCGCGATTGGATAACCGTGATATCGCGTCAATTTTTGATGAGGGTCTGCATGAATTTCTGGGCTCCATCCTTTCGGATATTGCAAACCTCGGTCGCCAGATCGAGCAAGATTACAGGTTCAATCGATAGATGCAGCTGCATATCAGCCACACGACCGAATACACCTATGACGAGCCCGTTGATTACGCGCTGCAAAAGGTGCGCATGCGTCCGGCTGGATCGAAGGCGCAGGATGTCAACGAATGGGCACTACACGTCGAAGGCGGTAAAATCGAGGCCAGCTATTGCGATCACTATGGTAACCTTACCGATCTGGTCAGCATTGAACCCGGAGCAAGGGCCGTAAAACTGACGGCCTCGGGCACTGTGGTGACCCATGACCAATTGGTTGTTTTTGGCAAGACCTATGGCCGTGCACCCTTGTGGCATTTTATCCAAAGCACAAGCTTGACCACGCCGGGGCCAAGGATCAAGGAACTTTCCACGGTTGTGAATGCTGCGGAGAACGCGCTTGCTGGTCTGCACGATTTATCCGCTGCCTTGCTCGAGGCCGCCCCCTATGAGATCGGAAGAACGGACAATAGCACTAATGCGGAACAAGCCTTGGAGTTGGGGAATGCAGTGTGTCAGGATCATGCGCATATTTTCATCGCAGCAGCACGGCTTGCGGGCATTCCGACCCGTTATGTCAGTGGCTATCTGATGATGGACGACCGCGTGGACCAGGCTGCCAGCCATGCTTGGGCCGAAGCCCATGTCGAGGCGCTGGGATGGGTTGGTTTCGATGTATCCAACGGTGTTGCGCCGGATGAGCGATATGTACGCATTGCAATCGGGCGTGATGTTCTGGACGCCGCACCGGTCACCGGGATGCGGCTGGGTAACGCGTCAGAGTCGATGATTGTTTCTTTACAGGTTGAACAGTAAACACCTTTCGTAACGACTCATAAGGTGTAATGGCATGACGTATTGCGTTGGTATGCGGATCAATGGTGGTCTGATTTTTGTTTCCGATACCCGCACGAACGCCGGTGTTGATGACTTTTCCACAACCGGAAAGATGTTTACCTGGACGGTACCAGACGAGCGCAAGATCACGATCCTGACGGCAGGCAATCTTGCGACGACCCAGGCGATGATCAGCTTGCTGGAAGAACGATCAAAATCTGCGGAAGATCGCGATCCGAGCATCCTTCACCAGCCCACGATGTTTCAGGTCGCCCAATTGGTGGGCAGGACACTGAAAGAAACGATCATGGGGAACAGCCCGATGGGCCAGTTATCACAAGACATGTTTCGCGCGTCAGTGATCGTGGGCGGGCAGATCAAGGGCGGCCAACCCACAATCTTTCTGGTCTACCCGGAAGGGAACTTCATCGAAATCACCGACGATTCCCCCTTTATGCAGATCGGAGAAACCAAATACGGCAAACCCATTTTGGTGCGCGCCTACGACCCCGAAATGGATTTTTCGGACGCCCTGAAACTGTTGCTGGTTTCATTTGATTCAACCATCAAGGCCAACCTCGGCGTCGGCCTGCCATTCGATGTTGAAATCTACGAGAAAGATAGTTTCAGTTCTGACCGTCGCACGCGCATCGAGGCAACCGACGAAACCTTCCAAAGCATCTCGGTCAAATGGGGTGAGGCGTTGCGGGATGCATTTACGCATTTGCCCCGTTACCCGATCTGAAGATTCAAACAAACACACCGGAGATCACGGTGACACGATGTAATTACAGGCTATGTACCCCGCATGTGTATGCTAAACATATGCTAGGCAATCTTCCGCGCAATTCTTCCGCATATCAAAGGCCCATAGCATGCAGGATCTTCAATCACTGCTGAACGATATCGGCGAAGTGCTCTGTGCACTGGAACAGCGGGGCACCGTTGCAGATTACATTCCCGAGCTGGCAAAACAGGACAGCCAGAAATTTGGCATGGCCATTGCCACTATCGATGGGCAGGTTTTTACGACAGGGGATGCCAACGAGTCTTATTCGATCCAGAGTATTTCGAAGGTTTTTACGCTGACAATGGCATTGGGCAAAGTCGGCGACGGTTTGTGGAACCGGGTTGGCCGCGAACCGTCCGGGTCGGCGTTCAATTCCATCGTACAGCTCGAACATGAAAACGGTGTGCCGCGTAACCCGTTCATCAATGCGGGCGCAATTGTTGTGACGGATGTGCTGCTGGGTGGATACAAGCCGAAAGAATCTATTGGAGAAATCGTAAGGTTTGTCAGATCGCTTGCGGACGATGATACCATCCGGATCGACAAACATGTCGCCCGTTCTGAAATCAAGACCGGGTTTCGAAATCTGGCCCTCGCCAACTACATGCGATCCTTTGGAAATCTGCATCATCCGGCAGAAGAAACCCTTGGTGTCTATTTTCATCAATGCGCCCTTGCAATGAACTGTGTCCAATTGGCCCGATCTGGGCTGTTTCTGGCCAATAACGGCGTAAACCCGATTACTGGCGGGCGGGTGGTTACCGGCCGACGCGTGCGCCGGATCAATGCCATCATGATGACCTGCGGTCACTATGATGGCTCTGGCGAATTTGCCTATAGCGTCGGTTTGCCCGGGAAAAGCGGTGTGGGTGGGGGTATCTTGGCAATTGTACCGGGCAAAGCAGCCATTGCAGTTTGGTCGCCGGGGTTAGATAGTAACGGCAACTCCAAACTCGGAAAACTGGCGCTTGAGATGCTGGTGGCAAAAACCGGTTGGAATGTTTTCGGTGCGTAGTCCGCCCGCCCCGCGATCCCGATAGACCAGACGCAGTTTCGCGCGGCACTAGGAGGACGATTTGTCGATAAAAGCCGCGATCTATCACCTGACCCACTATAAATACGACCGCCCTGTTTCACTGGGCCCGCAAGTCATCAGGTTGCGACCTGCGCCGCATAGCCGGACCCGCGTCTTGTCACATAGCCTGCGTGTCACACCCTCAGATCATTTTGTGAATTACCAGCAGGATCCCTATGGCAACTGGCTGGCGCGTTTTGTTTTTCCCAACCCCGTGCGCGAGTTAAAGATCGAAGTCGATCTGACCGCTGACATGACGGTCTATAACCCGTTCGATTTCTTTGTCGAAGAAGCCGCCGAAATCTGGCCGTTCGAATACAGCAACGACATCGCCAACGATCTGGTAATCTATCGCACCCCCGATGCAAATGGCCCCTTGCTGGACGATTTTTTGTCAACAATTGATCGCTCACCACAGCGCACGGTTGATTTTGTCGTTGGCCTGAATGCGCAGATCGCGCAAAAGCTGAACTATGTGATCCGTATGGAACCCGGTGTGCAAACGCCCGAACAAACGTTGCAAGCAGGGCAAGGATCATGCCGAGATTCAAGCTGGCTGCTTGTACAAACACTGCGCAATCTCGGGTTCGCCGCGCGCTTTGTGTCCGGCTATCTGATCCAGCTGAAACCTGATCTGGTGGCGATTGACGGACCTGCCGGAACCGACACGGATTTTACCGACCTCCATGCCTGGTGCGAGGTCTACCTACCGGGCGCCGGTTGGATTGGTCTTGATCCGACCTCTGGCTTGCTGGCAGGCGAAAGCCATATTCCCCTGTCAGCGACGCCGCATTATTCCAATGCCGCACCGATTTCCGGTGTTGCCAGTGCGGCGGATGTCACATTCGATTTTGACATGTCGGTGACGCGCGTCGCCGAACATCCTCGCATTACAAAACCGTTCTCAGATGAGTCATGGGCGGCACTGGACGCATTGGGTCATAAGGTGGATGCGGCGCTTGCCGCAGGGGATGTGCGTCTGACGATGGGTGGCGAACCGACCTTTGTCTCGATTGATGATTTTGAGGAAGACGAATGGAACACTTCGGCAGTTGGCCCCACCAAGCGCGGATTGGCGGACAAACTGATCCGCAGGTTACGTGACCAGTTTGCCCCCAACGGATTCCTGCATTTTGGTCAGGGCAAATGGTATCCCGGTGAAACCCTTCCCCGCTGGACGTTTTCACTCTATTGGCGTCGTGATGAGGTGCCGATCTGGACAGATGAGGCGCTGATCGCCCGCGAGGGCGTAGATAGCGGGGCGACGCCCCAACAGGCCGAAGACCTGTTGCATCATATCGCGCAAGAACTGGGGGTAGAGACGGATTATGTTGTGCCCGCTTTCGAGGATCCGGCCATTTGGCTGGCAAAAGAGGCAAACCTGCCCGAAAATGTGACGCCCGCCAATTCCAAGCTAGATGACCCTGAAGAACGTTATCGCCTTGCGCGGGTGTTTGACCGCGGTCTGACCAATCCCTCCGGCTATGTGCTGCCGGTTCAGGGCTGGCAGGCCAAAGCATCGGGCATCAAATGGCGGTCGGAAAAATGGAAAACCCGACGGGGTAACCTCTATCTGGTGCCTGGCGACAGCCCTGTTGGGTATCGCTTGCCGCTGGGCACGCTGCCCTATGTGCCCCCTTCCGAATATCTTTACATCAACCCCCAGGACCCAACCGTGCCGCGTGGCCCCCTGCCCGTCCCCCAAAAGGAAGAGCGCGAGCAGAAGCGTGCCTCTATTGCCGCATCAGAGGCGGCGCAGGAACGTATTGAACAGGAAATCGGAGAGCTGCACGGCGCGGTGCGTACCGCCGTGTCGGTTGAACTGCGCGACGGGCGTTTATGCATCTTTATGCCGCCGGTTGAAGAACTGGAATACTACCTTGATCTGGTGACCGCCGCCGAAAACGCCGCCAAGGCGCTGAATGTGGCCATCCATATCGAAGGCTACACTCCCCCAGAAGACCCGCGTATGAATGTGATCCGGGTGGCCCCCGATCCCGGTGTGATCGAAGTGAATATCCACCCGGCCGCCAGTTGGAAAGATTGCGTAGACATCACCGAAACGGTTTACGAGGCTGCGCGACAGACCCGCCTGGGCGCGGATAAGTTCATGGTCGATGGCAAACACACCGGCACTGGCGGTGGCAATCACGTGGTCGTCGGCGGGGCAACATCGCTGGACAGCCCATTCATCCGCCGTCCTGATCTGCTCAAAAGTATCATCCTGTTCTGGCAACGCCATCCGAGCCTGTCTTATCTGTTTTCCGGCCTGTTCATTGGCCCGACCAGTCAGGCCCCGCGCATTGACGAAGCCCGCCACGACAGCCTGTACGAGATGGAAATCGCGTTTGGGCAGATTCCCAAAGCCGGTAAGGCAGACCCGTCAAAACCTTGGCTCGCGGATCGATTGCTGCGCAATATGCTCACGGATGTGACAGGCAATACGCACCGGGCCGAGATTTGTATCGACAAGATGTTCTCGCCCGACGGTCCGATAGGGCGCTTGGGGCTGGTCGAATTCCGTGGCTTTGAGATGCCACCCAATCCGCGGATGAGCCTTGCACAACAACTGCTGATCCGCGCCATCATTGCACGTCTTTGGGCCACCCCTTTGGAGGGGAACTTGACCCGCTGGGGAACCACCTTGCATGACCGCTATATGCTACCGCATTTTATCTGGGAAGATTTCAGCGACGTTCTGCAAGACCTCGCGGATCATGGGTTTAACCTGCGCCCCGAATGGTATGAAGCTCAGGCCGAGTTCCGCTTTCCTTATTGTGGCGAGGTGGCCTATGACAACGTCAATCTGGAAATCCGCCAAGCGTTGGAACCCTGGCATGTACTGGGTGAGACCGGCGCGATTGGCGGGACGGTACGCTATACTGATAGCTCAACCGAACGCCTTCAGGTCAAACTGACAACGGCCGACCCTTCCCGCTATGATGTGGTCTGCAATGGCCGGTCCGTGCCACTGCAAAAAGCAGCGCAAGGCGGTGTTGGTATCGGTGGGGTGCGGTTTAAGGCATGGAAGGCCGCCAGCGCCCTGCATCCGGTTTTGCCGATCGATGCACCACTGGTTTTTGATATTTACGACCGCTGGACCGGCCGCGCCGTTGGCGGCTGCACCTATCATGCCACCCATCCCGGCGGGCGCAATTACGATACCTTTCCCGTTAATGCAAACGAGGCCGAGGCGCGAAGACTGGCCCGTTTCCAACCGCATGGCCATACACCCGGCGCCTATCAACCCCGCTCAGAGCCGCCACATCCGGAGTTTCCCTTCACCCTTGATCTACGGCGCAAACCGCAAGGGTAACGGGCGGCTACACCGACTCGATCAGGTCGTGGACGAATTTCAGCTTTTCAGAGATACGCGGCGTCAGCACAAAGGGATAATAATCGGAATTTCCCATCGAACGGTTCATCGCATTCATGGCGACCGTCAGCGGAATCCAATGTTCAATCAACTGGTCCACATCTGAGACATGATAGGGGTCTTCCAGCTGGACCAGAAACGGCGCGCCATGGTGAAGCGGTTGTGGATTTAGGCCATAGGCATAGGCTGTCTCCAGCCCGCCAACCATATGAAAGTAATGCGCCCATGTTTCGGCAAAATCCTCCCATGGATGCGCCGACGCATATTCGCTGACAAAACCATCCTGCCAGTTTGGCTCGGCGCCATTGGCGTAATAGGCCGTTAAGGCCTTGCCATAATCCTGACGTTCATCGCCAAAACAGGCGCGGCAAGCGTGGATCATATCGGTTCCCGCAATCAGCCTGTCCCAATAATAATGCGCAACCTCGTGCCGGAAATGTCCAATCAACGTGCGGTAGGGCTCTCCGAGTGCGGTGCGGTTCTTTTCGCGGATCGCATCATCTGCTTCATTGATATTGATTGTAATACGGCCCTGGTAATGGCCCGTCATCACACGCTTTTCCTCGCCGTCAGGGTGCAACTGGTCGGCCAATAGTTCAAAATGCAGGGCACCTTTGGACATGTCCGGCTGCGCATCCACTGGAAAACGAAACTTGATCAAAGCATAAAACAGGCGCCGCTTGGCCCGCTCAAGCCGCCCCCATTGGTCCCGTTTTTCGCTATCTGAAAGGTTTGGGATTTTTGTGGTATGAAAGCAGCTTAGGCAAAGATTGTCCGGCTCTGAACTCTGACACAACCAGTTGCACCCGATCAGGTTTCGGTTGGCGCAAGCATGCTGACCGCCGTCCACAGCAGCCAAACCATCATCCAACACGAGCATTTGATCCTGCAGCGGAAGGTAGCCCAAAACCGAACCGCAATTGATGCACTGAGTATTGTCAAAGTGGATTTGGTTATTGCAATTCGGGCAGATAAATCTGCGCATGGCTTATCCTAATTCTGAAGTATGACGGGAGAAACGGGCAACTGCCCCCGTATGAGGTACCTTATGTGGTGGGCTTGAGAAAGAGGGCTACCCCCATCATGGCCAAAGAAACGGTTTCGCCTCCTACTTTTTGACGCCTCCTGCGTCCGAGGGCTTCGATTTGGTTACACATCGGTAATCCGGCGCGGCGATGAAGCTGCCACAGCATCGAAAGCGCCGTTGGTCGCCCCACCTACGGGAACAGATGGTTTGAAGCGGACCCTGTAAAGAAGTGCGAAAACCACTGTTGCGGGCGTGTGACGCGCTTTCGGATTTCAAGCGCTGACGTCAGACAAGACGTGACATTCAACCCCATCGTGGATGTTATGAAAACCACTGGCACCAGAAGAAATAACATGTACCGTAAATCTAGAGATGGTCATGGTAGAATTGTTCTATTGGTAAGCCTTGATGAGAGTTTTCGTGTAGGTAAAGCTCCCATTGAGCGTCAAATGCCGCCGTCTCAAAAAACGAAACGACAGGAGAAATCCGATAATACAATCTGATCTCATTGCAATGCGCCAGGCATTTCACCGTGCCCCCGAGTTAGGCTTCAAGGAACATAAAACCAAAGCCCGCGTTGCGCAGCTTTTGCGGGAAAATGGCCTTGAGGTGCATGAGGGCGTGGGCGTCGTCGGTGTCCTTAAACGTGGTACGGGTAATCGTGCCATCGGGTTGCGGGCTGATATGGATGCTCTACCCATCTCCGAGACCAGCAACCATGGTTATGTGTCACAAACCCCCGGCGTGATGCATGCCTGCGGTCACGATGGTCATATGACGATGCTTTTGGCAGCGGCAACGCATTTGGCACAAGACGACGGTTTCGACGGCACAGTAGTGTTTATTTTTCAGCCAAATGAGGAACACGGGCTGGGCGCTAAAGCGATGATTGAAGAAGGCGTGCTGGAGCGTTTCCCCTTTGAAGAAGTTTACGCCATCCACAATTTGCCCGGCGCTCCTGTTGGTCAGGTCTCGACACGGCCGGGACAGATCTGCTCCAGCGAAAGTCTGTTTGAGATATTGATCAAAGGCCAAGGAGGTCACGCTTCCATGCCCCACGTCGGGCGCGATGCAATTACCTTGGGTGCCGAGATCGTGCAGGCTCTGCAAACCATCGTAGCACGCAAACTGGCCCCGGGGGCGGGTGTCGTTGTTTCGGTGACAGAGTTCCTGACCGACGGACAACGCAACGTCTTGCCGGACAAAGCGACACTCAAAGGTGATGTGCGTGCGCGTCTGCCTGCAGATCGTGAAGAAGTTGCGCGTCTGATGCACCAGATGGCCACTGGCATTGCTTCGGCGCACGCCATGTCTGTCGACGTGGCGTTCAACACAGAGTTTGTCGAGACCATCAATGCACCCGGGCCCACTCAGGCCGTTGTCGAGGCCGCACGGAGGCTGGGTTTGGACACAATCGGCAATCGCGATCCGATGAGTTTTTCCGAAGACTTCGCCCATTTTTCTGCCGCCGTTCCGGGCTGTTTTCTGTTGTTGGGCAATGGCGAGAGTGGTCCACATGGTCAACCGCTGCACTCTGCTGACTATGACTTTAACGACGCTCTTCTGCCGATCGGGCGCGATTTCTGGGTGCAACTGGTCCGCGACCGTTTGCCTGTCTCGAACACCGACAAGGCTTGAATTCTGTGCGAAAACCCCCTGTATGCATCCGCCTACACAGCTCTCCGAGACGAACAGTGACTCTGCGGTGATAACGGCCAACGACAACAACACTCCCGCGCAGGTCATTTTGCCCCCCGCCTTTGAAATTTGACGCTCCCCTTTCGTTAGCGGCGCGGCACACGATTAAGGGTCTGGAAGAATTCGGAACATGCCAAAGTACACCACAATTTGACCGATCAAATCCTGACCTGCCGGACCAAGAGATTCTAGAAACCCACGGCTGTGTTCAGATGCCGGTGACGCGCCCTCGTTAAGCTTGGCACTTTTCACGTCGCGGGTTCAGATGAGATTTAGAACAAGACGGAAGGGAGCCAGGTTGCCAAGGACGGGATGAACCAGATCACGATGACACCAACGGCTTGTATCCCGATAAACGGCGCGACGCCTGCATAAATATGGCCCGTCGTGACCTCTTTTGGCGCTGCACCACGAAGATAGAACAGCGAGAATCCAAAGGGTGGAGTCAGGAAACTGGTTTGCAAATTGATTGCAATCAACACGCCCAGCCAGATCGGATCGTGCCCCAGCAAAATCAAACCCGGTGTCACCAGCGGCAACACGATTACAGAGATTTCGACGAAGTCCAGAAAGAAGCCGAGGAAAAAGATGAAGATCATACAAAACACCAGAGCACCCGTTGCGCCACCCGGCATGTTCCCAAGGATGGCCGCAACGCGTTCTTCACCGCCCAGCCCGATGAAGACGAGGCTGAAGATGCCCGCCGCCAAAATCGTGGCAAAGATCATTGAGGTCATCGTCAACGTCGAGCCGATGGCTTCATGTATCACCCTTTCCTTAAGTGCACCGCGCAAGGCCAAGACAACAGCGATGCCCCCAACAAAGGCCAGACCGGCATAGACGATGCCCAAGGCAAAGGTGCCGTTGCTCAGGTCGTCGCGCTGAAAGCGCACCGGAAAAGCCCCCGCAAAAACACCCAACAAGATCAGCGCAGCGGTGCCTAGCAAGATAAGTTTCGGGTTGATACCCAGCTTGTGCCCCGTCATCAGCAGCGCACCGACTGCCCCGACAGAAGCGGCCTCGGTCGGGGTGGCGATGCCCCCCAGAATGGCGCCCAGCACAGCAAAAATCAGTAGCACAGGCGGCACGATGGCGCGAATAATCTCTGCACGGTCCGGCTTGGCCAGATCAGCAGGCGCCGGCGGCATGTCATGCGGACGAATCCAGCCGCGCATCAGGATATAAACCAGATACAGGCTGACCAATAGCAGGCCCGGAATGACAGCAGCGGCAAAGAATTGTCCGACAGACAAAGCATCAACCGAAAATTTGCCTTGTTCATATTGCGCCTGTTGAAAGGAATTGGACATCACATCAGCAAGGATGATGAGAAGGGTTGAAGGCGGAATGATCTGCCCCAGAGTGCCTGCGGTGCAGACAATTCCCGACGCCACGCGCGGATCATAACCAGCGCGCAGCATCGTCGGCAGGGCGATCATACCCATTGCGACAACCGTTGCTCCGACAATGCCCGTTGAGGCCGCCAGAAGAGCGCCGACAAGAACCACAGAAATACCCAGACCACCGCGCAATTGGCCAAACAAGCGACCCATCGTGTCGAGCAACTCCTCGGCGATCCGGCTTTTCTCTAACACCGCCCCCATGAGGACAAATAATGGAATGGCGATCAGGACGTTATTGGTCAGCGTCCCAAAGACGCGTTGCCCCATTGCGCCCAGCAACGTGATGTCCATTTCACCAACCGCAAAGCCGATATAGGCAAAGATCACCCCAACGCCAGCGATGCTGAAAGAGACTGGAAAACCCAGCAGGATCGCCGCCATCAAGGCAACGAACATAATGAGATCAAGATATTCAATCATGACGTCTTCCCGTGCATCAAAATCCGGATCAGCAGCGACACCGATTGCAGCATCACAAGGATGCAAAAGACGGGGATCAGGGTTTTGAGGAGGAAGACGGCCTGAATACCACCGACAGACAGCGGACCTTCAAAGATTTTCCATGAGTTACGCACTGACGGCCAAGACCAGTAAAGCAGGGCCAACATAGACGGCATCAGCAGAAAAAGATGGCCGAAAATATCGATGCGGCGCTGCCAGATGGCGTTCGCCTTGGTATAATAAACGTCCACGCGGACATGCTTGTCGACCAACAGGGTAAACCCCGCGCCAAGCATGAAAAGCGTCGCATGCATATAAAGCACGCTTTCCTGCAGCTGGATTGAATTTAAACCGAATGCATAACGCCCGACGACAATTGTGAACTGCATCAGCACCATAAAAAGAGCGAGCCAGCGGACGACTGCAGCTATTCCGGTATTCAGGCCGTCAATTGTTCTTGCCAGCTTTTCCATCCGCCCCTCCCAAGGTCACAAAGTCGGCAGCGCGAGGGTTTCCCCCGCGCCGCCCTTTGTATTAAAAGCCCATGACCGCAGCGCGCGCGTTCATCTGGCCGTTATCGGCATAGACCATGTAAGGCCCTACGGAGTCGCGATACTCGATGAAGCTTTCGGTGATGCGCTTGACCAACGCGTCGTCGTCCTGACGCAGTTCGTCGATCACTTCGCCTGCGGCGACACCCATTGCGGTGATTACGTCTTCGGGAAACATTTTCACCTGGACGCCTTCGTCCGCGACCATCGCGTTCAATGCCCGTGCGTGTTTGGTTGTGTATTCCGTCCAGACAGGGTTGTAGAGGCTCTCGCAGGCCAAAGTGACAACCTGTTTCAGATCATCCGGCAGGCTTTCGAAGGCTTGCGAATTCACACCGCATTCCTCGGCTGAGGACGGCTCGCCGACCCCGGGCCAATAGTAGTTTTTGGCGACCTGATAGTACCCAAGCGCGCTGTCGGTCCACGGGCCGATGAATTCGCCTGCATCCAGGGCACCGGTTTGCAGGGCCTGGAACATGGCCGGGCCAGACATCGCCTCGGCGGCCATGCCCATTTTCGCGGCCATCTCGGAGGCCAAACCCGTGGTACGGAACTTAAGCCCCTTAAGGTCTTCGGCAGAATTGATGTCATTGCGGAACCACCCCCCCCATTGTGGGCCAGAGTTGCCACACAGGAACGGCTTAATACCGAAACGGCCGTACATTTCGTCATAAAGCGCCTGTCCGCCACCGTGATACATCCAGCCGAACTGTTCGTCTGCACGCAGACCGAACGGCTGTGAACCGAACAGCAGGATGCCCTTGGATTTGGACCCCCAATAGGCCGGAACAGCATGGTACAGTTCTGCTGTGCCTTCGCTGACGGCATCGAAAACTCCACGGCCGGGGACAAGTTCACCGGCGGGGTAGAGTTTCACCTCGATGCGGCCACCGGACAAAGTCGTGATGCGATCCGCCAGCGTTTGCGCGGCGACGCCAGGCCCGGGCAGGTTCTTGGGCCATGCAGTGACCATTTTCCACTCGCGCTTGTCTTGCGCGATGGCCGGAGTCGCAAGGGCGGCGGTGGCAGTGCCAAGACTTGCGGCTGTTAAGAATTTACGTCTGTCCATTTTAGTTCTCCCTTTGGTTGGTTCTGGTCTTTTGATTGTTCAGTTCCCCAAGATACGGGGCAGTCTCAGGCCGTTTTCGCGGGCACAGTCGATAGCCTCTTGGTAGCCTGCATCGGCATGGCGCCAGACGCCCGAAGCCGGATCATTCCAAAGAACACGTTCAATACGTTTGGCTGCTTGCGATGTTCCATCGGCGCAGATCACCACGCCGGAATGTTGGCTAAAGCCCATACCGACACCGCCGCCATGGTGGATGCTGACCCATGTCGCCCCCGAAGCGGTGTTCACAAGCGCGTTCAAAAGCGGCCAATCGGACACTGCGTCTGATCCGTCCATCATCGCCTCGGTCTCCCGATTTGGCGAGGCGACCGAACCACTGTCGAGGTGGTCGCGCCCGATGACAACCGGGGCTTTCAACTCGCCTGAGGCGACCATTTCATTAAACGCCAGTCCCGCGCGGTGCCGGTCACCAAGACCGATCCAGCAGATGCGTGCAGGCAGGCCCTGAAATGCAATCCGTTCACGCGCCATATCGAGCCAGTTGTGCAGATGGGTGTTGTCGGGGAACAATTCCTTCATCTTCTGGTCTGTTTTATAGATGTCTTCAGGATCACCTGACAGTGCGGCCCAACGGAACGGCCCAATGCCACGACAAAACAGCGGGCGGATGTAGGCGGGGACGAAACCGGGGAATGCAAAGGCATTTTCCAAACCCTCGTCCAAAGCAACTTGGCGAATGTTGTTGCCGTAATCCAGCGTTGGAACGCCTGCGTTCCAGAAATCCACCATCGCCGCGACATGGACCTTCATCGAGGCACGCGCAGCTTGCTCGACCGCTTTGGGATCGCTCTCTTGTTTGGCTTTCCATTCGGCCATGCTCCAACCCTGAGGGAGGTAACCGTGCAACGGATCATGGGCGCTGGTCTGGTCGGTGACCAAGTCAGGGCGCACGCCACGTTTGTAGAGTTCGGCAAAGACATCTGCCGCATTGCCCAGCAGGCCAACCGATTTCGCTTCGCCTGCCTTGGTCCAGCGCTCGATCATCTCAAGGGCTTCATCCAGCGTATCGGCGCGTTCATCCACGTATCGGGTGCGCAGGCGGAAATCGATACTGTCTGGGTTACATTCCACAGCCAGACAGCAGGCACCGGCCATCACAGCAGCCAGAGGCTGTGCCCCCCCCATCCCGCCAAGCCCGCCGGTCAGGATCCATTTGCCCGTCAGATCACCACCGTAATGCTGGCGGCCTGCCTCGACGAAGGTTTCATAGGTTCCTTGGACAATCCCTTGGCTACCAATGTAAATCCATGACCCGGCGGTCATCTGGCCATACATCGCAAGACCCTTTTTATCGAGTTCGTTGAAATGGTCCCAATTGGCCCAATGCGGCACGAGGTTTGAATTCGCGATCAGCACACGCGGGGCATCGGTGTGTGTCTTGACGATAGCAATCGGCTTGCCTGATTGCACCACCAGTGTTTCGTCGTCTTCCAGATCCTTGAGGCTGGCGACGATACAATCGAAATCCTGCCATGTGCGTGCCGCCCGTCCTATGCCGCCGTAAACAACCAGCTCATGCGGGTTTTCGGCCACATCGGGGTGCAGGTTGTTCATCAGCATTCGCAAGGGGGCTTCGGTCATCCAGCTTTTGGCTGTGAGTTCCGGCCCGGTGGGGGGATAGATATCACGCGTGTTTTTGCGGGGATCGTTCATGACGGCCTCCAATCTGACAAGGTTTCCAGGATGATCTTAAGTGTAGCGCGCAGGCTGTCTGCGCGGTCTTGGGCATAGCCCCACGGGGGGGCTTCAGCCATGTAGGTGGACTGCGCGAGCTCCATCTGGATCGCGTGAAAGCCTTGCGCTGGCCGTCCGTAGTGCCGTGTCGTCCAACCACCTTTAAACCGGCCGTTGGTGATCGCAGTGTAACCTTTGGCATCGTGACAAATCTTGGCCACTGCCCTCTCAATTTCGGGGTCGCAGGTTGTGCCAAGGTTCGTCCCGATGTTGAAATCGGGAAGTGTGCCGTCAAACAGGAACGGAATATGGCTGCGGATCGAATGACAATCATACAGGACCGCAAAGCCATGCACCGCATGCACCCTGTTCAATTCAGCTTGCAGGGCGGCATGGTATGGCGCGTGATAGTTTACACGCCGGTGCTCTATTTCGGCCACGCCGGGTTCTTGACCGTCTTGGTAGATGTTTTGCCCGTCAAAGTCCGTTAGCGGGCACAATCCGGTGGTGTTTTGTCCGGGATAAAGGCTGACGCCGGTCGGGTCACGGTTAACGTCGATCACATAGCGGTGGATCGGCGTGCGCACGGTGGTAACGCGATCCAAAAGCCCGTCATAAAGGGTGTGAATGTGCCAATCGGTGTCAGCCATCGCACGGCCGGCCCGGTTAAGCTGCGCACGGCTGTTTGGCGGAATGTCAGTGCCGGTGTGCGGCAACCCCAATACCAAAGGGCTGGTGCCCTGATGAACTTGCATCACCGTCACAGCGCGAAATCCACACCGCAGGCTTGCGGCAAGGCATCGCAGGTAACAAGCAGCGCCGCCGCCTTGATGTCGTCGGCCAGATAGCGATCTTCCGCAAGCGGCGCTACCTTTGTACGAAAGATATCGATGGCACTTTGCAAGGCCGGCGAGGTCTGCAGGGGCGCGCGGGCTTGCACGCCTTGCACACTGCACATGGCTTCGATCCCCAAAATAACGGCAAGATTTTCATTCATCCGTGCAAGCCGGCGTGCGCCATGGGCCGCCATGCTGACATGATCTTCCTGGTTGGCCGACGTCGGGGTTGAATCGATGCTGCAAGGATGCGCCAGGTGCTTGTTTTCACTCATCAGCGCGGCTGTTGTCACTTCAGCGATCATCAAACCGGAGTTGAGGCCCGGTGCCGGTGACAGGAAGGCGGGTAAATCAAACGACAAAGTTGGATCGACCATCAACGCCACACGCCGTTGGGCGATGGAGCCAATCTCGGAGATCGCGATCGCGATCTGATCGGCGGCAAACGCCACGGGTTCGGCGTGAAAATTCCCACCGGATACAATGTCGCCTGTCTCACTCAACACAAGCGGATTGTCGGTTACTGCATTTGCTTCGATCTCAAGCGTGCGGGCGGCAAAGCGGATCAAATCGACCGCGGCGCCCGTCACCTGCGGTTGGCAGCGAATACAATAAGGATCTTGCACGCGGGTGTCGCCGTCGCGATGGCTTTCGCGGATATCACTACCGTCGAGAAGTGTGGACATCGCTTCGGCGACGTCGATCTGGCCTTTGTGCCCGCGCAGCGTGTGTATTTCGGTGCGCAAGGGCGCGGTGGAACCCATGATCGCGTCAGTCGATAATGCCGAAGTCACGAGACAGGTACGCACCATCACCCAGCAGTCAAAAAGTGCAGCCAATGCACAGGCCGTAGAAAACTGTGTACCGTTCAGCAGGGCCAGACCCTCTTTGGCTTGCAACGTAACCGGTTGCAGTCCTGCGGCTTCAAGCGCTTGGGCACCGGCCATTTTTTTGCCACCGACCCGGGCTTCTCCCGCTCCGATCATGACCGCCGCCATATGCGCAAGGGGTGCAAGATCACCAGAGGCCCCGACAGATCCTTGCACCGGGATTATTGGCATGACGTCTGCGGCGATCATTGCTTCGAGCTGCGCGCAGATTTCAGGGCGCACACCGGATGCGCCACGGCCAAGCGACAGTAGCTTTAGGGACATCATCAGCCGTGTTGTGGCAATTTCCAGCGGTTCACCAACACCACAGCAATGCGACAATACAAGGTTGCGTTGCAGTTGTTCGGTGTCCTGCGGCGGAATTTTTACCGAAGCAAGTTTACCAAAACCGGTGTTGACACCGTAAATCGCAACATCGCCTTTGGAGGCAATCGCAACGAGGTCGGCGGATTGCCGGATGGCGGGCATCGCATCTGCTGTCAGGACGACAGGTTCCGTGCCGCGCCATATTTGTTCCAGTTGAGCCAATCCTGTGACGGCAGGCTGCAGAGTGATGGTCATAGGTTTCCCCCGAAAATGCGCTTGTGAAGCGGATTGATGCCAATGCCGTAGGACAGCTCGGCGGCGCTGTGGACGTCCCATATAGCCAGATCCGCCCGCATGCCTGCGGCGATCACTCCGCGATCCGTTAGCCCCAACGCTCGGGCGGCGTTGCGGGTTGTACCAGCCAATGCCTCGGCGGGGGTGAGACGGAACAGGGTGCAGGCCATGTTCATCGCCAACAGCAGTGAACCAAGGGGAGAGGAGCCGGGGTTCCAATCTGTCGCCACAGCCAAGGGCACGCCGTTTTTGCGAAAGGCGTCGATAGGCGGGGCCTGCTCCTCGCGGATAGCATAAAAGGCACCGGGCAAAATCACCGCGACCGTGCCGGATTTGGCTAAGGCCGCAGCGTCAGCTTCGGTCGCGTATTCAACGTGATCGGCCGACTGGGCCCCGAACTCTGCTGCCAAGGCTGTGCCGCCGATATGACTAAGCTGCTCGGCATGCAGCTTCAATGGAAGGCCAAGTTCTTTTGCTACCGCAAATACCCGTCGTATCTGGGGCGGGTCAAAGGCGATGCCTTCGCAAAAACCATCCACGGCGTCCACCAAGCCATCTCCGTGGGCGGCATACAACGTGGGAATACAGATATCGTCGATATAGCTGTCGGCGGTCATACCCGCAGGCACAGCATGGGCGCCCAAAAAGCTTGTCACCACATGGATCGGGCGGGCCTGCCCGACTGCACGGGCAACCCGCAGCATTTTCAGTTCGGTATCTTGATCAAGCCCGTAACCGGATTTGATCTCAACCGTTGTCACCCCTTCTGCGATCAACGCATCAGCGCGGCGCAAGGCCGCCGCGAGCAACTCTGTTTCGCTACTGCCGCGCGTTGCCCTGACCGTAGAAACGATACCTCCACCTGCGCGGGCGACCTCTTCGTAGCTGGCCCCCTCTAGGCGCATTTCAAATTCCTGCGCACGGTTCCCGCCATGGACGATATGGGTATGGCAATCAATCAGCGACGGGGTCACCAGCCGCCCGTCAAAGCTGTTTCCTGCCAGACTCGCGTATTTTGCTGGAAGGTCGGACATGGCCCCGAGCCATGTAATCCTGTCGGCTTCGATCACCAGACCTGCGTGCTCGATCATCCCATAACCCGGACCATCGTCAGCCATCGTTGCCACTGTAAGATCCGAAAGGAGGATTGGCTTGGTCATTGAAATTCCTTGATTAAGCGCACACTTATAATTAATATGTAGCTACATAATTAAGTCAAGGAATTCCTGTCGTGCATAAAATTATCGCCCAACAAGCGCTTACGCAGAACGGCTGGGAGAGTGACATCGAGATCAGGATTGAAAACGGGAGAATCGCCGATATCGGGCCTGCGCCTGCGGGCACACGCCCGACCGTCGGGTTGGCAGTGCCCGCACCCCTGAATTTGCACAGTCACGCCTTTCAGCGGGCCATGTCAGGCCTAACCGAAGCGCGCGGTCCTGACCCGAAAGACAGTTTCTGGACATGGCGGCGGTTGATGTACAAGTTCCTTGATCAATTGACCCCCGATCAGATCGAGGCGATTGCTGCGCAGGTCTTCCTGGAGATGCTGGAGGCAGGATATGGTAGCGTTGCGGAATTTCATTACCTGCACCATGACGCGGGTGGCGTGCCCTACGCCAATCTGGCCGAGTTGTCAGAAAGGATTGTAGCGGCTGCGACGCAGGCGGGCATTGGCCTGACGCTCCTGCCCGTGCTTTACCAGTTCGGTGGGCTGGATGCCCGCCCCCTGGCCGGCGGGCAACGCCGCTTTGGCAACGACCCAGCACAATTTGCGCGCCTGCATGAGGGTGCGAGCCGCGCGGTTGCATCTGGCCCGCAGGATTTCAACGTCGGCGTCGCACCACATTCGCTGCGCGCCGTGGAACGGGCGGGGCTGGATTGCTCTCTTGCTCTTGCGGCAAACGGCCCTATCCATATGCATCTGGCCGAGCAGGTGGCCGAAGTGGAGGAAGTCCAAGCGGCGTTAAACGCGCGACCAACGGAATGGCTGCTGGGAAATTACGACGTTGATCCGCGATGGTGCCTGATTCATTGCACGCAGATGACTCCGTCGGAGACCCGCGCCTTGGCCAAATCTGGCGCGGTGGCGGGCCTGTGCCCGATCACCGAAGCCAATCTGGGGGACGGGATATTCAATGGCACTGATTATGTGGGGCATGGCGGCGTTTTCGGGTTCGGGTCGGATTCGAACGTCCATATCGCATTGTTTGAAGAGCTTAAGACGCTGGAATACTCGCAACGTCTTCGCGACAAAAGCCGTGCGGCCCTTGCCAGTGCGCAGCGATCGACCGGACGGGTGTTATTTGACGGCGCCTTGAAAGGCGGTGCACAGGCGGGAGGGCGCGATAGCGGCGTACTCGCTGTGGGCAAGGTAGCAGATATTCTGGCGCTTGATCTGGATAACGAATGGGGCGCGAACCGGCAGGGCGACATGGCACTGGATACTCTGGTCTTTGGTGGCAACGGGCAACGCTGCATCACCGACGTCTGGAGCGCGGGACGTCATATGGTGAAACAGGGTCGCCACATAGAACGAGACCGGATAACAAGGGCCTTCATCGCTGTGATGGCAGATTTGGAGCAAGATATTTGACACAAGAACCGCGCATGTCCTGGAAAGAGGTTCGTGACCAGATACGTGCGGGCATTCTTGATCTCACCTTTGCGCCGGGTGACAAGTTGCCGCGCGATGCCGATATCGCCGAGACCCTTGGCTGCGCGCGTTCAACCGTGCAGCGGGCCATGCGGGATCTGTCGGACGCCGGGCTGGTTGAACGGAAGCGCAAGGGCGGCACCCATGTGCGCACGGATCCGGTCACACGGGCGACGCTGGATATTCCGATCACCAGACGCGAGGTGGAAAGACGCGGGGGCGTTTATGGCTATCAACTGATTGACCAGAACACGGGCGACGTCCCGCATGAAGTTGCCCGAAAGCTTGAACAAACCGAACCCGTCAGGATGCTGCGGGTTCAGGCCCTGCATCTGGCCGATCACAAACCGCATATCTTTGAGGATCGTTGGATATGCACGGATACGGTACCAGAGATACTTGACGTCGACCTTTCACGCGAGAGCGCCAATGAATGGTTGGTCCGCAACAAGCCATACACGCGGTTCGATCTGCGGGTCTATGCAATTTGTGCCGATGCCGTGACTGCCAAAGTTCTTAACGTTGAGACTGGCAGCGCGTTACTCGTTATCGAACGCACCACATGGATCGGGACTGCGCCGATCACCTTGGTCAAAGCATACACAGCACCCGGATATGAGCTTTTGGCTTCGAACTAGCAGTGTTGTTGCCGCCTTTGTTGGGACGGAGTGCACCTATGGTGGAAGCCCGATTGGATACGCCGAAGAGTTTCTACCCGTTTCTCGACAAGCCGGTCCTTCACTAAGCAGAGTTTAAATTTCCATCAGCCAGTTGAATACATCATGCGCTCACAGAGGACTTTAGAATTAAGCATGAGAGTGACGCCTTTTTTGACAATCTGTGAACTCATGGCATCAGAATTGCTGAGACCGCCATCCCGTGCCAAGATCGACGTTGACCCGAAAGACGATTGAGAACCGCGCCGCGGGTCGATACGTTTGGCGCATATACCAACGGTAAAGGCGGTTTCTATTGTCATTCACCCTGCGACAACTCCGATATTTTGTCGCTGTTGCGGAACATGGCTCGGTCAGTGCCGGCGCACATTCCCTGTCGATATCGCAAAGTGCCGTTACGGAATCCATCAAGGATCTTGAGGCTGACCTCGGGGTCAAGCTTTTTGATCGGCACTCCAGAGGCCTGCGCATTACCCATCGCGGGCACCAATTCTTGCGCCATGCAACGTCAATCCTTTCAGAAGTGGCCTCGGCTCGGGGCGTTTTTGAAGATGAAGGCCAATCCGCGCAAGGGCGGTTACATCTGGGACTAACGTCTTTGGTTGCAGGTTACGTCATTTCGGATCTGTTGGCGAAATACAGGCGCGCCAACCCCAAGGTCGAAATCAGTGCGATCGAGGAGTCGGGCGAATACCTTGAACATCTTCTCATTGGCGGTGAGATGGATGTTGCTGTCATGATGACGTCGAAGATGGAGGCGCGCTTTGCCCTTCATGCCGAGACGCTGGATGTGTCACCCTATCGTTTATGGATGCCAATCGGGCACCGCCTTGCCAGCCAGAACAGCATCAGCTTGGCCGACCTCAAGGGAGAGCCGCTGATCATGCTCAACATTGACGAAATGGAGCAAGAGACTGTCAAGCTGCTCTCGGCTTTGGGAACCCGTCCAAAAGTAGCCTTCAGCACCAGATCAGTCGAAGCGGTGCGATCCTTGGTGGCAACAGGCGCGGGCGTCGCACTGTTACCGGATCTGGTTTACCGGCCTTGGTCATTGGAAGGCGACAGGATCGAAGCCCGCGACGTATCGGGGGCGTTACCGGTAGTACAGGTTGGTTTGGTCTGGCGAAAAGGATCGCAACTTTCGGTAGCGGCACGGGAATTTATCGCGGTGGCCCAGGCTCACAAAATGATAAGTGGCGACTGATTACATGATATCGGAAAACCCGATACCATTATTCTGTTAATTGAATTTGTGATTGCCGCAAGACTTCCCCACGGTGAGGGCAATCAAACAAATAATGAAACGTCCACTGGGGAGACTGCACATGACACATGTCTTGAAATCAAGCACTGCATTGGTGCTTGCCTTGACCATTGCTGGTCAGGCAACGGCACAAACGATGGCTACGGAAATCGGCCAAGGCGAAGGCCAGCTCAACATCGTCGCATGGCCCGGCTATCTGGAGCGCGGCGAAACATCGCCTGACTTCGACTGGATCACAGGGTTTGAAGAGGCGACGGGCTGCAAGGTGAACGTCAAGACGGCGAACACCAGCGACGAAATGGTCGCCCTGATGAACGAGGGCGGATTTGATCTTGTCACGGCTTCCGGTGATGCATCGCTGCGAATGGTCGCCGGCAATCGTGTACAACCCATCAATGTCGATCTGATCCCAAGCTGGTCGGCTGTCGACGATCGCTTGAAGGAAGCACCATGGCATTACGTCAACGGCACCCACTACGGTGTGCCTTACATGTGGGGCCCCAACGTCCTGATGTATTCCACCGAGGTCTTCCCCGAGGCCCCGACCAGCTGGGATGTCGTGTTCAAACCGATGGAATTGCCCGATGGTCAGCCGAACGAAGGCCGCGTTCAGGCCTATGACGGCCCAATCCATATCGCAGATGCCGCAAACTACCTGATGTTCCACCAGCCTGAACTAGGCATTGTTTCGCCTTATGAACTGAATCAGGAGCAATATGATGCCGCACTTGGGCTTTTGCGCGAGCAGCGCAAGATTGTAAGCCGCTACTGGCATGATGCCTTCATCCAGATCGACGACTTCAAGAACGAGGGCATTGCGGCATCAGGGACCTGGCCGTTTCAGGTGAACCTGCTGCAGGGCGACAATACACCCGTTGCGTCGACCATCCCCCAAGAAGGCGCGACAGGTTGGGCGGACTCAACTATGATGCATGCAGAGGCGGATAATCCGAACTGCAGCTATATGTGGATGGAGCACTCGCTCGCCTCTAACCTACAATCGGATCTGTCAGTTTGGTTCGGTGCAAACCCCGCAGTGCCGGCCGCGTGTACCGACGGGCGCGGCATGCAAACCGCCGAAGGTTGCACCAAGAACGGTCTCGATGATTTCGAGCGGATCAAGTTCTGGACCACGCCTGTTTCTTCTTGCGAAAGTCAGGAACAATGTGTGCCCTACTATCGCTGGGTGTCCGATTACATCGGTGTCATCGGCGGCAGGTAAGCGTTAAAAGAATGCGCCCGCTGCTCCAATCAGCGGCGGGCCCAACCATCAGGAAACTCCATGACATCTGCAATTCGTTTTTCAGGCGTTTCGCGCCATTATGGTGACGTGAAAGCAGTCGACCGCGTCGATATTGATATCGCCGAAGGCGAATTTTTTGCGATGCTCGGCCCCTCGGGTTCGGGCAAAACGACCTGCCTGCGCCTTATCGCAGGATTTGAACGCCCCACCGAAGGCAACGTAGAGATTTTCGGCCAGATTGTTCAAGATACGCCCCCCTACAAACGTAACGTGAATACCGTCTTTCAGGACTATGCCCTGTTCCCGCATCTGAATGTACGCGACAATGTGGCCTACGGATTAATGATTTCGGGACAGTCGAAAGAGACGCGTCACAAGGCGGCAGGCGAAGCTTTGGAGATGGTCGCCCTTGGTGGTTATGGTGCGCGTAAGCCGTCAGAATTGTCAGGCGGGCAGCGTCAGCGTGTTGCCCTTGCCCGTGCACTCGTCAACAAGCCCAAAGCGTTGCTGCTGGACGAGCCACTGGGCGCCCTTGATCTAAAATTGCGCGAACAGATGCAGGAGGAGCTAAAAGTCTTGCAGCGCAATCTTGGCATCACTTTCGTATTCGTCACCCACGACCAAAGCGAAGCGTTATCGATGGCTGACCGTGTTGCCGTGTTCGATGCCGGGAGGATCGTACAAGTGGGCGCTCCCGAGGATATCTATTACCGCCCGGAGCAGCCGTTTGTGGCCGATTTCGTAGGTTCCTCCAATGTCTTGCCGCCCGCGTTTGTTGCAAAACTGACGGGAACGACCGCCTATGGCGCTTTGCGTCCCGAAGCGATGTATTTAGCCGAACAAGGCCATGCCGCGCGCGTCAAGACCGTGAGTTTTCTGGGCACTGCCACCCGCGTGAGTCTTGAGGTCGGCGGAACGCCGATGACAATGCTGCTGCCCAAAGGAGCTGTGATCCCGAAAACCGGGGATACGGTCCACGTTGATTGGGCCGCCGATGATCTGCATGTGATGACCGAATGAGCAATCCGGCCTTCATGACCCGCAATTCCGGCCTTCTGGGACGCCTCTCTGACACACTTTGGCGCAAGCCGTCGATGCTGATTTTCCTGTTGATCCTACCGCCGACACTCTGGCTTGGGATTATCTATCTGGGATCTCTATTTGCACTGCTCGCGCAAAGCTTCTTTTCGATCGACGAATTTACCGGCCAGATCCAATATGAATGGACGTTGAAAACCTACGGCGAGCTGTTCCGCCCCTCGAATTTCGACATCATCGTGCGCACGGTTGTTATGGCCTCTGCCGTGACGATCGGTGCGGCGATCATCGGCTTTCCAGTAGCATATTATGCGGCGCGATATGCGCGGGGAAAATGGAAGGCGGTTTTCTATCTCGGCATTATGATGCCTCTGTGGTCGTCCTATCTGGTCAAAGTCTACTCATGGAAACTGATCCTTGCCAAAGAAGGCATCCTGAACTGGATGTTCGAAACACTCCACCTCAGCTGGCTTTTGAACGCCTATCTTTCGATCCCGATCATCGGAGGTAATTCGTTGTCTGTCAGCAGCACCGGCACCTTCCTCGTGTTCCTTTATGTTTGGCTGCCCTTCATGATCCTGCCTATTCAAGCCTCTCTGGAGCGGGTGCCGGTCTCGATGCTGGAAGCCTCCGGCGATTTGGGCGCAAAACCGGCGCAGACCTTTCGTCACGTGCTGCTGCCACTCGCATTGCCCGGCGTGATCGCAGGCTCGATTTTCACATTCTCGCTGACACTGGGGGATTATATTATTCCGCAGATCGTCGGCTCGTCGCGCCGATTTATTGGGCAGGCCGTTTATGCCTTTCAAGGCACTGCGGGAAATATTCCGCTGGCCGCCGCCTTTGCTGTGGTGCCGATCTTGCTGATGGCCGTCTACCTTTGGATCGCCAAGCGGAAAGGAGCCTTCGATGCACTCTGAGCGCGCACCTCTGGGGCTTAAGGTCGCGGCCGGATTCGGCCTTGCTTTCATGCACCTGCCGATCCTGTTGATCTTCGTCTACGCCTTCACCACAGAGGACAAATCATATCAATGGCCGCCCCCCGGCTTCACGCTGAAATGGTTCGGCGTCACATGGGGACGTGCCGATGTCTGGGAGGCGATGGCACTCTCACTCGAGGTGGCCAGCATTTCTACCGTGATCGCCCTTGTCCTTGGTACGCTTTGCGCCGCTGCCGTAAGCCGAACCAAGTTTTTCGGCCGGGAAGTGATCTCGTTGTTGGTAATCCTACCGATCGCATTGCCAGGTATCATCACAGGAATTTCCTTGCGGTCGGCGTTCAACCTGGCCGACATTCCGTTCAGCTTCTGGACCATCGTTCTGGGCCATGCGACCTTCTGTGTTGTCGTTGTCTATAACAATGCGGTGGCCCGTTTCCGACGGGTCTCGGGTTCTTTGGTTGAGGCCTCGATGGATTTGGGGGCAAACAGTTTCCAGACTTTTCGCTATGTGATCCTGCCAAACATTTCGACCGCATTGCTTGCCGGTGGCATGCTCGCCTTTGCGCTGTCTTTTGACGAGGTGATCGTGACCACCTTTACCGCGGGCCAACAACAAACATTGCCGATTTGGATGCTGGAAGAACTTGTGCGTCCCCGCGAGCGCCCTGTGACCAATGTGGTCGCAATGGTTGTCGTACTCGTCACCTTCATACCCATCCTTGGCGCGTATTACCTGACACGGGGTACCGATACGGTCGCCGGTCAAGGCAAATAATTCGGATCAAGATACCAAAAGGGAGAGACACCATGGAAACGAAGATGCTGATCGGTGGACTGTTTGAGGCCGGCACGGATACCGAAGAGCCGGTGCTCAATCCACGCACCGGAGAGATCATTCTCAAGCTGGCTGAAGCCAACAGCGATCAAATCAACCGGGCGGTTGCCGCCGCACGCAGCGCATTTTCCCATTGGTCTCGCACCACCCCGTCGGAGCGCTCGGCCAAACTGCTGGCCATCGCAGATGCGGTCGACGCCAACCTGGAAGAGCTTGCCCAACTCGAAGCGCTGAACTGTGGCAAGCCCATTAACGAGGTCCGCAATGAAGAGGTGCCTGCCGTTGCTGATTGCTTCCGCTACTTTGCGGGTGCCGTGCGCAACATGCACACCTCGGCGGCAGGCGAATATATGGAGGGACATACCTCCATGGTGCGCCGCGATCCGATTGGCGTTGTGGCCTCAATTGCACCTTGGAATTATCCCATGATGATGATGGCCTGGAAACTTGCTCCTGCGCTGGCGGGTGGCAACACGATCGTGCTGAAACCTTCCGAGCAAACCCCTCTGACCGCTCTCAGACTTGCAAAACTGTTATCAGAGATCCTACCCGACGGCGTTGTCAACGTTGTGGTCGGTCAGGGCGCAAGTGTCGGCAATACTCTTATCAGCCATCCGGACGTCGATATGGTGTCGATCACCGGTGATGTGGCTACGGGCAAGAAAGTCCTGCAAGCGGCCTCCAAAACTGTCAAGCGCACACATCTGGAACTAGGCGGCAAAGCCCCGGTCATTGTATTCGACGATGCCGATCTGAGCCGCGTGGTCGAAGGGCTGAAAGCCTTCGGCTATTACAATGCAGGACAAGATTGCACTGCCGCCTGCCGGATTTATGCAGGATCCAAGATCTATGACAAGCTGGTGGCCGAGCTCTCTTCCGCAGTCTCAACCATCGTTTTTGACAATGCAGACGACACGCTGAATGAAATCCCGCCACTCATCTCCTTGCGCCAGCGGGACCGCGTCGCCAGCTTTGTCGAGCGGACGCGGGAGCAAAAGCATATGGAGATCACCACAGGCGGTAAAATGCACAGTGGGAGCGGGTTTTACTATCAACCGACCGTCGTCGCCGGTGCGCTGCAATCGGATGAAATCGTTCAACGCGAGGTTTTTGGCCCCGTGGTATCCATCACCCGTTTCACCGATCCAGAAGAGGCGGTCACTTGGGCAAATGATAGCGACTACGGGCTTGCCTCGTCGATTTGGACACAGGATGTGGGCCGCGCGATGGATGTTTCAGCACGCCTGCGCTACGGCTGCACATGGGTGAACACCCATTTCATGCTGGTCAACGAAATGCCCCACGGCGGGTTGAAACAATCAGGCTACGGCAAAGACATGTCGATGTATGCCCTCGAAGATTACACGGCTGTCCGGCATGTGATGATCGCACATTGATGTTGTTTCCCTGTACAAAATGGTGTGCAGTTTGCGCGGATGTGCTTGTTAGCAGGTCTTTTGGGCGTTTCGATACATAGGCATGGGGGTGGGTGTTAAGGTCTGCTTTCGGGGCTTGGGTACGTCTTCTGCGTTACAAGGCGCTAGAATTTACAAAGTCGGGCTCTATCGCAGATCACCAAGGCGACAGAGTTCAAGCCAAGCGTCACAGACCAATTTATCACAGAAGGGCGGTCTTCGGTTCCAGATCCACTGACCAAAGTTCCACATCTGCGCTGTCCATCAAACGGACAGTCATGACCCCAGTATCAGCGGCAATGTCGACCTTGCCAAAGAACTGCAAACCGTCGCTGGGCGGTAAATTGGCCTTGCCCGCTTCGGGGTGTTTTGCAAACCGCACTTCCGGCCCGAACGTATTGTCATAGGTTGAGGGGCCAAAAGAACCCGCATGCAATGGACCCGAGACAAATTCCCAAAACGGTTCGAACTCTTGGAAAACGGCACGTTCAGGAGAATAGTGATGCGCGGCGGTATAGTGAACATCTGCTGTCAGCCAGACCGTATTGGTGATTTCTGCGGCCTTAATGAAAGACAGAACTGCTGCGATATCTTTTTCGCGCCCCAACACAGGGCCGTCCCCGTTTGAAGCGTTCTCCATGTTGGTTTCACCGTCACGCACCATCATGCCGATCGGCATGTCAGACGCGATAACTTTCCACATGGCAGTGGAGTTGACCATCTCACGTTTCAGCCATGCCAGTTGCTCGGCCCCCAGAAATGGTGTGCCTTCGACCTCGGTATTGGCAGTGTTGTCACCACGATAGGTGCGCATGTCGATCACAAAGATATCCAGCAAAGGGCCATAGGAAACCTTGCGGTAAACCCGCATCGGTTCGGAGAGGACCTGCCGCGTTGGCATCATTTCGTGAAATGCACGCGCCGCTCGGGAAGACAGCACCTGCATCGACTTCACCTTATAGCGGTCGTCGTTGGCAAGCACCTCGTTGGGATACCAGTTGTTTGTGACTTCATGGTCATCCCACTGCGAGATCATCGGCACGGCAGCATTGAACGCCTGAACATTCTTGTCCATGTAGTTATAAAGGTGCTGCCCCCGAAATTCATCGAGGGTTTCAGCGACTTTGGTTTTGGCCGGTGTGACGATGTTTTTCCACACTGAACCATCTTCCAGCGTGACCTCTTCTTTCAGCGGGCCGTCCGCATAGACCGTATCACCTGAATGTAGGAAAAAGTCCGGCATGTGACTTTTCATCGTGGCATAGGTGGTCATGCCGCCGCGATCCTCGTCGATGCCCCACCCTTGGCCGGCGGTATCCCCGGACCAAACAAAACTCACGTCGCGGTTGCCCATTGGGGCCGTGCGGAATCTACCTGTCATCGGTTCCGACTGCGTACCATCGGCCAAATCCGACATGGTCACGCGATAAAAGATGTCCTGATCACTGGGCAGGCCGGTCAAGGCGAGCTTACCCGTATAATCTGTTGGCGTACCAACCGCCAAAGCGGGCACGGCGCGCACATCCGACATGCTTTCGGTGGTTGCCCATTCGACAAGCATCTTGGCTTCACGGTCGGAGCGGCTCCAGATGACCGCACCGTCATGTGCAACATCGCCAGACATCACGCCGTGCGTGATCAAGGGGCGCGACTGCGCCCGCGAAAGCGACGGCATGGCCAAAGAGGCCGAGAATGCGGCCGTGCCCAAAAGGGTCTGGCGGCGGGTAAAAGAAATACGTGGCATGAATAGTGGCTCCTGAGTCTATGCAACAGCCACGTCACTATCCGCCGGTGGTATCAGCTTTCTGACAGTGCGGTGACAGATACATGAACTTTCAGGAGCCATGCGTTTCGTTGTACGACACACCGTCGCACATGCCGCCTCATGGCCAGCATTCCGCCCGTCGCCATGCCGAAGGTGGTTGATTCAGGACATGGCATGCCGTGATGGATCAGGCCAACTCACCCAGAATTTGATCCAGAACCGTAATGATCATAGCGGCATCTTCTGCCTCGATAGTAAGCGGAGGGCGAATTTTCAGTACATTATCTTTCGGTCCCTCGCTTCCGATCAAGATGCGATGATCGCGCATGCGGTTCTTGACGTAAGCGCATATTTCAGTGGCCTCTGCCCCATCCGGACGGATAAGTTCGAGCCCCAGAAACAGCCCCATGCCCCGCACGTCGCCGACGCAGTCGTATTTTTCTCGCAGGGTCTTCAATCCCGTCATCAGCTGTCCGCCGATAGCGCGCGCGTTTTCCTGGAGGTTTTCATCATCAACGATCTGCAAGACCTCCTGACCGATCCGACATGAGACCGTCGAACCACCAAAGGTCGAAAAAAACTCGATTCCGTTGTCGAAACTTTCAGCGATCTTCTTGGTGGTGACCACCACCCCCAAGGGATGCCCGTTGCCAATGGGTTTCCCCATCACAACGATGTCGGGCAGCACCTCTTGATACTCAAATCCGAAATAATGATCACCCAAACGGCCCAATCCGGTTTGCACTTCGTCCGCGATACAGATGCCACCAGAGGCTCGAATTTTTTCGTAAACCGCGGCCAGATACCCCTTGGGGGGAATGATCTGCCCGCCCACTGACGGGAAGGTTTCGGCGATAAATCCAGCGAGGCCCTGCCCCTTGTTTTTCAGGGCCGCGATCGCAGGGTCAACAAGATCAGCGAATTTCTGAGCGCGATCCGGATCGTCCCGGCCGAACGAACCACGGTAATCATCGGCGACTTCTACCAGTTCAACCCAGTCGGACTGTCCTACGCCACCCGGTTTGTTGAATTTGTAAGCAGAGATATCGACCGCTCCTGTTGTGTTGCCATGATACCCATGATCGGGAGTAACCATCCCCTTGGCCCCCGTGTGGGCGCGCGCGAGGCGCAAGGCCAACTCATTGGCTTCGGTGCCGGAATTCACGAAATAGCAAACCTGTAATTCGTCAGGAAACTTCGACAGGATTTTTTCGGCAAAGGATGTTTGCGCGGGATGCAGATATCGGGTGTTTGAATTCATCCGCTTTAACTGATCCGCCGCG
Source organism: Sulfitobacter sp. (assembly GCA_049794055.1). Lineage (GTDB taxonomy): Bacteria > Pseudomonadota > Alphaproteobacteria > Rhodobacterales > Rhodobacteraceae > Sulfitobacter. The sequence continues at coordinate 30,694 of JBARCL010000105.1, forward strand.
ACCGCTTGAATACGCGGATGGGCATGGCCCACATGAGGAACATTATTATAAGCATCCAGATAGGGACGCCCCCATTCGTCAAAAAGATGGTGTTTCCAGCCGCGCACCAGCATTACAGGATCATCATAGGTAAGGCTTAGATTGCCTCCAAAGTGAGCTTCGCGGCCTTGCTTGATCTTTGCCTTATCCGTTGGAGCATAGTGCACCTTTTCATCTGTAAGGTTCAACAAGGCTGCAGGGTTCGGACAGACTGCGCGCCAGAGGTACATCTCATCGGGGTCACCCACGCCGGGCCAGTCGGCTTCGATCCCCTCGGTTGTAAGCGCAAGCTGGAAATGAACATGCGGTGCCCAGCCCCCGTTCATCGAAGAATCGCCCAAGCGGCAAAACTCTTCACCTTTCTGGATCTCTTGACCAATGCTCAACCGGTCCAGAAACTCGGGATCAAGATGACCATAGAGTGTATAAAACGGATCACCCTGAGGTGTTTCGTGGCGTAAGATGATCACCCCGCCATAATCGAGATGGCCACCGCGATTTTCAGCAATAAATACCTCTCCGCGCATTGGCGCAAACATCGGTGTCCCGGCTTGTGCAAAAGCATCAACGGCCAGATGAACGGTGCGCCTGTCGCTGGCCTTCCAAGGCCCTTTGCGAAAGGCCGGTTCGGTATAGATAAGGCGGGGTTCATGATAGTAACCCAACCAGATACGCCCTTTGTCATCAAACTCCTCGCCAACTCTGGCAGCCTCGGCCAAGGGCATGTGGAAAGGGTTCTGTGGCCAAGTTGAGGTCTCTACCGAGAGCGAGCCCATCGACGCATCGGAAATATCACACCCCATCAAAGGTGCAAAGTTACCACGTTCTTTTTCGAGCCATGCTTGAACACGATCCGCTCCTTCAACCACGGGCAAACCGCAAACCGAACGCAAACGGGCCGTCAGTAAACCGCCATGTATCGTGACACCTTCCAGAAACCGCCACGCCGGCGCCTGTGAGATGGTCACGTAAGGATCGTCGGGATTGTCGACAGCCATCAGCGTGGAGTTTACCACACTTACCGCGAGGCGTGTGCGTAGCAACGGCCAGACCATATCAACCTCAGCAGCGGACAGAGGGTTGGCCTGATGATAGCCCGCAACAAGGGCTGCAAGCGCCGCTTCGGGTCTTGCGTGATCAAGCACAATATACGCCGCAGCAATCGCCAGATCGCAAATTCGCGGTGCAGCGCACATATCGCCGAGGTCTATGAGACCGGAGACACGACGCGGTTCTCCCAATGCGCCGGTGACCATGATATTGTAGTCATTCGCATCATTATGGATTGCTTGATATGGCAGTGCGGTCAGTTCAGGTTTCAACCCCGCGAACTGTGCATGGATATCTTCGATGATTTGGCGCCTTGCAGGGTCGGTGATGCAGGATACCGCACCCTTTATCCAATCCGCATGCATCAAATTCCATTTGAAATCCCGTTCCAAACCCGCGTGCTCGAAACTTGTCAACGCCAGGGCCGATCCGCCAAGCACCTGCCCGATCTCGTAAACAAGTGCATCGCCTTTTGGTTCAACATGAGCGTAGCACCGTCCCGGCAACTGACCCAAAAGCCAGACAAGACGTTCCTCGCCGTTTTCGTCTTTCAGCGCCAAGAGCGGCGCGTCATCAGTTGCGCGAATGACAATGGGGCACGGCAGGTGTGGTTGTCGGGCCGTGATATGCTCGAAGGCTTTCACCTGCATATCCACCAGCCAGCGTTCGCAACCTGCGCGCATTACCTTAAGGATGTAACCGTTTCCGCCCTCGCCCTTCGCAAGGAAGTTCAGATCATATTCGCCGTCCAGTTGGCTGAGGTCCGCAGTGATGCCCCATTCTTTCTCGAGTGCTTTTTGCCAGTGGTGAACCCTGTTTTCCGTTTTTGTCATGATCCACTGGCCCGTTGGTTATTGAGTTTTCTTGTTGATGGTGCCGCTGTACTTCACTGTCAAGAAACGTGCCAGCAATAGAAGACCAAACTGAGGTTTGCGTCGTCTCGCCCATCAACCAATCGCAAAGAGCCGATTTTGGCCGACGGAGATCTGCATATCACCCCCTCGTAATAGATTTTTAAGAAATCGCCACTGAACGGGTGCCTCTGTGTGGATTCAACGTTGTTGAGGCGGCTTGGCACGCCCAAATTTCACGGGTGGCAGTTTGACGGCAACCGATATTTCAACGTCGCGGCAGAGGGTCCATCCCTCTGTTTCTGGCAACCGACGACATTGTGGATGGCACACTGCTGCGGGGCTCTGCAGTGGTCTATGAGGGAAAGAAAATTAAGGCGCAGGCGAAAAGCGAAGCAACCAGCGCTATCCGCCAGCAAGACGTCGCATGAGCAAGACCTCGGCGCCCTCGGGAATTTCCTGCGACCAGTCATTGCGGTAGATGGTGCCGTTCACCGCCACCGCAACCTGATTTTTGAACGGTTCGCGCAAGCCCGGATACAGATCCTCAAGCTTGCGCAGCATTTGCCGTATCGTCTTGGCCTCAACCAAAACCGTCTTTTGATTGTCAGCCAAAGGCACCAACGCACCCCATAGCTTGACCTCAACCATTGCCCCTACCCTTTGTTTTGCAGCGCTGCCAGAATGCGCGGGGGCGAAACAGGTACATGTGCCATCCGTACGCCAACAGCATTTGAAACTGCATTGGCCACCGCGGCCAGCGGTGGCACGATTGACGTCTCTCCTACACCGCGCACACCGTAAGGATGGTTTGGGTTGGGGATCTCAAGGATCTGCGTGTCGATCATCGGCAGGTCCGAACAGACCGGAATGCGGTAGTCAAGGAAACCAGGGTTCTGCAAACGCCCGTCCGCGCCATAAATGTATTCTTCGTTCAGCGCCCAGCCGATGCCCTGTGCGGCACCGCCCTGATACTGCCCCTCGACGTAAGCCGGATGTACCGCCTTGCCGGCATCTTGAATGACCGTATAGCGCACGACGCTGGTGGCTCCGGTTTGCGGATCAACCTCGACATCGCAGATGTGGGTGGCAAATGAGACGCCGGCCCCGTCGGCCACCAGTTCGCTGTGACCCGCAATTGGCCCACCGGTATTACCGGCCTCTGCTGCAATCTCTTTAACAGACATCGGCGACAGGTTCCCATACTTCGAACCCGCGGCCTTGGCATGCCCGTCTTCCCAATAGACATCCTCAACCGGGATATCCCACGTCAGAGCCGCCCGTTCACGCATCGTCGTGATGGCATTACGTGCCGCTGAAATCGTGGCCATCGAGGAGGAGAATGTGCCCCGACTGCCGTCGGTCATATCGTTGTAGCCCAGCGTGGCAGTATCAGCGACAACCGCTTTGACGTCCTGATAATCGATGCCCAGTTCTTCCGCTGCGATCAGCGACAAGGATGCCCGCGAGCCGCCCACGTCAACCGTTCCTACCGCCAGAGTTACCGTGCCATCGGCGCTAATATTGAGATCGGTGCAGGTCTGCCCGCCAAAATTGAACCAGAACCCGCAAGCCATGCCGCGCCCCTGATTTTTGCCCAAAGGCGCGCTCATATGCGGATGGGTCTTTGCAGCCTCAAGTGTCGGGCCAATGCCGATGGGCCCATAGACCGGACCGTAGGACGATTTACTGCCCTCGCTTGCCGCGTTCTTGATGCGCAAGGCGACGGGATCTATCCCGAGCTTTTGCGCCAGCTCATCAACCGCGCTTTCCACTGCAAAGGCCGCCATTGGCGCCGAGGGCGCGCGGTAGGCGGCAACCTTGGGCCGGTTCACCAGCACTTCAAAACCGACGGTTTTGACGTTCTCCAGATCGTAACAGGCAAAAGAAGTCATCGCGCCAATCTCAGCCCATTCGCCAGCGTAGGGACCGCATGAATAGCGCAGGGTAGCCTGGGCCGCTGTGATCTTGCCATCCTTGCGCGCACCGATCTTGACGTCGATAGAGGTCGCACTTGTCGGACCAGAGGCGCGGAAAACCTCTTCGCGCGACATCACCAGCTTTACGGGTCGCCCAGCCTTGCGAGACAGGGCCAGCGCAACCGGCTCTGCCCAGACGTGGGTCTTGCCGCCAAATCCGCCACCGATTTCCGAGGAAGTGACACGCAGCTTGGAAACCTCCAAACCCAGCAAATCAGCGCAGGTCTGGCGGAAAACAAAATGTCCTTGTGTGCAGACCCACAGGTCCGCGGTGCCGTCAGAATTGCAGTTGGCCACGCATGCATGCGGTTCGATATAGCCTTGGTGTGTCTGCTCGGTCTTGTAGCTCCGCTCAATAATCACCTCTGCCGCAGAGAATCCTGCGTCGACGTCGCCATGGCCAAACTCTGAACGGTTGCAGACGTTCGACGGTGTTTCCGGTGTCGGCTCGACCCCACCGGTGAACACCGCATCATTCAGGACAGGGGCCCCCGGCAAGATCGCCGCATCCACATCTACCACATGCGGCAGAACCTCGTATTCGATGTCGATCAGTTTGAGCGCGGCACGGGCCGAAGCTGCGTCAATCGCCGCCACAGCGGCTACGGCGTGACCATCGTACAGCGCCTTCGCACGCGCCATGCAGTTGTCCAAAATATCATAGGTGGCCTGATTGCCGTTGCTCAGGTCAACCAGATCTGCTGCGGTTATGACCGCTTTGACACCTTTGGCAGCCTCAGCGCGCGATGTGTCAATCCGCACGATCCGGGCATGGGCATGCGGACTGCGCAAGACCCGTGCCACCAATTGCCCCGGCATGTTGAAATCAGCGCCATAGCGGGCGCGCCCCGTGACCTTGTCTACACCGTCAGGCCGCACAGGCCGCGTGCCAACGGACTTGAGTTTTTGTTCTTTATACCCTGCATCGAAACTCATGACCGCTCTCCTCTCATGTCCTGCGCCGCCGCCTGAACCGCCCGCACGATCTTGTCATAGCCGGTACAGCGGCAAAGATTGCCCGCCAGCCAGTAGCGTATTTCCGTCTCGGTCGGGTCAGGGTTCACATCCAGCAACGCCTTGGCTGCGATCAAAAACCCCGGCGTGCAGATGCCACATTGCAAGGCCGCGTGTTCAAGGAACTTGGTCTGCAGGGGGTGCAAATCGCTGCCCTTGGCCATCCCCTCAATGGTCTCGATCTCGCGACCTTCGGTCTCCGCCCCCAGCACGAGACAAGAGCATACAAGCCGCCCGTCCATCATCGTGCTACAAGCACCGCAATCGCCGGTGCCACAGCCTTCCTTGGCGCCCATCAAGCCCAACCGGTTGCGCAATACGTCCAGCAGGGTTTCATCCGCCTGACACAGAAACTCAACCGCGTCGCCATTAATTGTCGTGGATACAGCTATCGAAGACATTACTTTCCTCCCGCACGGTCATAAGCCGCGCGCGCCGCACGGCCCGCAAGCACGCCCGCGACCTGTTTTCTAAATTCTATCGTCCCGCGTTTATCATCAATCGGGTTGCAGGCCGCAGCACAGGCCGCTGCCAAGGCTCCAAGTGCCGCGTCCTCCAGTTTGGTACCGATGATTGCCGCTGCCGCCTCTTGTGAAAGGACCACCGTGGGGGCCACAGCGCCCAGCGCCACCCGTGCGGCTTGCACCACACCCTCGCTATCTAGCGTCAGGTTAACTGCCGCACCTACAACTGCAATGTCCATCTCGGTGCGCGGAATAAAGCGCAGGTAAGCATCACCGGAATGTGCTGCGCGTTTCTCCAGCACAACCGCCTCGATGATCTCTCCTGGCTTGAGGGATGTCTTGCCTGGTGACAGGGGGATATCCTGTACCGTGACAACGCGTGTGCCATCCGGCCCAGTGATCCGCACCTTGGCATTGGCCGCGACCAATGCTGGCACGCTGTCGGCGGCTGGCGAAGCATTGCAAAGGTTCCCGACCATCGTGCAGCGGCCTTGAACCTGCGTGGAACCGATCAGGTTGGCCGCTTCGACAACGCCGGGCCAAGCAGCAACAAGCGCGGCATTCTCCGACAAAGCGGCACAAGGCACCGCGGCACCGATCACAAAGTTATCTTTGGTGTCCGTGATCTCGGCCATTCCAGCGATCGACTTGATGTCGACCACAAGCTCTGCCTCAAACGCATCGCTCTTCATTTTGACCAAGAGGTCAGTCCCGCCTGCCAAGACAAAAGCCCCCCCTTTTGCCCCTTCAAGCAAACGCGTTGCATCTTCTATTGTGTCTGGTCGTTCGTAGCGCATTGACGGCACCCCCGCAAAATTGGTCGTCGCATGGCTGACAAGCGACTGGCAACAGGATCAGCTATAAACACAGTCGTCCGCAAGCGATTGATGCAATTATTTTTGCCTCGCCTAGATTGGCACCTCTTGCTTTCCCGTGTTTACATGAATCCTTATGGGGTCGCCGCTTTGGTCAACCCTGCGCCGCCGCGCTCAGCGTTGGTTTTTTACGGGTTTTAGTGATGGCGAAACCAAATCCATCGGCCTGCCCTTTCAGTCAAACACAACGCACCCTCTCTGAATTCGTCGAACCGTTTCAACCCGAAATCACCAGCCGACTGAGCGTCTTTAAAACGCTTTGCAAAAGTCCAATGCTTCTTACCGGCGAATTGATACGCGATTAGAAAAATCCCTTTCACATTGAGATATATCAATTTGAATATCTGTTTATCAGCCAAACTCTCTTGGTAAACAACCGGAGTGAAAGATATGAAAATGAACTATCTCGCAAAACCATCGAGCCTTGTTACCAGTGCATCCGCCTTCGCGGTTGCTGCCGCGCTCACGGTAAGCCTTCCGATCGCCTTTCCAAACGAAACAGGCGGAGCTGCTTTTGCCCAACAGAGTGGACAGGGCAGTGGAAACGGTCAAGGCGCCGGTGGAAGTAGCGGCAATGCCGGTCAAGGGTCCAAAGGGGCTGGCGGCGGTCAGGGTTCTCCGGGAGACGACTCTGATGGTAAGGGCCCCAAGGCGGGTAGCTCGGGCGGTGTCTGACGTCAGCACCCGTGGGACAGATTTGAGGATTTGAAGAACGGAGGATTTCTGGTTCATCTTATCGATTAGGAGATCGAGATGACGAAGAAGCCACAAACATCGAAAGAGGCCGCCGAG
>JBARCL010000106.1:0-5005 GCA_049794055.1 Sulfitobacter sp.
TACGCCTTCGCGCTGGAGTTTTTTCTTCAGAGCCCGAAGGGCCTGATCGACGTTGTTGTCACGAACACTAACCTGCATGTGGTTTTCACCACCTTTCTAGGATAAAGTTGCAAGGATTTGCAGGAAATCGGCCTATATCAAGCTTAAACACGTTTGTCGAGTCTCTCGGCCCATTTGAAAAGGACCAAATATGTCTGATCCCAAACAGCTTTTGCTGGATGCCGCGCTGCCGCATGTTCCTTTTGATGGCTGGAATACGCTGACCTTTCAGGCGGCCGTTGCCGACAGCGGGGTGGATGAAACCGTTGCCCGCGCGATATGTTCTCGGGGGGCGGTTGATCTGGCGGTGGCCTATCACCAGCGCGGCGATGCGCAGATGCTGGCGGCACTCAAGGCTGAAGACCTGAGCGACATGCGGTTTCGCGACCGGATCGCGCAGGCAGTGCGCCTGCGGCTGGAGGCGGTGGGAGACAAGGAAGTTGTGCGGCGCGGTACCTCGTTGTTTGCCCTTCCCCACTATGCGCCGGACGGTGCCAAACTGGTTTGGGGGACAGCCGATCAGATATGGGAGGCGCTGGGCGATACCTCGGATGATTTCAACTGGTACTCCAAGCGCATGACCTTGAGCGGCGTGTATTCGGCGACAGTGTTGTTCTGGTTGGGGGACACCAGCGAGGGGCACGCGGCCACTTGGGCGTTTCTGGACCGGCGGATCGATAATGTGATGCAAATCGAAAAGCTGAAGGCGCAGGTCAAGAATAACCCGGCGCTGAGCAAGCTGATGGCAGGCCCGAACTGGCTGATGGGCAGGATCAAACCGCCTGCGCGGTTTGCGAGGCATGATTTCCCCGGTTCATGGACGACACCGAGGGATTAGTCCCATGTATCAGGGCGCACTTTACATCTTAGAGTGACCTGTTAGGCATCGCGCGAACCGGTTGATGCGAGAAAAAATGAGCCTTTCTAACGCCCCGCTAATTGCTCTGCGCGATGTGTCCTATCTGCCGGATGGCAAGCAGGTTTTGTCAGGCATCACCCTTGAAACAGACGCCAGACGCATCGGGATTGTCGGGCGCAACGGGTCGGGCAAAACCACGTTGGCGCGGATGATCGCCGGGCTGGTTGCGGCGGATGAAGGCACCGTTCGGGTCTGTGGGGCAGATGTGGCGCGCGACCGCAAGGCAGCTTTAGGGGCTGTCGGAATCCTGTTTCAGAACCCCGACCACCAGATTATTTTCCCGACCGTCGAAGAAGAAATTGCCTTTGGTCTGATCCAGATGGGGCAGGACGCAGCACAGGTGAAAGCCGCAGTCACCGCCATCCTACAACGCTTTGACAAGGTGCATTGGGCAGAGGCCGCCATCCATCAGTTGTCACAGGGACAACGCCAGCTTGTCTGCCTGATGTCGGTACTTGCGATGGCCCCGCAGGTAATCGTGCTGGATGAACCCTTTGCCGGGCTGGATATACCGACAACACGGCAACTGGCGCGGGTTCTGGACAGTCTTGAGGTTTGTCTGGTGTTGATCACCCATGATCCCGAGATGCTGGTGGGTTACGAACGTGTGCTGTGGATCGACGACGGGCGCGTCGTGCAAGATGGCGTTGCAGGTTCCGTCCTTGAGGCCTTCACACGGCGGATGATGCAGTTGGGGGGTGGCAATGATCTCTCTGACATCACCGGTTAAAACGGCGGCTCATGGCTGGCCGGCGGCGCTGAAGCTGGGCGGCTTATGTCTGGCGACAGTGGTCTTGTTTGCGGTCGGCGATCTTGGCTGGCATCTGATGTTTTCGATCGCGACGGGTGTGCTCTATTCCTTGCCCGGACGGGTATTCCTGCGCAGTGGTATGGCGCGGCTTTGGGGCCTGTGGCCGTTTCTGGCACTGATCCTTGGCTGGCATGTCGTAATCGGTGATGGCGCAGGCGGGATGCTGATTGTGCTGCGGATGGTGACGGCGGTGGGGCTTGCCAATCTTGTCACCATGACGACCCGACTAAGCGATATGATGGCGGTGGTGCGGGTGTTGCTGTCGCCGTTACGCCGTTTCGGTATTCAACCCCATCGGGTGGAGCTGGCGATGGCGCTGGTCATCCGGTTCACCCCCGTGCTGGCGTTAAAGGGCCAAGCACTTGCAACGGCTTGGCGCGCCCGAAGCCCGAAGCGGCCCGGTTGGCGGATTGTCATTCCCTTTGCAGTGTTGGCCCTTGACGATGCTGAACGTGTCGCCGAAGCCCTGCGCGCGCGTGGCGGAATTTCACGTTGATGCCCCGCGGCAAGTGACCTAACCCTGCGCCAACCCATCAAAGGAATACCCATGGAACGTTCTATTGCTCTTATCGCCGTCTTTGCCGCCCTGATTGCGGCACTGGGCCTGATGCCCACCCTGATGCTCGCCTCAGGCATCCCGATTTCGGCGCAAAGCCTTGGGGTGATGCTTTGTGGTACGGTGCTGGGATCAAAACGGGGCGGGCTGGCCGCACTGCTGTTTGTGGCGCTGGTTGCCCTTGGCCTGCCCCTGCTGGCAGGCGGACGTGGCGGATTGGGCGTCTTTGCCTCACCCACAGTCGGATTTATCGTCGGTTTCCCGATTGCCGCCTTTGCCACCGGTTTTGTGATGGAACAAATCCAGCGTCTGTCCGTTACGGTTGCCGCCGCGATCGCATCCGCAATTGGGGGAATTCTGGTACTTTACATCTTTGGTGTGCTGGGTTTCATGATGGTGCTGAACAAAGGGCTGGTCGAGACACTGGCGATCCTCAGCGTCTATATTCCCGGTGATGTGATCAAAGTGGTGCTGGCAGGGTTGATCACCGCCGGGTTGGCGCGTGCACGGCCTGCAAGCGTCTTGTCCCGCACCTGACCCGCATGTCGGGGCAATCTGCGTGCGCTGCGGCGCGTTAGAACGTAGGATGTCGGCAAACCCGAGCAAAAGGATACCTGATGACCGATACAATGCGTGCGATTGAAATCACCGAACCCGGCGGACCAGAAGTGTTGCAAATGGTGGAGCGGCCTATGCCCGAAGCCAAACACGGGCAGGTTGTGATCAAGGTGGCTTTTGCCGGCGTGAACCGCCCCGATGCACTGCAACGCGCGGGTAAATACGCGCCACCGCCGACGGCAAGCGATCTGCCCGGGCTGGAAGCTTCGGGCGAAGTTGTCAGCATCGGTGCGGGTGTCTCGGAGTTGAGCATAGGTGATCAGGTGTGCGCCTTGTTGCCGGGCGGCGGGTATGCCGAATTTGTTGCCACTCCGGCGTCCCATTGCCTGCGCGTTCCTGACGGAATGGGGATGAAGGAGGCTGCCTGTTTGCCGGAAACCTTTTTCACTGTCTGGTCCAACGTGTTTATGCGCGGCGGGTTGAAAGCGGGCGAACGGTTTCTGGTACACGGCGGGTCTTCCGGCATCGGGACGACCGCAATCCAACTGGCCCATGCCTTTGGCGCAAGGGTCTTCACGACTGCAGGGACAGATGCAAAATGCACGGCCTGTGTCGGCCTGGGCGCGGAAGCAGCGGTGAACTATCGTGATACGGATTTCGTTGATGTGCTACAGGCGGAAGGGGGGGCTGATCTGATCCTTGATATGGTCGGGGGTGATTATATTCCGCGCAACATCAAGGCCTTGGCCGAGGACGGACGTCTGGTGCAAATTGCCTTTCTGCAAGGTCCGAAGGTCGAGCTGAATTTCGCCATGTTGATGACACGGCGGCTGACGATGACCGGTTCAACACTGCGTCCGCAGAGCGATCTGGCCAAGGCGCGGATTGCCCAGGAGCTGCGTGAGTCGGTGTGGCCCCTGTTGGATGTCGGACGGGTGGCGCCGGTAATGGATAGCGAGTACGCAATGGAAGATGCAAGCGACGCGCATGCGCGCATGGAAAGCAGTGGCCACATTGGCAAGATTGTGCTGCGGGTCGCAGGTTAACCAAAAAGGAACGGGCCAGACCAATGACACGATTGCCGCTATCCCAAACGCCGGCGGTTGGTGGCGGTGGAGAATACGGCCAGTATTTAAGGCCAAAAAGAGAAACGATTTATTAACCGACATCTGCGTTTATCAAGATGCGGAACAGGCAGCAGTGCCGATGACCGTGCCAAGAAGAGAACCCGAGCGTTCTTGTTGAGAGGGGAGAAGCAATTCTCTCCTCTTTTTGGCCTTAAATACTGGCCGTACTCTTGGGCTTGTCTCGGCTGTCAACGCTACCGCACCGGTGCGAATACCGCCTTTTTCAGCCTGCAGTCACGTATCACGTCCTGCCCGCAGGGCACGGGATTAAGCGCCTTCGACAAGCAGATCCGCGCCTCATGTATCTGATCCTTGCGGCAGGTGATTGTTACCCCGTCAGGCGCCATCTCCGGATTGGCTCTCAAGAAGGCCTCCTCAACCACAGCGGCGGGCAAAAAGACTGTGCGATCGAGTTTGCGAAACACTGCAGGTCGGGTGACGCGTGCATAGGCTGTGCGGGACAGATCATAGTACGCGGCGGCGGATAAACCTGTGCAGGTCCCATGTTTTTTCCATTGATGCCAGGCCAGACCGGCTGTCCCCATCACGTCGGCCATTTCTGCGGTCAGTCCGCGCGAGGGGGGGCGTTCGGCCGTTTGGCAAAACGAGGGATAGCCGCGATGGAATTGGGGCCAGAGCCCGTGGAGTATCCAGCCATGGCCGCGGCCCGGTTCACATTGTTCGGAATCGCGTGCGTCCCCCTCCCGTAGACACCAGTTGGGCGACCAGCTGAGCGACAGTACGTAGTAGTCGAACACACCTGGCCTGTCATTTTCCGCGTGTGCACCAGAGGCGCTCGCGATGAACGCGGCGGCGAGGCCAGCGAAGAGCTTTCGCATTGGGTCTTCCCTTATCTTTTCGCTCTCAGTATAAGCCAGCCAAGTTCCCCGACAATGGAAACCGTCTCAATCCACCGAGACAGCCTTTTCAGGCGACGGGAAAGTTGCGTTTTGAGAGGAGAGACCATCATGGCAAAACCGATTATGGCCAAGGCG
>JBARCL010000107.1:0-10378 GCA_049794055.1 Sulfitobacter sp.
CGGGCGACCCCACCTATGGGGCCAGTGAATTTCGTGGTGGGCGATACTGGGATCGAACCAGTGACCCCTTCGATGTCAACGAAGTGCTCTACCGCTGAGCTAATCACCCACTTTTCCCGCGCAAACCTCAGGCCCCAAACAAAAATGGGGCGCGAGATGCCGCGCCGGTTGGGTCGCTATAAAAGGTTGCGTCGCGACGATCAAGGGGGCTTTTGGCATTCACTGAAATTGGGTTATGTTAGGGGCAAAGGGGAACCCATGCCCAAGTCAGCATATGACGTCATTACACCAGCGAAAGACCGTTCTTGTGTGGTTTTTGCCTCGCCTCACTCGGGGCGGGACTATCCATGGACGTTTTTACGCTCAACGGTGCTGGATGAGCATGCAATCCGCTCGTCCGAGGACGCTTTTGTTGATAAGATGTTCGATTGTGCCCCTGAATATGGTGCTGTTTTCATCAAGGCGGGCGCGCCGCGTGCCTTTGTTGATCTCAACCGGGCGGCGGATGAACTGGATCCTGCCCTGATCGAAGGGGTGCGCAGGAGCGGTCATAACCCGCGCATTGCATCAGGACTGGGGGTGATTCCGCGGGTTGTAGCCAATGGCCGCGCAATTTATCGCGGCAAGCTGACCGGCGAAGAGGCGCAGCGCCGGATCGACAAATACTGGCGGCCCTATCATGAAAAATTGCAAGCGCTGCTGGATCTGGCCCACCAACGCCATGGTCAGGCTGTGTTGATCGACTGCCATTCGATGCCACATGAGGCGATGGACAGCGTGGCACGTGCCGGTGTGAAACGCCCGGACATCGTGTTGGGGGATCGCTTCGGGGCTGCCGCGGCAGGCGAGGTTGTTGACCGCGTCGAGGCCGCCTTTATTGCTGCGGGATTTGTCGTGACGCGCAATACGCCTTTTGCCGGGGCGTATATCACGCAGGCATACGGGCGTCCCGCGCGGGCGCAGCATGCCGTTCAGGTCGAAATTGACCGTTCGCTCTATATGAACGAGACACTGATTCGCCCGAACGGGGATTTCGAGAATGTGCAGCGTGCGCTGCGCGATGTTGTGGCCAAGGTTGCGCGGATCGGGTTGGGGCGGGTGCCCCTGGCGGCGGAGTAATCCGTCAGGCGGCGATTGACACTTTGATGGACAAGAGAATGCACTAGCGCAGGGCACGCCCCTTGACGATGGCCTTGGCCCCGTAGCGCGAGCGGATCGCATCGGTTGCGCGTTCCGCTTTGCTGCGCTGGCCTGCGTTGGGGTCCAGCAGGTCGCCGGCCATATCGGCCCCTTCGCTTGGGCTGAGGTCGGAAATGCCGACGCCGATCAACCGGTAGGGGCCGATTTCATCCAGTTGGTCAAACAAGGCGCGGGCGGTGCGGTAAATCCGGTCGGCCAGCTGCGTTGGATCGCTGAGGGACACGCGTCGCGTCAGGCTGGAGAAATCACCGCGTTTGAGTTTCAGCGTCACGATGCGGCCTGCGATGTCCTTGGCCTTGGCGCGGTCGGCCACCTGTTCGGACAGCCGCCATAGATGACCATCAAGGATATCAGGGTCTGACGTGTCCTCATTAAACGTGGTTTCCTTGGATACGGATTTGACCGGATCATTGGCCGAAATGCGGCGATGATCCTGCCCGCGTGCCAGGTGCCACAGCCGTTCGCCCATTCCGCCGAACCGCGCGATCAAATCGGTTTTGTCCCAGCGCAACAGGTCGGAAAAGGTGCGGATGCCTGCCTTGTCCAGCGCGAGTTGCGATACGGCCCCCACCCCCCAGATCAGTTTCACGGGGCGGTCGCGCAGGAAATCTGCGGTTTCGGCCTTGCCGATCACCGAAAACCCGTGAGGTTTATCAAGGTCAGACGCGACCTTGGCGAGGAACTTGTTGTGGCTCAGACCGATGGATCCGGTGAGCCCCAGCTCGTCTTTCATGCGCCGCACCAGTTGCGCCAACATCACCGCAGGCGGGACACCATGCAGGCGCGCCGTGCCAGTCATGTCGAGGAAGGCCTCGTCCAGCGACAGGGGTTCGATCGCGGGTGTCAATTCCTCCATCATGGTGCGGATGGCCCGAGAGGCTTCGACATAGGCCTCCATGCGCGGTTTGATGATCACGGCGTCGGGGCAGAGTTTAAGTGCCTGAAACATCGGCATCGCAGAACGCACGCCGCGGATCCGCGCGACATAGCAGGCGGTCGAGACAACGCCGCGCCGCCCGCCGCCGATGATGACCGGTTTGCCGTTCAGCTCGGGGTTGTCACGCTTTTCAACCGAGGCGTAAAATGCGTCACAATCCATATGGGCGATGCACAGACTGTCGAGTTCGGCATGCACCAGAACACGCGGACTGCCGCAGGCGGGGCACCGCCGGACGGGGGCAATCTGGGACAGGCAATCGCGGCAGAGGGCGGCCATGGCGGGGCACCGGTATTTGTGGTTTCGCACCGCAGAATAACGCGAGCGAGGGTAAATGAACACAGGCGATGATGCGGCGTTCGAGGGGGCAAAAGTGGCGCTGTTTCTGGGCAGTCGACTTGTTGTGATCCAGCGCGATGATTTTCCCGATTTGTCATTTGCGGGGTATTGGGACCTGCCCGGTGGCGGGCGCGAAGGGTGCGAAACGCCTTTTGCCTGCGTGCAACGCGAATGCCACGAAGAGTTGGGCCTGATGATTTGGCCTGAAAACATCACATGGAGGCGCGGTTTTGCGAGCGCGGTAACGGGTGATCCAGTGTGGTTTTTCGTAGCGCATTTGTCGTCTGAAGCCGAAAAGCGCATCGTGTTCGGTGATGAGGGTCAAGGCTGGAGGCTGATGGACGTTGCCGATTTTATGATTCATCCCAAGGTGATAGCGGCATTTCAGGATCGGTTGGGAAGATATCTTTGCGAAAAAACGCGACGCTCAAGACAAGAAAACCCCCGCTGTTCTAAGCGGGGGGAAGGTGACGAACATCAGGAAGATCCAGTTCGTCGGGGAGTATCACCTAGGGTAAGCCTAGCACCTAGAATCCCGATCACATAGTCTGGATTTCCTGACCAACGGGTCAATCGGCGTGTTGTGTTGTTATTGCTACAGTCAGAGGTTGAATCTTTTCAGGCCGAAAGTTCTGCCAGAATGGCATGGGCAGCGGCGGCGGGATCTTGGGCCTGCCAGATCGGGCGACCTACCACGATGTGATCCACCCCGTTCGCGATGGCCTGTGCCGGTGTGGCGACGCGTTTCTGATCACCAAGTGCGGCCCCTTGGGGGCGCACGCCGGGGGTGACAATCAGCTTGCCGGCCGCTTCGGGAAGGGCGCGGATTGCGGCGGCTTCTTGAGGGGAGGCGATGACGCCATCGGCGCCGGCATCCAATGCGCGGGCAGCGCGGGTCAGGACAAGGTCAGCCAGGTCGCCTTGTTGGATCAGGGCGGCATCCAGATCGGCGCGGTCCAGCGAGGTCAGTATGGTCACACCAAGAATTTTCAGGTTGCTGCCTGCAGCCCCTTCCTTGGCGGCGCGGACCACATGAGGGTCGCCGTGCACCGTTAGAAAATCCAGATCGAATTGGGCAAGGCCCCGCACGGCCGCTTCGACGGTGGCACCGATGTCGAACAGTTTCATGTCGAGAAAGATGCGTTTGCCCCGTTCCTGCTTGAGTTCGTTGGCCAGCGCCAGACCACCGCCCGTTAACATGCCCAGTCCGATTTTGTAAAAGGACACCGCATCACCTAGCTGGTCCGCAAGCTCTAACCCTGCCACAGCGTTCGGGACGTCGAGGGCAACAATCAGGCGGTCATCTGGAGGGAAGATAGACATGGGGAGGCTCCTTCTGGGAAATGTGCAAACGATCCTGACTTACGCGCCCCAGATACGCGTGTCCACTGCTGCGGTTCACAAAAGAAACAGCCGGACGCGGGGGTTCTGCGCCCGGCTTGATGCCGCAAGGTTCAATAGGGCCCCCGCCCCAGAGAGCCAGCCTTTCGGTTACGCCGCTTGTGGCAGGGGGCGGCATGCCGATGCCACACTATTCTGTGCGGCTTCAACTCTGCGGGTGTGCAGACTGTTGCCGCTGGCATGCCGTTGTTTGGCCTGCTGGGTCAGCTTGAAGGCCGCCATGGCGAGGGGCATCATCAAGGCGCCTTCTATGGCGCAGGGATAATGATAGACGCTGCCCCCCGCCCTGAGTTCGACATTTGCCTCGAACATATTGGTGGCAGGATTGTACCTGATATTGTCTGGTGTAACTTTCTTGATCTGCATATTACGCCTCCGGTGCCTGACCCTTTTTGCGGGCCTTATGGGTATTCTGCGACATAGCCGCGATGTATATTAAGGGGAAAATTTGATGTTTCCGGTCATAGGGCCAACCGGAGCGCACTCTTATGCCGCTGGCAAAAGGGGCTGTTGCATCACATTTTCCAGCCAGCGTTTGTAATCGAACGCGCGGCGGCCGCCCCGTCGCGCAAGAGCAGGCGAAGCAATGTGCGAGAATATACCATCCTGTTTTGCGTGACGGCGCAGCGCCTGTTTAGCCAGACCTTCGGCGGCCCTTTCAAAGCTCATGGAAATGGGTGCGCTAATGGCGCAGGCGTAGGTTCGCCGCCCGCCACGCCCCAGAACGCGTACCGCAGCTTCGAACTGCTGGTCGGCAGCGTTATATCGAACATCACTCAATTGAATCGGGCTGGTAAACATTTTGCACCTAAAACTTTCTGTCTTCGTACCGATATGGTTGTTCTGCTTGCGATAGAAACGAATGAACCCTGAAAATAGTTCCGGATTGGGGGTATTTCTGAGGATAATTAGAAAATTTTTGATGATATCAATGCTTTGCGACGGTATAAATCTGTCGTGAACTGGTGAAATAATTGCGCTGTCTGGCTGCCTCGGCTCAAAAGGCGGGCGCGAAAGTTCAATTTTAACGTACTGCTGACTTGAACCTGTCGGCAGGGTTCCCAAATAGGATATGAGGCCCAAGAAAACGCGTGCCGCCAAGCGGGCGCAAGACAGTCGGGCGCTTATAAAAAGGAGAGATACCATGGACTTGAGCAAGTTCACGGAGCGTTCGCGCGGGTTCATCCAAGCAGCGCAAACCATCGCAACACGCGAAAATCACCAAAGACTGACACCGGAGCACATCCTGCAAGCCTTGTTGGATGATGATCAGGGGCTGGCGAGCAATTTGATCACAGCCGGCGGCGGCGATGCCGGACGCGTGCGCGACGCGCTGCAGCTCTCGATGAGTAAACTGCCCAAAGTGACGGGCGATGCGGCACAGGTCTACCTGGACAATACGACAACCAAGGTTCTGGCCGAGGCGGAAGCCCTGGCAAAGAAAGCTGGTGACAGCTTTGTGCCGGTTGAGCGGATCCTTATGGCGCTGTGCATGATCAAATCCGAGGCCAAGGCGGCGCTTGATGCGGGTAAGGTGACGGCGCAGGGGCTGAACACGGCGATCAACGATATTCGTAAAGGGCGCACGGCGGATACGGCAAGTGCCGAGGACGGCTATGAGGCGCTCAAGAAATACAGCACTGATTTGACGGCGCGTGCCGAAGAGGGCCGGATTGACCCGATCATTGGACGTGACGAGGAAATCCGCCGCGCAATGCAGGTGCTTTCACGGCGCACCAAGAACAATCCGGTGCTGATCGGGGAACCCGGTGTTGGTAAAACGGCGATTGCCGAGGGGTTGGCGCTGCGCATTGTGAATGGCGATGTGCCCGAATCCTTGCGCAACAAAAAGCTGCTCAGCCTCGACATGGGGGCCTTGATCGCCGGCGCGAAATACCGTGGCGAGTTTGAAGAGCGGCTAAAGGCTGTATTGACCGAAGTGACAGAAGCCGCAGGCGAGATTGTGTTGTTCATCGACGAGATGCACACGCTGGTGGGTGCGGGTAAGGCGGATGGCGCGATGGATGCGTCCAACCTGCTGAAACCGGCACTGGCGCGGGGCGAATTGCACTGTATCGGTGCGACAACCTTGGAAGAATATCGCAAACATGTCGAAAAAGACGCTGCTTTGGCGCGGCGGTTCCAGCCGGTGATGGTTCTGGAGCCGACGGTGGAAGACACGATTTCGATCCTGCGCGGTATTAAAGAGAAGTACGAACTGCACCACGGTGTGCGGATCGCTGACAGCGCTTTGGTCGCGGCGGCAACCTTGAGCCATCGCTATATTACGGACCGGTTTTTGCCGGACAAGGCGATTGACCTGATGGACGAAGCCGCCAGCCGCTTGCGGATGGAGGTCGACAGTAAGCCAGAAGAGCTGGACGCGCTGGACCGCCAGATCATGCAGTTGCAGATCGAAGAGGCGGCGTTGAAGCTTGAGGACGATCAGGCGTCGAAAGACCGGCTAGAAACCTTGCAAAAGGATCTGGCCGATCTGCAAGAGAAATCTGCCGAGATGACGGCGAGCTGGCAGGCAGAACGCGACAAGCTGGCCGGTGCCCGTGACATCAAGGAAAAGCTGGACCATGCCCGCGCCGATTTGGAGATCGCCAAGCGTGAAAGCAATCTGGGCCGTGCAGGCGAGCTGTCTTATGGGGTGATCCCGCAGTTGGAGAAAGAGCTGGAAGCGGCGGAATCGCGTGAAGAAGGGATGATGGTTGAAGAAGCTGTGCGTCCTGATCAGATCGCGAGTGTTGTGGAACGCTGGACCGGCATTCCGGCAGGCAAGATGCTGGAAGGCGAACGCGACAAGTTGCTGCGTATGGAAGAGCAGTTGCATGGTCGGGTGATCGGGCAAAACTCTGCGGTGAAAGCCGTTTCAGATGCGGTGCGTCGTGCGCGGGCTGGTCTGAATGACGAGAACCGTCCGCTGGGCAGCTTCCTGTTTCTGGGGCCAACCGGCGTGGGTAAGACCGAGCTGACCAAGGCAGTGGCCGAGTTCCTGTTTGATGACGACAACGCCATGGTGCGGATTGACATGTCGGAATTCATGGAGAAACACGCGGTGTCACGTCTGATCGGTGCCCCTCCCGGCTATGTCGGTTATGACGAGGGCGGTGTGCTGACCGAAGCTGTGCGGCGTCGTCCTTATCAGGTGGTGCTGTTTGACGAAGTCGAAAAGGCGCATCCTGATGTGTTCAACGTGCTGTTGCAGGTTTTGGATGACGGTGTGCTGACCGATGGTCAGGGACGCACGGTGGATTTCAAGCAAACGCTGATCATCCTCACGTCGAACCTTGGCGCGCAGGCATTGAGCCAATTGCCGGAAGGTGGTGATATGGCGGCTGCGAAGCGCGACGTGATGGATGCGGTGCGGGCCCACTTCCGCCCCGAGTTCCTGAACCGACTGGACGAGACAATCATCTTTGACCGTCTGGCGCGCGAAGACATGGCGGGGATTGTTGATATCCAGATGGATCGGCTGCTCAAACGACTTGTCGGTCGCAAGATTGATCTGGCGTTGGATGACGGTGCCCGCAAATGGCTGGCGGATGAGGGCTATGATCCGGTGTTCGGTGCGCGTCCGTTAAAGCGGGTCATTCAGCGGACCTTGCAAAACCCGCTGGCCGAGATGCTGCTGTCTGGCGATATCCATGACGGTGACCGGATCGAGGTGAGCGCCGGCGCGGACGGTTTGATCATCGGGGATCGCATCGCGGCGAGCAACCGGCCCAAGCCGGACGAAGCTACCGTGCACTGAAGCGGCACGTTATATATAGAGTGGAGAAGGCCGGAGTTTTGCTCCGGCCTTTTTTCGTAGAGAAGATGGCAATAGAGTAGCCGGATGACCGCGCTGAGAACCAGGCGCCTGTTGCTGCGGCCCATGAAGACCACCGATTGCGACGATCTGTTCGCGGTGTTTTCCCACCCCGATGCCATGCGGTATTGGAGTACGCTGCCGCATGCGACACCTGATGTTACCGGTGAAATGATTGCGGGGATCATCGGGGCGGACCCGTCCAGGCATCTTGAGATGGCCATCGAATTTGACGGCCGTGTTATTGGCAAGATCGGGTTATGGACCTTGCCGGAATTGGGATATGTCCTGCACCCCGACTACTGGCGACGGGGGCTTGCGTCAGAAGCGGCCCGCGCAGTGATCGAGTACGGGTTTTCCGTGCTGGGGTTGGATCACATCACGGCGGATGTGGACCCCGACAATACCGCATCGCTCAACATGCTTGGCAAGATGGGTTTTGTGGAAACCGGGCGTGCGCAGGACACGTTGCACATTGGCGGAAAATGGTTCGATATCGTGTATCTCGAATTGCGCCGTCCAAGGCTTCACTGATCCTCACCAAAAATCGCGGTGTCTGACAATCCGGTGTGATGCCTGAAATGAAAGGGAAAAGCGTTTGGCGGTTCGGATGGGACGCCCTACCTCTATGACGAACCTAAGCAAGGAGTTTCCCGCATGGCCTATCGCTGGATCAATACGCTGACCCAAAAAGACATCACGCCGCACAGTGCTTTTTTGAACCGGCGTCAGGTGATGGTGGGGCTGGCGGCGGGTGTTGGGCTGACCGGTATGGGGGGGGCGGTGCATGCCGCAGATGCGCTTGAACCGAACAGCTATGAGGACATTACCCAATACAACAACTATTACGAGTTCGGCACGGGCAAGACCGATCCGGCCCGCAACGCGCATACGCTGACAACGTCACCCTGGACAGTCAAGATTGACGGCATGGTCGACAAGCCCGGTGACTATGCGATGGCCGACATCATGGATGCGATGACCATCGAGGAGCGCATCTATCGTTTCCGTTGTGTCGAGGCGTGGTCGATGGTGATCCCGTGGAACGGATTCGAGCTGGCCGATCTTCTTGCAATGGCGGGTGTACAATCGGGTGCGAAATATGTTGCGTTTGAAACCGCCAACCGCCCCGACGAGATGCCGGGCGTGCGCTTCCCGGCGCTGGACTGGCCCTATGTCGAAGGATTGCGGCTGGACGAGGCGATGCATCCGCTGACGATCATGGCGACCGGCATTTACGGCAAGCCCATTCCAAACCAGAACGGCGCGCCGATGCGTCTGGTGGTGCCATGGAAATACGGGTTCAAATCCATCAAGTCGATTGTACGCATCACCCTGACCGATCAGGAACCGCCAACCAGCTGGAACAAGGCGAACGCCCGCGAGTACGGGTTCTATAGTAATGTGAACCCCGAAGTGAGCCATCCACGATGGTCGCAGGCGTCCGAACGCATGGTAGGTGGCGGGCTGTTTGCCAAGCGCCAGCCGACATTGATGTTCAATGGATATGAGGATGAGGTCGCGGGCCTTTATGAAGGTATGGACCTTAAGGCCAACTTCTAAGAGGGGGACGCAATGCTGATGCGTTACAAACCACAGCGACGCGGATAAAGAAGATGGACAAGATCAGAGACCAGATGAACTCCGGCGCCCGGCGTATCCCGACTTGGGTTGTCTATATACTATGTTTGCTGCCCGCGCCGTACTTCTTTTATCTGGCGGCAACGGGGGGCCTTGGCCCCGATCCGGTAAAGCCGCTTGAACACAAATATGGCGAACTGGCGCTGCAGCTGCTGATCGCCGGTCTTTGCATCACCCCACTACGTCAGCATTCGGGGATCAACCTGATCAGATTCCGGCGGACACTGGGCGTGCTGGCCTTTACCTATGTTACCTTTCATGTGTTGGTCTGGGCGGTATTGGATGTGCAGAACATGGGCCGCGTGATCGAAGACATTATCAAACGTCCCTATATTACCATTGGCATGGCGGGCTTTGCCTTGTTGTTGCCTCTGGCGCTGACCTCGAACAACTGGTCGGTTCGAATGTTGGGACCAAAGTGGCGCAAGCTGCACAAGGCGACTTATCTGGCGGTAGTGTTGGGCGGCGTCCATTACATCTGGCTGGTCAAAGGCATCCAGCTTGAACCGGTGATCTATATGGCGGTGATCCTGGGGCTGCTGGCAATGCGGCTGCGGGGCCGCAAACCAGCAAACGTCACGGCCTGACGGCGGACGATATATATCGCCAAGAGTATAAAGCCGCCCTGTGATGGGGCGGCTTTCTGCGTTTGGGACATTTATCAGGGGCTGAAGGGGATGTGTGCAAACCGGATTTACGGCGTCGGGAGGGGAATCGGGGGACATTGACGGAATCATATGGTGTGTTTCGTCCTCCCGGACCGATTCATCAGGCTGATTTCAATGAATCGCCCGTCGTTTGACGCCGAGACGCGCCTGAGTCTGCGTTCGTCTTGGGGGTATCCCTGTGGATAACACTAAATCTGCCATTGGGAGCTGAAAGACTGACCTATGGTCAGGGTAATAAAGGGTCTTACCAGCGCGGTAATGCGCAATAGATTTAGGTTAAGGGTTTGATTTTATGTTAGAAAGTGGATTTGTCACAAAAACTTTGTGTTTCTGGAAAAAAGGGGTTGCGGGTCTCGGCGGCTAACACTAGAACCC
>JBARCL010000108.1:0-126980 GCA_049794055.1 Sulfitobacter sp.
TGACCCATGCGCCCCCGACATCCTCGGGGGCTTTTTTATGCGCCACACAAATTAACGCCGCACGGAGCAATACGATGAAACGCCAAATGACCGGAGCCAAAATGATCGTCCAAGCCTTGATCGATCAGGGTGTCGACACGATATTCGGATATCCCGGCGGCGCTGTGCTACCGATTTATGACGAGGTGTTTCAGCAAAATTCGATCAAACACATCCTTGTGCGCCACGAACAAGGCGCGGTGCATGCTGCCGAAGGCTACGCACGTTCCACAGGAAAGCCTGGCGTCGCGCTGGTGACCTCCGGTCCGGGTGCAACAAATGCCGTGACCGGTTTGACGGATGCCCTGCTCGATTCAATCCCGATTATCGTTTTGACAGGTCAGGTGCCGACCTTCATGATCGGCTCTGACGCCTTTCAGGAGGCCGATACCGTTGGCATCACCCGCCCCTGCACGAAACACAATTGGCTGGTGAAAGAGACCGACAAACTGGCCGGCGTTCTGCACGAGGCCTTTCATGTGGCCACCTCGGGCCGACCGGGTCCCGTTCTTGTAGACATTCCCAAGGATGTGCAGTTTGCGACCGGGACCTATACACCCAAGGCCCCGTCGGTGTCGCATTACCAGCCCCGGCTCAAGGGTGATCTGGAAGAGATCACAGAACTGGTTGCCGCCATCGAAAAGGCGAAACGTCCGGTTTTTTATACCGGCGGCGGCGTGATCAACTCCGGCCCAGCCGCATCGCAGCTATTGCGCGAGTTGGTGGAGGCGACCGGTTTCCCGATCACCTCAACCCTGATGGGTCTGGGCTGTTATCCTGCGTCGGGTGACAAATGGCTGGGTATGTTGGGGATGCACGGGCTTTATGAAGCCAACATGGCGATGCATGACTGCGATCTGATGATCAATATCGGTGCGCGTTTTGACGACCGGATCACCGGCGTGGTTGACCTGTTCAGCCCCAAATCCAAGAAGGCCCATATCGACATCGACCCGTCGTCAATCAACAAGGTCATCCGCGTCGATATCCCGATCTTGGGGGATGTGGGCCATGTGTTGGAAGACCTGCTGAAGATCTGGAAATCACGCGGCCGCAAGACCAATTCAGAGGCGGTGGCCAAATGGTGGAAGAAGATCGAGGAATGGCGCGCGGTTGATTGCCTGAAGTTCGAACAGAAAGGCAAGATCATCAAGCCGCAATATGCCCTGTCCCGTCTTGAGGCGCTGACCAAGGATCACGACCGCTATATCACCACCGAAGTCGGTCAGCACCAGATGTGGGCGGCGCAATACCTCGGGTTCGAAGACCCTAACCGCTGGATGACCTCAGGCGGGTTGGGCACGATGGGCTATGGTTTCCCCGCCTCGATCGGTGTGCAAATGGCCCATCCCGATAGCCTTGTCATCAATGTGGCTGGCGAGGCCTCCTGGCTGATGAACATGCAAGAGATGGGCACGGCCATGCAGTACAACCTGCCGGTCAAACAGTTCATCCTGAACAACGAACGCCTTGGCATGGTGCGCCAGTGGCAAGAACTGCTGCACGGTGAGCGCTATTCGCAAAGCTGGTCTGAATCCCTGCCCGACTTTGTGAAACTGGCCGAAGCCTTTGGCGCCAAGGGTATCCTGTGCTCTGATCCGGATGATCTGGACGATGCAATCATGGAGATGTTGAACCACGACGGGCCGGTGATCTTTGACTGCCTTGTGGAAAAGCACGAAAACTGTTTCCCGATGATCCCGTCAGGCAAGGCGCATAACGATATGATTATGGGCGAGGTGGACACGCAGAACGTAATTGACGCAACAGGCTCGGTATTGGTGTAGCGGGATTTCTGACACGAAATTCGCCGGGGCTTTCACACAGGCCTCGCTCCCCGAACAATGAAGGACAAGAAAATGTCAGCTCTCAAACTAAAAAAGGGTGCAACTTCGCATTCTGCCTACAACCTACGCCCCAACTTTTCGGACGTCATCGAACGCCACACCTTGGCGGTGCTTGTGGAAAACGAACCGGGTGTTCTGGCCCGTGTCATCGGACTGTTTTCAGGACGCGGCTATAACATCGACAGCCTGACAGTCGCAGAGGTTGATCACACCGGCCACCTAAGCCGCATTACCATCGTGACGTCGGGTACACCGCAGGTGATCGAGCAGATCAAGGCGCAGTTGGGAAGGATTGTCTCGGTTCATGACGTGCATGATTTGACGGTCGAAGGTCCGAGTGTCGAACGCGAATTGGCAATGTTCAAGGTCGCCGGCAAAGGTGAGCAACGCGTCGAAGCCTTGCGTCTCGCGGATATTTTCCGCGCTAACGTGGTGGACAGCACGTTGGAAAGCTTTGTCTTTGAAATCACCGGGGCCCCGGAAAAGATCGACGCATTTGCCGATTTGATGCGCCCCTTGGGCCTGTCCGAAGTTGCACGCACCGGCGTCGCCGCTTTGTCACGGGGCGATTAACCCGTAGCCGTATAACGCCCCCCACCGGTCACGACGGGAGTTTGGTTGGGGGCGGCAAGTCCGCTCGCCCTCCCCCGCGACGTTTCAATCTGTTTCGGACAGGCGCTTTTGTGCAATAATTCCCTTGCTCAAAAGCATCGCGCCGATCGAATTGAAATGGCTGACCCGGTCACAGCGCGCAACAGCGGTCTCTTATCCGTTGACCACGCGCGGCCCTCTGCACGGCGCAGTAACAGGCACCATCCGCTTTGCCCTCATCCGTTCTCGCATCTGCGCAATGGAGCATCGAAGTTTGTGCTTTGACGAAAGGGAATGACCTTTCCGGTTGGTGACGGAATGGCTGACGGGGTGTCGTCTTTTGCAATGCTCTTTCGCAAGCTATGCAGCAAACTGTTGCAAACCTTGCTTTCTACAATCCGTGCGTTATGAGCACGCCGGGTCTTACGTTCGATGGTGACATCAAATTGCACCATATCACCTGGCTGGAAGAGCCTGTCAGTGCTCCCCAACACAACTGCCGCGTTAAAATATGCGAGATCCCCGTGATCCTCACACCAGAAAACGGCTTTCTCGTCATTTACATCGCTCCAAAGTACTACGCCCATCATCTTATCGCTATGCCCCTTCGTTCCGGCTCCGGATAAATCTTCAAAATCTATTATAAGTGTAAGCGGTTTCAGAGCACGGAGGCATTTGTGTCTAAATACAGTGGAACTGAATCAAAATAGCGTCAGGTCTGTTGCTAATTAGCGTCAACAGTGTAGTATATCCCCGATATGAACACCGTTTCAATTCCAAGCTAAACCGACAACGGACATAGTGCTATGGCCCGCCCGACCCAATCCCCCTCTGAACTGCGCAACATGTTCGGTGAGAACCTCAGGCAACTCTCCAGCGGCTATACGTCGATCTCGGATCTTTCGCGCCAGTTGGGCATCAACCGGACCCAGTTCAACAGATACCTGTCCGGCGAGAGCTTTCCCCGTCCGGATGTGCTTGCCCGGATCTGCAACTTTTTCAAGGTAGATGCCCGCGTTCTGCTCGAACCTGTCGACAAGATCGGTGCCGGCCATGATCCGATTTCAAATCCGTTTCTGCGCGATTTTGTCGGGACCGGCGCATCCAATGTACCGCATGATGCATTTCCCAGTGGGTTTTACCGCTTTTCCCGCCGCAGTTTCAGCAATCACTCTGTATTTATCGTTGGGCTTATTCTTATCCGGCGGGAGGGGGCAAACACTTTTATGCGCGGTTATGAATCCGTTGAATCGATGAAAGTGCAAAACCTGCCTACGGATGCTCGTGCACGCGAGTTTCGTGCGCTGGTCATGCAGCAGGAAGATGGAATTGTTCTCTTGGTGTCACGCCGCAATTGCATGACCTCTTCGTTTAACTATCTCTATCGTGTCGCATCATTTGAGAACAACTATTGGGTCGGCTTTATCACCCGCACTGTGCCCGAAGAGGTGGGCCGACCCAGAGCCGTACGCATGGTCTATGAATTTCTGGGCACAAAGGTATCAGACGCCTTGCCAGTGGCGCGACAGTCAGGGTTTCATTCGGTCGATGAATTGCTACCGTTTCACCGCCGCCTGTTACAACCGGACACCCCGTTTTCCTGACTTACCCAGACCACACGAGTGTCCCGTGTCGCCCCTGATAAAGTCGGGTCGCGCGGCGGCAACGCGGCGTGACCTGGCCGGGCTATAACAGGGAAGCCAACAGGAGAGCACAGATGTCCCATCCCGTATCCGATCTGAGCAATGTACGCAGGCCCATCGCCCAAGCGAACGGTCTTCCCAACGCGCATTACATCGACGCCACAATTTTCGCCGAGGAGCGCCAGGCGGTGTTGTTTGATAACTGGGCCGGTTTGGGCGTGAGCGGGGATGTCCCCGAGGTGGGAGATGCAGTGCCGATTACCTTTATGGAGATGCCCCTGTTGATGGTCCGTGACAAACAGGGCCATGTGCGGGTGTTCCAGAACATTTGCCGGCATCGCGGGATGATCCTGGTCGACGCACCGCGCAAGATCGAAGGCGCAATCCGATGCCCCTATCATAGCTGGTGCTATTCCACCGATGGCCGTTTGGTCAGCACACCGCATGTAGGTGGACCCGGGCAAAACACCCATGAAGGGATCGACCGTGATCTTCTGGGACTGATCGAGGTACGCAGCCATATCTGGATGGACGTGGTCTATATCAACATCTCCGGCACCGCGCCCGCTTTCGAGGACATGCACGCAGAGCTGATGGCCCGTTGGGCCGAATTCGACAAACCGCTGTTTCATGGTGGCGCTGACAGCCGGTTCACGCTCGAGGTGAACTGCAACTGGAAACTTGCTGTCGAAAACTACTGCGAAAGCTACCATTTGCCTTGGGTGCATCCGGCACTCAATACCTATTCACGTCTTGAAGATCACTATCATATCGAAGCGCCAGGCAAGTTTTCGGGCCAGGGCACATGGGTTTACCGCCAGCTCAAGGACGAGGACGGCACAGTGTTTCCCGACTTTGACGCTTTGGATGCGAAATGGGATACCGCTGCGGAATATGTCACGGTTTATCCTAACGTGCTGCTTGGCGTGCATCGGGATCATACATTTGCAATCGTCTTGATCCCTCACGGGCCGGACCGAACAGTTGAACATATCCACCTGTACTACGCCGCCGAACAAACGCCCGACGCCCTGCGCCAGCGTAACACGGCGCAATGGAAGGAGGTCTTTGCCGAAGATGTCTTCGTTGTCGAAGGCATGCAACGCGGCCGCCACGCAACCGGTTTTGACGGCGGCCGGTTTTCTCCGGTGATGGACGGGCCAACGCATCTGTTTCACGATTGGGTCGCCTCCCGAATGGAGCATCACCGCGACGCCGGCCCGTCGGCAGAACCAACGCAAGCAGCGGAATGAACAGCATTGACGCGGCCCTCCTTGCCGCACATGCGGCGGGGGACGGTCAGGCCATGATGCGGCTCTATGCGCTGGCGGCAGAAACGGCGCAAACACCGGATGCCGCTGCTTTCTTCCTCACCCATGCCTATGTTTTTGCCTTGGAAACAGGACATGCCGACGCGCAGCGGTTACACCAGCAGCTGGTTAACGCCGGGCGAGAACACCCCGCAAGCCCGCCGCGCGCGCCATTGCGTTGATCAAACCGGCATGGGCCGTGCGCGGGGCCAATCCGTTGCCGCATGCCAGTCCTGCGCCAATTGTAACAATCGCGCATCGCTACCGTGCCGCCCGATCAGTTGCAGCCCGCCGGGCAGACCATTATCGCCAAACCCCGCCGGAATATTCACAACCGGCAGACCAACAAGCCCCGCAGGGATCACCACCTGCATCCAGCGGTGATAGGTATCCATTGTGACGCCTGCAATCTCGGTCGGATGCACCATGTTCACATCAAACGGCCAAGATTGTGCCGAAGGCAGAACCAGAACATCAACCGTTTCAAACAATGCGTTCACGGCGCGCAACCAGTCGGAGCGCGCCATACTGGCGTGGTTCACCTCCATCGCGGACATGGCGAGACCGCGCTCGATCTCCCAAATAGCGGCAGGTTTCAACAATTTGCGCTTTTCGGGATCGGCATACAAAGCATGATTGCCCCCCGCCACGGCAAAAGAACGCAGTGTGATCCAGCTGTCCCACATCCGGTCAGCGTCAAATGGGGCAGAAATTTCTGTCACCCTGTGGCCCAGATCCGCGACTTGCGACATCGCAGCGACGCTGAGCGCGGCAATACCCTGTTCATAGGGAAAGGCGCCATCCCAATCCCCAAGATACCCTATGCGGCATGGTGCTGGCCCTGAAAGAAGCGGCAGTGTCGCCGGAGGTGAGGTGCTAAGCGGTTGCCCCGTATGCGCGCCCGTCATCGTATCCAGTAACGCAGCCAGATCAGCCGGACAGCGGGCCATCGGCCCCGAGGTCGAAAGCTGGTGCAGGAACACATCGCCGTCAGGTTCGCTTGGTACCGTGCCCCATGTGGGACGCATCCCGTATACATTATTCCACCCTGCCGGATTGCGCAGCGATCCCATCATATCGGAGCCATCCGCAACCGTCAGCATCCGCGCTGCAAGTGACGCAGCCGCCCCGCCGGAGGATCCCCCCGCCGACCGGCCATGGTCATAGGGGTTGTAAGTGGCGCCATGCACAGGGTTGAACGTGTGGCTGCCCAAGCCGAATTCCGGTGTGTTTGTCTTGCCGATGATCAAAGCGCCAGCATCGCGCAGGCGTTTGACCACCAGATCGTCCTTTTGGGCGATCACACCCTCGAATAATGGCGACCCCATCGAGGTAGGCAGGTCTTTGGCGTTGGCCAAATCCTTGATTGCGATCGGAATACCATGCAGCCAGCCCTTCCGCGGGGCTGCGTCAGCGGCGCGTGCTTCAGCCAGCAACTCATCGCCGTCCCGCAGGGAAACGATCGCATTTACCTGTGGATTCACAAGGGCGATGCGATCCAAGGTGGCTTGCATCACCTCAACGGCGGAAACCTCCCCCTTTTCCAGAGAGGCCGAGAGGGTAAGCGCGTCTTGATCAAGAATGTCCATTACTGGACGTAATCAACTAACGGCACGAAGATCAATAGCCGCCACAGCGTTGCCTGTCAGGCCCCCTGCGCCTCTGCGCGGCTTTTGCCACTGACGGCAAGCGCCAGTGTAGCGCCCATCAGCCCGTCAAGATCACCGTCCAGCACACCTTTGGTATCCGAGGTTTCAAAATTGGTGCGCAGGTCCTTAACCATTTGGTAAGGCTGTAAAACGTAAGACCGGATCTGGTTGCCCCACCCTGCATCCCCTGCACTTTCATGTACCTCGTTGACCAGAGCTGAGCGTTTGTCCAACTCCATCTGGTACAACCGGCTTTTCAATGCCTTCATCGCGATATCACGGTTCTGGTGCTGCGATTTTTCCGAGGATGTCACAACGATACCGGTCGGATGGTGGGTGATACGCACAGCAGAATCGGTGGTGTTCACGTGCTGCCCGCCCGCCCCCGAAGAACGATAGGTGTCGATGCGGATGTCGCTGGGGTTTACTTCGATCTCGATATTGTCATCCACCACCGGATAAACTTTGACCGATGTAAAAGACGTGTGGCGTTTGGCGGCGGAATCAAACGGGCTGATCCGTACCAACCGATGCACACCACTTTCCGATTTCAACCAGCCATATGCATTATGGCCCGAAATCTTGTAGGTGGCAGACTTGATGCCCGCTTCTTCGCCGGCGCTTTCTGCCTGCAATTCAACCTTATAGCCCTTCTTCTCGGCCCAACGGATATACATCCGTGCCAGCATGCTGGCCCAGTCACAGCTTTCGGTGCCGCCCGCACCAGAGTTGATTTCAAGAAAGCTGTCATTGCCGTCCGCCTCACCGTCAAGCAAGGCTTCAAGCTCTTTTTGCGCCGCGGTCGTCGCCAGTGTTTTCAAGGCGGACTCGGCTTCTGAGATGACTTCTTCATCATTCTCCATCTCGCCCATTTCAATCAACTCGACGTTATCGGCCAGCTCTTGCTTGATGCCCTCATAGGTCGCGATTGAATCAACCAAGGCCTGACGGTCGCGCATCAGCTTTTGCGCCGCATCAGCATCATCCCACAAATTGGGATCTTCGACACGGGCGTTAAATTCCTCAAGCCGGTGCTGAGCGGTCTCAACTCCCAGCCGTTGCCCCAGTAATTCCAATGATTTGGAGATCTGGTCTGCAGTATTCTGTGCCTCTGCGCGCATCCGGTTCAAGCCTTTTTTCTATGCTCTATCGACATAGACCAGCACATCAGCACCTTCAAGCGGAAGGGCGGGGTAAACCCCCGCTGATCGCTTAATACAGCCCGCCCGAAGACAATGTGCCAAAGCTGGCTTTGGGGCCGACAACCGCCTTTTTGCCGGTGGATGTTGTGACCTGTCTGGCACCGCTATTCACCTCTTCGACCAGTGGCAGATCGGCACCCATCGCAAATCCACCGTCAAAGGTAATGCCAAAGATCGGCTCTTCACCAGTGCGGAAACACTCGGACACAACGTTGGGCCCGGACGCACCAGTACTCAACCGCGCCCCTGAGAAACGGTCGATATTAATGAACTGGCAGTCTTCTGGAACGTTGAATTCGCCACCACCATACTTCTTGACCGCCTGACGCATAAAACTCTGGAAGACAGGTCCGCACATCCCTCCGCCTGTTGCGCCGCGGCCCATAGGTCTGGGTTGATCATATCCGATATAGCAACCGGCAACGATGTTGCTGGTAAAGCCCACGAACCACACGTCTTTTGCTTCGTTGGTGGTGCCGGTTTTACCGGCCGTCGGTACGCCAAGGTCCACCGCCTTGCTCGCGGTGCCGCGCTCGACAACGCCGCGCATCATCGACGTAAGCTGATAGGCCGTAACCGGGTCCATCACGCGATCGCGGTTTGAAATGACCCGTGGCGCCAGACCGGGGGCAAGGCTGGCAAGCTGGCAATCGTTACATATGCGTTCATCGTGCTTGTAGACAGTTTTGCCATAGCGGTCTTGTACACGGTCCACCAAGGTCGGCTGCACCCGCTCTCCACCGTTGGCAAACATCGCATAGGCGCTGACCATTTTGAAAAGCGTGGTTTCCTGCGATCCCAAGGCATTGGCCAGAACCGGTGCCAGATCGTCATAAACCCCGAAGCGTTCAGCGTAGCTGCCGACGATGCTCATGCCGACTTCTTGCGCCAGCCGGATTGTCATCAGATTGCGCGACTGTTCGATGCCGGTGCGCAGTGGCGTTGGCCCGTAAAACCGGTTGGAAGAGTTCTTGGGCCGCCAAATTCCTTGCGGCGTGTTGATCTCGATCGGGGCGTCAACCACGATGGTCGCAGGGGAATAGCCGCTGTCCAGTGCGGAGGCATAGACAAAGGGTTTGAAGCTGGAGCCGGGCTGGCGCTGTGCCTGTGTGGCGCGGTTGAATACCGATGCCTGATAAGAAAAACCGCCCTGCATGGCGATGACGCGGCCCGTGTCGACGTCCATTGCAACAAACGCGCCTTGTACTTCAGGCACCTGTCGCAGGGTCCAACGGATAAAACTGCCGTCACTGTCTGCTGTCATCTGGCGCACCAGCACCACATCGCCCACCTCTAACAAATCACCTGCACCCTGCGCCTTGGGGCCCAGCTTGCCGTCTTCCAGAAGTTTGCGAGCCCATTGGACATCTTTGGCCGGAATGACATGACCGTCAGCGGTTTCAGCAACCCCTTCGATGCCGATCCGCGCATCATTTCCACCGATGGACAGCACCACAGCCGGATACCATTGCTTTTCCAGATCGATATCGCGCGGCACCTGAAGATCTGCAAGCGCGTTGCGCCAGCTTTCTTCGGTCTGCAGCTGATCGACGGGAATTTTCTGTCCCGTCCCGCGCCAAACCCCACGCCCACGATCATAAAGTTCTAATTGCTGGCGTAGGGCATTGGCCGCAATCGGCTGCATTTCGTTGTCGATGGTGGCCCGCACAGTCAGACCGCCCGTGAAAAACTCGCCTTCGCCAAAGTTCTCGGACAACTGCCGTCGGATTTCGTCGGTAAAGTAGTCGCGCGGCGGCAACTCCGCCTTGAAGCTTGGGAAATCACCGTTCTGTACAGACCGCAGCGGTTGCGCCTTCTCGCTGGCATAATCCTCATCTGAAATATACCCGTTCTCGTTCATCTCGCGCAGAACAAAATTGCGGCGTTGCAACAGGCGGTCTTTGCGGCGCACCGGATGATAATCCGATGGCGCCTTGGGCAGAGAGGCCAGAAACGCAGCTTCATGCGGGGCCAGTTCACCCAATGTCTTGTTGAAATAGGTCTGGGACGCAGCGGCCACACCATAAGAATTCTGGCCAAGAAAAATTTCGTTCAGGTACAGTTCGAGAATTTTCTCTTTATCCAGCGCCTCCTCCACGCGCGCGGCGAGGATAATTTCCTTGATCTTGCGTTCTGCCCGCCGATCGCCGGACAGCAGGAAGTTTTTCATCACCTGCTGCGTAATCGTCGAGGCACCACGCACATCCCGTCCCCGCGTACGTACCGCATCAAACGCGGCAGCGCCTATACCGCGCAGGTCATAGCCGTCGTGTTCATAGAAATTCTTGTCTTCCGCAGAAATGAACGCCTGTTTGATCATCGGCGGGATTGTATCTGCGGGGGCAAACAGGCGGCGTTCCTTGGCGAATTCGTCAATCAGACGGCCCTGCCCCGAATAGATCCGGCTGATGGTAGGCGGGGTATATTGTGCAAGGCTTTCATGGCTGGGCAAGTCGCGGCCATACATCCAGAAGATCGCACCAATGGTCAGGGCCAGCATGCCGATACTCATTGTGACGGTCGTGAAGATACCGCCCAGAAAAGAAAGGATAAATCGGAACACCTGTGCAGACCCTTGAATATGGCTGTCGTTGCCTGAGCTTATAGGGGATCGTAGCGGGATCGTCAAAACCCCGACGCGGGTTCAATCGGCTATTTTTAGCGCAAATCTAGGTTATTGGCGCACCAAGGGCGCGCGGGCGGCATCCCCGTCACGCCACTGCAGAATCGCCTGCGCGATACCATTCACCATCTGATCCCGCCAAATCGGGTCACGCAGGTTGCCCAGATCACGATCAGAGCTGAGAAAACCGACTTCGATCAACACGGAAGGGATGTCCGCCGACTTAAGCACTGAGAACCCCGCCTTGCGCAAAGGCCGGCGGTTCATTGGTCCGCCAGCTTGCGCCATTCCCGCCGCCAGCACCTTGGCCAATGCCAGCGAACGCGGCTCCGTCTCCTGGCGTGCAAGATCTAGCAGGATACCCGCCACCTGGTCATCAGATCCGGTGAGATCTGCCCCAGCAATAATATCTGCACGGTTATGGCGCGCGGCCAAATGCGCCGTCGCCGCATCACTGGCTTCGTCAGACAAGGTGTACACTGTCGCACCTTTGGCGCCACCCTGACTCAGGCTGTCGGCATGCAAGGAAATGAAGATATCTGCACGGGCCTGATGGGCGATGGCAACACGGGTCTCAAGGGCCACAAAAACATCATCATCACGGATCAAGACAACATCGACTTCACTGCGCACCAATGCTTCACGCAGGCTGCGGCCAAAGGCTAACATAAGATCCTTTTCAAGGACGTCCCCGCGTTCGGCGCCCGGATCAATACCCCCATGTCCGGGGTCGATTGCCACGGTAAAGCGGTTTTTTTCATTTTCCTGCACTTTTGGGGCCTTTGTCAGGGCCTCCGGCCAGGCCGGATCGACCGGCGCCCCGGCCTGTGCGGCAAACTCTTTGGCGCTGGCGGTTTTCAAGGTGATTTCCAACGCTGCCTGCCCGCTTGCCACATCGACCGGCATCCCGATTTCGACCGGCACCATCGGCTCTGCCAGATCCGCGACCAACCGTGACCAGCCGGGGCGAAACGCACCAAACCGCACAGCAGCCACACGCCCCGCTTTGGGCAAGATCATTTCAGGGCGCAGTGTGGCCCAATCCGCTTCTTTGAAATCAACCACCAAACGGGCCGGGTTTTCCAACAGAAACACCCGGAACGGCACCCCTTGGCTTAGGCCCAGTTTCACGTGTGTCTTGCCAAACCAAGCGTCCGAAACACCTGATCTAACAGGATCCACGCGGGCCAAAGCACTCAGATCCTGAGCCGCTGCGGCATTCATCCACAGCCCCAAATACATCACCAGATAGAGGAGTGCCCGCATCTCTCACCGCTTTGGCTTGTGCCATTTTCTATTCTTTAACACGGCTGGACAGGTCCGCCCAGCCTTTGAAACACCTCAGCCGGTCAATCGCCCGGATTTTGGTAAATCATAAAGAAAACCGATCATTTAGGTCATACTTTCGCCCGCTTTTGCTGCGAAGATCCATCGATCAAGAGAAAGGAATTCACTATGAAAAACCTGAGGAAGATTTCCAGACTGGGCCACGCCCTGCAATGGTTCACCGTTATATGGATCGTGCAATTGCTGCTTTGGTCATTGTGGGTTTCGCTGTTCCAAGCGGGCGGCACCGACGTGCTATCCTTCACAACATACTTCCCTTTGCTGTTACAAAAATACGGTTGGATACCATTCGTCGCCGGTCTTTGCCTGCAAGGTCTATGTTCGCCCTGGATGAAGGCGCCAACCGGTCGCGACCCTGAACCACAGCCCGGCGGTACCTACTGAGTTAGCGCCCCCGGCCTGCCATAAAAGCCTTGAGCCGTGCCAACCCCTCGGCAATATCCGCAGTGCTACGGGCATAGGAAAACCGCAATGTTGTTGCCCCGCGCAGGGGATCGAAATCCAGACCGGGTGTTACAGAAACGCGCGCCTTTTCAAGAATTTCTGCGGCAAAGCTCAAGCTGTCCGAAGTATGTTCACTAACATCAGCATAGACGTAAAACGCACCATCCGGTGGTGCAAAGCTGTTGAAACCTGCCTCTTTCAGTCCGGTAATCATCAACGTACGGTTGGCACGGTAGACATCCATATTGGCCTGCAATTCATCGTCACACTCCATCGCAGCCAGAGCGGCAACCTGACTGACATGGGGCGCGCAGATGAACATGTTCTGGGCGATCCGTTCCACAACGCGCACATGGTCCTCCGGCACCACCATCCAGCCGACGCGCCAGCCCGTCATCGAGTAATACTTGGAAAACGAGTTGATAACATAGCAGTCATCAGTCAGTTCCAGCGCGGTCACGGTTTTTTGATCGTACTCGACTCCGTGGTAAATCTCGTCCGAAATAAAGGCGGCACCTTGCCCTGCGCAGGCGTCGATCAAAGCCGCCATGGCAGCGCGGTCCAACATTGTCCCGGTTGGGTTGGCAGGAGATGCAACCATCAAACCAGCCAAATCCATCCCCGCAAAATCTGCCGGCACCGGCTGTAAACGGTTCTCAGGCGAGGTCTGCAAATCGACCGGTGTGAGGGCCAGCGCCTTAAGGATCTGGCGATAGCTGGGATAGCCCGGCGCGCCAATGCCAACACGGTCGCCGGTGTCAAAAAGCGCTGTAAACGCAAGGATAAAGCCACCTGACGAGCCCGACGTGATAACCACGCGGTTTGGGTCCAGGTCGACGTTGTACCATTCGCCATACATCTTTGCGATGCGGGCGCGCAGGGCCGGCAACCCCAAGGCAACCGTATATCCCAAGGCCCCGTCATCCATCGCATTCTTCACGGCCTCTACGGCCCCTTTGGGCGCCCCCGTGCCGGGCTGGCCAACCTCCATATGGATGATATGCTGGCCTTCGGCCTCGGCTTTGGCGGCGGCTTGCATCACGTCCATCACAATAAAGGGATCAACGGCGGACCGGGTTGATTTGCGCATGGTCTTGCTCCTGTGTCTGGGCCGTGTTTCACTGCGCCCGTGTTTCACTGTGAATGCGTCAAACGTCAAGTTGACGCGTCACTTGCTTAGAAAGGTATCCTGAAATGATGCTTCGTTTTGCCGCCCCGATTTTCGCGGCAACCCTTGCCCTGCCTGCCGCCGCTATGGATTTGACCGAATTGTCGGATGCCGAACGCGCCCAGTTTCGCGCCGAGGTGCGGGCCTATCTGATGGAGAATCCCGAAGTCATTATGGAAGCCGTCGATGCACTTCGCGAAAAGGAGGCCCATGCGCAGGCGCAAGCCGACGTCGACCTTGTCAGTGTCAATGCCGAGGCAATTTTCAATGACGGCTATTCTTGGGTCGGCGGCAATCCGGACGGCGACATTACCTTGGTCGAATTTCTAGATTACCGCTGTGGTTATTGCAAAAAAGCCCATGACGAGGTTGCCAAACTGTTGAAAACAGATGGCAATATCCGACTGATTGTAAAAGAGTTCCCGATCTTGGGCGAACAATCCGTGATGGCCTCGCGTTTTGCGGTGGCCGTCAAACAGGTCGCAGGCGATGACAGCTACAAGGCGCTGAATGATGCGTTGATGGCGTTCAAAGGCGACGTGAGCCTTGCTTCCCTGCGCCGTCTGGCCTCGACCTTCGGTCTGGATGCCGACGCAATCGAGGCGACGATGGACAGCGACGCAGTAACGCAAGAAATCGCGGACACCCGCGCATTGGCGCAGCGGTTGCAGATTACCGGCACACCTACATTTGTGATGAAGGACGAGCTGCTGCGTGGTTATCTGCCTTATGAGCAGATGAAGGCCCTATTGGACGAAAAGCGCGGTTAATATCGCCTGTAACGATACGAGGCGCCGGTGTGGCGCCTCGGACGTTTGTTTCAAACGAACCACCGGTCGGGCAAGACGCAACCGGCTGCGGTGTAATTGAAACACCACCTGCCATATACATTTAGATCAGATACCTAACATCAACAAAGCCAATTAAGGCACTATTTTTAAATGGGAAATGCCCGTAGGCGAATTGCAGCCCGCCATCCCGCCGCCCGACAGACCTGCAGAGACTATTCAGCAGATTTGGCCGTCTTTGCGTCAATCTCGGCGGCGCGTTTCTCGACCTGTTCAACGATATGTTCGATCATCGAAGCGTTGTCCTGCTTGTGGCTTTGCTTACCCGCGAGATAGACCATCCCCGAACCGGCGCCGCCGCCGGTAAAGCCGACATCGGTCATCAGCGCCTCGCCTGGGCCGTTCACTACACAGCCGATGATCGACAGACTCATCGGGGTCTTGATATGCTCCAACCGCTGTTCGAGCGCTTCTACGGTTTTGATCACATCGAATCCTTGGCGGGCGCAGGACGGGCAGGAAATGATGTTCACACCGCGATGACGCAGACCAAGAGATTTGAGGATTTCGAAGCCCATCTTCACTTCTTCCACCGGATCCGCCGAGAGTGACACGCGGATCGTGTCACCAATCCCCATCCATAACAGGTTCCCCATGCCGATGGCCGATTTCACGGTGCCGCTGATCAGCCCGCCGGCCTCGGTTATGCCAAGGTGAATCGGCGCATCCGTGGCCTCGGCCAGCTGTTGATAGGCGGCGGCCGCCATAAACACGTCCGATGCCTTGCAACTAATTTTGAACTCGTGAAAATCGTTGTCTTGCAGGATCTTGATATGATCCAGACCACTTTCTACCATCGCATCGGGGCAAGGTTCGCCGTATTTTTCAAGCAGGTGCTTTTCGAGGCTACCAGCATTCACGCCAATACGGATGGAACAGTTATTGTCCCGCGCCGCCTTGATCACCTCTTTGACACGCTTTTCATCCCCGATGTTGCCCGGATTGATCCGCAGACAAGCCGCCCCCGCCTCTGCCGCTTCGATTCCACGTTTATAGTGAAAATGGATGTCAGCGACGATGGGAACCGAGACTTCGGGCACGATCAGTTTCAACGCTTTGGAGGATGCTTCGTCAGGCACCGAAATCCGCACGATGTCGGCGCCGGCGTCTGCGGCTGCCTGCACCTGTTCGATTGTGCCTTTGACATCGGTGGTGAGCGTGTTGGTCATGGTCTGCACAGTGATTGGCGCATCACCGCCAACCGGCACATTCCCCACCATGATCTGGCGCGACTTTCTACGGTAAATGTTGCGCCATGGACGGATGGAATTGAGCGACATGAAGGCAACCTTTTAGAAGAGAGCGTTGCCTACCATCTATGCACTCGGGTTCCTTTTCGCAATGGAGTCCTGGGTGCGCAATTGTCACTGTTTCACGCACTCAGGGTCAGGCAAATTAGTTTGCCTGACAGGGAATCGCCGCCAGAATTGCCGGATCAAGATCAGAACTGGCGAGATCCGCAAACATCCGCGTCAGGGATGTATCAACCGTCGGGTCTACCGGCTCGTACAGCGCGGCCAATGCCTGATTGTCCAGTGGCAGGTTCGACGTAATGCTACCACGAGCCCCGACAGGGCCATAACAGCCACCTGCCATCGCAAAATACAGCGCGCCGGATTCGCCAGTGCGCAAAGTTGGCGGTTCTTCGGTAACAGGCACGTCCCATGTGTCACCCTTGTTCATCACCCCTTCAAAGATGACAGTGCCATCCGCTGCGCGTACCCGTACCCATGACGGAAAAGCAGCGACGACGCGAACAGCTGCCGCCGGCCCTTCGACCACTTGTGGCACCGCAGGGTTATCGATCCCCGCGGGCAGGTTTGCCACCGTCAGCGCCGCTGTTTGCGGCATCAGATCAACGGTTGCAAAGTTGCCCAGCGAGCGTGGGTCGATGGTTGCTATCGGCGCGTCACGGGCAACCATCAAAGGTACATCAAGCGCCTGTGGACGATAAAGCCTGTCCAGCGCCTCTACCCGCGGCGCTTCCATCGAACGGGGGGCATCGGATGTGCCGTTGTTTTCCGGTGCCGCCGTCAAAGCGCCTTGAAGCGGGTCAAGATCCGACAAAACGACAGGAGTCTGGTCAACCGGTGCAACCTGCACACGCTGTACTTCTTGCAAAACCGTATAGCCGCCAAACCCGATCGCGCCGATCAACGCCACCAGCACCATCATGGAACCAACGGCACCCGGTTCGATCCGGCTGAGCAGACTGTCGCCAACCGGCGTGAATGGCGTTTTGGGGCGGGCAAACAGGTCAGCCTCGGCAGGACGTTTCTTGCGGCCGTCCAGCACCGGCTTTTTGATGACAGAAGCGTCGGCGGACATGCCGTGGGCAACCGTGAAACCGGATTCTGCGCAGAAAGAGGCAAAGGCATTGTCAGGGTTCATGTTCAGATAGCGCGCATAAGAGCGCACGTATCCTGCGATGAAACCGGGGGTATCAAACGCATCGGGATCCGCATTTTCGATGGCAGCAATATAAGAGGCCTTGATCCGAAGTTCGCGTTGAACATCCAGCAACGATTTCCCCATCGTCGCCCGTTCACCGCGCATGACGTCGCCAAGCCTCAGCTCGAACGCATCAAACCCTTTCGGTTCAGCCGCTACTTCATTTTTAGCTTTAGAGGACCAACGCCCGATCATCCCATCGCCCCATCGTTAACTTGCCCGACACCAATTACCTGAATCAGCAGTCGATTCGGGATATGGTCTGTTGTTTCGTTATCGATAGCACAGTGCAACGGGAAATACGAATTTTACGTGATTACCCAGCAGCTTCGGCGCGATTCAGCGCACAATGAGACCACAAACCGTCCATTGCACGGACCAAGGCCTCAATTTCACCGAATTCGTGCACCGGTGAAGGGGTAAAGCGCAGACGTTCCGTACCACGTGGAACGGTTGGAAAGTTGATCGGTTGCACGTAAATGCCATGATCTTGCAGCAGCATGTCGCTCAACATCTTGGTATGAACCGGGTTTCCGACCATCACAGGCACAATATGTGACCCGTGATCGATGATCGGCAATCCCAAGCCTTTGAGCCGCAGTTTCAAAATTTTGGCCTGCTGCTGGTGCTTTTCCCGCAGCTGTGGTGCGGTTTTCAAATAGGCCACGGAGGCGGCCGCGCCCGCCGCCACAGCGGGCGGCAAAGACGTGGTAAAGATAAAGCCCGGCGCATAGGAGCGGACAGCATCGCACATCTTGGCGGAGGCCGCGATATAGCCGCCCATCACACCAAAAGCTTTGGCGAGTGTGCCGTTAATGATGTCTAGACGGTCCATCAGCCCGTCGCGTTCCGCAACCCCTGCCCCGCGCGGGCCGTACATGCCAACGGCGTGCACTTCGTCGATATAGGTCAACGCGCCGAATTCATCTGCCAGATCACACAGCGCTTCGATCGGGCCGAAATCGCCGTCCATCGAATAGATCGATTCAAAAGCAATTACCTTGGGGGCTGCCGGATCGTCGGCTTCCAGCAACTCGCGCAGATGCGCGACATCATTGTGGCGGAAAATGCGTTTCGCGCCGCCATTGCGACGCACACCTTCGATCATGGAAGCGTGGTTCAGCGCGTCGGAATAGATGATCAGACCGGGAAACAGTTTCGGCAAGGTCGAAAGCGTGGCATCATTGGCGATATAGGCTGAGGTGAACAGCAAAGCCTCTTCCTTGCCGTGCAAATCCGCCAGCTCTGCCTCGAGCCGCTTGTGATAAACCGTGGTGCCAGAGATGTTGCGCGTTCCGCCAGAACCTGCACCGGTGGCGCGCAATGCTTCTTCCAT
This sequence comes from Sulfitobacter sp., assembly GCA_049794055.1. GTDB lineage: Bacteria > Pseudomonadota > Alphaproteobacteria > Rhodobacterales > Rhodobacteraceae > Sulfitobacter. The sequence goes on from JBARCL010000108.1 coordinate 18,499, forward strand.
TGCCTCAAGCACAACAGGGTTTTGCCCCATGCCAAGATAGTCATTGCCGCACCAGACGGTGATGTCCTGCTCTGATCCGTCGGGACGGGTCCAGACCGCATGGGGAAACTGGCCATTGCGCCGTTCAATATCGATAAAGGTCCGGTACCGGCCTTCTTCGTGCAAACGCGCAATCGCCTCGTCCAGTTTAGCGGTATAGTTCATGCGCATCTCCGATCAGCAACTTTTGGCAGACGTCTTTCTTACCACATCATATTGTAAGATACGAATATAGACATTTATCCATCTGATCAATCTCATATAGGTGCATGGTTTGTCGCAGCTTTGATCTATGTCAAACAACTCGGACTACGCTGTGCCAAGGCCACTGGACACGCGGGTTGCGCCTGATACGGTCCGGCCTTACCTATGAATTATCGGAGCTTCCAATGTCCCTAGACGCCGTATTATCACGGATTGACGACGATCTGCCCGCTGCCACCGACCGCTTGCTGGATTTGCTGCGAATCCCATCCATTTCGACCGACCCTGCTTTCAAAGAGGATTGCGACCGTGCTGCCGACTGGTTGGTGCGCGAACTGTCGGATATGGGGATCGAGACCACAAAACGCCCGACTCCCGGCCATCCGATGGTCGTGGGCCATTTGGGCGAAACGGGGCCGCATCTCTTGTTTTATGGCCACTATGATGTCCAGCCGGTCGATCCGCTGGACCTGTGGGACAATGACCCCTTTGATCCCCAGGTAGAAGACACGGCCAAGGGTCAGGTCATTCGAGGACGCGGATCGTCGGATGACAAAGGCCAGTTGATGACCTTTATTGAGGCGCTGCGGGCGTGGAAGACGGTCAAAGGCGACTGGCCTTGCCGCATCACCTTTTTCCTCGAAGGCGAGGAGGAATCCGGCTCCCCGTCCCTTGTCCCCTTCATGAAGGAAAACGCAGAGGAGTTGAAAACCGATATCGCTTTGATTTGTGATACCGGCCTGTTCGAATCAAAGACGCCTGCGATCGTCACTATGTTACGCGGGCTGCTGGGCGAGGAACTGACCATTACGGCGCCATCGCTTGATTTGCATTCCGGTATGTATGGCGGCATCGCAATGAACCCCGTGCGCGTTTTGTCCAAGGTGATCGCCGCATTGCATGACGACACCGGTCGCATCACCGTGCCCAACTTCTATGACGGCGTGCCGGAACTGTCCGACGAGCTGGAAGCGCAATGGCAGGGCCTTGCCTTTAACCATCAGAAGTTCCTGGAAGACGTCGGGCTTTCGACCCCGGCTGGCGAACAGGACCGCACCCCGCTCGAAATGATCTGGTCGCGCCCCACTTGCGAAGTGAATGGCATCTGGGGTGGCTATACCGGTAAGGGGTTCAAGACCGTGTTGCCCTCCAAAGCTTCGGCCAAGATTTCGTTCCGCCTGGTCGGCACACAGGATCCAATCGCCATCCGCGAGAATTTCCGCGCGATGGTCACCGACATGCTGCCGCCTGATTGCGAGGTTAGTTTCGAGGGGCACGGCGCCGGTGGGGCATCATCTGCTGACGTTTCGGACCCTATGTTTGAAGCCGCCCGAAAGGCGCTGACAGACGAATGGCAATTGCCTGCCGCTTATGTCGGCTGTGGCGGATCGATACCGATTGCGGGCCATTTTCAAGAAATATTGGGAACCGAACCGATGCTGATCGGCTTTGGCAAGGACGACGATGCGCTGCATTCCCCGAACGAAAAATACGACATGGAGAGCTTTCACAAAGGCATCCGGTCCTGGGCGCGAATCCTGGACGTGCTGACATAAGATAAAGCGGGGCGCATCAGCGCCCCGCCGCCCTATTTCACGCGGCGCACTCGACCTTCACGCATAAAGATATAGACGCCGGAAGCAATGACGATGGCCGCGCCGACCATTACCGTTGCCGCGGGCCATTCACCAAAGACAGTCCAGCCCCAGAACAGCGAAAAGATCAGCAAAACATATTCGAACGGCGCCACCACGGAAGCCCGGCTCAACCGGTAAGCCTGCGTCATCAGATAACCGACAATGGCGGACAAAACACCAAGACCCAGAATCGGCAGAAAATCAGCACGCGCAGGCCAGACCCAGGCCCGCAATAGGAACTGGACCGACGGGTTGCTGTCAGGCGTGACAAACCGCCCGTCACCTGCCACCAGATAGACCATCGCGCTGACCGAGATAAACGCGAACTGCATATGCAGCGCCAAGGCCGACGCGCGGCTGGTCTGCCCCAGCTTACGCGTCATTACCGACATCGCGGCATAGAACGCTGCAGCCACCACAGGCAGCAAGACAACCCAACCATAACCGCCTTCGCCTGCCATCATCTGGGGGGCCATCATTACCATGACCCCGACAAATCCCGCACCAATCGCTGCGAACCGACGCGGCCCGACCGTTTCTCCCAAAACAGGGATCGACAACAGCGTCACGAACAAGGGGGCCACAAAATAAAGCGCAGTGGCCGTCGCCAAAGGCAGCGAGGCAATCGCGGCATAGAGCGCGGTATTGGCGATCAGAACGAATAACGCCCGGATCGCATGCAAGCCCCAACGGCCCGTATTCAATAATTTGAAACCACCCTCCGCCATCAACATAGCTACGGTAAAGCTGATCGCGACGACGGAGCGCAACATGATCAACTGATGCAGCGGATAGCCGCCGGACAGCGATTTCACCAACATGTCGTTGACCGAAATGAACAACATCCCGCCCAGCATACAGATAATCCCAAGACGGGACGGGTTGATCAATGGTGTATTCATGCTTCCTGATAGCGCCATGTTGCGGGCAATGTCAGGGCTGATTTGGGATATGTGACAAAACAATTGTCGTGCTATGGAGACACATGGAACGGGGCCCTGCCCACAGTCATGAAAAAAAGCCTGCTCTTTCGATGATCAATAACGAAAAAAGGGCCCTCAAAGAGGACCCTTATTCGACAGCGGTGGCGCGGTTGACGGGGCTCGAACCCGCGACCCCCGGCGTGACAGGCCGGTACTCTAACCAACTGAGCTACAACCGCCCGCTGCGTGGCGACACAGTTACCTGCGACGCGTTTGCACCTCATATGGGGGTGGTGCTCAGCCGTCAAGAGCCAGTCCCTGCAGTAATTGGATGAAATGCGGAATTTATTCGAATGCCGCCTGGAACTGCCGGTTTTTGCCGTGATCCCCCACTTCAAAAACCCGCAGTTAACACCCGATCACCCACGCGCCAAACCAACCGATAAATCGGTCAATAAGGCGCAGATTTTATTGAAAAATCTTGCAGCGGTGGCGCGGTTGACGGGGCTCGAACCCGCGACCCCCGGCGTGACAGGCCGGTACTCTAACCAACTGAGCTACAACCGCCCACTGCAAGCTTGCAAGGTTACCCTCGAAGCGTTTGGACGTCATATGGGCGGCTGCCCGACGCGTCAAGAAAGAAATCCCCGCGAAACGATGAAAATACGGTCACGCCAGTTTTTTGAATGTTTACCTTGCAGAGGGGAGCGAAAAATCAGCCTCCTTCCCCGTTTCCTCATTTTCGCATGGCCGACACCAGATGTGAAAACTTTGCAGGGCGAGCGGCCCCCGAACCGATAATGCTGCGGGTCTGCAAGTTTCAGTCATGTTGGACCGTGGGAAAAACGGCCATTGGCGCACCCGGTGCACAAGGTCGGTGCAGAATCGCGGCATTCTGCCGGGATGGGACAGCCCGTTCGGAGGAATGTACCGCATCGCAGAAATTCCCGCGTTCCGTGCGAAAATGCAGCGCAAGCATTCACTCGTGGGGGTAAAAGATGACGTTGCCCTGCCAGCCGCGCTTGGCTCACCCGGTTCTTTATAAAACTTCCGCGCTACACATTGCGCCGCCAAACTTCGTAGCCCAGAACAATAAGCATAAACAGCAACGAGAGCACCGGCCAAACATGGCGCTTTGCGCTTTTGCGCTTCTTTTCCCGTCGGTCATATGGCGTCATATCCACCCTCCCTCTTGTCCCAATAGACCCTACCCGCTGACACGAGCCACTGAAAGCGACAGCTGGCCGGACAGTTGACCATCAAAAATGCTGCTGCCCGCCGGACTTTGGAAGCGATGAGATGAAACTGGTACGGCCAGCACATCAGAAACCCAGATTGGTGCAAGGTTAATGTATTCCGAGTGAATTCATGGTGGGTCGTGAGAGGCTCGAACTCCCGACATCTTCGGTGTAAACGAAGCGCTCTACCAACTGAGCTAACGACCCGCCGTGCGCGTCTCTTAGCCCAAGGAGTGAGGAAGCTTCAAGCCCCTAAGTGAGCCTTTTTTGCTCTCCATCCTTTAAAAAGAAAACAACACCCTGTCCGCCTTCTATTTCACGCAATGCACCAACAGGACGTCCCGTCAGAATCAGGCGCAACATGCGCGACGTTATGCCATGGGTGATCAGAACCGACGGCCGGCCTAGACCGCGCAAAAAGCGAAGGCATCGGGTGTGCAGCGCATCAAACCCTTCCCCCCCTGGCGCCAGCGTGTACAAAGCGAAGCCGTCGTGCGCCGCGCATTCGGCCATAACCTCGGCACGGTCCCTCCCCGCCCACTGACCGAGGCCAATTTCACTGAGTGCAGGGTCTGTCGCTATCTGGGAAATCCGTCCTGCGACCGCTATCTTGGCGGTTTCGAACGCCCTGCCTTGCGGGCTGCTGATGGCGCCAAAGCGATCCAGATTTTGGGTTGCCAGAATGCGGTTCTGTGCCTGTGCCTGTTGGCGGCCAAGCGGAGTCAAAGCGGAATCAAACCGGCCCTGCAGGCGACCTGACGCGTTCCACTCGGTCTCACCGTGACGAAGGATGTACAGCGGAGGAAAGGCGCTCATGCCATCGCGCCCAGCAAGGATTCCTGCCCGTTCTCAAGCACATAAACGCAGCCTTGATCGTTTGACAGGTGGCCTGCCTGAATCATGTCGAGCCCGCGGACCTGTGCCCTCATCACCTGCCCCCAAAGCCCGTGCGCAACAATCACAGTAGGCCCTGTCAGATCATCCAGAAAAGACCGTATGCGGCACTGAAACGCAGACAGCCCTTCGCCCCCCTCTGCTGTGTGGTAAATTTCGAGTGCCGTGGGGCTGCCACTTGCCCAGACCGGATTCTCAGCCAGCAGCTCCGTACGCAACCGCCCCTGCCAAGTGCCGGCGTGAAGTTCCATTAGACGGTCGTCGCATTGGTAAGGCGCACCGGCCAAAGCAATATCCGCCGTGTGAATGGTTCGCCCCAAAGGGGACACATAGATGTCGGGGTGATGTGACAGAATGGGCCCGATCAAAGCCGCCTGCCGGTGTGCATCGGCGATACCTTGCGGCGTCAACGGTGAATCCAACTGCCCTTGCAGGCGGTACGCTTTGTTCCACTCGGTCTGCCCGTGCCGCAGAAACCAGATTTTAGGGTAATGTTTCATATACGCCCCGCTTGTTCAGCTGAATACGCAATAGCCAAATCGAGTCGGTTGGTGAAGAGGTCGAGGGGAGATCTGTCAATCGGCACACAGAGTTTACAAATCAGACCGCGACTGCACCCTAAAGGTGGTAGAATTCCGCGTGTGACATGAAAAGGCCCGGATGCGCCAGTCGTTTTTGCCAAATCAATGCTGCGCGGTTCTGTTTGCAGAAGTTGGCCACCTTCCCGATTGAAAGTGCGTGGTGGGTGATAAGGGATTTGAACCCCTGACATCTTCGATGTGAACGAAGCGCTCTACCACTGAGCTAATCACCCGCAGACCCCGAATTATCTGTCAGGACAGCACCTTGCAAGAGGTGCTGTCTGTTTTTGCCGCTTAGATATCGGATCCGTCATCACCCTGAGAGGAAGCGCCAGAATCATTCTGCTCTGACGGCGAGGATTGACGAATCTTGGCAACGACGATGCGCCCGTTGGGCAATTTTTTCTCACGTCTGATTTTCAACCGTCCCAATGGAGGCAGGTTGAGCTCGCGATTGTCGGCAATCGCATCGCCCAGAACGGTCAGCATCATTTCGACCACTGGCTTGACGTCCTTCTTCTTCAGGCCGGAGCGCTCCACAACTGTCTCGATCAGCTCTTTTTTGCGCATCATCGGGCCAATAATCACGGCTTGGGGGGCGTCAACCGTTTGCGTTCCCGCTTGTTTCAAAGGGGCTGGTGCGGAACCATCCAGAACCGACGTCGGAGCGGTGGATTTGGGTGCAGGAGCTTGGGTTCTCACAGGTTGAGTCACAGATGCCTCGGATTTTTTTGTGGATTTTGACGTCTTGGAGGGACTTGTTGATTTTGCGGATTTACGGGGTGCAGTACTCACGAACATCTCACTCTAAATTGTTTCTTGCCTGTCAACAGTCTAGCCCGTTCCTACTTCATTATCTAGCATTCCTTGGAGTGTTGGAGCGGACCATCGAAAATCAAGCGCTGAGACACCTCTCGCTCCTTTATGGATGAAAAAAACGCCCCGGAAGAACCGGAGCGTTTCATTTTTACAGTAAGGAAAATGCCTTAGTGGGCGGTTGGTGCCGTCGATCCAGCGGTCCGCGCAGCAAGTGCTGCCGCCGCCGCCGCGTCTTCTGCGGCTTGATCCCACTCAATCGCCTCGGGTTTGGAGACCAGCGCATGTTCCAGCACCTCGGACACATGGCTGACGGGAATAATCTTCAGACCCTCTTTCACATTATCTGGAATGTCCGCCAGATCCTTTTCGTTTTCTTTCGGAATCAACACCGTCTTGATCCCGCCGCGCAAGGCCGCCAGAAGTTTTTCCTTCAAACCGCCAATCGGCATTGCGTTTCCGCGCAGGGAGACTTCGCCGGTCATGGCGATATCCTTGCGCACCGGAATACGCGTCAGCACCGACACAATAGACGTGACCATTGCCAGGCCGGCCGAGGGGCCATCCTTGGGCGTTGCCCCATCTGGGACGTGAACGTGAATGTCCAACGTGTCAAAGCTTGGTGGTTTGACACCGATCTGGGGGCTGATCGAGCGCACGTAGCTGGACGCAGCGTCGATGCTTTCTTTCATAACGTCGCCCAGCTTGCCCGTGGTCTTCATCCGGCCTTTGCCCGGCAGGCGCAACGCCTCGATATGCAGCAGTTCACCCCCCACAGAAGTATAGGCCAAACCGGTCACAACCCCGACTTGGTTTTCTTCTTCGGCCAGCCCGTAGCGGTGTTTGCGCACCCCAAGGAAATCATCAAGGTTGTCGCCGGTCACTGTGACGTTATCGGCCTCTTTCTTGATGATTTTGGTCAAGGATTTGCGTGCTACCTTGGCAATCTCACGCTCAAGGTTCCGAACACCGGCTTCGCGGGTGTAGTAACGGATCATCCCCTGCAGTGCGGAATCCTCAATGCTGAATTCTTTGGTTTTCAGCCCGTGGTTCTTGATCTGCTTTTGCACCAGATGCTGCTTGGCAATCTCCAGCTTTTCATCCTCGGTATAGCCCGACAGCGGAATGATCTCCATCCGGTCCAACAATGGACCCGGCATGTTATAGCTGTTGGACGTCGTCAGGAACATCACGTTGGACAGGTCATATTCGACCTCCAGATAATGATCCACAAAGGTAGAGTTCTGTTCCGGATCAAGCACTTCAAGCATGGCAGATGCCGGATCACCACGGAAATCCTGACCCATCTTGTCGATCTCGTCCAAAAGGATCAGAGGGTTCGTGGTCTTGGCCTTTTTCAACGCCTGAATGATCTTGCCGGGCATGGAGCCGATGTAGGTCCGGCGGTGGCCACGAATCTCGGATTCATCACGCACACCGCCCAGCGAGATGCGGATGAACTCGCGCCCTGTCGCCTTGGCCACAGATTTACCAAGCGAGGTTTTCCCTACACCCGGAGGGCCGACCAGACACATGATCGGGCCTTTCATCTTGCTTGAGCGTTGCTGCACCGCGAGGTACTCCACAATCCGCTCTTTGACTTTTTCCAAGCCATAGTGATCGTTGTCCAGCACCTCTTGCGCCTTGCCCAGATCCTTTTTCACGCGTGACTTTACGCCCCACGGGATCGACAACATCCAGTCAAGATAGTTGCGCACAACCGTCGCCTCGGCAGACATCGGGCTCATGTTCTTGAGCTTTTTGACCTCGGCATCCGCTTTTTCACGGGCTTCCTTGCTGAGCTTGGTGGCCGCGATTTTCTCTTCCAGCTCGGCAACTTCGTTTTTGCCGTCTTCACCATCGCCCAGCTCTTGCTGGATCGCTTTCATCTGTTCGTTCAGATAATACTCGCGTTGGGTCCGTTCCATCTGGGTCTTGACCCGCGTTTTGATCTTTTTCTCGACCTGCAGAACGGACATTTCGCCCTGCATCAGACCATAAACTTTCTCAAGCCGCTCGGACACGCTGAGCGTCTCAAGCAAGTCTTGTTTCTGCTCAACTTCGATGCCCAGATGACCGGCAACCAGATCGGCCAGACGCGCCGGTTCGGCGGTTTCACCAACAGCCGTCAGCGCCTCGTCAGGGACGTTTTTCTTAACCTTTGCATAGCGCTCGAACTCGTCACCGACGGAACGCAGCAGCGCTTCGGTTGTGGCCGCGTCACCCGGCATTTCGGTCAGATACTCGGCACGCGCCTCAAAAAAGCTGTCGTTCTCAAGGTATTCGGTGATGCGCACCCGCGCCTGTCCTTCGACCAACACTTTAACCGTGCCGTCGGGCAGTTTCAGCAGTTGCAGCACATTGGCCAGCACGCCCGCCTTAAAAATGCCGTCGGCCTGCGGATCATCCTCGCCGGGGTCGATCTGGCTGGACAGCAGGATTTGCTTATCGTCTGCCATCACCTCTTCGAGGGCCCGTACTGATTTTTCACGTCCGACGAAAAGCGGCACGATCATATGGGGGAACACGACGATGTCGCGCAGTGGCAACACCGGATAGGAAGCGTTCAGTGGGTCTAACATGCTCAATTCCTTATATAGCAAGACAGTTCCGGTCCCTTTAAAAGGCAACCAACGCCGTCTCCCGTTCTAGACCGATATGTAGGTACGGTCCGCCTGTTTCAATCCCCGTTATTTGGGGTTGGCAGCATAATCACCTGCAAAAGCCATGGGTGCAACCATGGTTTTCAAGCCAATTAAGGGAAATTGAAATCGGCAGGCCCAGAGTGCTTGCCGCAGGTACGGCAAGCACAGGTTCTTAACTGTCCAACGTGGGATAATCAGTATATCCCTCACGTCCACCGCCGTAATAGGTGTCCGTGTTGCCTTCGTTCAACGGCGCATCGTTCTTGTAACGCGTGACCAGATCGGGATTGGCAATAAAGGGACGCCCGATTGCAATCATTTCTGCGTGACCGCTTTGCGCCGCGTTAAGTGCCATGTCGCGGTCATAGCCGTTGTTTGCCATATAAGGCCCGTCAAAAATGCTCCGCAGGGCTTGCAGATCCTCGCCTTCCGCCAGTTCACGCGACTCGCCTGTGGCCCCTTCTACCATGTGAAGAAAGGCCAGACCAAACCGGTTCAATCCTTTGATCACATATTCAAAGGTTTCTTGCGGATTGGCGTCACTGATCCCGTTCGCAGGTGAGAAAGGCGACAGCCGGATACCCGTGCGATCCCCGCCAATGGCTTTGGTCACGCTTTCCAATACCTCCAGCAACAAACGCGCGCGGTTTTCGATGTCGCCGCCATAGGCATCCTCACGCTTGTTCGATCCGGTTTTCAAAAACTGGTCCAGCAGATACCCGTTAGCCGCATGAACTTCGACACCGTCAAACCCCGCCCGCATCGCCATTTCGGCCGCATGGGTATAGTCGCAAACGATGCGCTCCATTTCGCCGGTGTCCAGTGCACGGGGGTCTGACGTGCCTTCGAAACCCTTTGCGGTGAAGGTTTTAACACCGGCATTCAACGCAGAGGGGGCGACAGGGGGCTGGCCATCAGGTTGCAGAGAGGTATGGCTGATGCGGCCCACATGCCAAAGCTGAACAACAATTTTACCGCCGTCGGCATGTACCGCGTCCGTCACTTTGCGCCATGCCGCGACCTGGCCTTCGGTATAGATCCCAGGAGTTTGAAGGTATCCCTTACCCTCTGCGCTGATCTGCGTCGCTTCGGTGATGAGCAGACCGGCACCCGCGCGTTGGCGGTAATAATCGACATGCATGTCGCCCACTTCGCCGGTGTCATTGTCAGCACGGTTGCGAGTCAGCGGGGCCATAGCGATGCGGTTGGCAACGTCAATTGCGCCAAGGCTTACGGGTGTGAACAGTTTCTCAGTCATGGGGTGCTTTCTATTGTCCTGTTTTGGTTGCACCTGACCTAAGCCCTCGTCGCCGCAAGACAAGCATGCTTACCTTGGGTAACAGGCGCCCCTTGTCTGTTTTGAGCTGCCTTTACCAAACGGAATACCTGTTTCTGCACCGGTCCTGGAACAGTTGTTCGCAGTGTGTGCCCCAGCCGGTAAATTCGAACCGCACAACGCCCCGTTCTACGGATGTCGCGTTCTTTTTTGCCTCAGAGCGGTTCGATGTCGCCCTCTGCACGGCCCTCATGGAAATCCTTTTCCCAAGCCGCAAAGGTGCCCGCTGCAATCGCTTTGCGCATGCCATCCATAATGTCTTGAAAATACCGAAGGTTATGCCATGTCAGCAACATACCCGAAATCATTTCCTGCGAGCGAAAAACGTGATGCAGATAGGCCCGCGAATAACTTGAGCAGGCCGGACAGGCGCAGTTTTCATCCAAGGGACGCGGATCATCCGCGTGGCGGGCATTCTTGATGTTCAGCACCCCACGGCGGGTAAACACCTGTCCGGTGCGACCCGAGCGCGAAGGCAGCACACAATCCATCATGTCGATGCCACGCTTGACGGCACCAACGATATCATCCGGCTTGCCCACCCCCATCAGATACCGCGGCTTGTTTTCCGGCAGCTGGTCAGGCGCATAATCCAGACAACCGAACATGGCCTCCTGCCCCTCGCCAACCGCCAGACCACCCACGGCATAGCCATCAAATTCGATTTCGCGCAGCGCCTCGGCGGATTGTTTGCGTAGATCTTCCTCCAGACCACCTTGCTGGATGCCGAACAAGGCATGCCCCGGACGGTCGCCAAAGGCATCCTTGGACCGTTTCGCCCACCGCATCGATAATTCCATGCTGCTGGCGATCCGGTCACGATCTGCAGGCAGCGCGGGGCATTCATCAAAACACATGACAATATCGCTGCCCAAGAGCGCCTGAATCTCCATCGACCGTTCCGGCGTAATTTCATGTTTGGAGCCGTCGATGTGACTTTTAAACGTCACGCCGCGTTCCGTCAGCTTGCGCAGATCGGCCAGTGACATCACCTGAAAGCCGCCGGAATCCGTGAGGATCGGCTTGTCCCAATTCATGAATTTGTGCAGCCCACCCAGACGTGCAATGCGTTCCGCCGTGGGGCGCAACATCAGATGATAGGTATTGCCCAACAATACATCCGCCCCCGTCGCGGCCACGCTTTCGGGCAACATCGCCTTGACCGTCGCTGCCGTACCCACCGGCATAAATGCCGGCGTGCGAATGTCGCCGCGGGTGGTGTGGATGACGCCGTTACGGGCCTTGCCATCCTGCGCTTGCTTTTCAAAGGTAATGCGGGACATCTCGGGCTACTCCTTGTCGCTGGATCAGGGGGTAAACCAACACGGTAAAACTTGCAATCAGCCTGGAAAATCCCCACTTATAGCGCAACATCGCGCAAAAAAGGACAGGGATTGTGGATATTGAAACATTGATCATCGGCATTCTGGAAAACAACCTGGCATGGCTGCTGTTGGCGGCGCTTGTGGTGATCCTGATTGTCAAAGCGGTCAAGATCGTACCGCAGTCGGAGCAGCATGTTGTAGAGCGGTTTGGCCGCCTGCGTGCGGTGCTTGGCCCTGGCATCAATATGATTGTGCCTTTCATCGACCGGATCGCGCATAAAATCTCGATCCTTGAACGGCAACTGCCCACTGCCTCGCAAGACGCAATCACCCGCGACAACGTCCTGACGCAGGTTGATACCTCGGTGTTCTACCGCATCACAGAACCGGAAAAGACAGTGTATCGCATCCGCGACGTCGACAGTGCAATTTCTACCACAGTGGCAGGCATCGTGCGCGCAGAGATCGGCAGGATGGATCTCGACGAGGTACAAGCCAACCGTTCGGCTTTGATCACCACGATCAAGGCCACCGTCGAAGACGCCGTAGACGATTGGGGCATTCAGGTGACGCGCGCCGAAATCCTCGACGTGAATCTTGATGCCGCCACCCGTGCCGCGATGATGCAGCAGTTGAACGCAGAACGTGCCCGGCGTGCGCAGGTTACCGAAGCAGAAGGCTCCAAACGGGCCGTGGAACTGGCCGCCGACGCCGAACTCTATGCCTCGGAACAGACCGCCAAGGCGCGCCGCGTGCTGGCAGAAGCCGAGGCCTATGCGACGCAGGTGGTGGCGGAAGCGATCAATGAAAACGGGTTGGAGGCCGCGCAATATCAGATTGCCCTGAAACAGGTCGAAGCTGTCGGCAAGATGAGCAGTGGCGCGGGCAACCAAACCGTGATCGTCCCCGCCGAGGCGCTGGCCGCCTTCGGTGACGCCTTCAAATTGTTGAAAGGACGCGGGTAATGGCAGATTACCTTTCTCTTTGGTGGATCTGGATTTGCGTCGCGCTGGCGCTGGGCGTGGTTGAACTGCTGGCCCCCGGCTTTATCTTTCTGGGCTTTGCGATGGGGGCCGTGATCGTTGCGGGGATTGTCGCGGTGTTTTCGCTCAGCAATGTTGCGGCCCTGCTGGCGCTCTTTGCCATCCTGTCGCTTGTCTCCTGGATCGCCCTTCGGGCTGGTTTTCGCAAACAATCCAGCGGCGCACGCGTTGTGACTCGCGATATAAACGAAAACTAAGCATAGAGCGTATAAGCGCTGTTGAGATCAGGCCCTCGGACTGTTAGGGCGGGCCTCTGATCAAAAGGGGTGCGCCACATGGAAAATTTGACATTCGGCTGGGAAGAATGGGTCGCGCTGCCGAATCTCGGTCTGCCCGCGATTAAGGTCAAGGTCGACACCGGCGCACGCACTTCGGCCCTGCATGCCTATGATATTGAAACCTTTGGCTCAATGTCCAAACCCAAGGTTCGTTTTGACATTCATCCCATCCCCGGGCGCGAGGATATCGTGATCACCTGTTCCGCCCCACTGGTGGACCGGCGCGAGGTCACATCCTCCAATGGTGAGAGCGAGCAGCGCTATGTCATTGAAACCACATTGGAAGTCGCCGGACAGAGTTGGCCCATCGAGGTCACTTTGACCAACCGCGCTAATCTGTCCAGCCGGATGTTGTTGGGCCGTCAGGCGTTGAACGACCACATAACTATTTCCGCAACCGAACGGCGGCTGCAACCAGAACTGAGCTATGATGTCTATCACTCCGCCGCCGTGCGCAAAACCGCGCCCCAGCGGGCGTTGCGCATTGCCGTGCTAAGCCGCGAAGACAATTACTCCACCCGCCGTCTGGTCGAGGTCGGCGAAGCGCGGGGACACACAGTTGAAGTGATCGACACAACCCGTTGTTATATGGCGATCAATGCCATGGCCCCCGAAGTGCATTACGATGGCAAACGCCTGCCGCGCTATGACGCGGTGATCCCCCGCATCGGAGCCTCCATCACCCCTTACGGCACCGCAGTGATCCGCCAGTTTGAAACCATCGGAACCTATTGCGTAAATGGTAGCGCAGGCATCACCGCCAGCCGGGACAAACTGCATGCGCATCAGGTGTTGGCCAGCAAAAAGATCGGCATGCCGACTACCGCCTTTGCAGCCTCTCCCAAAGATACATCGAACCTGATGGCCCTCGTCGGCACTGCGCCCCTGATCGTGAAACTGCTTGAATCAACGCAAGGCAAAGGGGTCGTTCTGGCCGAAACCAAAAAGGCGGCTGAATCGGTCATTGACGCCTTTCGTGGTCTCAAGGCCAACTTTCTTGTGCAGGATTTTGTCAAGGAAGCCTCGGGCGAGGACATCCGCTGTCTGGTCATTGCAGGCAAGGTTGTCGCCGCAATGAAACGCACCGGCGCCGAAGGTGATTTCCGCTCGAATCTGCACCGCGGCGGATCGGCCAAGGTCGTGCGTATCTCGAAGGAAGAACGCGACACCGCCCTTCGGGCGGCCCGCGCCTTTGGTCTTGGCAAGGCCGGCGTTGACCTGTTGCGATCCGACACCGGACCCAAGGTGCTTGAAGTGAATTCTTCCCCCGGCTTTGAAGGCATCGAAAAAGCAACTGGCAAAGACATCGTCGGCAAACTCTACGATGAGATCGAAGCACGTGTTAAACCACAGCCGGTGCGCAAGAGACGATGAATCCATAGTTGCACCATCCCGCCAAGGCACAACCTTGGCGGAAATTGCACATTATGTTAGGGTTACTCATTATTTAGGATAATTTACCAATAATGAGGAGCATGTCTGTGGCAGATCCAGACCTTAAGCTCAAGGCGAGTAAAAAAACAAAGCTGATGAATCTTGAAATAGATGGCGCGAAACAGAAGGTCACCGTCCGACAACTGTGGAAATATAACTGGACTGCCGTCAGCGGCGTACCGGCTTGGACGTCAAAGCAGAAAACCACGTTTCATAAGAAGATTGAAAAGGCCATTCGCAAATCCTGGTCCGGCAAATTTATTCTGCAGGTCACTGGCAAGTCCAAGTTTGCCAAAGCAATGTCTGGCAAAACACTCACTGTGATTTTTGACGTTGATCCGGTTTCTTCTGGCGCACATTACACCGTCAATGCCAAAAAGATAAAACCGGGAGATTGGTCCGGCAGCTCGGTTGAGCCCAGCAGCCAGGTGATCAACATCGACACCGAAGACATGAACCCCGAACAGAAACCGGATGCGCCGAAAGGTATGAAACAGACGGTCGCCGCTCATGAGTTTGGACATGCCATCAAGGCCGCGAACTGGACTGATGAGTATTGGGCAAGCCACAAGTTCACTAAAGATGTTAAGAGTATCATGCATTCCGGCACCAAGCTGCGCAAACGGCATGCTGATCATGTGGTTTCCGAACTGTCCAAAATGATCCCGGATACAACTTTCAAAGTTAAGAGCATCAAATGAGATGGATATTGGTACCGGCAGTGTTGCTACTGGCCGGATGCGCATTTGCAGAACAATCGTCAGCCAACAAAGGTAACATTACCATGGAAGAGATCGAAAAACACAGGGGCGAAACCTATTCCGACGCAGTGGCGCGATTGGGTGCGCCGCGAGAAGAAGTGGAATTCGAACTGGAATGGGAACAACGAGAGTTCCGTATCGAGCTGCGCAATTTTTTCGACCGAGAAACAATAGAAAACGAAGTTCAAAACATCCGCGAAAGCACCTGGGCCCTCTCGGATCGGCAGAACCTGACCATATGGTTTCACCAGAAAGACGCAAGCTGGCAGCATTTGCTCGCCAAGACATGGGTGCCCGGTCAGCTGTTCTAGGCTCTGGTGCCTTTCATTGTTCGGTGAAACCGGCGAAACGGGCCTGCACTCAGACAACGACCCTTCACTTAACCTTGCGGCCTAAACTGTCCCGCCGCCCTCTAGACGTTCGTTGCCCTAAACCCTATATAAATACTCAAGATATAGACGAGGGCCCGATGACAGATCATGCACAACCCATGGAAGGTACGCCTCTGATTGCGCCGTCTTCCACCGACCATCCAATGTACGAACAGGTCGTTGAAGCCTGCCGCAGCGTGTATGACCCTGAAATTCCGGTAAATATTTTCGAATTGGGACTGATTTATACCATTGATATCAGTGCCGAGAATGCCGTCGATATAAAAATGTCCCTGACCGCGCCAGGCTGCCCTGTTGCAGGCGAAATGCCAGGTTGGGTCGCGGATGCCGTCGAACCCCTGCCCGGAATCAAACAGGTCAACGTTGAGCTGGTTTGGGAACCACCCTGGGGCATGGACATGATGTCCGACGAGGCCCGCCTTGAACTGGGGTTTATGTAACACATCCTTGAGAATACCCGCGCCCCTTCCTATCTCGGGTGCAACAGGAGTACAGACATGTTCGGCATTCCCGGCAAACAGGCCGTCACCATCACGCCCAAAGCGGCAACACAGATCACCAGGTTGATGGCATCAGCGGGGCATGCGGGCCTGCGCATCGGCATCAAGAAAGGCGGTTGTGCTGGCATGGAATATACCATGGAATATGTCGATATAGCAGATCCAAACGACGAAGTGGTCATGCAGGACGGAGCCTGTGTGATGATCGCCCCGATGGCCCAGATGTTTTTGTTCGGCACCGAAATCGACTATGAAACATCCCTTCTGGAGTCCGGTTTCAAATTCAACAACCCGAACGTGACCGAAGCCTGCGGCTGTGGCGAGTCTATCAAATTTGACGACGCCCTCAGCGCCAAGTGAGCCTGAGCGCTGCAGACATTGCCTTTGCGACAGACCTGTTCTCTGACATCCCCGACCTAAGCACCCGAAAAATGTTCGGCGGGCTCGGATTCTATTCCGACGGGGTTATCTTTGCCTTGATGAAGTCGGACGCAGAATTGTTGCTCAAGGCGCAGGATCCAGGATACGCCGCCAGATTGGCAAATATCGGCGCCCGACAATGGTCCTATACCCGAAAGAACGGCGCAGTCGCCTGCATGCCATACTGGCGCTTGCCAGACGCCGCTCTGGATGACCCCGAAATCGCCGTTGCCCTGGCCCGCGCGGCGCTGGCCCTCTTGCGCTGACACCCCACGGGCCAATTGCCTTGATCGCAGCCAACTGTTAGGAACAGGCAATATTCCCAACTCCATAGGTCAGACATGCGTCGCAAAATCGCCGCCGGAAACTGGAAGATGAACGGCACAGCTGCCGCGCTTGAACAACTCGACCTGCTGGGCAAATCCCTGCCCCAAGACGCCCCCACAGTGGTAATATGTCCGCCAGCCCCGCTGCTGTTTCGCGCCTGCGAAACCGCACAGGGCATCGCCATCGGCGCACAGGACTGTCACATGCGGCTTTCCGGTGCCTACACCGGTGATATCTCTGCCGAGATGATAGCCGATGCCGGTGCGACCTATGTGATTATCGGCCATTCCGAACGCCGCGACGCTCATGAGGAAACCAATACCATGGTGCGCCACAAGGCAGAAGCGGCATGGGCCGCCGGCCTCACCCCGATCCTGTGCATCGGCGAGGCCCTCGATGACCGCGAGGCGGATAACACACTCAACATCATCGGCGGCCAGCTCGCAGGCTCCCTTCCAGGCGCCGTCACCGCTACCAATACCGTGATCGCCTATGAGCCGATCTGGGCCATCGGCACCGGCAAGGTCCCGACACTGGCCCAGATCATCGAAGTTCACGATTTCATCCGTACCCGGCTGACCGCCCGCTTTGGCGCCGACATCGGCAATGCAATCCCGCTGCTTTACGGCGGATCGGTGAAGCCTGACAATGCCGCGACCATCTTTCAGGCCGAAAACGTCGACGGCGCGCTGGTCGGGGGCGCCTCGCTCTCGGCACAGGATTTCGCCCCGATTATTGCTGCCCTTGCGGCATCCTGATCTTCATCTTGCCCCTAAACTCCATCCTGCAGTGACTGCCAAAGACCATCATTTGGTGATGATCTCCGGCCCCATCATCAGCGTCGGCAACCAGGTCGAAAGCACAGGAATATAGGTCACCATAATCAGGAACACGAACAAAACGGCCAGAAAAGGCAGCGCTGCGCGCACAACATTCATCATCGGCATATTGGCCACGCCAGAGGTGACAAACAGATTTAATCCCACAGGCGGCGTGATCATCCCGATTTCCATGTTAACCACCATGATGATACCCAGATGAATAGGGTCGATGCCCAATTCAATCGCAATCGGAAATACCAGGGGCGCGACAATCACAAGCAGGCCTGACGGCTCCATAAACTGGCCACCGATCAACAAAATCACATTGACGATAATCAGGAACATAACCGGGCCGAAACCCGCGTCCAGCATCGCCGCAGAGATCTGCTGCGGGATCTGTTCGTCGGTCAGCACGTGCTTCAGGATCAGCGCATTGGCGATGATGAACATCAATGTCACCGTCAGCTTGCCCGCCTCAAACAGGGTATCGCGGGTGTCGCGATGGAAAAACACCGTAATCAGCGCGATCGGTTTCTTGATCAGAGGGATATTATGCCCGTCGCCCGCCACATGCAGTGGCCCCATGTCGCGATAGACAAAAGAGGCGATGAAAAAGGCATAGACAGCCGCCACTGCGGCGGCTTCGGTTGGCGTAAAGATACCGCCGTAGATACCGCCCAGAATGATAACAATCAGGAACAGGCCCCAGCCCGCCTCGATACCGGACCGGCGCACTTCGCCCCAGCCCATCCATTCGCCCTTTGGCAGGTTTCTCACCCGCGCCATGATATAAATCGTCACCATTAGCATAAAGCCCGCCAACAGTCCCGGAATGACACCGGCCAGAAACATCCGGCCCACCGACACATCTGTCGCAGAGGCATAGACCACCATGACAATCGACGGCGGGATGAGAATGCCAAGGGTCCCGGCCACGGCAATCACACCTGCGGCAAAGTCCTTGGTATAGCCCACCTCGCGCATGCCAACGATAACAATGGAGCCGATCGCAACAACCGTCGCGGGCGAAGACCCGCTGAGAGCGGCGAAGAGCATACAGGCAAATACCCCCGCGATCGCGAGCCCACCGGGCAGATGCCCGACCAGCGCAATCGAGAAGCGGATGATCCGCCGTGCCACACCACCCGTCGACATGAACGAAGAGGCCAGAATAAAGAACGGAATCGCCAGCAGCGTATAATGCCCCGCCATGGCCTGAAACAGCGTCTGGGCGATCGACGCCATGGAGGTATCCGACAGCACCAGCAGGAACATGATCGACGAAAGGCCCAGCGAAACCGCTATCGGCACACCGATCAGCATGAGGCCGATCACCATCGCAAAAAGAACGATAACTTCCATGGCCTTAATCCCCCGCGTTCATGTGTTTGACGTCTTCGACCGCATCCTCAGCCTCATGGCTGACGATCATGCTATCCTGGGTGCCGCGGATGACGCGCAGCGTGGCCTGAACAAAGCGCAGCAGCAACAGGGCCATCCCAATCGGCAGGATTGCATAGGGGATAAAACGGGGCAGCTTTTCGTAGGTCTCGCCCTGATTCATAATCGGCTGGATCCAGCGCAACCATTCGGGAAAGGGAATGTCGATCACCTCGTACCATGCCTGATCACGGGAGTTGGCAAACCCGGTGGGAAACCAGCGCCCGGTTGTGGCATCCAGACCAGCGAACGGCGCCCAGTAATCCCAAGCCCCTTTTAAAAGCATTACAGCATAAACCACGCACAGCAGCCCGACAATCACGGCCAGCACCCGGCGCGTGCCGCCGGAAAACAGGTTGATCACCGCATCTACACCCAGATGCGCGGTCACTTTAACCGCATAGGACACGCCAAACAGTACCAGCCATGCAAAGAGAAAGGTCACGACCTCCAGACCCCAGATCAAGCCGGTATTGAAACCGTACCGCAGGACCACGTTGATAAAGGTGATGACGGTCATAAGCCCGAGGATCAGGGCAATCGCCGTTTCCTCGAATTCATTCACAATGCGGCCCAATGCGCCGCGCGGTTCATAAGATGCAGACATAATTCCCCCCCTGATGCCGTCATGCAGATAACGTAACGGCGTGGCCGCCCCCTGTCTGTCAGGGGGCAGCCATTATCCCATATTCGGGATTTAGTGCTTGGCGTTGATTGCCTGTGCGGCGTCAATGTTCTCTTGACCCACGTCTGCGTTGAACTGGTCCCAGACCGGTTTCATCGTATCGACCCAGACCTGACGCTGCTCTGGGTTCAGCTCGATGATGGCACTGCCCGCGTCCAGCACGGCCTGACGTGCATCGGCATCGACCTGCCCTACAGCTGCGTTCCGCTCCATGGTGACTTCCTCAAGGATCGTCGCCAGTTGGGTGCGCACGTCCTCGTCAAGGCTGTCCCACCAGTCGGTGGAGGTCACGACCATATAGTCGATGATGCCGTGGTTGGTTTCGGTGATGCCATCCTGAACCTCAAAGAACTTCTGGCCATAAATGTTGGACCATGTGTTCTCCTGCCCGTCGACAACGCCGGTTTGCAGCGCACCGTAGACTTCGGAAAACGCCATTGGCTGTGGTGACACGCCGATCGCTTCCATCTGCGCCTTGATCACGTCGGAAGGCTGTACGCGGAATTTAAGACCTGCGGCATCAGTTGGCGAGTTCAGCGGCTTGTTCGCTGACATCTGCTTCATGCCGTTGTGCCAGAACTGAAGACCCAGCAAACCGCGACGGGACATGCTTTCCTTCATCGCAACACCGGTGTCGGAGGTCTGGAATTCGTCAACGGCGGCGATATTCTTGAACATAAAGGGCAGATCGAAAATGCGGAACACTTTGGTGAACTGTTCGAACTTGGACAACGAAGGTGCCGCCAACTGAACATCACCCTGAAGCATCGCTTCCAGCACTTTGTCGTCGTCATATAGCGTGGAGTTCGGGAAAACCTCCATACACGCCTTACCGTTCATCTCTTCGTTTACCCGATCCATCAGTAGGGTTGCGGCAATGCCCTTGGGGTGTTTGTCAGTGTTGGTGACGTGGCTGAATTTGATGACGATTTCGCCATCATCACATGCAGCAGCAACCGCGCCAGCAGATACGGTCATGGCCAATGCGGCCAATGTCAGGAATTTCATGGTGGTCTCCTCCCAGAGTGCAGAATCAGTATTTCGCAGACTATTGCCTGCGCTATATCCATAAGACGCCGAGACAGCCCCGCTCACAAGGATGTGTTAAACGCCCGTCATTCTCCGGATTTAATAGTGTTATTTCAGACTCTTAAGGACCAATATTAAGGTTTCAGATCAGGACACTGACACTATCCTGTGCGATTTTCCGCACAGATCATTCCCCGCTTGTGCGGAAATCCGCACAGGTTCAGGGGCGCAGGAATCACGGCCGAAAGTCCTCGGCGCGGATGCTGTAACGGGCCAGCTTGTCATAAAATGTCTTGCGGGGCAGCTTTAGGGCCTCTGCCGCAGCGGAGACCTGTCCGCCGGTACGCCGCAAGGCGGTTTCCAGCAAGGACTGCTCGACCATCGACATTTGCTCGACCAGACCAAGCGTAGTGTCCGGTACCACATCTTCAGGCAGCCCCATCACAAAACGCATGGCCACCGACATCAGGGATCGCGCATTGCCGGGCCACTCCCGCGCCATCAGATTGGCGATAACCTCGGGTGTAATCTCGGGGGCGCGCAACCCTGCCTGCTCAGAAGCTTGTGCAACATAGCGACGAAACATCTCTGCTATGTCTTCGGGGCGTTCTGCCAATGACGGGATGCGGACACTTAGTGCCTCAAGCCGGTAAAACAGATCCGCGTTAAAACGTCCGGCCTGCATTTCTGTTGCCAGATCACGGGTGTTTCCCGCCATCAGGCAAACACCCTGCGGCCCGTTGTGCCCCTCACTCAAGACCAGCTGCACCTGGGCCGGCAGATGCGATATCTCGTCAATGAAAAGGCTGCCGCCGCCGGCCTCCTGTAAGGCAACTTGCAAGGTATCGGGGGTCATCCCTGCCGCAGCACGTTTGACAAACGGCGCCTTGGAGCGGGCCGAACTAAGATGGATCACTTCTGCAACCTTCGATGTGCCCGACCCCGGCGCCCCCGTGACCAGTACGTCACCCTCGGCCTGTGCAACCAGACGCACCTGGCGGCGCAGCGCCGTGGCCAGATCAGAGGTGCCGAACACCATCCGTGCAGCAGGGTCGCCGGTTTCAACCAAGTGACGCAAACGACGGTTGTCCAGCACCAATGCCCGCGTATGCAACGCACGTTCCAGCACGGCAATCAATTCGGCCGGTGCGCAGGGTTTTTCCAGGAAACCAAAAGCACCCTGCGCCATGGCCGCTACCGCCATCGGAATATCGCCCTCACCCGTCAACAAAATCACCGGCAGATCACTGTCCTGGGCACGGGCATAATCCAGCAAATGAAATCCGTCGCGCCCTGGCATCCGGATGTCCGACAGGATGACCCCGTCAAAACCTGCCGTTATCCGGTCTTTGGCGGCGACGAACGAACCAGCGGTTATCGTGGTGATCTCGGCCAGCTCAAGCGTCTGGGCCAAAGCCTCGCGCACTGCTGCGTCGTCATCGACCAATAGAACCGTGCCTTTCATGCGGCCTGAACCTTGGCCGCTGTCGCTTCAAGTGTCACTGTAAACACAGCTCCTCCGCCCTCTTGGTTGGCCCCGCGGATTTGCCCGCCAAAGCTTTGCACGATACCATAACTGATCGACAGGCCCAGTCCCATCCCACTGCTCTGATCCACCGCTTTTGTGGTATAGAAAGGATCGAACACCTTGTCCGGCATTTCAATCCCCGGTCCGGTATCGCGAAATTCGACATGAACTACATCACCCTGACGTCTCGCGGCGACGCGCAACTCTCTTGTTGCACCACCGGCCATGGCATCCACTGCATTGGTAATCAGGTTTACAAATACCTGTCCCAATCGCACTTCGCCGCCGCGCACCCAAATGTCGGGCGGCGTGGCATCGTGGATCAATGCGACGTTGGCTGCCTCGCGATGGCTCTGCGTCAAATCCAGCGCGGCATGCAAGACTTTGTGCAGGTACACACGGTCCTGCGCAATGTCTTCTTGCCGTGCAAAAGCCCGCAGGTTCTGGATGATCCGCGCCATACGCTGGCTCATCTCGGAAATCCGCGTCAGGTTTTCACCTGCCCGTTCGGGCGCACCGCGTTCCATGAACTGAACGGCGTTTTCTGCAAACGAACGAATTGCCATCAAGGGCTGGTTCAATTCATGGCTGATGCCTGCTGACATCTGACCCAACGCGCTTAACTTTCCCGCCTGCACCAGATCATCTTGCGCCTGTCTCAGCGCGGTCTGCGCTGCCTCGCGCACCGTCGCCTCCGCCACCAGCTTGTCGTTGGTTTCCCGTAGCGCCACCGTGCGTTCGGCCACCCGCGCTTCCAATTGCACATTTGCCGCCGCCAAGGTGCGCCGCCGCTCGGAGGCCAGAAACAACAGCGACCCGAAAGCCAGACACAGCGCCGCCACTGCTGCCGCCTGCGCAAAGGCGAAAGCGCGGGTTTGCGACACGTTCAGCAACACCTCGCCGGTCATCCCGATCACCGGCAAAGCCTGCGTAAGATGTAATGCTTCGCCGGGCAGATAGGGGCCCCAGCCCAACTGCCAAACCTCGTGAGGGCCGACCATCTGCGCGCTGAATGCCGGTGCTTGCCCTGTCGGTGGGATCAGGCCCGCCGCGCCCGCGGGCCGTTTCCAGAACAAAAGTTCGGTGCGGTTCGCTATATAGACCTCGCCAGCCGAATCGGTAAAAAACGCCGCCGGATTGGTGCCACGCCAGTTATAGTCAATGCCGTTCAGATCTGTGATGACAACAACTGCGCCCTGTACCCTGCCCGCAGCGTTGAAAATCGGGGCCGCGTGGAAAAATGCCCGTTGCGTCAGCGGCTCTGCCGGCCCGTGCCCCCACCCCAAAGCGCCGCGCAATGCCCGTTTGACGAAACGGTATTCCCCAAGATCCCCTGGGCTGTTCCCCGATCCGGATGCCACGACCTGCCCCTGCGCCGACAAGACCAATACATCAAGTGCCGCCGATTTATCCGCCACCTCAACCAGAACATCGCGGGTACCTTCGGTCACGCCATACCGCGCTGCGATACTAATCACCGGATGATCCGCCATCAGCACTGCCAGATCACGGTAGCGCTGCAATTGCCCGACCAACCGGTCCCCCGCAAGGGCCAGATCCGCCTGCCCCCGCGCCGCCAGTTGGTCCAATCCCTGTTGATAAGCATACCGCCAGACGCCCGCCGCCAGCACCAGCACAACCGCTGAAAATACCAGCACCACGAGCGCGCGTTGTCCGATCCCATGTATCATAACGTCAGTTTGCACATGCCTCTTGCATTGACCAGACCCTGCTGCTTGGATGCGCCATGCAAAACCTTTCCCTTTCTCCGCTCGATCCCGATTTTGTTCAAGATCCCTATGACGCCTATGACCGCGCCCGCACCGCCGGCCCTGTGGTTTTCTGGGAAGACTACGGCATGTATGCCGCCTTTGACGCATCCACCGTACAGGCCCTGTTGCGCGACCGCCGTTTGGGCCGCGAAAAGCCGGCCCATCTGGCCCAGCCCTATCCCGAGCACCTGCGCGACTGGGCAAAAGTCGAGGCCACTTCGATGCTGGACATGGAACCGCCAAACCACACCCGCCTGCGTTCGCTTGTGTTGCGGGCCTTCACCTCGCGCCGCATTCGCGACCTGACGCCCGATATCGAAGCAGTCACAGCGGAGTTGCTCGCGACGCTTCCGCCGGAACCATTTGATTTGATACCCGCCTTTTGCACACAACTTCCCGTGCGCATCATCGCCCGGCTTCTGGGTGTGCCAGAGGACATGTCGGACGACCTGCTGCGTTGGTCCAACGCAATGGTAGCGATGTATCAGGCAGGCCGCACCCGCAAGATCGAAGACGCCGCCAATCAGGCCAGCGCCGATTTCACTCTCTTCCTGAAAAGCTACATCGACAAGCGCCGGTCGAACCCGCGCGACGATTTGATCACGCAGCTGATTGCAGCCGAGGAAGACGGGGAAAAGCTGTCCACAGAGGAACTGATCGGTACTTGCATCCTGCTGTTGAACGCAGGGCACGAGGCAACAGTGCATAGCCTTGGCAATGCCGTGAAATGCCTGTTGGAACAAAAGACGCCGGTGGCAGCCCTTGGCCCCGATCAAATCGGCCCCACGGTCGAGGAACTGCTGCGCTTTGATCCGCCGCTGCATATGTTCACCCGCTATGCCTATGAAGATATCCAGCTGGTCGATATCACCCTGCCCAAGGACGCCGAAATCGCTCTGATCCTTGGTGCTGCCGGCCGTGACCCTGCACTGTACGACGCGCCCGAGCGGTTCAACCCGTCCCGTGCGGCAAAGCCCAACGCAGCCTTTGGCGGCGGGCTGCATTTCTGCGTCGGCGCTCCGCTTGCCCGTCTCGAAATGCAAATCGCCCTGCCCGCGCTATTTGCGCATATGCCGGACATGCAACTGGCAGAAACACCCCGCTATGCCATGTCCTATCATTTCCACAAACTCGACAAGCTGATCATCGACCCGCGATTCTGATCGGGGTCACGGATATCGGATGGGACCGCGCTTGCACGGTTTTCCCCCAAGGCCGGTCGGAATCGTGAATATATCTCGCGTAGGTCGATTAGAACGCATCGCGCCCGAAACACCTTTGCAGGATCTGCAAAACCCAAAAGCCGGGACTGAAACCGCGCGTCGACAACTCCTTTGGATTACAAAGGCAGAACGACTGTCGACTTGATCTCTTCCATCGACAAAAGCGCTGTCACATTATGCACCCGCACCTCGGAAATCAGCGCCTGATAGAACACGTCGTAAGCCCGCGCATTCTTGACCCGCACCTTCAGGATATAATCAATATCCCCGGCCAACCGGTGCGCCTCTTGCACCTCGGGCCGGTTCTTGAGCGCTTTCAAAAACCGTGCCTGCCAATCCGCATCATGTTCCGAGGTGCGGATCAACACAAAGAAACAGGCCTCGAAACCCAAGGCCTCTGCATCCAGCATCACCGTCTGCTGGCCGATCACGCCCGCCTCTTTCAACTTGCGAATCCGGTTCCAAACCGGCGTCTTGGAAGACCCGACGTTCTTGGCAATATCATCCAAAGACTGGCTGGCATCACGTTGCAGCTCTGCCAGTATTTTCCGATCCGTCTCGTCTATCCGTACGCTCATTCCGATATCCTCCTGGTTCAGGGTCAAATGTTCTCCCGCCCCCTCCTGTTAGAACGAATGTCCTTATTGGCGCGGGTATCTGGCGCAATATCGGGAATATTTCCTATATTGCAATCAAGAAATCAACGAATGGCGGGCCCCTATGGATCACTTCCCAATCTTTCTCGCAACCACCGGTCGTCGCATTGTCCTGTCGGGTGGCGGTGACGCGGCACTGGCCAAGTTGCGCTTGCTGATGAAAACCACGGCCCGCCTGACAGTCTTTGCCGCTTCACCGGCAAAAGAAATCGTCACCTGGGCCGCCACCGGCAAATTGACTTTGGTGCGCCGTGCGTTTGATCACGGCGATACAATCTGTGCTGCCCTGTTCTACGCCGCCAACGAGGACGCGACCGAAGACAAGCGCGCCGCCGCCATTGCACAGGCCGAAGGCGCGCTGGTCAATATCGTAGACAACCTTGAAGACAGCGCCTTTATTACCCCGGCTATCGTGGACCGCGATCCCGTGACCATCGCCATCGGCACCGAAGGGGCGGCACCCGTACTGGCCCGCGCCATCAAAGCCGATCTGGAGGCGCGTCTGCCGACAAGCCTTGGCGTCCTCGCCCGTATCGGCAAGGGCTTTCGCGCTGCATCCTACGCGCTGCCCTTTGGCCGTGCCCGCAGGGACTTCTGGCAGGATTATTATTTCAACGCCGGCCCCAAGGCGATGAACGAAAGTGAAGAGCGGGTGCAGCCTGCCCTTGAGGATCTGCTGGACACCCATCTGAGCAAGACCGCCCGCGTAGGACATGTGGCCTTTGTTGGCGGCGGCCCCGGCGATCCCGAGCTGCTGACCCTCAAGGCCCGCCGTGCCTTGGACGAGGCCGATGTGGTGATCTATGACCGTCTGATCTCTCGCGAAATCCTTGAACTGGCACGGCGCGAAGCAGTGATGATTGATGTCGGCAAAGAGGGTTTCGGCCCTTCAACCTCCCAAGAATCCATCAATGACCTGTTGGTCGAACATGCCCTTTCAGGCGCACAGGTGGTCCGCCTGAAATCTGGTGATGCGACAATCTTTGGTCGCCTGGACGAGGAAATCGACGCGGTCGACGCACAGCAGATCGGCTGGCACATTGTGCCGGGCATCACCTCGGCCTCTGCCGCAGTTGCCAGCATCGGGCAAAGCCTGACGCGGCGGGGGCGTAACGCCTCGGTCAAATTCCTCACGGGCCATGACATGCAGGGGTTTGCCGATCACGACTGGACACAGCTTGCCCGCAAAAATGAAGTTGCCGCAATCTATATGGGCAAGAAATCCGCCCGTTTCGTACAGGGCCGTCTGATGATGCATGGCGCCGACCGCGCCACCCCCGTCACCGTGATCGAGAATGCCTCACGTCCCGATCAGCGCGTCCTTGAGACCACGCTGGGCCAAATGGCCGACGACATTGCAAATGCCGATATGTCCGGTCCCGCCCTCACCTTCTATGGTCTCGCGCCGCGTGCGGCCGTTGTGGCCGCAACCGACATCAAACTTGAGGAGATGGCATAATGCCCAAGCCCTTCACCCCCAAAGTCATTACCGCCAACGCCCTGTTGGAGGGCGATGTGATCTATCTTGCTGACAATGGCTGGACGCGCCAGCTGGCCCACGCCGAAGTCCTGACGGACGAAGCCCATGCAGACCTGCGCATGATCGAGGCCGCCGCCCAAACCGGTGACGTGGTTGGTGTTTATCTGGCCGATGTCAAACTGGACGGCGACACGCCCGTCCCAACCCATTTTCGCGAAGATTTCCGCGCCCGTGGCCCGTCCAACTATGCCCACGGCAAACAGGAGCAACTCTGATGTACCATTATACTGATTTCGACGACGCTTTCCTCAAGGAGCGCAACGCCCAGTTCCGCGCACAGGTCGAACGCCGCATCGACGGGTCCCTGACAGAAGACGAATTCAAACCTCTGCGCCTGATGAACGGCCTTTATCTGCAACTGCATGCGTACATGCTACGGGTGGCGATTCCTTATGGCACGTTGAACAGCAGCCAGATGGACGCACTGGCGGTAATCGCGGACAAGTGGGACAAGGGCTATGGCCATTTCACCACGCGCCAGAACATCCAGTACAACTGGCCCGAACTGCGCAATGTGCCGGATATGCTGGACGCATTGGCGGCGGTGAACATGCACGCGATCCAGACATCAGGCAACACGATCCGCAACGTGACGGCGGACCATTTCGCCGGTGCGGCCGCGGATGAGGTCGCTGATCCGCGCCCCGTGGCCGAATTGATCCGCCAGTGGTCCACCGATCACCCGGAATTCCAGTTCTTGCCGCGCAAGTTCAAGGTTGCGGTCACCGGTGCAGCAGCCGACCGCGCGGTGATCAAAGCCCATGATATCGGGCTGCGCATCGTCAAACGGGGCGCTGAAATCGGCTATGAGGTCATCATTGGTGGAGGGCTTGGCCGCACCCCGATGATCGGCAAGGTTCTTTATGGTTTCGTAACGCAAGAGGACCTGCTGCCAACCCTTGAGGCTATCGTTTCAGTCTATAACCTGTTGGGACGACGCGATAACAAATACAAAGCCCGGATCAAGATCACCGTACACGAAAATGGTATCGAAGACATTCGAGCCCGCGTTGATGCACGGTACAAGCTGATCCGCAACCAGTTCACCGGCTTGGACCAGAAGATGTTCGCCCGCATCAAGGCCGATTTTGCGCCGCCCCTATTCCTCAAGGGCGACGTGTCCCCGTTTTACAGCACCTACCAGTATGATCCGCTGTTTCGCAGTTGGGCGGACACCAATCTGGCCGAACATCGCAACCCAGAATACGCCATTGTCTCGATCTCGCTCAAGGCGCACGGCAAGACACCGGGGGATGCAACATCGCGCCAGATGCGTCTGATGGCACAGATTGCCAAACGCTATGGCCATGACGAATTGCGCATCAGCCACGAGCAGAACGTGATCCTGCCGCATGTACACAAGGGTGATCTGCCGTCGGTCTATTATGCCTTGAAGGCCGAAGGGCTGGGCACGGCTAACATCGGGTTGATTTCCGACATCATCGCCTGCCCCGGTATGGATTATTGTGCGCTGGCCACGGCCCGTTCGATCCCAATCGCACAGGAAATTGCCACGCGTTTCGATGAATTGAAACTCGAGCATGAAGTCGGCCCGCTCAAGATCAAGATCTCGGGCTGCATCAACGCCTGTGGTCACCACCATGTGGGCCATATCGGTATTCTTGGGCTGGATCGTGCGGGGGTGGAAAACTACCAGATCACGCTGGGCGGTGACGGCACCGAGGACGCGACCATTGGCGAACGGGCCGGTCCCGGTTTTTCGGCAGAGGAGATTGTTCCAGCGATTGAGCGCATTGTCTTGGCTTACCTCGATCTACGTCACGATCCGGCAGAGGCGTTCCTCCAAACCTACCGCCGTCTCGGCTTGGCGCCGTTCAAAGCGGCGCTTTACCCCGAAATACAGGTTTCGAAAGTGCGTGAAAATGCCGCTTGATATTCCAAACCTGACGTCTGCGCCAAATGCAAAGGTTGCCCGCCTGAACGTCCAGATGCGCCATCACGCTGCGCATGACGTCATGCGGGTGGCCGTCGATGCGATGCCCAACCTTGCGCTGGTCTCCAGCTTTGGCGCCGAATCCGTGGCGCTGCTGCATTTGGCCTCACGGGTCAAAAAGGATCTGCCAGTCCTGTTCATCGACACGGAAATGCTGTTTCCAGAAACATTGGCTTACCAACGTGAAGTGGCACTTAAGCTGGGCCTGACCCGGATCAAAGTAATAAAGGCCAAGAATACTGCAACGCGTGATCCCGGCGGACAATTGCACAAGACCGATACGGACGCCTGCTGCGCCCTGCGGAAAACTGAACCGCTGCAAGAGGCGTTGAACGGGTTTGACGGCTGGATCACTGGACGCAAACGTTTTCAATCCGGCACCCGTGCCCAGCTGCCGCATTTCGAAACCGAGATGACAAAAGACGGTGCCGGAACACGGATCAAGGTGAACCCGCTGGCATTCTGGGCCGCGCAGGACGTGCAACGCTATATCGAGGAAAACAACCTGCCGCGTCACCCCCTTGTCGCGCGGGGATTCCCGTCTATCGGCTGTGCCCCCTGCACCTCGCCTGTTGCGGCGGGCGAAGACCCCCGCGCGGGGCGGTGGCGTGACAGCGGCAAAGACGAATGCGGCATTCATTTCGTAGATGGCAAGGCCATCCGCACAGGAGCATCCATATGACACAACTGATCAACGACACCGGCTTTGTTGCCGACGACTGGACCCAGGGGTATTGCGCAGCCGGGGCCGCCAACGACTGCCGCGCACTTGACCTGCCATCGGATTCGCAACCCGAAAACGTGGTGCTGCAGCCCAGCATCGAAATGATCCGCATTGATTTTCCGTCTTCTGCAGACGGGCGCGGTTTTACCATCGCACGCGCCTTGCGACTGCGTGGCTATACCGGACGGCTGCGCGCCAGAGGTCATGTGATCGCAGATCAATACGCCATGGCGCGGCGGGCAGGTTTTGACGAAGTCGAGGTCACGGATGACATCGCCGCCCGCCAACCGGCGGATCAATGGCAGTTTCGTGCCAACTGGCAGGAGCACAATTACCAGTCCCGTTTACGGGGCTGACATGTCGCACCTGTAATCGTTGCCCTCTACCCATTTCTGATCTAAGAGAGGAGTACACATTTTTCGTGTGTGTACTAATGAATATGACCGAGCATTCCCCAGTGAATACACAAACCGCCAAAGCCGTTCCCGCCCTGCCCGATGCGCAGACTGTGACCTCTGTAAAGCATTGGACGGACAGGTTGTTTTCCTTTCGCGTCACACGCCCGGCATCGATGCGTTTTCGATCAGGTGAATTTGTGATGATTGGCCTGATGGGCGACCCGCACCCCGAGACCGGCAAGCAAAAGCCCCTGTTGCGGGCCTATTCCATCGCCTCGCCCGCTTGGGATGATGAATTGGAATTCTATTCCATCAAAGTCCAGGACGGGCCGCTGACTTCAAAACTGCAGTACATTCAGGTTGGTGACGAAATTATCTTGCGGCCCAAACCAGTGGGCACGCTGGTCCATGACGCGCTTTTGCCTGGCAAACGGATATGGTTCTTTGCCACCGGAACAGGGTTTGCGCCTTTCGCGTCGCTGTTGCGCGAACCGGAAACATACGAGAGCTATGACGAGGTTATCGTCACCCATACCTGCCGTGATGTGGCCGAGCTGGAATATGGTCGCAAGCTGATCGAAGATCTGCAAGCCGATGAAATGATGCAGGAATTAATCGGCACCGCGAATTTGGCCAAGATCCGATACTACCCGACCACCACCCGTGAACAAAGCCCCAAGATGGGCCGCATCACCACGCTGTTGCAAGACGGCACGGTGTTTCGCGATCTGGGGATTGACGGGATCACCGTGGATACAGACCGCGCCATGGTCTGCGGCAGCCTTGATTTCAACAAGGATATTCTGGCGATCCTCGAAGGTTTCGGCCTTGAAGAAGGCGCGAATTCCGACCCAAAGCATTTCGTAATCGAAAAAGCATTCGTCGGATAAGATAACCGTTTCAAACGAAAAGGCCCGCGTCCGGTTTGCCGGGCGCGGGCCTTACGTTGTCTTTCCCGGAAGATTTACATTTTCAGGGCTTCGCGGATTTTCTCCAAAGCAAGTTTCAGCAATTCAGGATTGTCCTGCGCTGATTCTAACCCTTTGGTCAGCACGGTTTTCTGCAGTGCGCCCAGTTCGGATTCTTCAACCATTGCTGTCACTTTTTCCAGATCGAAACCTTCAACGCTCAGCAACTGCTCAACCAGCGACGCTTCGGCCGCAGTTTCAGTGCCCTCGACGACCGCTTTTGCGGCTTCTTCAATCTCTGCTGTGGTCGCGTTTTCGACCTTCACAGGAGTATCCGTTGCCATATCGGTCGCGGTCTCAACCGCCTCTGCAGTGGCGTCAGCGGCTTGCGTCGCGGCTTCGGTCGTTGTCTCAACGGCTTCTGTTGCCGCTTCGCCAACGGTTTCTGCACTCTCGGCCACAACATCTGTAGCCGCCGATGCGGTTTCTGCAACGGCATCGGTCGTAGCTTCTGTCGCGGATGTTGCTTCGTCGGTCAGTGTTGCCGCTGCCTCGTTTGTGGACTCGGTCAGCGCCTTGACGGCAGCATCAGCCGTTTCAGCTGCGGCTTCAACCGCACCTTCAACTGCATCCGCAACATCACCGGCCGCTTCGCTTGTTGCCTCAACCGCACCTTCGGCCGCATCCACAACATCACTTGCTGCTTCGCTTGTTGCCTCAGCTGCATCGCTCGCAACTTCAGCTGTCGCTTCAACGGCTTGCGCAACGGTTTCCCCGGTTGCATCGGCAACATCGCCCGCCGCTTCCGAAGCAGTCTCCAACGCCGCTGGTGCATTTACCGCATCAGAGGCCTCGGTCACCATCTCGGAGGGTGATTTGCCGGAAAACAACATATAGCCTACGCCCGCAACGATGACAGCGACGACAATCCATACCAGATTCTTCATAATTCTATCCCCAATTTTCGATTTACAGCCCATCGCCAAAGGGCGTTGGGTCTCTTGGTGGTCAAATGCGCAACTGCAGCGCAAGGTGCAAGGGGGAATAAATCTTTTCCACCCCCCTTACGGAATTTTGCGGCTTGAAGAAGCCGTCTGTCACAGCTACTTTACGGCCTCGACAGATCGTGAATAATCAAAGGAAAACCACCATCGCTCGCAGACCACATAATGCGCCGCCGCAACGCGACACCGGCCCGCGCGTCAATGATAACATCCGTTCAAATGAAATTCGCCTAATTGGTGCCGATGGCGAGAATGTCGGCGTTGTTACGCCTGCACGCGCTATGGAAATGGCCGAGGAGGCCGGGCTTGATCTGGTGGAAATCTCACCGAACGCTAATCCGCCTGTCTGCAAGATCATGGATTTCGGCAAGTTCAAATACGAAACGCAGAAACGCGAAGCCGAAGCGCGCAAGAAGCAAAAGATCATCGAGATCAAAGAGGTCAAGTTCCGTCCGAACACGGATACGAACGACTATGAAGTAAAGATGCGCAACGTCTTCAAGTTTCTGGAAAACGGCGACAAGGTCAAGATTACCTTGAGGTTCCGTGGCCGCGAGATGGCGCACCAGAATTTGGGCCGTGAATTGCTGGAGCGGGTTGCCGAAGATACGAAGGACGCGGGCCGCGTAGAGAACTTTCCGAAAATGGAAGGCCGCCAGATGGTCATGCTGATCGGACCGCTGCCTAAATAAACGACGGCGGTCTTTGCACTGCTCCTTCAAGGAGAAACATGTGACAGACTCCAGATAAGGTTTCACCACCGCCTTGAAAGGCCGCCAAAACCCTTGTGCTGATCGGACCGCCGTCGGTGTAGACCGTTCCACCCAGCCAGAATTGCAAAAAGCCCCTGCCGGGATATTCCGGCAGGGGTTTTTTGATTTCATATCGACGCGTTCAGATCACCGCAACAGATTGGTTATATTGCGCACCACAGCGCGGCGGTTCCTTGCCTCGTCCGCCAAGGTCAGCACCTTCAGCGCACTTTCCCCATAACCTTGGGTGATCATGTTTTCCGGTGGCACGTCAAAATATTCGGTCAGAGCCAATGCAACCGTTTCCGCCCGCCGGTCCGACAGTGCCAGATTGTAGGTCGCACTGCCGACCGCGTCGGTATGTCCTTCCACCAAGATCACCGTGCGGGGATCAGCGGCCACAAGATTGCTGAGAGTACGCCCGATCTTGGCCAGGCTACGCGCCTGTTCAGGGCGGATCGCAGCAGAACCACTGTCAAAGCGGACAGCGTCCAGCTCCAGTTCGGGGGCCAGGGCACGCACCTGTTTGATGTCGCGCACCTGCCGCAACGAGAACCGCCGACCCTGAACGGCATTCATCTCGGCCTCAAGCGCGGCCCGCAAGGCGGCCTCATCCTGAGAGCCCACCGCTGCAAAGCTTTGCTGTACCGGCGGCAACTCTGTGACTACCACCCGTTCTTCCCGGGCAAGATCGTCAAACAATACATATTCGTTGCCTTGCGCGTCGATATTAACACGCCGCAGTACGGTGCCGTCGCGCCCCCGAACGGTGATAATTCTGGAGCCGTCCGGCTTGGTCACAATCGAACGGGACGATCCGTCATTAAAAGTCTCTGTTGCCACCTGATCACCGGCACGGCGGATCAATGCGTCGTCGTCCTTGAGAACACGAAGGTCGCCATTGGGGTCTTCCACCACAACCCGGTCGCCGGACCGGCTCAGAACCTTGTCACCGTTTTTCAAGACGGACCCGACAACAACGGCCCCGAGCCCTAGTAGCAATGCTTTTTCGAATTTGCTCAGCCCACCTTTATCATCTTTCGCCGCTGCTGCCCCATCTCCGGTCACGGCAGTTTCAAATTCCTCGCTAGAGGAGCGCAATTCATCACCGGTAATTTCCTCGGTAACAACCGCGCCAGTGCTTTGGCCTTCCGCAGCGGCCGCCGCCGCGGCGGCTGCCGCGTCCAGCTCTGCTTGCCGTTCAGCGGCACGTGCATCGCGAAGTGCCGCGCGGTCCGCTTCTGCTTGAACTTGTTCAGCGGCCAAACGCTCTGCCTCGGCCCGGGCCGCTGCATCCGCTTCCGCCTGAGCCTGTGCTGCTGCCGCAGTATCCGCTTCCGCCTGTGCCTGCGCCGCTGCCGCTGCATCCGCTTCCGCCTGTGCCTGCGCTGCCGCCGCTGTATCCGCATCGGCCTGCGCTTGTGCCACCGCATCCGCCTCAGCCTGCGCTTGCGCCGCTGCCGCGGCATCCGCTTCCGCCTGTGCTGCCACTGCCGCTTCGGCATCTTTGCGGGCCTGCTCTTCTGAGGCATCTACATTGCCACGCTCGATGGCGAGGCTGTTTTCCTGCTGCACCGCCTGAGCAACGCCCGCTTCAACAAGCGCGGCAAGTTCGTCCGCGCTGCGGACAACGGTCCTTTCAACCATGCAGGGGAACAAACCCAGCTCCGCGTTCAAATCACAAGCATCGAGGTCTTGCGCAAACCCGGTCGCAGGCATCGCCAAGGCGACGCTCATGCCAAGGGCGGTGGTTGATCGGAAAAACTTTTTCATCGGTATGTCCTCGTTGGGAATCAAACGCCATAAAATGGCCTTGCGGTACAACCGACATGGGAACAAGAGGTTCCGTTATTCAATATCAACGGCAAAAAGCCGCGCACCTTGCGGCACGCGGCTCTCTCAAATCAAAGCTACATGGTTCATCCTATGGCAGCGACCGCGCGTTTGGTCATCACCCCAACGAGATGCGCACGATAAGCCCCCGTGCCGTGTAAATCGCTGATCATCTCCGATCCGTCCGCTTTCAACCCTTCCACCGCATCAGCGGAAAAATTGCCACTCAGGGCTGCCTCGGCTTCTATCCAACGGAATACGCCATTGTTGGAAGCCCCCGTCACGGCAACGCGCACGCCGTCGGCAAACTTTGCCACAAACACCGCCACCAAAGGGAAACGCGATGCCGGCTGGATCATCTTTTCGTAATGTGCCGCCACTGGGACCGGAAATTTCACCTCGGTAACGATCTCGCCCTCGTCCAAAGCGGTTTCGAACATACCCTGAAAATAGTCGTCCGCAGCGATCTCGCGCTTGTTGGTGACGACGGTTGCACCGCTGCCCAAAACCGCCGCAGGATAACACGCCGACGGATCGTTGTTGGCCACCGACCCGCCGATTGTACCACGGTTGCGCACCGCCGGATCGCCGATCCGCGCCGCCAGACCTGCAAGCGCTGGATAATGGGCTTCGGCCTCACGGGCGACAGTGGCATGGGTGGTCGCGCCACCGATGCACAGCTGTCCGTCCGTCAAGGACACCCCCTTCATCTCGTCAATTCCGCAAAGCGAAACCAACACAGAAGGCGCCGCAAGCCGCGCTTTCAACGTCGGGATCAACGTTTGTCCCCCCGACATCGGTTGGGCTTCCTCACGTCCCAGGCTCGCGATTGCATCCGCGACCGTGGTTGGACGTTCTACATCAAAGTTATACATTTTCTTTCCTTCCAAGGGCTTCAGCGTCCAGTTTCATGCGCCTTGACCCCTTCATCTTGCCAATAACCTCCGGGGTCCGGGGCAGAGCCCCGAATGTCCCGACCCTCTCAACTCAACCGTTCATCGCGGCCCAGACACGGCTCGGGGAAACCGGCATATCGATGTGCTTCACATCATGCCCCCCCGACCGCATCGCATTGATAACCGCATTGACGACCGCCGGCGGCGATCCGATCGCCCCCGCTTCACCACAGCCTTTCACACCCAAGGGGTTGTGCGTGCAGGGCGTTTGACAGGAATGATCCACATCGTAGAACGGCAGATCCGAGGCCCGCGGCATGGCATAATCCATATAGGACGCACTCAACAGCTGGCCGTCTTCATCATACGAACAATTCTCAAGCAGCGCCTGCCCGATCCCCTGTGCAATACCACCATGCACCTGACCTGTGACAATCATCGGGTTGATGATATTGCCAAAATCGTCCGCCGCCGAAAACCGCTCGATGGTGACCTGACCGGTTTCCGGATCCAGTTCGACCTCACAGGCATAAGCACCCGAAGGGTAGGTGAAGTTCGACGGATCATAAAATGCGGTCTCTTCCAGCCCCGGTTCGATGTCATCCAGAGGATAGTTATGCGGCACATATGCCGCGAGGGTCACATCCCCCCACGCCACGGATTTATCGGTTCCGGCCACGCTGAATGCGCCGTCCTTCAGCTCTATATCCCCCTCCGACGCCTCCAGAAGATGCGAGGCGATCTTCTTGGCCTTGGCAATAATCTTCTCCGTTGCGCGCACCATGGCTGACCCGCCGACCGCAATCGAACGGGACCCATAGGTGCCCATGCCCATCGGAACCTTGGAGGTATCACCATGAACAATGTCGATCATGCTTTCGTCGATGCCGATCATCTCGGCCACAACCTGAGCAAATGAGGTCTCGTGCCCCTGCCCGTGGCTGTGCGATCCCGTCATGACAACGAGCCCGCCCGTTGCGTTCACACGGACCGTAGCCGATTCATAGAGACCGGCACGCGCACCCAGCTGACCCACAAGATTGCTTGGCGCAATGCCGCAGGCCTCGATATAGCAGTTCACGCCGAACCCGCGCAGCTTGCCATTGGCCTCGCTCGCGGCCCGCCGTTTTTCGAAACCGGCGATGTCGGCCATCTCTTCCAGCTTGTCCATTGTCGCCACATAGTCACCGGTGTCATATTCCACTGCCACAGGCGTGGCATAAGGGAACTCGGTGATAAAATTTTGCCGGCGCAGGG
This sequence comes from Sulfitobacter sp., assembly GCA_049794055.1. Lineage (GTDB taxonomy): Bacteria > Pseudomonadota > Alphaproteobacteria > Rhodobacterales > Rhodobacteraceae > Sulfitobacter. The sequence goes on from JBARCL010000108.1 coordinate 55,712, forward strand.
CAATCGGATCGACCCCCAACTCGTGTGCGGCCATGTCGACCAGACGTTCCAGCTGATAGGTCGCTTCAGGGCGGCCCGCGCCGCGATAGGCATCCACCGGTACAGTGTTGGTAAACACGGCTTTGACATTCACATAGATCAGCGGTGTTTTGTAATTGCCCGCCATCAGCGTACCGTGCAGCCATGTCGGAACCGAGGGCGCGAAGGTAGATAGATAGGCCCCCATGTTTGCGTAAGTATCTGTTCGCAGAGCGGTAAAGTTGTTGTCCGCATCAAGCGCAAGCTGGATCTTGGTCACGTGGTCACGACCATGTGCATCCGAAATAAACGCCTCTGAACGGGTCGAGGTCCATTTCACCGGACGGTTACAGGCTTTGGCCGCGAAGGTACAAAAGGCTTCTTCCTGATAATGGAAGATTTTAGTACCAAAACCGCCGCCCACATCTGGCGCCACAACGCGCAGCTTGTGCTCTGGAATACCCAGAACAAAGGCGCCCATCAGCAAGCGGATGACATGGGGGTTTTGCGAGGTTGTATAAAGCGTGTGCTCCCCGTCCGAGCGGTTGTAATCGCCCAGTGCGACGCGCGGCTCCATCGGGTTGGCAACCAGTCGGTTGTTGGTCAGCTCAAGTGTGGTGACATGGGCAGCGTTCTTGAACGCCTCATCTACCGCACCTTTGTTCTCTTCAACAAAACCCCAGTCATAACAAAGGTTTCCGGGCAGGTCGTCATGTACTTTGGCAGCACCCTCTTTGACGGCATCCTTCATGTTCACAACTGCCGGTAGTTCAGCAATATCAACGATAATGGCTTCGGCCGCGTCGCGCGCTTGCGCAAGTGTATCCGCCACCACAGCGGCAATCGGTTCGCCGACATGGCGAACCTTGCCATGGGCCAGCACAGGGTGCTTGGGTTCATGCATCGGATCGCCATGCTTGTCGGTAACCTGCCATCCGCAGGGCATGCCGCCGATTTCGGCAAAGTCATCGCCGGTAAAGATCTGCACAACGCCTGGCATCCCTGCCGCAGCAGATGTATCGACCTTTGTCAGTGTACCATGGGCCACATCTGAGCGTAGAAAATGCACATAGGCCTGCCCGCGCATGTTGATGTCGTCAGTATAATTACCATTACCGGTCAAAAACCGGACGTCTTCGCGCCGCTTGCTGCTGGCACCAATTCCGCCGTCCTTAGGCATGTTACTTCCTCCCTAGAATGGTGCGTTAAATGCACCTTACGTTTTGCGGGGTCTGGCATCGGCATGCGTCACGCAGGCCAAGCGCCCCTATTTCTTATGCACCCCGAACCGCATGCGGCGCGGATCAGTGCAGGTGGCAACGCGACCGGAACCGAGGGGCTGCGCGATCTCTCCCATCAGGCTGCCCCCCGCATTCTTTTCCTCCGCCACCTCGGCTTCGATGTGATTCACAGCCAGACAGGGCGCCTTACAGGGCAAGTTTTCTTTGTGCCCTCCCAGCTTGCGCGTCCTGTCCGTGAATAAGCCCGCAGGCCCTGCCCCCATGCGTTCCCAAGTCCGGTCCCAGACGACCTTAAGAAACACCGGCGTGGCGTTCCGGTCATCCGGTCCGATCTCGATGAAATCAGGGCCAGTCACTTATTCGGCTGCAATCGCGCTTACGTCCTGGCCTGACGCGGCCATGATCGCTTTGACAATATTGTGATAGCCTGTGCAGCGGCAAATGTTGCCGTCCAGATAGTGGCGCACATCCGCTTCGCTTGGCTTGGGGTTTTCCTTCAGCAAGGCCGCGGCAGACATGACCATGCCCGGTGTACAGAATCCGCACTGCAACCCGTGGTGATCCTGAAATGCCTGCTGGATCACGTTCAGCGATCCGTCGGCATTGGCCTGACCCTCAATCGTATCGACGACGGCGCCATCAGCCTCAACCGCCAGCATGGTGCAGGCTTTGACCGCCTCACCGTTCACATGAACCACGCAGGCGCCGCACTGGCTGGTGTCACATCCGATGTGGGTTCCTGTAAGCCCCTGATCATCGCGTAAAAACTGCGCCAACAGCGTGCGGCCTTCAACCTCGCCAGACGCGGTCTTGCCATTCACGGTCATTTTGACCTGTGTCATAGTATCCTCCCTTGGTGTTCCCGATTTTCCCAAGTTAACCATGCAAACGGGCAGTTGAGAATAACAATTTCGAGTGTTGGAGCGATATGGCCGGATAATTCGCTAATCGCGCAACCGACGTAACGTCACAGTCCATGCCACCCGCACCCGTGCTTGCCGCCGCATCGGGTATCAGGGTGTCCGCCCCCCGCGTGGCTGAGGGCGAGTCGGTATTTCCTTGAGCAGACCGCCAACTCCCATGCCCGCAATGTCCTGCGCCGTAACTGCCACGCCACAAACAACCCGCGACAATACCCAATCCGCACCGTTCAATGCCGGAGATCGCGCGCATCCAGGCAAGCCGATCACCGGGCGGCCGCGTAGCTCTCCGATAAACAACAGGTTACCGGGGTCGACCGGCATCCCAAAGCGGTCCAGACGCCCGCCTGCAGCCTGCAAGGCCAAAGGCCCCACATCCTGCGGATCAGAGGTCGCCGAACCCGTCAGAACCAACACCAGATCGCTTTGTGCCGCAGCAAGGGCCGTCGCCAGGGCGCTGGTTTCATGGGGCACCATCACAACCGCCTCCAGTTCAACATCAAGGGCTGTCAACCGATCGGCAATCGCCTTGCGGCCCTTGTCCCCCGCGCCCCCCGGAATTTCGGTAATGATCAAGGTGGCTGTCTGCAAAACCGGTGACGCCAAGGTTATTGCACCCTTTCCGGCAGCAGCCACTGCACGTTGCAATGCGTCGCCAGAAACCGCGTAGGAAATGATCTTGATCGTTGCGGCCATCCCGCCGCGCCCGAGTTGGCCGTGCGGCGGAACCGTTGCGATGGTGATCATCGGATCAACTGCGTTCACCGCCTCAAGTGCTGCGACATCTAGTTGCACAACGCCTGCACCTTGCGCCAACAGATTGACGCGGCCGGTAAACGGCGCGGTCACGTCCAACCCATACCCCGCGCCCAAAACAGCCGCTGCCAAAGCAGCAGCCGCTTGGTTTTCACCGACATCGCCAGCCTCAAGCCGCGCCACGATGACGTCCTGAACCTGTGCGCCTGCCAGAGCCTCAATATCCGCGCGGCTCAGCACCCGCCCTTTGCGTAACCGCCCCTTTTGAACTGCCACGGAATGCGCCAGCACCGCGCCTTTGGCTGCACTCAGAGGGACAGAGCCAAATTTCATGGGCGGCGCAACGTCTGGATCATCTGTGCCATGATCGACACCGCAATTTCAGCAGGGCCCGCCGCCCCGATGTCCAGTCCCACAGGTCCCTTGATCCGTGCGATCTGATCCGCGGCAAAGCCGGCATCGCCCAACCGTGTCACCCGTGCGGCATGGGTCCGCGAACTGCCCAATGCCCCAATATAAAAGGCCTGCGACCGCAACCCGACGTGCAATGCGGGATCGTCCAGTTTGGGATCATGGGTCAAAAGCACCAGCGCGGTGCGGGCATCAACGCCAATCCCGGTCAGCGCCTCGTCGGGCCAGTCGTTGATGAGCGTCGCATCAGGAAAGCGTGCGACAGAGCCGAAGGCCTCGCGCGGGTCGATGACAAAGGGGTCATACCCCACGGCCTGCGCCATGCTGACCAGTGACTGGGCAATATGGACCGCGCCCACCACCACCAACCGCAACGGCGGGTTGTGGATTGCGATAAAGCACGCACCATCGTCGCTTACACCTGAACGGTCCATCCTGAAACGTGCGTCATGTCCCTCGTGCAGCACGGCGCGTCTGGAACCGTCCAGAGCGACCTCATAGGCTACCGCCTTGCGGCGTGCTCTTGCCGCAACCAGTTCTTCCAGCATCTCGACCGGCAAGCCACCCGCGCCCACCGGTTCCACGAAGATCCGTATCGTGCCCCCACAGGCCAGACCAACCGCAAAGGCATCGCCGTCGCTCACCCCGTATTCCAGTACCCGCGTGCCGCCCTGCGCCAGAAGTTCCTGCGCCTCGAGCACCACAGCCCCCTCAACACAGCCACCCGAAACGGAGCCCTCCATTTCGCCTTCGCCCGAAATCACCAGCTGTGATCCGACCCGCCGCGGTGCGGAGCCCCAGGTTTCGATGACAGTGGCCAATACAGCCCCTTTGCCCGCCCGCACCCAGTCAAGCGCCTGTTCCGGTGCTCTTTCACTTTGCTGCATGTCGGTCCTCCGTGGCTGATACAATGCACTGTGACAAAAGCGCGCCTCTCCTCAAACATCTAATGTGCAGCCCCGCCGCGCTCAATGGGATAACACGTCACACCGATTATTACGGCCCTCTTGCTTGCACAGTCCCCTTGTCGCGACTACATATTTCACAACAACGATATCATGCCAAACGCCCTCACAACCGGAGCCCCCTTCATGCCGATGCAAGCCCAAGAGATTGAAGAGCTGATCCGCGCCTCATTCCCCAATGCAGAGATCACTGTACATGGTAACGACGGCGTTCACATGGCTGCAATGGTTGTAGATGCCTCGTTCAAAGGCATGAACCGCGTGCAACAGCAGCGCGCCGTCTATGCCGCCCTCAAAGGCAAGATGGACGGGCCGAACGGCGACCTGCATGCGCTGGCGCTGACCACCAAGGCACCGGTTTAAGGTGATGTGGGTTTGGTTGCTTGTCGTGGTATTGGTCGGGGTTGGTATCACCGGCTTGCTGCAATACCGCGCGCAACGCACAACTTATCGCCCACTTGCTACCCGCCAGCCGCCGCGCCGCGCACCCGACGTGCCGTTGGGTATGGAGGCCACCGACCTTGAGGCGGTGTCCCGCGCAAACCGGCGCAACGAAAGCCTTGAGCGCGGCCAGACCAACTGGTTAACCTCCAAAGGGGTTTTCGGGCGGGCCGACACTGATGTGCCGCCGCTGGCTGACGATGAAACCTATGCTGCGCGTTACCACGACGCGTTCCAGACCTCTCAATCCCATAGTTCGAAATCAAAGGATTAATGCCATGAGCGATGCTGCCACCCGTATCAAATCGACCATCACCGACAACAATGTGGTGTTGTTTATGAAAGGCACAAAAGAGATGCCGCAATGCGGGTTTTCATCCCGCGTGGCTGGCGTACTGAATTACATGGGGATCGAATATTCCGATGTAAATGTGTTGGCTGACGAAGAAATCCGCGCCGGTATCAAGGCGTTTTCCGACTGGCCCACTATCCCGCAACTTTACGTCAAAGGCGAATTTGTCGGCGGCTGTGATATCATCACCGAAATGACCCTTTCCGGTGAACTGGACACATTGTTCGAGGATAACGGCGTCGCTTACGACAAAGAAGCCGCGGACAAGATCCGCGAAGCAAACGGCTAACTCCCCTTTTCGACCCTGACAGGTGGCGCCGGTTCGTCGGCTAAAACCAATTGCTATTTCGCCATGACAGCGTAGCGTTCCATCATTTATGATGGAACGCTAATTTTATGCCCGGTATTATCGACTACCTGCTTTCACCCGCCAGCTTTGTGCATATCGCAACTCTTTGTTATGTTTTGGGCCTGCTGACACGCAAAGAGCTTGTCTTGCGCGTCTTTATCCTGACCGGCACAGTTTTCTACATTCTCTACTACTACCACGTCGCGGACCACCCTTTGTGGGAGGCTATTTTTGCTTCGATCCTGATCGGTTCGGCCAACCTGCCGGTGATCTGGCGCATCTTTCGCGAACGATCGACATGGGGCATGTCCGACGAAATGCTGTCGCTCTTCCGATCCTTTCCCAACTTAAATCCGGGCCAGTTTCGCACCATGATGAAAAATGCCGAAATTATGCATGACTGCCCGGAAACGGTGTTGCTGGAAGAAGGTGTTGTATCCGGCAAACTGTTTCTCAGCATCACCAACGGGTTTGTCGTGATGCGCGGTACCCAGCACGCAGAAATCGGACCACGCAACTTTCTGGGCGAAATCTCGTTTTTGCTGGCAGGTCCGGCAACGGCGGATGTGGTCGCCCGCAAAGGCAGCAGCTACGTTGTCTGGGAGGCCCGCGACCTACGCCAGATTATGGCGCATAAACCGGCAATGGCCAATGCCATTACCGTCTTGCTGAACAAGGATATTGCCCGCAAACTTGCGGGCAGCTTCCCGACCCGCGCCACCTCGTTCCTGCCGGACAATCTGACTTAGACCGCTTTCTCTTCGACAGCAGCGGCCAGTGCTTCTGCCTGTGCGGCGACTTCCGCCAAAGTGTCCGTGACTTGCTGTGGCACCACGGGCACCTCGATACGTTCGGGTTCGACCACGGCATTGCGCAATCCGGCCAGTTCGGCCTCGCGCTCGGCCAGCTCTGCGCGGACCTCTTTGATCTTGTCCTCGACGCTTGCCGTTTTATCGGCCAGCAGCAATCCCGCCATCAGCAGCATCCGCGCTTCTGGCATGCGGCCCACCTGATCGGACAAAACCTGCGCTTCGTCGTCCAGCATCTTGGCGGCGGCATGCAGATAGCTCTCTTCGCCTTCCTGACAGGCCACTTCGAACTGGCGGCCGCCGATTGTGATCTTTGTTTCGGGCATCAGGCCGTCTCCTCGTCTTTGGCAGTTTCCAACAGCGGGGTAAGTGCGGCCAGAATGGCACTGCTTTCCGCCACATCCGAGGCCCGTGCGGCCCGCAGCGCTTCCAGCTCCGCAAGCATTGCCTTGTTGATCAGGTGCGGATCCCCCACCCCTTCGGCATTGGCCGCTTGCAAGGCTTTGCAGGCCTCGGCAAGTTGGGCGTTGGCACGGCGTACCCGTTGCAGATCAGCGTCCAGCTGCGCCATTCGCGTTTCGCTTTCTTCGGTCTGCGCCCGCATCTTGGCCTGTTCATCCTCGGCACGCGCCTTGAGGGTGCGCACCCGCGCTGTCAGCTGGGCGTTTGCCGTGCGCTCGTCTTCCAACGCCTGGATCATCTCGGGGTCCGGTCCCGCTGGGCCGCTGCCAATCTTGTCCAGCCCGCTTGCAACCCGGTCCATCGCCTTGGTGATGCGGCGCTGCAGTTCGTCGATGTTACTCATATCCCTGACGTCCCCCGTAAACTTTTGTTCATGCGTCTCGCGTGTTTTCACAATCTAGGGTGCGAATCGCCCTGAAACAATATTCCCGTAATCCTACCCAAAGAAATCAGCAATTGCGCCCCCCCGTTTGAGATCAGCCACTTGAGCGGCGAAGTTGAACCTAACAGGGGCCCGCCACGCCTTTGGCTTGAACTTTGCGGACCTGCTGGTATGCACGGGCGCAACTCAATTGCTCACCCATAAGGAAGCCTCCCTTGGATCTGAACGCCCTGCGCACCGCAAACCCTGACCATTGGTCCAAAGCCACCGCCATTCGCGCGCTCACTTTGGATGCCGTCGCCGCTGCCAATTCCGGCCATTCCGGCATGCCGATGGGCATGGCCGATGTCGCCACAGTCCTGTTCGAAAAACACCTCAAATTTGATGCGGCAAACCCGCTCTGGCCTGACCGCGACCGGTTCATCCTGTCCGCCGGTCACGGTTCGATGCTGATCTATTCGCTGCTGCATCTGGTTGGCGATACCCAGTTCCCGCTTGAGGAGATCCGGAATTTCCGCCAGATGGGCGCCCGCACTGCGGGCCATCCTGAGAATTTCCTAGCCGATGCGATTGAGACCACCACTGGTCCGCTGGGCCAAGGCATCGCCAATTCTGTCGGCTTCGCGATGGCTGAAGAAATCCAGCGCGCGACCTACGGCGACAAGGTTGTCGACCATTTTACCTATGTCATCGCTGGCGACGGTTGCCTGATGGAAGGCGTTTCCCAGGAAGCGATCACGCTTGCCGGGCGTCACCAGCTGTCCAAGCTGATCGTCATGTGGGACAATAACAACATCACAATCGACGGTCCCGTCACCCTGTCGGATCGCACCGATCAGGTGACACGTTTCGAAGCCGCCGGTTGGCATGTGATCGAAATCGACGGCCACAACCCCACCGAGATTGACGCGGCCCTGACTGAGGCCCGCAAATCAGACAAACCAACAATGATCGCCTGCAAAACCCACATCGCCTTGGGCCATGCGGCACAGGATACATCAAAAGGCCACGGTGCCCTGACCGACCCTGATCAGATGGCCGCTGCCAAAGCCGCCTACGGCTGGACAACCGCACCTTTTGAAGTGCCTGCGGATGTGAAAGCCGCATGGGAAGCCATCGGCAAACGTGGTGTATCCGAGCGTCGCGCGTGGGAAGAGCGTTTCGACAAAATGCCACGCATCAAGCGCGAGACCTTTAACCGTGCACTTGCGATGGACGCGCCCAAGAAACTGAGCGCCACCATTAAAGCGTTTAAAAAGCAGATGTCCGAGATGGCGCCAAAACTCGCCACCCGCGCCTCTTCGGAGAAGGCACTTGAGGTGATCAACCCCATCATGCCCGAAACCGTCGGGGGTTCGGCGGATCTGACCGGTTCGAACAACACCAAGACCGCTGATCTGGGCATCTTCGATACAGACAACCGCGCCGGCCGCTACGTTTACTGGGGTGTGCGCGAACATGGTATGTCTTCGGCGATGAACGGCATGGCACTGCACGGTGGTGTGCGCCCCTACGGCGGCACGTTCATGTGTTTCACCGATTACGCCCGCCCCGCGATGCGACTGGCGGCCCTGATGCGGGTGCCGACCGTTTTCGTGATGACCCACGATTCCATCGGCCTTGGCGAAGACGGCCCGACCCACCAACCGGTTGAGCATCTGGCGATTTCGCGCGCCACGCCAAACACCTACGTCTTCCGCCCTGCGGACACGATCGAAACAGCAGAAGCCTGGGAGATTGCCCTGACGGCCAAGAAAACCCCATCGGTTCTGTCCCTGACACGTCAGGGGCTGCCGACTGTACGCCTTGAGCACAAGAACAACAATATGGTCGAAAAAGGCGCCTATGTGCTGGCCGATGCCGAGGGCAAGCGTCAGGTCATTCTGATCGCCACCGGATCCGAAGTGCATCTGGCGATGCAGGCCCGCGACATGTTGCAGGCAGAGGGCATCGGCACCCGCGTGGTTTCCATGCCCTGCATGGAGCTGTTCGCAGCGCAGGACGAGGCCTATCGCAAGCGCATCCTGCCCGGTGGCGCCGTCCGTGTGGGCGTTGAAGCAGGCGTGCAGATGGGCTGGGACCGCTGGTTGTTCGGCGAGCGTGGCAAATCTAACAAAGCGGCTTTCGTGGGCATGGATCGTTTCGGTGCCTCGGCCCCTGCCGAAGAACTGTTCGAGAAGTTTGGAATCACAGCCAAAGGCGTGGCGGATGCCGCCAGAGCCTTGCTCTGATCGCCACGTCACAACCTAAAGAATAATAGAAAGTCCCGCCTGATGCAGGCGGGACTTTTGTTTTTTTGGCCAAGATGAGCAGGAATTTGCGTAAAGTCAGCGGCATAACGCCGAAATTGACAAAGATTGTGTATTTCATAGCAACTTGTTTCGACCTAACCTAAGGTTGATGCAACCGCAGTTCATACTTTCTTAGTCTTCAACCGTCTATCCGTTGTTGAAGCAGTCTTTTTGAAAAGGGGATCATATGTCTCTCGTATTCATGATCGCAGCAATCTGTGCCGGGCTCACCTCTAGCGCCGTCTGGATGTCCCTGGGCGGCTCCGGCCTGATGGCGATTGCTGTCTATATCCTCTCGGGACATCTGGTGATTGCGACCCTTCTGGGCCGCGCAGCATTGCGTGAATTGAACGAGGCTTCCTGAAAAGCCGGTGCAGGTGATCACCCGCCCCGATGAAACACCGCCCGCCAAACCGGTGTGATTGCTTTCTCTCCCAAAGGGATCAACAACAGCCCCAGCGCCAGCCCGAACACGCCATCCATAACAGCTTTTGCAAGCCATTGCGTGGCACCTTCGAGCGCAGCGGGCACCATGTTGGCAATGGCATAAGCTGCATCGTGAATTCCATGGCCCAAAGTACCATAGCCCAGCTCTTCCATGCCGTGGATGATGATTGATCCGCCTACCCACAGCATCGCTGCCGTCCCAACGACCGTCAGGGTCTTAAGAAACCCTGGCATCCCGCGCACAATGCCGCGCCCCAAACTGCGGGTCAGGCCCAGACGTCCCTTGTTTGCCATCAACAAACCCAGATCATCCATTTTCACAATCACCGCGACCGCACCGTAAACCGCGACCGTGATCATCACAGCGACGGTAGCCAAAGTTGCCGCTTCCATCCAAAAGCTGCTGGCCGGAATTGCCGCCAAGGAAATTGTCATAATCTCAGCCGACAGAATAAAATCGGTCTTGATCGCCCCGGCTGCCTTTTGCTCCTCCAGGTGGGCGGGATCTTCGACCACCTGATCCTTGTCAGGGTAGTCTTCGTGACCATGGCTCAGCCCCAAGGCATGGGCCACCTTTTCAGCCCCCTCAAAACAGAGGTAAGCCCCGCCCAGCATCAACAAGGGGGCAATTGCCCAGGGTGCGAAAGCCGACAACGCCAATCCCGCCGGTAACAAAAACAACAGCTTGTTCCGCAAACTACCCTTGGTGATCTTCCAGATGACCGGTAATTCCCGACTGGCGTCAAAGCCTTGCACATATTTTGGCGTCACGGCAGCGTCATCAATGACCGCGCCGGCGGCTTTGGTGCCAGCCTTCGCAGCCTGACCGATCACATCGTCAATCGACGATGCCGCAACCTTTGCAATCGCTGCGACATCATCCAATAGGGCTATCAATCCGCTCATCTGGCATCCTTTCAGGTGTTAACCGCTATTTAGCGCGATCTGGCAAAATCGCAAACCCCGACCTTTATCGCTAACACAAATATTTAGCGCTAACAGGTGCTTATCCACCGCTATTCCCCCTTTCCCCTTTGGACCAGAGCCAGATATAGAGCGCCCAAGCCACCCACCAAAAGGACGTTTTTTATGACCATCAAAGTCGGTATCAACGGATTTGGCCGCATTGGCCGTTGCACCCTGAACCATATCGCGGCTTCCGGACGTGACGACATTCAGGTGGTCAAAATGAACGCCACAGGCCCGCTGACAACAGCGGCCCACCTGCTGAAATATGATTCCGTGCATGGCCGGTTCCCCGGTGAGGTGCACATCGAAGACGGCTATATGAACCTTGGCCAGAACGATATCGAAGTGATGTCGACCTACCATCTGGAAGAACTGGACTGGACAGGCTGTGACGTGGTGCTGGAATGTACCGGCCAGTTTAATGACGGCAACAAAGCCAAGGTGCATCTGGAACAAGGCGCCAAGCGTGTACTGCTGTCTGCGCCCGGTAAAAATGTCGACCGTACTGTTGTCTACGGTGTGAATCATGAAACGATGGTGGCATCCGACCGGATGATCTCCAACGGCTCATGCACCACCAACTGCCTCGCCCCGCTGGCGAAGGTCATGCATGAGGCGATCGGGATTGAAAGCGGCCTGATGACGACAATCCACAGCTACACCGGAGACCAGCCCACACTGGACCGCCGCCATTCGGACCTCTACCGTGCGCGTGCTGCCGCCATGGCCCTGATCCCCACCTCCACCGGAGCCGCCAAGGCTCTGGGCGAGGTCTATCCGGCAATGAAGGGCAAACTGGACGGCACCGCAATGCGTGTGCCGACACCGAATGTCAGCGCTGTTGACCTGACCTTTACCGCCACGCGCGATGTGACCGTCGAAGAGGTGAATGCCGCCGCCAAAGCAGCCGCCAAAGGATCGATGAAAGGCGTTTTGGGCTATGATCCCGAACAGAAAGTCAGCATCGACTTTAACCACACCGAAGAAAGCTGCATTTTTGCGCCCGACCAGACCATCGTCGTTGCGGGCCGCACCGTGCGCGTCCTGGGTTGGTATGACAACGAATGGGCCTTTTCCGTGCGTATGGCAGACGTCGCGGTCGCAATGGGCCACTTGGGTTAAGGCAAACCCCTAATACTTGCGTGCCCCGTCCGCCCCTGTCATATCGGGGCGGACCTGTCCGGAGCCCTGCCAAGTGACAAACACCATCGCCATTGTTCTCGGGGGCCTTATTCTCGGAGCCCTTGTTGTCGATATCATGATGTTCGGCACGCAACACCTTCTTTTTCTTGGGAAAAAGTTTTTCGAGCTGATCGAATGGATCGCCTTCTGGCGTTGACGCCAGTAAATTCAGATAAATTGTATCGGTACTTGATTCCGGGCCTGCTTCCGTTGACATGTTCGGCTGGTTGCCTTTTTTCTTGGTCAAGAATTTGATCAAAAGGTGACGCCATGACTGTAAAACTGGCCATCAACGGCTTTGGACGGATTGGACGCAATGTGTTGCGTGCCTTGGTCGAACGCGGCATGGGCGACTTCGAAGTTGTCGCTATCAACGACCTTGCCCCGCTGGAAACAAACGCGCATCTGTTTGAATTTGACTCTGTGCACGGTCGCTATGGCCGGCCAGTAACACTGGGCGAAGGTACGATTGATGTGGGGTTCGGCCCGATCCGCATGACGTCGCAACGCGCCCCCGACAAGCTGCCTTGGGGCGACATCGACATCGCGCTTGAATGCACCGGTTTCTTTCGCACACCAGAAAGCGCTGCGCTGCACCTTGCCAATGGGTCCAAACGTGTCCTGATCTCAGCGCCCGGAAAAGGCCAAGTTAAAACAATCGTTTACGGCGTGAATCACGGGCTGATAAACGCCGATGACCGGATCATCAGCAATGCCTCCTGTACCACTAACTGCCTTGTGCCGGTGGCCCATGTATTACACGAATCCTTCGGGATAATTCGCGGCCATATGACAACGGTGCACAGCTATACTGGGACGCAGCCTGTGCACGACACTGCGCACAAAGACCTCTACCGCGCACGGGCGGCAGCCCTGTCGATGATCCCTACGACCACCGGCGCCGCGGAAACCTTGGGCGTTGTCTTGCCCCATCTTGACGGATTAATCACCGGCACTGCGATCCGCGTCCCCACGCCAAATGTCTCCTGCTGTGATCTGGTGGTGGAATTGGCCAATGATGCCACCGCAGCCGAGATCAATAAGGCCATGACCAATGCCGCGGCCGGTCCGCTAAACGGCGTACTTGATGTGACCGATCGCAAGCTCGTATCGACGGATTTCAACCACGACCCTGCCAGCTCTATTTTTGCCAGCGATCAAACCTCGGTGCAGAAAGGCAATCTGGCCCGCGTGTTGGTGTGGTATGACAACGAATGGGCCTTCTCGAACCGGATGCTGGATACGGCAGGTGTCATGGCCCAATTCGTTTAACCGGCGAATTTTGCCAGAACTTGGGTTTCGACGCGGGGGGTGACAAACTTGCTGATGTCCCCCTCCAGTCGTGCAATTTCCTTGACCAGTTTGCTGGCAATCGCCTGATGCTGCGCTTCTGCCATCAGAAACACAGTCTCAATCGAATCGTCCAACTGTCGGTTCATGCCCACCATCTGGTATTCATATTCAAAATCCGCAACCGCGCGCAATCCGCGCACAATCATCTGCGCTCCGACATCGCGGGCACAGTTAATCAGCAGATTTTCAAAAGGATGTACAACTATTTCAATACCGGTTTGTCGGGCAAGCGCCGCACATTCTGCTTCGATCATTGCGACGCGTTCTTCCAGATTGAAGAGCGGCCCTTTATCGCGGTTGATGGCAACGCCGATCACCAGCTTGTCCACCAGCGTCGCGGCGCGGCGGATGATGTCAATATGGCCCAAGGTGATGGGATCGAAAGTGCCGGGGTAAAGGCCAATGCGCATGGGGCGTCCTGACTGTCAGTTCGATTAGGAGAAGTTCGATTTTGGCGCTAGCAACCACGCTACGCAGATGGGTGCAAGTGGGTTAATGCCCCATGATCATCCCTTCAAGCGCGTTTTTCTCCATGGCCAGCTCTGACAGCCGCGCCTTGACCACGTCGCCAAGGCTGATCAATCCGACCAGTTGGCCCTCATCCAGCACGGGCATATGGCGAAAACGCCCTTCGGTCATCTTTTGCAAGACCGCGTCGGCGCGATCGTCCCGGCCACAGGTTACCAGTTTGCTGGTCATCAGCTTGTCCACCGTCAAGGTCAGGCAGTCCGCCCCCTGTCGGCCCAATTCACGCACGATGTCCCGTTCGGACAGGATACCATCGGGGGTCTTGCCGTCCGAAGAAATAACCAATGTCCCGATGCGTTTCTCAGACAGCAGCTTTGCCGCCTCGGAAATCAACATCGACGGCAGCGATGTCACGACCGCATCATCCGATTTGGATTTCAGAATTTGTGAGACAAGCATAGCAATTTCTCCTGTTAGACCACCCAAGGTATCCAAAGGTCCGCCAGAAAGCCTGTGGGAGTCAAGCTTTTGCCTCCAGCAAAACAACCTCATTCCTTAAAGAGCTGCTCAATATCTCGGCAAAGCGGCGCAACCTGTGGTTCTTTTGGTCATCCACATGGCGGATCAGATAAAATGCTCGCTTTAACGACACTTCCTGTGTCAGAATGCGCTGCACGCCGGGCAAAAACGGCAGGGCGAAATCATGCACCACGCCCACGCCGCCGCCCTGTTGGATCATATGGCCTTGTACCGAAACCGAATTCGATCCCAGCACGACCCGCCCCAACCCCAGATCCGCCAGGTAATCCAGCTCGCGGTCAAAAATCATATCCGCAATATAGCCGACGATTCTGTGTTGTTTCAGGGCTGCAACCGTATCAATCGGCCCATGCGCTGCCAGATAGTCAACCGATGCCGCGAGATGCAGATGATAATCACTGATCTTCTGCACCGTAAGCCGCCCCGCTTCGGGCGCACTCACCGCAATCGCCATATCCGCCTCACGCCGCGACAGATTGAACACCCGTGGCAGCGCCACGATTTGAATGTCCAACCCCGGATGATCGGCCGCGATCCGGGCACAGACCTGTGGCAGCAGAAAATTCGCGCTGCCATCCGGCGCCCCGATCCGGATTTGCCCTGTCAACTGATCACTGGGGGCCGCCACATCCGCTGTCGCCTTGCGCATCGCCTGCTCGGCCACCTCCGCCCGCTCCAACAATTGCGCCCCCGCTTCGGTAAGCGCATAGCCCTGTGGTGATTTCACAAACAAGACCGCTTCCAACGCCTTCTCCAACCGCGCCACGCGCCGCCCCAAGGTCGCGGGATCAAGCCGCAAAAGCTTGCCTGCCCCCGACAGGCTCTGCTCTCGTGCGACCGCCAGAAACAACCGTAAATCATCCCAATTATGCTCCACGCCCCACCTTCATCTTGCCCCTAAACTCATCCGCACTCTTATCACCCGCACGTCTTGCATAAATGCAAAACCACTTTGTCAAACTGCCCCTTCCCCATATCTTTTTGCAAGACTACAGTGTCCTCAACTCAGGAGGAACCCCCATGCAAGAACTTACCCACTACATCAACGGTGCCCATGTCAAAGGCACCTCTGGCCGTTTCGCGGATGTGATGAACCCCGCAACCGGTGAGGTGCAGGCAAAATGCCCCCTCGCGTCCAAGGACGAAATGGAACAGGCTGTGGCCTTTGCTGCCGCGGCCCAGCCAGCTTGGGCTGCAACCAACCCGCAGCGCCGCGCCCGCGTGCTGATGAAATTGGTGTCCTTATTGAACCGTGACATGGACAAACTCGCCGAAGCGCTGTCGCGCGAGCACGGCAAGACCCTGCCCGACGCGGCCGGCGACGTGCAGCGTGGCCTTGAGGTTGTCGAGTATTGCATCGGTGCACCCGAACTTCTGAAGGGCGACTACACCGATTCAGCCGGTCCCGGCATCGATATGTATTCGATGCGCCAAGCCCTTGGCGTGACCGCGGGTATCACCCCGTTCAACTTCCCCGCCATGATCCCCATGTGGATGTTTGCCCCGGCCATCGCCTGCGGCAATGCCTTTATCCTCAAACCCTCCGAACGCGACCCTTCTGTGCCGCTGATGCTGGCCGAACTGGCCGAGGAAGCGGGCTTGCCCAAGGGCATCCTGCAGGTCGTGAACGGCGACAAGGAAGCCGTGGACGCGATCTTGTATAATGACACGATCCAGTCCGTCGGCTTTGTCGGCTCCACCCCGATCGCCGAATATATCTACGGCACGGGCTGCGCACAGGGCAAACGTGTTCAATGCTTTGGCGGCGCGAAAAACCACATGATTATCATGCCCGACGCAGATATGGCGCAGGCTGCTGACGCCCTGATCGGTGCGGGTTACGGTGCGGCCGGGGAACGTTGCATGGCGATTTCTGTTGCTGTCCCCGTGGGCGACGAAACGGCTGACAGGTTGATCAAGGAACTGGTGCCGCGTATCGAAAGCCTCAAAGTCGGTCCTTATACATCTGGCAATGATGTGGATTACGGTCCTGTTGTCACCGCTGCCGCGAAAGGCAATATCGAGCGTTTGGTACAAACCGGCATCGATCAGGGCGCCGAACTGGTGGTAGACGGGCGCAATTTCAAACTGCAGGGATATGAAGACGGTTTCTTTGTCGGCCCACACCTGTTTGACCGTGCGACCAAGGACATGGACATTTACAAGCACGAGATCTTCGGTCCTGTCCTGACCTGTGTACGGGCGCAAAGCTATGAAGAGGCCATCGGCCTGGCGATGGATCACGAATACGGCAACGGTACGGCAATCTTTACCCGCGACGGTGATGCAGCCCGTGATTTTGCCAACCGTATCAACGTCGGCATGGTCGGGATCAACGTACCAATCCCTGTACCACTGGCCTATCACACGTTTGGTGGCTGGAAAAAATCTGTCTTTGGCGACTTAAACCAGCACGGGCCGGATGCCTTTAAATTCTACACACGCACCAAAACCGTGACGGCCCGCTGGCCATCAGGGATCAAAGAAGGCGGAGAATTTTCTATTCCTGTAATGGATTAAGCCACAGGGGTGGGCCAATGGCCCACCCCGCGCGCCCCATCTCTGATGATCGATCAAGTATTCAGGACGGGTTTGAGTTTATTGGCAAGATGAAGCCAATTGGCCGCACCTCGCATCGGCCTTGCAAAATTTCTGCAAACATTAGAATTTAACACTCGTTCATAAACCCAGCGGAGCACGAATATGGATTTTGCATTGAGTGAAGAACAGACGGCCATTTTCGACATGGCCTATGCCTTTGGCCAAGAGAACATCGCCCCCTTTGCCCAACAATGGGAAAAAGACGAAACCATCCCCAAAGAGCTATGGCCGCGCATCGCCGAACTGGGTTTCGGGGGACTTTATGTATCAGAGGAAGCAGGTGGTTCAGACCTGACCCGGCTTGATGCCACTCTGGTTTTTGAGGCCCTTTCCATGGCCTGTCCCTCGGTTGCAGCATTTCTGTCGATCCACAACATGTGTGCCAAGATGCTGGACAGCTTTGCCGATGACGCGTTGAAGTCCCGTGTGATGGAAGATGTCTTGTCGATGAACACTGTGCTGAGTTACTGCCTGACCGAGCCCGGCTCCGGCTCCGACGCGGCGGCCCTGAAAACCAAAGCAACACGCACAAACGAGGGGTACAGCCTGAACGGCACCAAGGCCTTTATCTCGGGTGGTGGATATTCGGACGCTTACGTATGTATGGTCCGCACTTCGGACGACGGGGCGGCGGGTGTTTCAACTGTCTACGTCGAAGACGGCACCGAAGGTTTGTCCTTTGGTGGTCTGGAAGATAAAATGGGCTGGCGGAGCCAACCAACGTCTCAGGTACAATTCGACAATTGCAACATTCCCGCTGGAAACCTGGTTGGTGAAGAGGGAAAAGGTTTCAAATATGCGATGAAAGGTCTTGATGGCGGCCGTTTGAATATTTCGGCGTGCTCTTTGGGGGCGGCACAAACCGCATTGACCAAAACGCTGAATTACATGGGCGAACGTCAGGCTTTTGGCAAACCGATCGACCAGTTTCAGGGTTTGCAATTCCGCCTTGCGGACATGGAGATCGAACTTCAAGCAGCACGCATTTTTCTGCGTCAGGCCGCATGGAAACTCGATACCGGCGCGCCGGACGCGACCAAGTTCTGCGCCATGGCCAAGAAATTTGTGACTGAAACAGGCAGCAAAGTGGTGGATCAATGTCTGCAACTTCATGGCGGTTATGGCTATCTTGCAGATTATGGCATCGAGAAACTGGTGCGCGACTTACGGGTGCATCAAATCCTGGAGGGCACAAATGAGATCATGCGTGTCATCGTCTCTCGCGATATGCTGAAAAACAGATGAGCGATATTGATATCCGCATTGAAGGCAAGGCTGGACGGATCACATTGAACCGGCCTAAGGCCTTGAATGCAATGACATATGATATGTGTCTTGCTATCGAAGCTGCTTTTGACACCTGGCGCGAGGATGATGCGGTTCAGCTGATACTGCTTGATGCTGCGGGGGACCGGGCCTTTTGTTCCGGCGGTGATATCGCGGATCTTTACGAACAAGGTACCAAAGGCAATTTTGCCTACGGACAGAAGTTCTGGGCGGATGAATACCGCCTGAACCACAAGATATTCACCTATCCAAAACCTGTGGTGTCTTTCATGCAAGGCTTCACCATGGGCGGCGGTGTCGGCATTGGTTGCCATGGATCACACCGCATTGTGGGCGACAGCAGCCAGATCGCCATGCCCGAATGCGGCATCGGTCTTGTTCCGGATGTTGGTGGTTCATTGATGCTTGCGCTGGCGCCGGGTCGCCTTGGCGAGTATCTGGGAACAACGGCGCGTCGCATGGGGGCGGAAGATGCAATTTATGCCGGTTTTGCAGATCATTACATACCAGAGTTGATGTGGAATGACTTAACGGAAAAGCTGGCTCAAACCGGTGACCCCGATGTGATATCGACCGCGGCACAACCGGCAAACGGCGGCACATTTGAAGGCCAGATTGAGGAAATCAACGCTTTGTTTGGCGGGGAAACACTGTCCGATATTCTGACCGACCTGCGCAATGCCTCAGGTGATTTTGCCATTGACGCACTCAAGATGATCGGGCGCACATCGCCCCTGTCTGCCGCCTGCACGGTCGAAATGATGCACAGGTTGCGCGGCGCGACCTTGAGCATCGAAAAGGCACTGGATCTGGAGTACCGATTTACATTTCGGGCCTCCGAACACGGTGATTTCCTTGAAGGCATTCGCGCCGCCATCATAGACAAAGACCGCGCGCCACAGTGGCAATACGCGGGTAAGGACGTGCCCCTCGCGGCCGTCGCCAAAATGCTGCAACCTTTGGGTGCGCAGGCCCTCAAACTTTAGGAGACCCTTATGACCCCTCTCAAAATCGGCTTCATCGGACTGGGCAATATGGGCGCCCCCATGGCCAGCAACCTGGCTGCTGCAGGTCACACCGTAACCGGCTTTGATGTGGCGGGTACAAAGGCCACGGATGTCGCTTCTTCGGACAACATCACCGACGCCGTTAAGGATGCCGATGTGGTGATCACCATGTTGCCCAACGGGTCAATTTTACGACAGGTCGCTGCACAGGCCTTTACCGATATGAAAGAGGGAGCGCTGTTCATTGACTGCTCTACCGTGGATGTTGAAAGCGCGAGAAACACTTCGGAAGCCGCTGAAAAGGCTGGCCTTCTTGCAGTTGATGCTCCAGTTTCAGGCGGTATCGGCGGAGCATCAGGCGGCACATTGACCTTTATGGCCGGTGGCACTGTCGATGGTTTCGCAAGAGCCGCCCCCCTATTTGATATCATGGGTCAAAAAGCTGTGCATTGCGGCGAGGCGGGCGCCGGTCAAGCGGCGAAAATCTGTAACAACATGATCCTTGGGGCGACGATGATTGCCACCTGCGAGGCCTTTGCCCTGGCTGACAAGCTGGGTCTTGACCGACAGAAAATGTTCGATGTTGTTAGCACCTCATCTGGGTATTCCTGGTCGATGAACGCCTACTGCCCTGCCCCAGGTGTCGGCCCCACATCACCTGCCGACAATGATTACAAACCCGGTTTTGCTGCTGAACTGATGCTCAAGGACCTTGGCCTTAGTCAGCAAGCCGCCGAAGCCGTCAATGCCGACACGCCTATGGGGGCACTTGCCCTGTCACTTTATCGCCAGTTCGTCGATGAGGAAGACGGCATGGGCCGTGACTTTTCGGCGATGTTGCCGCGGCTCGCGGCACGCAATCGCGACGGTTGAGGTCGCAAACCGGCATTTCTGACGCCATGTGCAGAGGCTAGGCTGGGTTATTCCAATCCGGAGCCTGCTGCCATGTCAGAACCTTTCCACAGTTTCGCAAACAACCTCAGCTATGATGATCTGCCCGCGCCTCTTTTGACAGTATTGCGGCGGTCCTTCCTTGACACCATGGGTGTTGCCGCTGTCGCATCGACCACCGAAATGGCGCAGATAGCTGTACGCGGAGCGCGCGCGATGTTTGGTCCGACAAAAGCAGGTGCTGCACGCGTGTTGATGGATGGTACAGCCCTTTCGCCCGCCGGTGCCGCAATGGCAGGCGGGTTTACCGTCGATGCGGTTGATGCGCACGACACAACATCCCCTTGCAAGGGACACGCTGGATCCGCCGTTTTTCCGGCACTGCTTGCCGTCGCTGATGCTGCGTCCAAGCCTTTGACAGGACAGGATTTTGCGGCCCATCTTGCGGTTGGGTACGAGGTAAGTTATCGCGCGGGGCTTGCCCAGCATGCGACTTGCACAGACTATCACACGTCTGGCGCATGGACCTCTGTGGGTGTCGCAACAGCAGTCGCACGGATGTTGGGATGTGACAGCGAAACGATCCGCCACGCGGCCGGTATCGGCGAATATCACGGACCACGCAGCCAGATGATGCGATGCATTGACCACCCGACAATGGTGCGCGACGGCGTGGGCTGGGGCGCGCCATCAGGGGTTGTCGCGGCCTATCTCGCTTCTGAAGGCTTCACCGGTGCACCAGCATTAACCTGTGAAGCAGCGCCGGAATTCTGGGCCGATCTGGGCACCGCATGGCGCACCGTTGAAGATACCAGTTACAAGGCCTACCCGTGCTGTCGCTGGGCGCATCCCAGCATCGATTCCGTGGCGCATTTGATGTCTACCCATGGGTTGGCCCATACGCAGATCGCGTCGGTCGATATCAAGACCTTCCACAACGCAACCCGACTGGCAGGGCACCGCCCCGCAACGCCCGACGAATTTGCCTATGGCATCGCATTTCCTGTGGCGACCATGATTGTACGGGGGCAAATCGGCGTTCGGGAACTGGCCAATACCACGTTGAGCGACCCGGATATTTTGCGGATCAGTAACGTGGTGCGCTTGATCGACGACCCCCATTTGACAGAGATTTCACAAGGCAAACGCTGGGCACAAGTGACCATA
Organism: Sulfitobacter sp.; assembly: GCA_049794055.1. GTDB lineage: Bacteria > Pseudomonadota > Alphaproteobacteria > Rhodobacterales > Rhodobacteraceae > Sulfitobacter. The sequence goes on from JBARCL010000108.1 coordinate 77,021, forward strand.
CACACCATCGACGGCCACAGTTTCGAAGACGTGCCGCGCACGCCGAAGGGTGACAATGACTTGCCGCTTTCTGACGCTGAAATCTCAGATAAATTCCATCTGTTTGCAGATCCGGTATTGGGAAGCGCGCGGGCGTCCGAGATCGAAGCGCTTTGTACAGGCTTCGACACGTTGCCCGCCGCCGATTTCACCCGGCTGTTGGATCTTTGTCTCACCTTGCCGCCACAGCGCTGACCGGTAGCGGCGCGGGCTATTCCGCCGCGACCTTTGCGCGCTTTTCCAGCATCGGTTTAAGGTATTTCCCGGTATAACTCTCGGTTACCTTGGCCACCTCTTCCGGCGTGCCTGTCGCAACCACACGCCCCCCGCCATCCCCGCCTTCGGGGCCAATGTCGATGATGTGATCTGCCGTCTTAACCACGTCAAGATTGTGTTCGATGACGATCACCGAATTGCCTTGATCCACTAATTCATGCAGCACTTCCAACAGCTTACGGACATCCTCAAAATGCAGTCCGGTGGTTGGTTCATCCAGAATGTAAAGTGTGCGACCTGTCGACCGCTTGCTCAGTTCCTTGGACAGTTTGACCCGTTGTGCCTCGCCGCCTGAAAGCGTCGTCGCCTGCTGGCCAACCTTGATATAGCCAAGCCCCACCCGCATCAGCGCGTCCATCTTCTCGCGGATTGACGGCACAGCGGCAAAGAATGTCTGCGCGTCCTCAACTGTCATGTCCAGAACGTCGGCAATCGACTTGCCCTTGAATTTGATCTCGAGCGTTTCACGGTTGTAACGTGCGCCCTTGCAGGTCTCGCATTCCACGTAGACGTCAGGCAAAAAATGCATCTCGATTTTGATGACGCCGTCGCCCTGACATGCTTCGCACCGTCCGCCTTTTACGTTGAAACTGAACCGGCCAGGCTTGTACCCACGCGCTTTGGCTTCGGGAAGCCCGGCAAACCAGTCACGGATCGGTGTGAATGCCCCTGTATAGGTCGCAGGGTTTGAACGTGGCGTACGCCCGATGGGACGTTGATCAATGTCGATGACCTTGTCGAGGTGTTCCAGCCCCTTGATCGTCTCGCAAGGCGCCGGTGTCTGACGCGCGCCATTCAGGTTCATCGAGGCGGTCTTGAACAAGGTTTCAATAGTCAGCGTTGACTTACCCCCGCCCGAGACACCCGTAACGCAGACGAACTTGCCCAATGGAAAGTCCACCGTCACATTCTGCAGGTTGTTCCCCGTGGCCTTGACCACTTGAATTTTTTTCTTATTCCCCTTGCGACGAGCCGCAGGAACCGCAATTTCACGTGCCCCCGTGAGGTATTGGCCAGTAATCGAATTCGGGTCCGCGGCAATCGCCGCAGGGACACCATGGCTGACCACCTGCCCGCCATGCACACCCGCGCCCGGACCGATATCAAAAACGTAGTCCGCCTCACGGATCGCTTCTTCGTCATGTTCAACCACGATCACGGTGTTGCCTTGATCGCGCAGATTCTTCAGCGTCTGCAACAACCGGTCGTTGTCCCGCTGGTGCAACCCAATAGAGGGCTCGTCCAGCACATAGAGAACCCCCGTCAAACCAGAGCCGATTTGTGATGCCAAACGGATGCGCTGGCTTTCCCCACCACTTAATGTACCACTTGAACGTGCCAGCGTAAGATACTCTAGACCAACATTATTTAGAAATCCAAGGCGCTCTCGAATTTCCTTCAAAATCGCTTTGGCAATTTCGTTTTTCTGTTTGGTCAGATCTGCCGGAACGCTTCCACACCAGGCCAGCGCGTCGCGGATCGACATTTGAACCACCTGCCCTGCATGCAGCCCCGCAATCTTGACGGCCAGCGCTTCGGGGCGCAGGCGAAATCCCTCGCAGGTGCCGCATGGGCGGTTGTTCTGATAGCGCTCGAACTCTTCGCGGATCCAGTTGCTGTCGGTCTCGCGATAGCGGCGTTCCATATTGGGGATGACCCCTTCGAACACCCGGCTGACCTCGTAAACGCGGCCGCCCTCGTCATAGCGAAACTTGATCTCTTCCTTGCCCGACCCCCGCAAAAAGACCTTTTGCACTTTCGGCTCCAGATCTTTCCATTTGGTGTTGGGGTTGAACTCGAAATGTTTCGCAATCGCCTCAATCGTCTGCTTGAAATAGGGGCTCTTGCCCTTACGCCACGGGGCCAACGCACCGTCATAGACCTTGAGGTTCTGGTCCGGCACCACAAGACGTTCATCAAAAAACAACTCTTTGCCCAGACCATCACATGACGGACAGGCCCCGAAGGGTGCGTTGAAGGAGAACAGACGTGGTTCGATCTCGGGGATGGTGAAGCCACTGACGGGGCAGGCAAATTTTTCAGAGAAAGTGAACCGAACAGGATCCCCCTCGGCGGGTGCCGTTTCAAGAATGGCGATCCCGTCCGCGAGGTCCAGCGCGGTACGCAGGCTGTCCGCGAGCCGCGCCTCCAGCCCCTCTCGCACCACGATCCGGTCCACCACCACGTCGATGTCATGGCGGAATTTCTTGTCCAGTGTTGGCGGTTCGTCCAACTCGTAAAATGCACCGTTTACCTTGACCCTTTGAAAGCCGGTCTTACGCAGTTCAAGAAACTCCTTGCGGTATTCACCTTTGCGGTCACGTACGATCGGGGCCAGCAAATAGGCGCGTGTGCCTTCCTCCATCGCCATGATCCGGTCGACCATATCCTGAACCTGCTGCGCCTCGATGGGTTTACCCGTCGCGGGGGAATAAGGCGTGCCGACGCGGGCAAACAACAGGCGCATATAATCATAGATTTCCGTGACTGTGCCGACTGTCGAGCGGGGGTTCTTGGAAGTTGTTTTCTGTTCGATGGAAATCGCCGGTGACAGACCAGAAATGTGGTCTACATCGGGTTTTTGCATCATATCAAGGAATTGCCGCGCATAGGCGCTTAGGGACTCGACATAGCGGCGCTGGCCCTCGGCATAAATGGTATCGAAGGCCAGCGAGGATTTGCCAGACCCGGAAAGCCCTGTGATGACAACCAGTTGGTCGCGCGGAATATCTACATCTATGTTCTTGAGGTTATGTTCGCGGGCACCGCGCACCTCGATATTTTTCAGTTCAGCCATGACACACCCCTGTTAACACTTCAGACATAGGGGCCTGCGCGGGATTCTCCAATGGAAAAGTAAGAACTAAAGGGGAACATATTTTTATCGGCGCAAATAACCCAGCAACAAATGGGCCAGGAAGCCAAGGGCAAGAACAGCGGCCACCAGGACAGGCAGCGCGTTATAGCCTGCGGCGCTAATGGCTATGGCGATAACCGGCGTGCCCAAGGTATTGCCGATATTTCCCATTTGCGCCATCGCACCATTGGCTTGAGCTTGGCTGGCAGCAACCGCGTTTAGCTGAGGCACCGCCGCAAAGCTGGCCCCCTGAACAAGTCCCAATCCAGCCGCAAGCGCAATGCAGGCCACAGGCGATGCCGGCACAGCCCAAAGCCAGACCATACATAGGGCGCTGAACGCAAACCCCAGTTCTATCACCCGCACGGCAGAAACAATCCGCAACAGGGCCACGCCAAGGGTCATGGACACAAGGATACTGGTCAACGGCATCGCCGTCATCACCAGCGCGCGAATGGCCGGGTCAAGAAAAGGGGGCAGCAATGTCAGGACCGAGACAAAACTGAAGGTATAAAACAGCCAGCCAACGGCGGGGGCTGCAACGAACGGCGAACGATAGATTGCAACGTGATCCCGCAGGATTTGTGGCAGGGACAGCACGGGCTGTGGCCCTTCATCCGGCAAGGCCCGCAGGCGGGCACTCAACAGGATTGCGAATGCCGCCAGATAAAGAGCATGCGCTGCGAAAAGCGCTTGCAACCCCCAGTGCACCGCAAGTGGTGTTCCTGCAAAGGCAAGAACCGCAAAAGCGACGCCAAAGAACGTCCCCCAAAGCGTCAAAGCAAACCCGCGATCCCTGGGCGCACATAATTGCGCGATCAACGTGGGTGCGGCCACAACGATGGCAAGATGCGAAGCCCCCTCGACCACCCTGCTCAGCATCATCCACGGCAACGGTGGCAGGCTCGCTTGAAACAGGGATACTCCCGCCCCGACCCAAAGCGCCGTTAACAAGGCGCGACGATACCGTATACGGGCGACCACCAGACCAGCAACGACGCCAAACAAAATGCCCACAAACCCGACAAGCGACACAACCCAGCCAAGCGCGGCGCCGGCTTGGGGATAGGTCTGCGGCAACAGGTCAAAGACAACCGACACTTTCCCATATTGCGCCGCTGCCCCCAATCCCGCGCCCCAAAGGGACAGGATCAACGGCCATGAAGTGCGTGCAGTCAAGGAGCCGCCCCAATGGAGTGATAAACAGACATCAGACTTTCTGCGCCAATGCCCAGGCACAAACCGGCATATCAGGATCGTTCTTGATGTCGTCGGTTTCCGGGTCATGGACCGGCGGCCAGATTTCCTCAAGGTTGCGCCGCGCCACATGACGGTTGCCCCATTGTTCGGCATGGATGGCGTCTTCGTCGAAACCGCTTTCGACCAGCAGGTTCTTTAACCCCCGCGCCGACCAACGCGAACAATCCTGCGGAGCGGCATGTAGCGGCGTAAAAAAGGGCACGGCAAGCCAGAAATACCCGCCCGGACGCAGCATGGCATAGACGTTGCGCGTGGCGGCATAGGGCCGGTCAAGGTGTTCCCAGACCTGATTGGCAAGGATCAGGTCGAACCGATGCGCCTCTCCGGTGGATGGGTCAACAAAAGGATCGCCGCATACATCATATTGAGGAAAGCGGAACTGGGTATAGCTTCTGAAGTCAAAGCGCGCGCCCCACTTTCCCGAAATCTCTGCCACATCAAGGTCTTGCGGACCAAGGGCATTGATCATTCGGCGGCTTGACGGCTGCATGACGACGCGATTGAGACTAACCATATGCCCTCTATGACAGCGCTTTATGCAACGGTCCAGCGGGTTATCCATTCGCGATTCTGACTGGGGTCAAGGATCGCGCAGCGACCAATCTTTGATTGGCCCGTCCTTGACGCCGGTCAGACTCGCATCACCCTTGAACGGGCGCGTTCAGGGCAGACCTGCCCCTGAACCGCTTCTCAGCAAGGGCCAAACACTATCGTCCAGCCTGCCCGCACCCAAGGTGCGATCTCGTTTCGACACTGTCTTAAAATAGCGTCGCGGCGCAGCCGCGTCCGCAGGATCACGCCTACATGTGGATTACACGATCATAGGCATCCAGAACGCTCTCATGCATCATCTCACTCAGGGTTGGATGTGGGAAGACGGTATTCATCAGGTCTTCTTCGGTGGTTTCCAACTGTCGGCCCACCACATAGCCCTGAATCAGCTCGGTCACTTCCGCCCCAACCATATGCGCACCCAGCAGCTCGCCGGTTTTGGCGTCAAATACCGTTTTGATCATGCCCTCGGGCTCGCCCAAGGCGATGGCCTTGCCATTGCCGATGAAGGGAAACCGCCCGACCTTGATTTCATACCCCAGATCTTTGGCTTTGGCCTCCGTATAACCGACGCTCGCGACCTGCGGATGGCAATAGGTGCAGCCTGCGATGCTTTCCGGCTTTACCGGATGCGCGTGTTTGCCCGCAATAAGATCGGCAACCATGACCCCTTCGTGGCTGGCCTTGTGCGCAAGCCAGGGCGCCCCTGCGATATCACCAATTGCATAAAGCCCGTCAACGCCGGTGCGGCAGTATTCGTCCGTAATAACATGGGTGCGGTCGATCTTTACGCCCAGCCCCTCAAGGCCAAGCCCCTCGACGTTGCCAACGATGCCGACCGCTGAAATCACCGTGTCGAAATCCATGGTCTCGACCTTGCCGCCAACTTCGATATGGGCCGTCACTGTATTGCCCTTGCGGTCCAGCTTCTTGACCATCGCCTTTTGCATGATCTTCATGCCCTGTTTCTCAAAGGCTTTCTTGGCAAAGGCCGAAATCTCCGCATCTTCCACCGGCAGCACGCGATCCATCACCTCGACCACTGTCGTGTCGGCCCCGAGCGTGTTGTAAAAGCTGGCGAACTCGATTCCGATGGCGCCTGAACCGATGACCAGAAGTTTCTTCGGCATATGCGGCGGCTGAAGCGCGTGGCGGTAGGTCCAGACCAGTTTGCCGTCTGCTTCCAGCCCCGGCAGTTCGCGGGCGCGGGCGCCAGTGGCCAGCACGATATTCTTCGCCGTCAACTCTTCACTTCCCTTGTCGGTCTTGACGCTGACCTTGCCTTTGGCAGGGATCATCGCGTCCCCCATAAAGACCGTGATCTTGTTCTTTTTCATCAGATGGCCAATGCCGCCTGACAATTGCCCCGCCACTTTGCGTGAACGTTTGACAACGGCATCAAGGTCATAGCCGATACCGTCAGCCTTCAGGCCGAACTCCTTGGCGCGGTGCATCAAATGAAACACTTCGGAAGAGCGCAGCATCGCCTTGGTCGGGATACAACCCCAGTTCAGACAGATACCGCCCAAATTTTCGCGCTCAACGATGGCGACATTCATACCCAGTTGTGCCGCGCGGATTGCGGCGACGTAACCTCCGGGTCCGGCACCAATTACGATCAGATCAAAGGATTTCGCAGCCATGGACGACACCTCGCGGGATAAGCGTTAATAATATAGTTTACCATTAAACTACATTCATCACACTCACAACCGCGAGATTCAACAGGTCAACCGATTTCAGGCGGCCCTGGACTGAAGAGCCCGCAGGGTGCTGGCATATCCGCCTTTTCCGACGTAAGCCTGCTCTGCGGTCGTGCTGGCGCGCGACAGTGCTTTGTTGCGATAGGGGAAGCGCCCGAACAGACGGATAACCTCACGATGCGCACGCGCATGCAGTAGGTTGCCTGCGCCCTCCTGCGTCATGCGTTCGCACATCAGCCGCACACAGCGCTCCTGATCGCACAGGTTCTCGGAATGCATCAGCGGCATGTAAAAGAATTGCCGCGCCGGTTCGTCGATTTTCAGATCCCAGCCGCGGTCGATTGCAGATTTAGCAACAGCCAAAGAGATCCGATCCGTTTCGAATGCACGTTCCTTACCGCGAAACATGTTACGCGAGAACTGATCTGTCAGGATGATATAGGCCAATGCACCAGACGGATAAGTGAGCCAAAGAGAAAACCTGCCTTCTTTGGCGCTTTCCCAAGCCTCCAGAAACCGGTCACGGATTTTCCAATCCACATCTTCGTTTGTTTCGTACCAGCCTTTGGGGCCAACCTCGTCCAGCCAAAACTCAAGGATCTCTTGGGGCGTCGTCATATCGTTTTCCTTTGGCCTGTTTGACCCAACCTGTTCATCTTAGGAGTATTTTCGCTCTACTGCCCATTCACGAATTGTATCAAAACCGACATCTTCACAACCTTCACGGGGAATTTTCTGATTCTTGCTCCGCTTCGGCGGCGATTTCCTGCGCATACTCGACAGCAACCGCCGTCGCCGAAGCCGAAACAGCGACGAAATCAACGGTATCTTCCACTGCAACCCCTGCCCGCTGAGTGGCGCGGTAAGCGGCGTAAAATGCAAGAGCAATGAACAACACCGCTGTGAAAAGATAAAAACCGCCGGGGCCAAGTGCAGTGCCCATCATCCAGCCGGTGATGATCGGCCCGAGGATCGCGCCAAGGCCGTTGATAAACACCATCCCGCCGGACGCCGCGGCCATGTCTTCATGTTCGAGAAAGTCGTTGGTGTGCGCAATAAGCAAGGAATAAAGCGGATTGGACATGCCCCCCACGACAAAAGACGAGGCCAGCAGGATTGGAAAGATGTGACCAAAGAACATGCCGACAAACGATCCGGCCGCGCCAATAACCGAGACAATCGCAATCAACGTCCGCCGGTTCATCCTGTCCGAAATATATCCAATGGGATATTGCAACACCACCGACCCCACAAAGAAGGTCGCCACAAACATCGAGATCTGCGCCACGCTCAAACCCGCTTCGGCACCATAGACAGCCGCCATCCCGAATTGCGCAGAAAACACCCCGCCCAACAGAAACATGCCGACGCAGCCCAGCGGCGAGAAATTGATCAACTCACGCAGGCTCATCGGTTTGGTGGTGTCGAAGGCGGGTGTCGGGCTGATCGACAGCAGGATCGGCGTTACCGCAATACTGACCAGCACCGAGGGGATCACAAACAGGATAAAGCCGGAAGGATCCGCAGTCAAAAGAAGGGCCTGCGCGATCACAATGCCCAGGGTCTGTACAATCATGTAAAGCGACAGGGCTTGTCCGCGATTGGAATTGTCGGCCGCATTGTTGAGCCAGCTTTCCGCTGTTACATAAACCGCTGAAAAGCAGAACCCGATCAGCACGCGGCCCAATGACCAGATCACGATGTTGGGGAAAGTCGGATAAAGGATCATCACGGCAGAAATCAACGAGGCAACGGCCGCGAACACACGCACGTGGCCCACGCGACGGATCATGCCGGGTGCCATACGAGAACCGCCGAGAAAACCCGCGAAATAACACGACATGACAATTGACATCTCGAAGGTTGAAAAGCCTTCAAGAGCGCCACGGATACCCAGCAGCGTCCCCTGCATGCCGTTGCCGACCATCAACAGGCCCATACCCAGTAGCAACGCCCATGCGCTTGAGAGAACCTGTATCATGCTGCTCAATCTTTCTTGTTAAGGTGCCTCACTGAACCCCGGTGTTCTGCAGGTCACTTCTGTCTGCGACACTATGTGCCGCAATCGCGGTATTGCGTTACTAAGATTAAGAAACAGGCGGCAATAGTAACGACGCATCACCATATGAGAAGAACCGGTAACGATCTTCTACGGCATGGGCGTATATCGATTTTATCCGGTCAACCCCCATCAAGGCAGAGACCAGCATCATCAGCGTTGATTTCGGCAGATGAAAGTTGGTCATCAACGCATCTGCCACATTAAACTCAAAACCGGGCGTGATAAAGATATCGGTATCGCCCTCCCAGGCCGCGATGTGACCAGCACGCCCTGCGGTTTCGATCAGGCGCAGCGCTGTCGTGCCAACGGGAATGATCCGACCGCCTTCTGCTTTGGTTGCGGCGATTTCGCCTGCGGCCCGTTCACTGACACTGCCCCATTCGGCGTGCATTTTGTGATCGGCGATATCGTCAACCTTGACCGGCAGAAAAGTGCCCGCCCCCACATGCAGCGTAACATAGGTAAAGGTCACACCAATGTCGCGCAGTTGCGCCAGCAGCGCATCGTCGAAATGCAAGGATGCAGTCGGTGCCGCCACCGCCCCCGCATGTTTGGCCCAGACCGTCTGGTAATCCATCTTGTCCTGCGCATCCGCAGGCCGTTTGGCAGCAATATAGGGCGGAAGAGGCATGGCACCGGCCGCATTCAGCGCCGCGTCAAAATCCGCGCCGATACAGTTGAACCGCAGATGGCCCTGTCCGTCCTGGGTTCCTTCAAGAGTGGCACTCAAATCGACGCTGAAAGTCACAACCTCGCCAAGCTTCAGCTTGCGCAAAGGTTTGATCAACGCAGACCATGTGCCGTCGGTACGTGGCTCCAACAGGGTGACTTCAATTCTGGCCTCAACGCGGCCCTGACTGCTGTCGCGAACCCGCACCCCGAACAACCGGGCAGGGATTACGCGGGTGTCATTCAACACCAGACGGTCACCGGCCCGCAGCCAGGTGACCAGGTCCGTCACGTGTTGGTCGTGGATCACATCATCCTCGGCGACCAGCAAACGCGCCGATGACCGCGGCACGGCAGGACGGGTGGCGATCAACGTTTCAGGCAGATCGAAATCAAAATCAGACAGTTTCATGGCCGCGCCTTAACGCCCTTCGAAGCTGCGTTCAACGGGTCTTTGCGGCTCCGGCTCGGGCGCAGGCAAGGTACTGCCGGTTACACCTTCGACAGCGGGTAAATCGGGGGGCGGTGCGCGGAAGATCTCGCGGAACATTGCGGGGGTTAAGGCAGACAGCGGGTTCACCCCGACTTTGGGGTCTTTCGCCAGCCCGGTCAGCGTGTAATTGAACCCGATCAATCCCTCGCCCTTACGGGTAAACAGCGACCCGATCCCGTTCAGCAGATAGACCGGCGATATCACGCCCTGCATCGCTATCTGCCCTGTATCCAGCGCGTATGTTCCATCCATCGACAGGCCCATCGAGGCCCCAACAGCGCTGGCTTCGGTCAGGGTCAGGCGGTCGGAGGTAAGACGGAAACTGCCTTCAACGTTCTCGAAGTAAATACCGTCGCCGTTCAGTTCATTGACCAGACCGACCACTGAAACTGCGTTGATCAGTGCGGCGATCCCGGGTGCGTCCTTGATGGCGACACCGCCGATTTCCAGCTTGCCGTCAAACGCACCGCCAGTGCCGACCGGCAACAATACCAGCGACAGCGTTCCGCCAACCACCTGTTTCAGCAGCCCCGCCGCCCGCAGCACGCGCCCCGCATCCGCCGAGGTCAGCCGCACCGCGCTACGCCCTGATTGTGGCACCAGACGCCCTTCGACCGGCGCATCACCGTTCAACAAGGCGGTAAACGTTCCGCCCAGCCCCTTGCTTGTCTCAAACCGGCCCTGCAAACCCGTCAACGCAATGGTGTCGGTAATTTGCAGCCGTTTCAGCGCTACGATCATCGGCGGGGCGGCAGGGTCTGGCGCAGCTGAGCCGAATTCGGCGCGACGCAGGTCCAGTGATCCGCCGCGCAGCACCACCTGCACGGCACGCCCGGTGCCCCGCCCCAGCAGATCCAGCGGCACATCCAGCCAGTTGCCGACCTTGAGCTGGTCAAAGCGCACACGCTCCAAAGTCCGGTCATTGTTGAAACTGACGGCCCCGGAGGCCGACAAGCCTGGTCCTGAAACCGCCAACCGGTCAACCGAAGGTACGGGTGCCAGCGTCACATCGACCTCCAGCTTGCCCGCACTTTGCGCCGGTTTGCGCCACGATACCTGCGGCACCGCCACCGCCAGCCCCACCAGATCGGAACGCAGGCGCAATTTGGGCGCAGCACCGCGTTTCAAGGTCACTTCGATATTGCCGCGGCCCTGCCCCGTGACAGCCCCTTCCGGCAGTTTGACGCCGAATGCCGCAAGCGCCTTGGGGCTCAAGGTAACGGCACCGTTCAAGATGCCGGGGGCCGCACCCGGCCCTACCGGTTGCTTTAGAACCGCATCAAACGGCACCTTGTCGAACGTGCCCTTACCCGTCAGCGAAAAACCATCGTTTTGGGCAAAGAGCGCCAGTCTCGGGGCGGTGATTGTACGGTCTTTCACCAAGACTTGCGAGCGCATGCCCAGCAGATCACCTTGCACGTGATAGGTCACCTTTGGTTTGGTGCCGCGCTTTAGCGACAAGGCCAACGTCCCTGTCAACTCGGCTGTGCCATCGGCCAGTTTCACCGGCAGCTTGGCTTTGTCCATCACGGACAGAGGCGGCATGTTCAGCAGCGACAACGCCGCAACAATGCTTGATCGCGCATCAAGGCGCACCACTGCGGGTGTTCCATCCTTGGCCAGAATATCAGGGATAATAAACGAAGAGCCCGAGAGACGGATTGTCCCGCCTTGCGGCGGCACCAGCTTGCCCGCATCTAGCGAGACAACAAGCCGGTTGTCCGCGAGGCTGACATGGCCCCGCCCTTGCGTCACCAAAGGCAGGGTTTTTGAGAACCGCACCGTTGCATCTACGTAATCGAATGCCAGATAGGTGCGCAGGGCGGTCTCAGGTGTGCGGCGTACCGCCACGTCAATATTGCTGAGCGACCCGGACCTCAGGTTATCCGCCAGCCACTTGCGTGTGCCTTTCGCCGCGCGTTGCGGCCAAAGCGCCAAAAGACGTTCCGGTTCAAGCCCGTCCATCCGCGCATCCAGCGCCACATGCCAGCCGTCTTCAGCAGCCGAAACACTGCCATCAACCAGCGCGGTCTTGCCCTGATCGGTGATCTGGGCCCGGCCCAAAGTCACGCGGAACGGGTTCAGTTCCAGCCGCAGGTCCAGATCTACCCCCGCAAGGGCAACCGGTGTTTCATAAAGATCGCTCGGATTGGCCTTCAGGTCGCTTAGCCTGATTTGACCGACCAGATCCTTTAACGCACCGCTTTTTGCGTCAATCCCCAGCGCTGCGGTGCCGGTCGCCTGACCGGTGATCCATTTGCTCCGCACTGACAACTCGTCAAAGGTGAGCAGTTTCTCATCCGGATCATAGCTGAAATAACTGCGCGCGCCGTCAAAGGGGACCGGCACGGTGCCTTCATTCGGCTGCACCACACCTGCACCGATTTGCAAGGTCGCAGCCCAAGGGGTGAACCGCCCTTCATCGTTCAACCCCGCCCGCACCGACCCCGAAATTGGCGCCTTGAGCACCCCAAGCCATGCCAAGGCCGGATCCTGCACCGCGACGTCCTGTGCCCCGACCCCGTCAAATGTGACGCCAAATTCCGCCGCTGTTTCCCCGATCCGGCTGGTGTAGTTCGCTGCCAGCGTGGCGACACCGGTGCCGCCTGTCAGAACGGCCAGATCCGCGTTGATCCGCAGGGTGTCCCCGTTTCGCCCCAACTGCAACCGCCCGCCGTCCATGGTCCAGACGCGGCCAGAGCGCACGTCCTCGAACCGCAAGGTCAAAGCACGCAGATCGACATCGCGTAGGGAACTGAGGGTGGGACTGAGCAATACATCATCCACCTGCCCGATCAACTCAGGCAAGGTTGCCGCCTGCCGCTCTGCACCGAAACCACTCAGGCCGGTTTGCACCGACACACGCCCGTCTTCGCTGCGGCGCAAGTTGGCCACGATACCGCTGAGAGCGATGTCTTTCGGGCGGGGTTGCCCCCTGAGCAACTGGCGGGTCGAAAACGTGGCTTTGAATTCATGAAAGCTGATCAGTTCTTCGCCTGTGACCGCATGAACCGTCACGTTGCGCAGACGCACACGCGGCCGCCACCCCTGATCCATCAAAAACGCCATCTCGCCGAAACCGACACGGGCTTGCGGCAAGATTTCGGCAATCCGCTCTTCAATCATCGTGCGGGCCCACACCGGAGCTGTCACCGGATTGCTTTTGAGGTAAAGCACCAGCCCGCCCGTCAAAAAAACAACCACAGTCACCAACCCGAGCGTCCAGTTCAACAACCACATCACCCCGCGGCCCAAAAGGCGCTTGCGGGGCTTTGCAACAAAGGAGGCGGCTGGTTCGCTCATCGGTGTCCGATTTCTGGGTCGCGGCCTTGGCACTGGCGCGTATCGCACTACTATGTCAGGCCACCGTGACGCTTCCAAGTGAAAGAGACCAACCATGCCAGATATTGCCGACATTGCCTTCGACTTTACCCTGCCCGTGACCGGAGGCGGCACAGTGACGCTCAGCGCTTTGCAGGGGACGCCAGTCGTCCTGTTTTTTTATCCCCGTGACGACACGCCAGGCTGCACCACAGAAAGCATCGGTTTTTCACAAAACCTGCCGGAATTCGAAGCTTTGGGTGTAAAGGTGTTCGGTATCTCCCGCGACACAATGGCCAAACATGACAAATTCGCCGCCAAACACGATCTGACTGTGCCACTTTTGTCTGATCAAGAAGGCGTGGCTACCGAAGGTTACGGCGTATGGGTCGAGAAAAATATGTACGGCAAGAAATCTATGGGGATCGAACGGGCAACCTATCTGATTGGTGCCGATGGCAAGGTCGTGCAGGTCTGGCGCAAGGTCAAAGTAGCCGGCCATGTGGATGCCGTTCTTGAAGCGGTGCGCGGACTATGATGCCATTAGCCGAGATGGCCGAACGTGTTTTACGTTGTGGTGACGGTCGTGAAAAGACGGCATTGTCGCGACGGTTAGCCGCTGAATGGCAAGCGGCAAGGGCTGCGGGCGCGCCTTGCCAGATTGGCCGCGCCGACCCGCCGATGCACCCTGCCCGCCCGGCCAAGCCAGAGCTGTTGAACCCGCGTGACGTGCCCAGCCGCAAACCCGGCACACCCGACGGGCGCATCGCCTTGCTACATGCCGTCGCTCATATTGAACTCAACGCGGTGGACCTGCATTGGGACATCATCGCGCGGTTTTCCCATGTGGAAATGCCAATGGGCTTTTATGACGATTGGGTCAAAGCCGCTGACGAAGAATCCAAACATTTCAACCTTATGGCCGATTGCCTTGAAGAAGCAGGCAGCTTCTACGGGGCCCTGCCAGCCCATGCGGGCATGTGGAGAGCAGCAGAAGATACCGCGACAGATTTCATGGGCCGGCTGGCCGTGGTGCCGATGGTGCTTGAGGCGCGTGGCCTTGATGTGACGCCGGGCATGATCAAACTTTTCAAACAGGCCAAAGCACAAAGTGCAGTAGAGGCGCTTGAAACGATCTATGCCGAAGAGGTGGCGCATGTAGCCTACGGGAGCAAGTGGTTCCATTTCCTGTGCGGACGCCACAACGAAGACCCCAAAGAACGGTTTCATTCCTTGGTGCGAACCTATTTTCACGGCCACCTCAAACCGCCATTCAACGAAGAGAAACGCGCCGAGGCAGGCATTCCACCTGATTTCTACTGGCCCCTTACAGCCTGAAATCGCCTCAGGCCGTAGCGTGAACCACGCAACACAAGTCACTGGTATCGGCGGATTTTTGCCAATCTGCATCAAACCGCCGCTTTGACGCGCCGACAAATGCCAACAGACTTGCTCCGTAGGCTTTCACTGGATATTGAACCGTTAACAAAGACGGGCCGACCTTACGGTGCCGCAATAGGGACGCTGAAAGGTTACATAAAGTGCGCACACGGATCGCGATCAAAATCCATTCGATTCTAGAAACCTATTTTCCAGAACGCCGCGTCTTTTTGAAGTCAGACAGTGACACCCGATTCATCCGCCTGCGTCCAAGCACCCAATTGGTCGCCTTTACCGGCAGCGCCCTGTTGGTGGCCTGGTCGATTATCGCCACGGCGGTGATCCTTATGGACAGTATCGGGTCAGGCAACTTTCGCGAACAAGCCAAGCGGGACCAGCGCACCTATCAGGCCCGTCTGAATGATCTGTCTTCGCAGCGCGACAGCCGCGCGACCGAAGCAGTGGCTGCGCAAGAACGATTTAACGTCGCGCTGAAACAGATCTCCCTGATGCAGTCTGAGCTGTTGCAATCCGAAACCCAACGACGCGAATTGGAAACCGGGATCGACGTCATCCAAAGCACCCTTCGCCAGACCATGCAGGACCGCGAAGCCGCGCGCATGCAACTGGCCGATCTTGAGGGTAGCTTGGAAGACGGCGGCACCAGCGCCCTGCGCACGGCGTCGAATGCTGCGCCCCTGGACTTTATGGCAGAGGCGCTTGAGCAGACGGCAAAGGAACGGGACGCGGTTGTAGCCGACGCACAGGAAGCCTTGCTGGAAGCGGACCGCATGAGCCAGCAGATTGCCCTGATGCGCGATCAGAACGATGCGATTTTCCGCCAGCTTGAAGAGGCAATGACCGTCTCCGTAGCGCCGCTGGACAAGATGTTCCGCAGTGCAGGCATGCCGACAGATCGCATTCTCGCAACCGTGCGCCGTGGCTATTCCGGTCAAGGTGGCCCGATGACACCTTTAACCTTTAGTACACGCGGTGAAGAGCCCACGACCGATACCCTGCGTGCCAACCGGCTGCTGAACCAGATGGACCGCTTGAACCTTTACCGGATCGCGGCTGAAAAAGCGCCTTTTGCGACTCCGGTCAAGAATGCCTTCCGATTCACCAGCAAATTTGGCTATCGTCGTGACCCGAAAACCGGCGGTCGGCGGATGCATTCCGGTGTTGATTTCGCCGCCAGCAGCGGCACCCCCCTCTATGCGACAGCGGATGGTGTTGTGACCCACGCAGGCTGGCAATCAGGATATGGTAGGCTTGTAAAAATCCAGCATGAATTTGGCATCGAAACCCGTTATGCGCACCAATCCCGCATTCGCGTAAAAGTCGGACAAAGGGTCTCGCGCGGGCAACATATCGGTGATATGGGAGCCTCTGGAAGAGTAACCGGCGTTCATCTGCATTACGAAGTGCGTGTAGGTGGCAAGGCTGTAAACCCGATGATCTATATCAAGGCAGCAAACGATGTTTTCTAAAAGCAAAATCAACGACCCCGCCCCTAACAAAGACGCCGATGCGTCCAAATCCTCGGCGGCTTCGGCTCCTGCACCGCAGGCCACCGCGCAGACCTCGCCAAACGAATTCAAGGCCAGCGCCCCCAAAGCCAAGCCTCCTGCCTCCCTGCTGTCTGCGGATCTGCATGTGACCGGCAACATGAAAACAACCGGTGATATCCAGGTTGAAGGCACAGTCGAGGGCGACATTCGCGCCCACCTGTTGACCATCGGCGAAAGCGCTACCATCAAGGGCGAAGTGATTGCTGACGACGTGGTGATTAACGGCCGCATCGTGGGCCGTGTGCGTGGTCTGAAGGTCCGTTTGACATCCACTGCGCGGGTTGAAGGTGACATCATTCACAAGACAATCGCGATTGAATCCGGTGCCCACTTCGAAGGCTCCGTGCAGCGTCAGGACGATCCGTTGAACCCGGGCTCCAAATCATCGCCGGTTCCCAAGGGCAACCCGGCAGCATAACCTGCGACCAAAGTAACAATGAAAAGGCATCGCCAGCGGCGGTGCTTTTTTCGTTTGTATGCCCTGCACGTTCTTCACGGTGCAACCAGATCCAATAAAAAAGGACGCGCCCTGCAGCACGCCCTTTGATTTTCATTGTCCCTGTTACGCGATCAATCGATGACTGTCACCGATTTCATGACATCCGGAGTGCCGACCATGGCACCATTGCCGCCGGTGCCCAACTTGATCGCATCCACAACCTCCTGCCCTTCGGTCACACGGCCAACGACCGTGTACTGACCGTTCAGGAAATGCCCGGCGTCAAACATGATAAAGAACTGGCTGTTCGCTGAATCCGGATTTTGCGAACGCGCCATGCCTACAACGCCCTTGTCAAACGCCACATCCGAGAACTCCGCAGCTACATCGGGCATTTCGGAACCGCCCATGCCGGCGCGACGGGTGTCGCCCCCCTCTTTACCGAACTCAACGTCGCCTGTCTGGGCCATGAAGCCTTCGATCACACGGTGGAACACCACCCCGTCATAGGCGCCAGAGGCGGCCAGTGCCGTGATCCGCTCAACGTGATTGGGCGCCACATCTTCGAGCAAGTCGATGATGATCGTACCGTTGGCCTCGCCCGCGACTTCGATCTTGATCCCTGTAGCAGAGGCAGCAGAGCCGATGAGAGCCGCCAACAGGCCGCCGGTGAGAGCCGCCTTAAACATCTGCGGCAACCTTGACGCTGATCATGCGGTCCGGGTTCGCAGGTGGCTCGCCGCGGGTGATCGCATCGACATGCTCCATACCAGAGATGACCTGCCCGTAGACGGTGTATTGCCCGTTCAGGAAGTCATTGTTGGAGAAGTTGATGAAGAACTGGCTATTCGCCGAGTCAGGGTTGGCAGAACGCGCTGCACCGATAGAGCCGCGTGCATGCGGCACCTTGGAGAATTCCGCAGGCACATTGCCCAGATCAGAACCACCCGTCCCTGCGTTGCGCAGGTTAAAGCCGTCTTCCATGTTGCCGTGCTCTACATCACCGGTCTGGGCCATGAAGCCGTCGATCACACGGTGAAAGCAAACATTGTCGTACTTACCGGCACGGGCCAGTTCTTTCATACGTTCGACATGCTTTGGCGCCAGCTTGGGCAAAAGTTCGATGGTGACGGTGCCGTCTTTCAGCTCCATCAGGATGGTGTTTTCCGGGTCTTTGATCTCGGCCATGGGGCGCTCCTTTAACTGATTTCCCCCTAACTAGGCATGATCAGCCCGATTGCCAAGCGAGTGCATTGACCATTCCGCCCAGAAAGGCAAAACCACGGGGTAAATATGCACAATAGGATGAATTTGATGGGCTGGAAATCGCTGGACGATCTGGATGTGGCAGGTAAGCGCGTGTTGGTGCGGGTGGATATTAACGTACCGGTTGAAAATGGCCGCGTCACGGATGCCACGCGGATCGCGCGGATCGTACCAACCGTGCGCGACATTCTGGCGAAAGGTGGCAAACCCATGTTGCTGGCGCATTTCGGACGGCCCAAGGGCAAGGTCGTGCTGGACATGAGCCTGCGTCAGGTGCTGCCGGCGTTGCGCAAAGCCCTGGGCGTGAGCGTCGCTTTTGTCGAGACAATGGACGCCGCAGAAGCCCTGACGGACGAGGCCAAAGCAGCAGATGTCATCCTGCTGGAAAACATCCGGTTTCACCCCGGCGAAGAAGCCAATGATGCGGCATTTGCCGCCCGGCTTGCGGCCCTTGGGGACGTTTATTGCAACGATGCCTTTTCTGCGGCACACCGTGCCCATGCCTCGACGACTGCAGTGGCCCGGCTGATGCCGTCCTGCGCCGGGCGTCTGATGCAGGCGGAATTACGCGCGCTAGAGGCCGCCTTGTCAACGCCGCAACGTCCTGTGGGTGCTGTGGTGGGCGGGGCGAAAGTATCGACAAAAATCGCCTTGCTGGAAAACCTGGTAAACCGTCTGGATGTACTGATCATAGGTGGCGGGATGGCCAATACCTTTCTGGGCGCTGTAGGTGCGGATCTGGGTGCCTCGCTCAAAGAGCCCGATTTCTATGACACCGCACGCGAAATACTGGCGCAGGCGGACCGTGCCGGGTGCCGTGTGATCCTGCCCCAAGACGGTTTGGTCGCTCGTGAGTTTGCAGCCGGTGCCGCACATGAGGTAAAACTTCTGGATGCGGACACCAAGCTGGACAGTGACCAGATGGTGCTGGATGCGGGCCCCGAAAGCATCGAGACAGTGCGGGCTGCTTTTGAGGGGCTGAAGACACTGATCTGGAATGGCCCGATGGGTGCCTTTGAAATCGCTCCTTTCGATACAGCAACCGTGGCGGCAGCGCAGATTGCGGCCAAACGGACCAAAGACGGCGCTTTGGTGTCTGTCGCAGGAGGCGGTGATACGGTCGCGGCCTTGAACAAAGCAGGCGCGTCATCGGAATTTACCTATATTTCCACAGCAGGCGGCGCGTTTCTGGAGTGGATGGAGGGCAAGACCTTGCCAGGTGTGGCCGCCCTTGAAGGACGCGCCACATAAAAACCTCGTAAAAATGCACCTAGACCCCGAAAACATGGGGTTTGGGTGCAAAAGGGATTCACATAACGAATCACCTGTGTCATAGTCGCTGGACACGTCCATCAAGAGACGCATCAAGGCAGACCAGTATGAACCGCACCTCACGTCCTGCGTTTGGCACATTGTTTTTCTTTGCAATTGCTTTTGCGCTGAGCCTTTATTTTACCTTTGCCGCTGTGCAGGGGGATTTCGGCCTGTTCCGCCGTGCAGAAATTATCGCTGAAAGTGAAGACCTGCGTCACAAACTGTCACAGGTGGAAAACGATGTTGCGCGGATGGAAAACCTTACCAAGCGCATGTCTGACGACTACCTTGACCTTGACCTGCTTGATGAACAAGCCCGCCGTGTTTTGGGCATGGTCCGCAGCGACGAGATTGTGATCCGCTGACCACCGCCTTTTTGCGGCACGCGAGGCACTCATCACCTTTCGACACCATCCCGTTCAAAAGCCCCTACCCATTGCTGTGCGAATCCGATAAGATATAGTTTAACGCTAAACTATTTTAGTGAACGCACCTGTATTTCGGGAGGATACGCCCCATGGCGGCAAAGAAAACCACCAAGAAGCCAAATGTCTCGGCTGACGAACTCAAAGCATATTACAAGGATATGTTGCTGATCCGACGGTTTGAGGAAAAGGCAGGCCAGCTCTATGGCATGGGATTGATTGGCGGGTTTTGCCATCTTTACATCGGACAGGAAGCCGTTGTTGTCGGTCTGGAAGCTGCCGCCGAAGAAGGCGACAAGCGCATCACGTCCTACCGCGATCACGGACACATGCTGGCCTGCGGGATGGATCCGAACGGCGTCATGGCCGAGTTGACGGGCCGTGAGGGAGGTTACTCCAAGGGCAAAGGCGGCTCGATGCATATGTTCAGCAAAGAGAAGCATTTCTATGGCGGCCACGGCATTGTCGCCGCGCAGGTGCCGTTGGGCGCCGGTCTGGCCTTTGCGGATAAATACAAAGAAAACGGTCGCGTCACCTTTACCTATTTCGGGGATGGTGCGGCGAACCAAGGGCAAGTCTACGAGACATTCAACATGGCTGCCCTTTGGGGATTGCCGTGTATTTTTGTCATTGAAAACAATCAATACGCGATGGGCACCTCGCAACAGCGTTCAACCTCGTCCGCCGAAATCTGGGAGCGGGGCAAGGCCTTCGGTATTCCGGGCGAAGCAGTCGATGGCATGGATGTACTGGCGGTGAAAGCCGCAGGCGAAACCGCCGTGGCACATTGCCGGTCTGGCAAAGGCCCCTACATCCTCGAGATCAAGACCTATCGCTATCGGGGCCACTCCATGTCCGATCCGGCGAAATACCGGACGCGGGAAGAAGTGCAAAAGATGCGCGACGAACGCGATCCGATCGAAGCAGTGCGCAGCCTGTTGCTGGCCGGCAAACACGCCACCGAAGACGATCTCAAGGCCATCGATAAAGACATCAAGAAAGTCGTCAACGAAAGCGCCGACTTCGCCAAAACCTCACCGGAGCCTGCATTGGAAGAGCTTTGGACAGATATTTACGCAGAGATGGAGGGATAACCCATGGCAACTGAAATCCTGATGCCCGCCCTGAGCCCCACCATGGAAGAAGGCACGCTGGCCAAATGGCTGGTTAAGGAGGGCGATTCCGTGTCCTCTGGCGATATCCTGGCCGAGATCGAAACCGATAAAGCCACGATGGAATTTGAAGCTGTCGACGAAGGGGTGATCGGCAAAATCCTGATCGCGGAAGGCACCGAAGGTGTGAAAGTAAATACGGCGATTGCCGTTTTGCTGGAAGACGGCGAAAGCGCTGACGATATCAAGGTCGCGCAGCCCGCAACGGCAAGCGCGCCTGCCCCTGCTGCAAAAGCGCAGGCCGCGGAAGCTGCACCTGTCGCGGTGATGAACGATCCCGAACCAACGGTGGATACGACCTCCGACTGGCCGGAAGGAACTCCGCTGAAACAGCAAACCGTGCGCGAAGCCTTGCGCGACGGCATGTCCGAAGAAATGCGCCGCGACGACAGCGTTTTCCTGATGGGGGAAGAAGTTGCCGAATATCAGGGCGCCTATAAGATCTCGCAAGGGATGCTGGACGAATTCGGTAGCAAACGCGTGATAGACACGCCGATCACCGAACATGGTTTTGCAGGTATTGCCACCGGCGCTGCCTTTGGTGGTTTGCGCCCGATTGTGGAATTCATGACCTTCAACTTCGCGATGCAGGCGATTGACCACATCATCAACTCCGCTGCCAAGACGCTTTATATGTCGGGCGGCCAGATGGGTGCGCCGATGGTCTTCCGTGGCCCTAACGGTGCGGCGGCCCGCGTCGGCGCGCAGCACTCGCAGGATTATGCCGCCTGGTATATGCAGATTCCCGGCCTCAAGGTCGCGATGCCCTATTCTGCATCCGACTATAAGGGTCTGATGAAGACTGCGATCCGTGATCCGAATCCGGTGATATTCCTAGAAAACGAGATCCTCTACGGGCGCAGTTTTGATGTGCCCGAACTGGACGATTATACTGTACCCTTTGGCAAGGCACGGATCTGGCGCGAAGGCGATGATGTCACCATCGTCAGCTTTGGCATCGGGATGAGCTATGCCCTGCAAGCAGCCGATAAGCTGGCCGAAGAAGGCATCAAGGCCGATGTGATCGACCTGCGTACCCTACGCCCGATGGATACCGGTGCGATTATCAGATCGGTTATGAAAACCAACCGTCTGGTAACGGTCGAAGAAGGCTGGCCGCAAGGTTCTGTCGGCAACTACATCTCTTCCGTCGTGATGCAGGAAGCCTTCGATTACCTTGATGCGCCGGTCATCAACTGCACGGGCAAAGACGTGCCGATGCCCTATGCGGCGAACCTCGAAAAACACGCGCTGCTGACCACGGACGAGGTCATCGCAGCGGTCAAAAAAGTTACTTACAAATAAGGAGCGGACAAGATGCCGATCGAAATTCTTATGCCCGCGCTGTCGCCGACGATGGAAGAAGGCACGCTCGCGAAATGGTTGGTCAAAGAGGGCGACACCGTGTCCTCGGGCGATGTCATGGCCGAGATTGAAACAGACAAGGCGACGATGGAGTTTGAAGCCGTCGATGAAGGGGTAATCGGAAAGATTCTGATCGCCGAAGGCACCGAAGGGGTGAAAGTAAACACCGCCATTGCCGTGCTGCTGGAAGAGGGCGAAAGCGCTGATGTCATAAGCGCGGCCGCACCTGCCGAGGCGTCCAAACCCGCGCCCGCCAAGAAAACGGAAGCGCCCGTCGCGCAAGCAGCTGCGCCGGTCAAGGAAACGGCAGCCGCCGCTCCTGCCCCCGCCGCGCCGGTTGCGTCGGACGGCAGCCGTATTTTCGCGTCTCCCCTCGCCCGTCGTATTGCGGCCGACAAAGATCTTGATCTGGCGGGGATAACAGGCTCGGGCCCAAGGGGGCGTATTGTCAAAGCTGACGTCGAAGGTCTGGCCAAATCGGACGCACCAAAAGCTGTGGCGCTCACTGCCACTGCGTCAACTCCTGCTCCTGCAGCTGCGGCAATGCCTTCTGGTCCTGCGACAGATACGATCCTCAAAATGTACGAGGGCCGCGCATTTGAAGAGGTCAAGCTTGACGGAATGCGCAAAACCATTGCAGCACGTCTGACCGAAGCCAAGCAAACCGTGCCGCATTTCTATCTGCGCCGCGACATTGAGCTGGACGCACTGATGTCGTTCCGAGGTCAATTGAACAAGCAGCTTGAACCGCGTGGCGTTAAGCTGTCGGTGAACGATTTCGTCATCAAAGCCTGTGCCCTGGCCTTACAACAAGTACCTGATGCCAATGCCGTCTGGGCGGGCGACCGGATGCTTAAACTAAAGCCTTCGGACGTCGCAGTGGCTGTAGCCATTGAAGGTGGATTGTTTACGCCAGTCTTGCAAGACGCTGAAATGAAAAGCCTTTCCGCGCTCTCAGCCGAGATGAAAGACCTTGCTGCCCGCGCTCGTGACCGCAAACTTGCACCACATGAGTATCAGGGCGGCAGCTTTGCCATATCTAACCTCGGGATGTTCGGCATCGACAATTTCGACGCGGTGATCAACCCGCCGCACGGTGCCATTCTGGCCGTTGGCGCGGGCAAGAAGAAACCAGTCGTTGGCGCCGATGGCGAAATGGCAATTGCGACGGTGATGACGGTTACCCTATCGGTTGATCACAGGGTCATCGACGGTGCGTTGGCCGCGACCCTGTTGAATGCGATTAAGGACAACCTGGAAGCACCGATGACGATGCTGGCCTAACGGCGATATGGCATAAAATCAAAGAAACAAAGGCCGGGGCATGCCCCGGCCTTTAACTTCTCTGACGTGAATATGTTACTTTTCTTTCGGACCGAACATATGGTTCATCGAAATTGACGGCTGGTCACAGCCAGCTTCACCTACGATCCGTGCCGGAATTCCAGCAACGGTCTTGCACGGCGGCACTTCTTCCAACACAACGGATCCGGCGGCAATGCGGCTGCAATGGCCAACTTTGATATTGCCCAATACCTTGGCCCCGGCCCCGATCAGAACCCCGTCACCAATCTTGGGGTGCCGGTCCTCCTCTTCTTTGCCAGTGCCGCCAAGGGTGACGGAATGCAACATAGAGACGTTATCGCCAACCACTGCGGTTTCTCCGATCACGATGGAATGCGCATGATCAATCATGATCCCCTTGCCGATCCGCGCCCCAGGGTGGATATCAACCCCAAAGATCTCGCTGACCCGCATCTGTACGAAATAGGCCAGATCAACACGTCCTTTGCTCCAAAGGTGATGACCGACCCGGTATGCCTGAACCGCTTGATAACCTTTGAAATAAAGGATCGGTTGGGCCAAACGGTGGCAGGCGGGATCACGTTCGTAAATTGCCATCAAATCTGCGCGGGCTGCTTCGATCAGTTCCGGATTTTCGCCATAGGCCTCTTCGACCATCTCACGTACGACCACCATCGACATCTCGTTCGACGCCAATTTGGCCGCGATACGATAAGAAAGCGCTTTGTCGATGGATTTGTGATGCAAAATACAAGCATGTACAAATCCGCCAATCAGCGGCTCGTCCTGAACCGCCTGCTGGGCCTCACTGGTTATTTGATCCCAAACTGGATCAAACGCGGTGACATTTCTATGTAGTTCGGCCATGGGTCACATCCTTTTTTCTGTACCTTCCATAGCGCATTCATACCGGGGTTTCAAAACGCAAACCTGTGATGGTGGGCATTTCTGATGTTGATATGTCAGCCAAGCTTACAAAAGAAAGGGGCGATGCGCCATGCAGTGCAGCCAACACATATTGAAAACAGGCGCTGTATTCGGGATCGTCAAAACCGGGTTCAGGTCCCAACCGTCTACGCCGCGCCACGGCCAGCAAAGTCCCATTGCCCCATTTCGGGTGCAACTTGCCGATACGTCGAACGAACCTATCGGCGAACTCTGCTTCACGGATCATCCGCATGCAAACCTGCCCCCGAAAAGCCGGCGGCGTGACCAACAAGACACGCGCCGCTGCTGAGACATCGCTGTAGAACAGGCTGCGCATCAGCCCACTCTGAACTTACCGAACAGTCCTGGGCCATAGGCGGCAGAAACCTGTGCGACGGCAACATCAAAAGGTTCCACCACACCGTCCGCGGCCTGCATGGCGGCCGTGTATTGCCAGCTAGGGGCCTCGACCAGTGTCTCCCGCATCACAGACGATCCCTGAACGATACGCAGGAGGTATCTTTCGCTCTCCTCACCCAAGGGCACCTCGGGCACATCCCAGCCGTCGCCCTCAATTCGCGTCCGTCTGATCCAGCTCAACGCATAATGGCCACCAAGCTGTTTCACGCTCTGCAAATGACAAGGGCTGTAAGGTCGCAAGCCGTTCCCGTCAAAAGCTTGAACCAAGTGACGATAAGACGGATCATCGTTTGCGCGTTTGGCGGGCCCAATACGGAAATTCTGCGCCACGCGCCGCAAATTCGGGCTAAACGCGATCTGTTCCGGTGTGCGATCCAGCAGTACAAACTTTGATCCCGCAGGCCAGTTTCCGGGCATCAGACCGTCTGAACCCGCCTGCCCCCGCAACCGCGTCTTTAACCAGTATTTTCGTGGCCCGACCAGTTCCGCCTGTGCAAACTGAAAGATTTCCCACTGGTCAGAGCTGCCGTCGCCAATGGCGGCCATATTCGCCCCGGACAACAAAGCCTCTTCGCTTACGGACGACAATTGCCCACTGATCAGTTCGACTTCCAATACGTCTCCCCGATCAAGAACACCAGCGCGCGAGAACGGCAAAGCAGTATGCGTCACGCCCATTGTCGCCCTCTTTCCGATAATCTTGTTGATTTGATAATTGGCATCCATACTAGATTGATACAACGCAACCGGACCCGGCCACGGCTGCGCAGTTGCCGCGATATGTGGCGCATGTGGGAGTTCGTCACCGCGCAGTAACGGAATATCCAGAAAGTGTGAAACAACCGGCGTCGGAGCCACAAACTGGCGGGCCTTGACCAGCTCGTCAAAAATATCAGCCATATCATAGACCTGCGGCTCGATCCGAACACCTTCGATCAATTGCACCTCAGATTGTTCAACGCGATCAATGCGGTACAAAGCAGGGCGTTCTTTTTGTTCTCCTGGCAATTCAATCACATCCCCCGCGCCAAGCGCAAGTTGTGACGGTGGTAACGCAAGGCGCACTGTATCGCGCGAGACCCGCGCCTCTGTCAGCCAACGTTCTGCAACCTGCCGTCCTTCACCGCGCGTCAATGCCATATTGACCTCGGATCCTGCGACGGCATGGGTCGCTTCATCCGGTAAAACCGCCTCTTCTGCGATCACCTCGAAATCGGCATCTGCTTGGACAAACCGCAACCGCATCCGTCCGGAAACTTCAGCCTCCGCTTCGCGCACTTGCTCGGCTGTGCCGTCCAATTCATCACTGACCGCCAACCGTTCCAGATCAAGCTTGACCGGCTTTAACCCATCACGCATTCGGAATCGCAAGACCCCGTCCCGTTCAATCGCGTCAAACCCGTAGCGGATCATCAACGGTTGTAGGGCTGACCGAGCATCCGTCACCTGCTCAACTGCATATCCTCGGACATAGGCATAAAGCTCTTCGGTACTGAAAGCCGCCAATCCCGCCCGCCTGCAGATCTCACTAACCACCGAGGCCAGCGACCGTCCCGCCGTGCGCCCATTTATCCAGTGGCCACGAGTATAATTGTCCCCGTCGCTCCACTTCCCGATATTATTTGGAAAAAACGGATAGGGTCGCGTGTCGTATGCCCAGACAAAAGCACGGCCCATATCCAGCATCCGGCCGTCGTATTCTGTCGATTGCGGATTATGTGCCGGGTCGTCCCAATAGGAAATCATGGCCCGCAGGTACTGCATCTGCATCAATTCGTCACGTGCACCGCTCGAATAATGCGGCAATTTACTTTCAGAACTTTTGCGATCCAGAAACTTGTTCGGTTGGTTTGCACCCTTGTTTATGGCTGCACAGCCATATTCCGTGAACCAGAACGGTTTGGACATCGGCTCCCACGCGGTAGGAGCCGCTTGCCGAACGCCATTAATCCTTTCGTGATGGAAATGTTCCCACCACCCGCGAAGATCCTTATAACGGTAAACCCAGGGTTCCAGATGCGCCCCGTCCGAAATCTCGGTCCGAATCTGGGCCTCCCGTGCCTCGGTCGAATGGTAATACCAATCATAGCCTTCGCCGCCCTCAATGTTGCTCCTTAGGTAATCGAGGTCGTAAGTCGTATCCCATTTCTCCCCGTCCAAATGCCCGGGAGTGTCGCGCCAATCTGCAAGCGGCATGTAATTATCAACGCCGATGAAATCTATGTTCGGATCGGCCCACAATGAATCAAGATGAAAATACCGATCGCCAGATCCGTCTTGTGGTTGATATCCGAAATACTCAGACCAATCCGCTGCATAGCTGATCTTGGTCGCCGGTCCCAGAATACTGCGCACCTCAGCCGCCAGAGAGATAAGATGTTGGACCGCGACAAAGACGCCGCCCGCACCGCGTATTTGCGTAAGGCCCCGCATCTCGGATCCGATACAAAACGCCTCTACCCCGCCCGCAACAGAACACAACATCGCATTGTGAAGAATGAACCGCGAAAACGACCAATCGGCCGGATTGTCCTGATAAATGTCCCCTTCTACGTCTTCACTTTCCGCTTCTCCCTCACCGGCCTCCTCCGCGCCCCCAGCATCAAGATAAACAACTTGACCATCAACCACATCGAAACTTGCTGCCGTCGCTGTACCAAAAAACGCCGCCACCTGCGCGCTTGCCAATGCCGTCCCGTCAGGGCTGTTCGGTTGCCCCGGTGCTTTTGACAGGGTAATTCTGCCACGCCACGGAAGGTTCGCCTGATTTTCAGCATCGCTATAAGGATCCGGCAGTCCGTTATCTTCAAACTGGTCCATCAGAATAAACGGATAAAACATCACCTCAGTACCGGCAGTCTTCAAAGCCTGGATCGCTTCGACAACAGAAACATCCGTCGGAGTGCCGCCATATATCGGTCGTCCAGCATCATCCTGCACGATGACCCGAGCGTTTTCTCGTGCTAAGCCGGACGACCGCCACGGCATATTATCCGCCTCTTGCTGCGTATTTTCCACTTTCGGACGGATCGTACAATTGCCACAACGCAAGTCGTCTCCGAACCAGCATACAACCAAAGACGTGGCTTTAAGATTTGGCAATTCCTCGATCATCGCCTCAGTCGCAACAGAAAAGTCAGGCTTTCCGGCTGGTGTGGATACATTGGCACTCCTGAACGCCCCGGTCTCTGTTTCAAAATTCACCGGTGTCGTCGCAAGAGCATACTCGCCTGTTCCGGGAATAAGGGCAGCGCCTTCGATGCCAAAAGCAGGTGTATATTCCCAGTCTGGCGCATTTGGTTGCTCGGGGCGTAGCACTTCGAAAGAAAACTGCGGAATCCGGTTACCAAACGGGGCCAACCCGAGGTTCTCCAAAACGACATAGGCGGTCCCCCGGTAGGCCGGCACCTTGCCTGCACCCTCGATCGCCTCGATCACAGGATCGGGCAGTTGATCGGGCGATCCATTGTACACGCGCATGTTCAGATCATCCCGTGCGACTTCCTCGCCATCTGCCCACACCCGTCCAACCCGCGTAATCTCACCCTCGCACAGCGCAATCGCCACGCTTACGGAATAACTGTACTCCGTCGTGGTTGGCTGGGAGCGGCTGCCTTTTCCGCCCCCCGAGGTTGCAGTTGTCTCCTGAAAGTCTGACGCCCAGATCACATGCCCGCCAAGGCGCATCCGCCCATATACCTGTGCAATAGGATCACCTTCACCCGCGCTGGTGATCCTGAACCTATCCACCTTGCTCGTCTCGATAGCTTGGCCGCCCTGCCCTAAAAGACGCTGGTCAATAACCCGCCCCAATGTCGCACCGACCGCTCGTCCGATCGCCACCGAAGACAGCCCCGCGAGCGTTCCGCCGACCGAGCCACCAATGGCCGCGCCTGCGACCGAGAATAGGACCGTTGCCATCAGATACTCTCCTTGGGAAATTCAAATCTCGCCACGATGCGCCTGCGCCATGGCGTGCTTAACGGGCTCTCGACCACACCGTATCCGGTATAGGCGTGGATAAAACTGGCCTCGGCACCGATACGCCCCTGCACACCCAGATGTTTGGCCACCCCCTGATCCCGCATACGGAACAAGAGAACATCACCAGCGGCCTCGTCTCGATGTGCCTTGGCAATCAGATGCCGTGCCGCTGCCGCCCAAAGTCGCTCTTCGCCCTGCGGCTCGGACCAGTCCATCGAATAACAAGGTATCACTTCGGGTTCGTCGCCCAGCAGCTCGCGCCAAATACCGCGCAGCAACCCCAAACAATCACATCCCGCGCACCGTGTTGCGCTTTGATGTACGTAGGGTGTGCCAATCCAACGCCGTGCTGCCACCACGACCTCTAGCTCGCTCATCGCAAGGAACCGCCCGTGTTGGTTCCGCTGGACTTAGGAACCGCGATTACCCAGTCTTCTCCCGGAAGGTCGGGAAACCCCTGGAAATTCAATATGTTATTAAACTTCAATCGGCAGGTTTCGAATTGCTTGTTACATCCCGCGACCAGTTTTACCTGCGTGCCACTGCTCACATCTCCCTTAATCGGCTCCCATAGATCGATTATCCGGTGCTTGCCTTTTACCCGATCATGTTTGATCAGCCCAAAAAGCCCCTTCGCCGGTCCATCCATCACATCCAACCGTCCGCGGATGAAAAACTGTTCGTCAAACCCTGGCAGGTTGTCCCAGAAAAACCGCCGCCCACCCTCTTGAATTTCAACGGGCAAGGTCAACGTGTATCCCGGCAAAGCCACATCGAACCGGCACTGTTTGTCCCCCAAGACCGCTGTGCAGGGTTTTTGATAAACCCGCCCCAAGGTCCGGTTCAACGCCTCCGTCAGTCCGCGCAGCTCTGCACGAAACGCGCCGTCAACGCGCCGCATCTCGCCAATCGTACCGCGAAATTGCAACCAGCGTTGATCGACCTCGGCCCAGTTCACCAACCATGCTACCACTTCGGCGCTGTCAAAGCGGCCTTGCTCGATCTCGTCCTCACGGATCGACGCATGGCTCAGCGCGCCAATCGCCTCTGTGTTGTCAACAGACACCCCCGTCGTCTGGGCAATCGCCTTGGCCGACAAACCCGCATCCGCGCGAAAGTCACAGCCATCAAAGCTCAGTGGCAAATCATGGTCGGTAAAAGCAAAAACCACACCGTCCTTGCGGGTGATCTTCCACGCATGACAAACTGTGGTCAGCCCGCCCTCTAGATGCGCCGCCAGCGCGGGATCCAGCCCCGCCATCAAATCCGCACCTCGATGACTGGCACCGATGGCACCTGCCCCGCCTGAAAACTCTCCATGCTTGTCAGAATGCGGTCGGTATCAAATCGCACAGGCACGTCAAATTCGTAACCGGCGTAAATCTCCATCTTCGGGTCTGGCGGATGGGCAAAAGTGATGATGCCCGTATTGGCATTTACCTCGTAGTCCAGCCCTTCTTGCAACTCATCCTGCTCAACGCCCACCTTGACCGATCCTGCCACAGGCTTATTGATCGGGCGGCGATAGTATTGCTCGCCCGACCGATAGGTTTTCATGATTTGGAAATCACTGGTTACACCGTCCCCATATCCGATACTCTGATCATCAAAAACCGGTTCACGTGCCGCCCGCCCGGACCTATAATCGGACCAGTCTTTCCACCGAAATGCATGCATCTGTCCCATCCGCGCCTCGAAAAAACCGATGACAACCTGCAAATCATCAATCGATCGCAAGCCCATGCCTGCATCATAACTGCGCCTTGAATGGGCCCAGGGCGTATTGCGTTCTTCGAAACCATTTGCCAGCGTCACCACATCCGTGCGCCGCTGTGGCCCTCCAAGGGAACCAAAACTCAGCGTGGGGGGGAACCGTACCTCGTGAAAAGCCATCAACCTGCTCCTGACATCCATTCAATTTCAACGATGACGCCGGTTCTACCGGTTTCGATTGCCTGACGACAAAGCGCGGCTCATTTGTGCCGCGATCTGCGATTGCGAGCGTTGAAAGCCCACGACGTCCGGCGTGGTAATATGCATCACCACGGACGGGCCCGTGTTTCCACCGCCACCGCGCACCCCCAATTTGCCATCGGGCCCACGTGCTAGCGGCATGATCGCTTCAGGACCCGCCTCCCCCATCAACCCTGTGCCGCCGCGCATGGGAAAGCTTGTTGCACCGCTCACCACACCGCCTTGCGCAAAAGGCATCACTTTTCCTTGCGAAAACGCTGCACCGTCGGCAAAGGGCAGGATCCCCTGCACCAACGATCCGACACCCTGCGATATCAACCCGCCAAAATGATCGGTCACCGGTTTCATCGCGGCGTTATAGGTCGTGTTCGCCAACGATTGCGCAACAGTTTTCAGCGCATCCGACATCTTCATGCCGTCAAAGATCACCCCGTCAAACGCCCGCCGCAAACCCTTGCTTAGTCCTTTCTCAAGGGTCTGAATGTCCTTGCCAGTCGCTGCGAGCGCCCTGCTCATCCGGCGCAACTCGTTGTCGAAACCTGATACGAGCGCGCCTGTCGTCGCCAGCGTCGCGTTCAGGTCCTCCGCATGGCTCCCAAGCTCGCTGTATTCGTCAAAATCAGCCATTTTCCGACCCCTTTTTCTTGTCCGGGTAGGTCGCCATCAGCGTTGCCAACCCTTCGCTCAACATCGGCTTATCACCACCAACAGCACCCAACATCAGTTGCAACTCCACCGGCGTCAGTGTCCAGAAAGTATCAGGCGTCAGCCCAAGCACACGCAGCCCCAGTCGCATCAACGCCGGCCAGTCCAAACCCTTCACCGCATAACTCACTCCGGCACCACGAACGCCCGCGCCAACAATTCCGCTGCCGCCTTGGCCGCCGCCATCGGCCCGCCTTCGATCCGTGAACGTGCTACTTCTATGTCGGTGATCTCGGCCCCGCCGCCACGTAATCCAGCGCCCAGCAGGGCCACCACATCGCGGCTGGTGAACCGGCTCGCCTCAAATCGTTCCACCATGCCCACAAGAGAGGCCTCACCCAGACCCTCTTCCAATTCCGCCAACGCCCCAAGCGTCAACCGCGCAATACAACGTTTGCCCTCAACGGTAAGCGCAACGTCCCCTCTCCACCGGTTCGCCATCCTTACACCACGACGTCAGGCGTAAAGATCAGAGTACCGGCTGATAGCAGACTCAACTCATAAGTCGCCTCGCCGCTTAACTGTCCGGCATACTCAAGCGAGGTCACTTGAAACGGACCTTCCACCACACCGAAGGCGGGGATCACAATCTGGAAATCCGGCGTTAACCCGTCGAAAAACAATTGACGCGCGCGTTCATCTGTTCCCGCGTCTCGAAACACACCCGACCCGCTGATTGCCGCGGATCGCACACCCGCCCCCGCCAATAACTCGCGCCAGCCCCCTTCACTATCCAACGTCGTGACATCGACCGCCTCGGCATTGAAACTTACCCGTGTGGCCCGTAGGCCGGCGATGGTCTCAAACTGACCGTCGCTTGTCATATCCACTTTGACCAAAAGGTCTTTACCAGCTTGAACAGCCATCGCTTATCTCCTGTAATTGCAAAAGTTCAGTCGTCCTGCACACGTGCAGCAAAGCGCAAATCAATCTGCCGGGTGGCGGCCGCTTCGACGCGCACCGCCTTGGCGCGCTCAAAGCGCAGACCGACCAACCGCCCACGGGTCATCGTCAAATGACCATCGTGCAAAACATCACTGATCGCGGCGGCGGCCTCTTTGGCCTGCGCAAAACCCGGGCCGGACGTGATCACAGACACAGTAAACCGATGCACCGCGCCTGAACCACTGACATCAGAAGCGTCCTTTACCTCTTCACTGCCAAGGCGCACGTAAATCAGGGGTAATGTTCCCGTTGGCACAGCGTCATAAATTGCGCTGCCGACAATCGCCCCCAAAACAGAATCCGCGATCAGAGCATCGTAAACGGCCTTTTGCAGCGGCCCCGACATCGCAAAACTCATACCACGACCTCCTCTTCGGCAAAGCAGGTCAGATAGCGGCACTCGGCATCATAATCCGCGACAGCCTGAATGGTGAAAACCCGGTTACCGGAACGAAACCTTTGTTGCGGCTCAGGTCGCTGGACAGATCCCTGGGGGGCGCTGCGGACAATAATCTTGTACCCGACACGGCTGATCGACGTGCCTCTACTTGCTGTTTCACGCCCCGATCCCGCGATCAGCTGCGCCCAATGCGTGCCCAAAACAACCCAGCTTTCGATGTATCCTCCCGCGCCGTCGCTAACCCTTTCGGGGGTTTCCAGCGCCAGAGCATGTGTCAGACGAGGGGCGTTCATCGCATTGCCCCCGCGCCCAGCCGAAGCGTCTTGTACCGCTCTATCAGACTCGTAACACCAAAAGGCATACAACCGTTGCTTAGCCCCGTATCGTGGCGATATTCGTAATAATGCGCCGCCAGCATCAACACCGCCTGACGTAAGTCTGCCGGCACCCCTTCCCAACTCGCCGCAAAACCCGCATCGAAATGGACAACCACCGATCCACCCTGCGCAATGCGCGGCAATACGGCACCTACGGGGCGCAATCTCGAACCCTGCCCGTCCCGCTCCAGCCAATAGGTTTCGGGCACAACATCCACCCGCGTGCCCTGATGGTCGACTTGCTCCAGCCGGGTGACAGCCAATACCGGCGCAACCGGCAACATATGCATGACGCTATCACGCCACGACGTTACGGATTGCTGAAAACTCCGTTCCAACAGCACCTTGCCTGTACGCCCTTCGACAGCCGCAATTGCGGCCCGCAGGAATGACAGCAAAACCGCGTCCTGTACATCACCCGGACCAAAGCCGCTGCCCAATCGCAGATGTGCCTTGAATGTCTCCACCGGCAAACCCGCGTCGGGAATAGGTGTATCTTCGATCAACATCATGGAAATCTCCAAATTTCAGCGCCTAGCGTGTTGGCGGTTGAACCCGGACGCGCGGCCACCCGCTCTGCTCGGTCAGAGGGGAGCAGCTAGGCAAAGCAGGCCTCGCGGTCGCGCGTCCGAACCGGGGCCAAGTTTCCCCGGTTCGATCTCGGTGCGCCCTAGGCCACGCCGAATTTCAACAGCTTGATTGCGGCGAAATCGCTCACATCGCCGCCCACGCGTTTGGTCGCATAGAACAATACATGCGGTTTGGCGCTGAAAGGATCACGCAGGATGCGCAGATCGGGGCGTTCAGCCACGGTATAGCCCGCTCGGAAGTCACCAAAAGCAATCGAGAAGCTGTCAGTGGCCGCATCTGGCATATCTTCAGCCACCAGCACCGGATACCCCATCAACATCGCAGGCTCGCCCGCTGCCAAACCATCCGACCACAAGAAGCGCCCATCCGCATCCGTCAGCTTGCGCACACGACCGGCCGTCTTGGAGTTCATCACAAAAGCACCATTCGCGCGGTATTGCGCGCCCAACGCATAGACCAGCTCGATAATCGCATCCGGCGTCACTTCACCATCCACTTCCGACGGCACATAGCCGAGGTTGCCCCAGGTCCAGATGTCATTGTCCACAGCCGAATGGGTCAGGAAACCCTTGGGCTTATCCACCCCATCACCATTCACAAAGGCCGCCGCTTCAGCACGCGCGAACTTGTCCGCAATGCGCCCCGCCAGCCAACCTTCGATGTCAAAGGCGCTATCATCCAGCAACCGCTGTGATGCCTTGGGCAAGGCACTCAACTCATGCAAACCAATTGTGATACGATCAATTTGTGGCGTATCGGTTTCGGCTTGCGCGCCACTTTCGGTCGCCCATCCGGCACCCACATCCGTATGATCAACCAGCACGTCATACGAGGTCGCCTCAACCTGAACCACCGATGCAATCGCCCGTACAGATGCCGTGGCGTTCAACACTGACTGAACCGTCGCAGAGGTTTGCGGGTCAACCAGATACCCACCATCCGAGTTCACTGCTGTAGACAGGGACTTGCCCTCAAGCTCCAGCCCGCGCAGCCCGTCGTCATCGCCATTGCGCAGGTAAGTATTGAACGCCTTTTGATGCGGTGCACTGGTGTCCGTCGCTCCCCCCAAAGGTGTCCGCGCAGGCAAAGTCATTTTCCGGTCCAACATGGTCATTCGCTCTTCTGTTTGTTGAAGTTTTGATTCAATTCCAGCCTGAAAGCCCTTGAAGTCAGTGACAAAACCCGTCACCGCCGCACGCACTTCTTCAGCCGGGGACATATGCCCCAGTTCCGTCTTGCTCATCCGTCACTCCCGAATTTGCCTCACCTCTGACGCGTATTACCGCCGCGCCAACTCTGCCCGCGCCCCCGCAAAGGACGCCGCCATGTCACGCAGAATGTCATCGACAGCACCAAAATCGCCCTTCGCTGCCACCCGCGCACTGGGCAGCATCGGGAAGGTCACCAGCGACACTTCCCAAAGCTCCAGTTCCGACAAGAGCCGCTGGCCCTTGGTGTTCTTTGTCGCCTTCACCGTGCGGTAACCAATCGAGAGCCCGTCAATCGCTCCTGCTGCGATCAGTGCCGCCGCCTCACGGCCTTTCTCGACTGAATCAAGAATTCGGCCCTTTACGAACAGTCCCTTGGTGTCCTCACGCACCTCGTCCCAAACCCCGATGGGCTGGCTTGGATCATGCTGCCACAACATCTTGATGCTGCGCCCCGCCTTCGAGAGCGCCTTCAACGACACGCCATAAGCGCCCACCTCGACCACATCACCGCCTTGATCGACCGCCCCAAACAGGCTGGCATAGCCGCTGACCTCGGTACCACCTTCAACCTTTGTCACGTCTTGAAACGCCATAAACTTGCGCTCCAAAATTGGCATTCCAGCAGACAGATCTTTCCCGTTCTCCGGCGCAAAGCCGAAGTTTCCCACGTCATATCCCATGACAACTCCTATTGAATTTCAGCGCCTTACGGGGCCACCGCCATCACGCTCTGCACCGCTTGCGTCAGTATCACCGCAACCACACCGTAAACTGTCAGCCACAAACGCCGCTCCATGCGCTCCATCATTTCGTCCAAACGGTCCATGCGTTTGGCAAGGTTTTCCTGGTGAAGCGCAGTCAGCCGTTCATGCGCCTCCAGCTTCAATCCCGGTGCACAATCGAACCGCTCGTACATCGCCGGATCACCCATCCGCCGCCACCGCAGGCAGGCCCAACAGGCTGCGTTTTTCCGCCTCTGTCAGGAAATCCGCTTGCGCCACGCGCGCCCATTGCGCATCCCGTTCCGCCGACAGGGCAGGCACCTGATCCAGATCGGGGCGCACTTCAACCGCTTCCCCGGTGAACCCCTCCAACCAGGACGCCAGCGCCGCCGTCACACGTGTCGCCAGTGGCAGTACCGTCAGCCGGTAGAAGGCCCGATGTGCCTCCTGATAATTCGCATAGGTCGCGTCCCCTTGAATGCCCAACAGCATCGGGGGCACACCGTAGGCCAAGGCAATCTCGCGCGCTGCCGCCTCCTTGGTTTTGTGAAACTCCATGTCAGACGGCGAGAACCCCATCGGTTTCCAGTCAAGACCGCCTTCCAGCAACATCGGCCGTCCCGCATTGCGTGCGCCCTGATGATGGCTTTCCATCTCGGACACAAGCCGTTCGTATTGCTCAGTGCTCAGATGTCCCTGTCCTTCGGCTCCCTTGTAGATCATCGCACCCGAGGGCCGCGCGGCATTGTCCAACAGTGCCTTGGACCATCGCGAAGCCGCATTATGAACATCCATCGCCATCGCTGCCGCCTGCATCGGGGCAAAACCGTAATGATCATCCTGCGGATGGAAGTTCTTGATGTGACAGACCGGTTTCACTTCGCCCGATACGTCAAACCGGTGCTTGCGTCCGCCGACCGCATATTCATATGCCACCGGCCAACCATCCGCCCCTGGCACCACCGACATCCGGTCAGAGCGTAACACATGCAGTTCTTGCGGCACGCCGTCACCCACAGCCTCGACATAGCCGTTCCCGCTCAACAGGATTTGCGCATAAAGCGTTTCCAGCAGCTCCGCCCGCCCCTGCGCCCCGTTCGGCCTGGCGAGAAGGGAGATCGCCGGATGCGCCTCATAACGCCGTTCGCAATCCTGCACGACCAAAGGCAAGGCCGCGGCTGCTTCCGCGATCAACTTGACAGATCGAAACCCCACCGGATTGCCGCAAAACCCCACCTTGGTCAGGGTCACGGTATCCCGCGCGGTCCAAGCAACCCGACCAGAGGTCTGATAGGCCGCTACCTTGCCCGTCGCCGATGCCTTCTGCGCAAAAACAGTCTCGGTTGCCTTTTGATCCGGAACCGATCCCGCTGCCGCCCCCCGTCGCAGAAAATCAAACATATGCGCCAACTCCTAATGTCATCCACCCAACCGCAACGGGTCTTCCAAGACCCTGCCCCAATCGGCTTGAGAACAATTTGACTGAAACAGCTTAATTTCCCGCAACCCGACCGAACGCAGGGTCGCGCAACACGTCAAAATCCAAGTCCCTATAGCGTGCGCAGCGCGGGGCGCCGCCACTTGGCTGCGGGCTCGATCATCAGCTCGTGCAAGGCCCAGACCAACGCATCGACACGGTCGGGCGAACCGCCACCCTCATAGCCATGCGCCGTCATCCGGCACATTTGGTCCTCCAGCTGGTCCAACCCGCGCAGATGGCCCACGCGCCCCTGCTCGTACAATGCGGCCACAGGTTCCGCCCGCGCCACCTTACCGCGCGACGCATGCACCGACTTCAACGGCACCAGCGGGTCAATCTGGCGCAGCACCTCCCCCACCATCGCGCCGCCCTGATTGACCTCCGCGACCAGCTTGTCCGCACCGAACTGTTCCATCGCCGCAATTGCCGCTCTGGCCCAACCGCTTGGTGTCGCCCCCTGGATCGTACAATCAGCCAGAACAACCGCCCGCCAATCCTGCACCCTCCCTTGGGTCACTGCGCCGACAACGACAATGCCGCATTCATCTGCCCCCATGCCCGCCGATGCCGCAGGGTCCAGCCCTACCACAATCCGGTCAAAGTCTGGGGGTTCCTCGACCCGCAGCGCTTCCAAGGACGCCGATGTCCACAAGGCACCTTCAGCATCGGCCAACAAAACCCCGTCCAGTTCCTGGCGGCCCAACCGCGTCCCCTTATAGCGCGCCTTGACCTCCTCCAGAAACGAACTT
Source organism: Sulfitobacter sp. (assembly GCA_049794055.1). Lineage (GTDB taxonomy): Bacteria > Pseudomonadota > Alphaproteobacteria > Rhodobacterales > Rhodobacteraceae > Sulfitobacter. The sequence continues at coordinate 114,975 of JBARCL010000108.1, forward strand.
GCCAGATTGGCGGCATTAGCCTCGGTCGGCGCATGGGTCTGAACCGTCGAAGGCGACGCCAACAGCCGCTTCAACACATCCACATTGCGCGGGGTTGTTGTCACACAGACCCGCGGGTCATCCCCCAACCTCAAGGCAAACTGCAACTGGTCCCAGGTCTCCTGCCCGCGCTTCCACTTGGCCAACTCGTCGACCCAAGCTGCGTCGAACTGTGGCCCGCGCAGGCCTTCGGGGTCATGAGCCGTATGCACTGTTGCAATCGCCCCATTGGGCCATAGCAGCCGTTTACGCCCCGATTCCCACTCCGGACGGCGATCCTCCGGCGAACAGGCAAGGATACCGCTGCCCCCAAACACCATGACCTCGCGCACCTGTTCGATTGTTTCGCCCACCAAGGCGATCCGACGGCACTTACCTTGATCCAGGGGGCGCGAACCTTCGACCACCGAACGAACCCATTCAGCGCCGGCCCGCGTCTTGCCCGCACCTCGACCGCCCATTACAACCCATGTGCGCCAATCCCCCTCGGGCGGCAATTGATGATCCATCGCCCAGAAATCAAAGAGATAGGGCAGCGCCAACAGTTCATCTTCGTCCAGCTCATTCAGGAACTGCTCTTGGACGACCACATCGGCGGAGGCGATCCAGTTTGCACCCGATCTCAATTCGCGCCCTGTCAAGATCGAGGGCATATCCCTCTCTTGCGATTCCATCCTGCTTACTTTTGCACTCATTGAGATAATTCTCCGCCTTGATGCATTGCATGACCAGATCCCTGAGCTTGCTCAGGGACTGCTTTGCTGCTGTTTCATCTATTGTCTTTTCGGACTGCGCCTGTTGCGAAAGCCCTTCGATCTCTTGCCTCAGATCAGTGATTGCATCATGCACGGAAGCAAGCAGTTCGCTGCCGCGCGCAATGTCTTGGTCTTGGGTGTCTCTTGCCATCGTCGCCCCTACCTTTCACAGGTCCCCCGACCGAGCGGACATGAAAAAAGCGGCCCTTGAGATCTCTCTCAAAGCCGCTTGCCCACGTCCTCTAGCATGACTGAATTGGTACTTCAGAGCGGTCGCAAAGTCAAGAAAAAGAGAGTTATCAAAACCCTCCAACACCGTGCGATCTTTGGTAAATTTTCGGTTAAGCTGGCATCTTCTGCCGACCCTTTGGACAGGTCGGCAGAGAATACTTCGAAATCAGTTACCGCTGTCGGCTGCGGGCTGTTCATTTGCGGACGCCGCACGTTCTGCTTCGATCTGGCGCCAACGCTCAACATTCTTATTATGCTCTGCCAGTGTCACCGCAAAAGCGTGACCACCCGTGCCATCAGCAACAAAGAAGATGAATTCACTGTCATCAGGCTGGGCTGCGGCCATCAAGCTGGCCCGACCCGGGTTGGCAATCGGCGTCGGCGGCAAACCGTTTATCACATAGGTGTTCCACGGCGTTTCTGCGCGCAACTCGGAACGGCGCAACCCACGGCCCAGGACACCCTCGCCCTTGGTGATCCCGTAGATCACCGTCGGATCGGTCTGCAACCGCATGCCTTGATTCAACCGGTTCACAAACACCGCCGCAACCTGACGCCGCTCGGCTGCCACGCCGGTTTCTTTCTCGACAATCGACGCCAAGGTCAACAACGCCTCGGGGCTGTCGATTGGCAGATCGGGGTCCCGCGCTTCCCACGCCTCTGCGATACGGGCCTGCTGCGCAGTTTCCATCCGTTCCAATACCGAGGCACGCGTATCGCCGGGGCGCACCTCATAGCTGTCCGGGGCCAAAGCCCCCTCTGCAGGAACCTCCCCCGCATCGCCTTCCAGCACGTCCATCGCCTTCATCGCGTTGACCACCTGCCAGCTGGTCACACCCTCGGCCAAGGCAATACGAAACCGTGTATCCAGTTCAGCCTTGGTTTTGTCATAGACCGATGGAACCTCGTCGGTACCTGGCACAAACTCGGCACGCTCTTCAAATCGGTTGGTGACCGGATCCAGCTCGCGCACCTGTACCGACACGCGGTTTACCCCGATGCGGTACACCACCTCTGTCCCGCAGGTGCTCGCCCCGCCTTTGGTCACCGTATCGACAATATCCGACATCGACGTACCTGCTTCGATCAGAAAACTCCCCGCCTTCAGCTGGCTGGTCTTTTCCTCGTAATCTGCACCGATCCGGAAAATTGCGGCTGAACTGACCGCCCCCTGCTTGGCCAGATCCTGCGAAACACGCCGCATGGTCGAACCGGGCTTCACCTGCAAACAAATGGCACTGTCCAGCGGCCCCTCGGCCTTGTAACTTGATTGCCCCCAGATGATGACCCCCCCGAACAGAAAGAGGACCACGACCAGAAAACTGAACGCGTTAGAGGCAACATTGCGCCACATGAATTAGACCTTTCCGAACAGAACGCTGGCGTTTGTGCCCCCGAACCCGAAGGAGTTGCTTAGCGCGACGTTGATCTCGCGTTTCACAGCCTTGTTAGGCGCCAGATCAATTTTGGTCTCAACCGCAGGATTATCCAGATTGATCGTTGGCGGCGCGATCTGGTCGCGGATCGCAAGGATCGAAAATATCGCCTCAATCGCGCCCGCAGCTCCCAAAAGATGCCCCGTTGCCGATTTCGTCGAGGACATCGTGACTTTGGACGCATGCTCTCCCATCATACGCTCAACCGCACCCAATTCGATGGTATCCGCCATCGTCGATGTGCCATGCGCATTGATATAATCAATATCCTTGGGTTCCTTACCAGCCCCGCGCAACGCTGCGCGCATCGAACGTTCGCCCCCCTCGCCATCCTCTGACGGTGCGGTGATGTGATAGGCATCACCAGACAGGCCATAGCCGATCACCTCGGCATAGATCTTGGCCCCGCGAGCCTTGGCGTGCTCGTATTCTTCCAGAACAACAATGCCCGCGCCCTCCCCCATGACAAACCCGTCACGGTCCGCATCATACGGGCGAGATGCCTTTTGCGGGTCATCGCCACGTTTGGTACTCAGCGCCTTGCACGCGTTAAAACCGGCAATCCCGATCTCGCAAATGGCGGCTTCGGCACCACCGGCAACCATCACATCCGCATCGCCGTGCTGGATCAGACGTGACGCATCGCCAATCGCATGGGCCCCTGTCGAACAGGCCGTCACTACAGAATGGTTTGGTCCGCGAAAGCCATAGCGGATCGACACCTGACCCGAGATCAGGTTGATCAAGGCACCAGGCACAAAGAACGGGCTGACGCGGCGCGGTCCCTTCTCTTTCATCATGATCGCTGTATTGGCGATAGAATTCAGCCCGCCAATGCCGGACCCGATCAAAACGCCAGTGCGTTCCTGACCTTCACGGTCCTCAGGCATCCAGCCAGAATCCTCTACAGCCTGCTGTGCGGCAGCCATGCCGAACAGGATAAAAGTATCCACCTTACGCTGCTCTTTTGGGGCCATATATTTGTCAGCATCGAACGTGCCGTCTGTCCCGTCCCCCAAAGGCACCTCGCAGGCGTACTGCGTGACCAATGCCGATGCATCAAATCCGGTGATCGGCCCCGCGCCGGACTGCCCGTCCAGAATGCGGCTCCAGCTTTCTTCGACCCCGTCGGCCAAAGGCGTTACCAACCCCAAGCCCGTTACCACTACTCTGCGCATAAACCTGCCCCTTAATTCGCTTTGTCTCGGCTATACCTCGCAGGGGGGCAAGTATTCAAGACTTCTGGTGTTTTTGCCTGCCTCAAACCGGCGGCCCCTTACGCGTCATCAGGCACAGCCTGTCGCCGTCCACCTCAACCTCGCGCATCAAACCATAGCCAAGGGCCTTGGCAACCCTTAGCGATGGTGTGTTATCAAGCGTGATCATGCAGACGGTACGCCCCGCTATCACCCGATCAAACCAGTCATGCGCCGCCTGTACCGCGTCAAGGCCCAACCCCTGCCCCTGAGCTTCCGGCGCCAAAACCCAGCCGGCCTCGGGAAAAGGATCAAAATCATCTCCCAGACCGCGTGAGCCAAAGAAAAAGCCGCACTGCCCCGCCATCTGCGACATACCGTGCGGTTGTACCGCCCATTGTCCGAAACCGCTGATCTGCCAATGACCCGCGTTGCGCAGAAACGCGTCCCATGACTGCGGCTTGCTGCGGGGCTTGCCAGAGATATGGGTTACAACTTCGGGAGTGGCCCAGATTTCGGCGAAGCGACTGAAATCCTCGGCGCGCATCGCCCTCAAAGTCACACGTGATGTATTGATGGTAGGTATGGTTCGCGACATTGCTCAATCTGCCCTTACGCTTTTTGTGGCGTTTGGCACACTGTGCGAAGCGCGCCGCCGATGAGCAACCCCCGTCATTCGAACCGGAAACAGAAACGGCGCCATTCCGCTTGGAACGACGCCGTTTCAAATAACTTTTGCCGAGCTGCCCGAAAAGGGCGCCGCGGGATTAAGAGGCTTCAGTGATGAATTTCACCGCATCGCCGAACGTCTGGATGTTCTCGGCCGCGTCATCGGGGATTTCGATGCCGAACTCTTCTTCGAAGGCCATCACAAGCTCAACAGTATCAAGACTGTCTGCGCCCAGATCGTCGATGAACGACGCATTCTCGACAACTTTGTCTTCTTCAACACCAAGGTGTTCTACAACGATCTTTTTAACGCGGTCTGCGATGTCGCTCATAATAAAGTCCTCATTCTTCCGGGCCAACCGGCCCCTATTATATCCGCACGCCTGTTCAGGCAGTTGGAGGATGCCCCCGAAACCGGAAGCGGCTCTTACCTTGTTTGCACAAGGCGGGGCGACACACCAGCCTCCCCGTTTTCGAATCTGCGCCCCCTTTAGCACATGGCACGCCATGCGCAAACGGTATCAAATGCGCTTTACAACATGGCCATGCCGCCATTGACATGCAAGGTCGCACCGGTGACATACCCCGCCTCGTCACTTGCCAGATAGACAACGGCACCGGCAATCTCCGCCGGATCGCCCATCCGTCCGGCGGGAATTTGTCCCATGATACCAGACTTTTGGTCCTCCGTCAGCTTGTCCGTCATGGCGGTGGCAATGAAGCCCGGCGCCACGGCATTCACGGTAATACCCCTGCTTGCCACCTCGTAAGCCAGCGATTTCGACATCCCGATCATGCCGGCCTTACTTGCCGCATAATTCGCCTGACCGGGGTTGCCGGTTGCCCCCACGATGCTGGAAATATTTACGATACGCCCCCATCGCGCCTTCATCATGCCGCGCATCACGCCCTTGCACAGTTTGAACGTCGCGGTCAGATTGACGTTGATCACGGAATTCCATTCCTCATCCGACATACGCATAAAAAGATTATCGCGGGTGATGCCGGCATTGTTGACCAGAATATCAACCGATCCCATCGCTTCAATCGCTTGTTTGGGCAGCGCTTCGACAGCCTCCATGTCGCTTAGGTTGCAGGGCAATACATGCGCCCGCTCTCCCAGTTCGGCCTTCAGCGCCTCCAGCGGCTCGACCCGCGTGCCCGACAGCCCCACAACCGCACCCTGTGCATGCAATTTTCGCGCGATATCTGCGCCAATACCACCGGATGCACCGGTTACGAGCGCATTTTTGCCTGTCAGATCAAACATATCCGTTCCTTTTTTCATTTCGTCACCAACCCGAAACCTGCAATCTCGGCCTGCGTTAACACATGTATCCCGTCCGATGGGGCCGCCTGCAAGGTAAACCAGTAAAATGCGTCGCTGCCCAGCATGTCGCGGGTATAGGCCGCATTTCTCTTATGTTCCCCCGCATCTCGCGGATAGCTGCTGCCCTCGCCAAAACCATCCGCCCATGAATGCACGCCAAGTATGGCACCGCGTTCTATCGTGCGCCGGGTACCGGCCAGAAACAGGTTCACTGCCCCCGAATATATCTCGCTCTGCGCCGTCAGGTGGGTGTCCAGTCCGCGGTGCCGGATGGCGTCGCCCATCCGGTAAACCGCCATCTCATCGACCGAACCGGACATATCAAACGGCACGATCACCTGAACCTGCGGGTTATCATCCAAGGCTGCCACGAAGTTAGCCGGCGTCCGGCTGGTAATTTCTCCGCTCAGGACGAGCCGCGCCCCATCCAGCTGCATGGTTGTGCGATCCACCACATTATCGGCAACCGCGCAACCCAGCACCCCAAGGACCAGCCCGAGGACAACGCCCAGACGCATTACACGTCTTTCAGCGCCGCCACATCATCCGGCGTACCAACCGCGCGGCATACACTTTCCTTGGAAATCCGCCGGATCATCCCCGACAACGCTTTGCCTGCACCGATCTCCCAGAATTCTGTCACGCCTCGGGCCGCCATCCATTCCACAGAGGACCGCCAGCGCACGCGCCCGGTCACCTGCTCAACCAGCAAGGCTTTGATGCGCGTCGAGTCAGATTCCGCATCCGCCAGAACATTTGCCACCAAAGGCACGGCAGGGTTGTCAAACTGCACCCCCTCCAAAGCTCTTGCCATTTCATCAGCCGCCGGCTGCATCAAGGCACAGTGGAACGGTGCCGACACCGGCAAAGGCAAGGCGCGTTTGGCGCCGGCTTCTTTCGCCAAAACCACCGCCCGTTCAATCGCCGCCGTGCTGCCGGAGATAACGTTCTGTGTCGGGTCATTCTCATTGGCCAAAGCACAGATGTCGCCTTGCGCCGCCGCCTCTGCCACGCCTTCAACCGCCGCCGCGTCCAGCCCCAAGATTGCGGCCATCGCCCCCTGCCCCACAGGCACCGCCGCCTGCATGGCCCGTCCACGAATGCGTAACAGACGTGCCGTATCCGCCAAAGACACGGCCCCTGCCGCACAAAGCGCGGAATATTCGCCCAACGAATGCCCCGCAACATAGCTGGCACGCTCCAGACCATACCCTTCGGCCTTGATCGCCGCCAAAGCCGCCATCGACGTTGCCATCAACGCGGGTTGCGCATTTTCGGTCAAGGTCAGCGCTTCGATCTCGCCTGACCAGATCAGTTCGGACAGTTTTTCCCCCAGCGCCGCGTCAACCTCGTCAAAAACCGCCCGCGCGGCCGGATAGGCTTCGGCCAACGCCTGCCCCATACCGATGGTTTGGGCGCCTTGCCCCGGAAAAACAAATGCGATGCTCATGAATGGCCCTTTCACTGATTTGGCACTTGGTCTAGCCCGCCGCGATTAAGGGAACAAGAGCGCAGAACGCATGTGCATAAACATGAGATTGCCCTTGCTGCTGTGCGCAGTAACTATGCAGCACACATAACAGGAGCACACGATGGCCATTACCAATACCGAAACCCGTTATGGCGGAGTGAGCAAAGGTTTTCACTGGCTGACGGCCTTGCTGATTCTCACGCTCTTGCCACTCGGGTTGATCGCAAACTGGCTACCCTACGAAAACGACGCCCAACTGGCGCAAAAAGCATGGCTGTTCTCGTTGCATAAAACGCTTGGTGTGACGGCGTTTTTCGTCGCGGTGTTGCGCATCCTCTGGGCTATCTCACAACCGAAACCCGGCCTGCTGAATGCGGATAAACCAGCGGAAAGCTTTGCCGCCGAGCTGGTTCACTGGTTGCTTTATGCCGCCCTTGTCATTGTGCCCCTGTCGGGTTGGATTTCCCATGCCGCCGCGGCCGGTTTCGCCCCGATCTGGTGGCCCTTCGGGCAAAACCTGCCGCTTGTGCCGAAATCCACGGGCATCGAACATGTCTTCGGATCCTTGCACTGGTTCGCAACCAAATTGCTTGCTCTTTCGCTGGTTCTGCACATCGCGGGGGCGCTGAAACATCACGTAATCGACCAAGACGCCACCCTGCGCCGCATGTTGCCAGGTGAACCGGTAATCGGCCCCCTCCCCGCCCAAACCCACAGCAAAACCCCGATTCTTGCTGCCACCGTTGTCTGGGCGCTGGTCATTGCGCTGGGAACTGCGATGGGCGCAAATGGCGACGCAACCGTGAAATCCGAAAGCACCCTTGCCAATGTGGCGTCCGAGTGGGCCGTGCAGGAGGGCACCATAGACATCACAGTTGTACAGTTCGGCAATGAAGTATCGGGCGGCTTTACCGACTGGACCGCCGCCATAAGTTTCGATGAAACCATCCCCAGCGGCGAAGTCGGCCAGGTCACCACGACAATCGCTATTCCTTCACTGACCCTTGGGTCTGTCACCCAACAGGCCATGGGCGCAGATTTCTTTGATGCAGGTACCTTTGCCACTGCGGTTTACGACGCGGTCATCCGCCACGGGGTCGACGGCTACGAAGCGGCAGGCACATTGACCATCAAGGACCGCGCCGTCCCGCTGGTTATGCCGTTCAATCTGGCACTGAACGGTGATACGGCTGAAATGCGGGCGGACCTGACACTTGACCGGCGCGATTTCGGCATCGGCGACAACGTCGGGGATGAAGGCAGCCTTGCCTTTGCGGTCAAGCTGGCCATCAAACTGACAGCCATCCGCGCCCCCTCACAGTAGACACGAAAAAGCCCGCCAGTTGAATGGCGGGCTTTTATTTGGTCTGGACGGATGCCGCTCTTATTCGGCCTTCATCGCCTCCAGGGAGATGTTAAGAGCAACTTCGTCACCAACCGCGGGCGCGAAAGCACCCAAGCCAAAATCCGAGCGCAACAGCGTTGTTGTCGCATCAAAACCCATCCACGGCTTTCCTGCCATCGGATGATCGCCTGTTTTGTTCAGCTTGGCATCCAGTACGACCGACTTGGTCACGTCGTTCAAGGTCAGGTCGCCGGTGATCTTGGCAGTGTCATCGCCCGTCACTTCGATGCCTGTTGAGGTAAAGGTAATCATGTCGCCTTCAGCCGCATCAAAGAAATCAGCGGTCATAAAGTGGCCTTTGCGCTGCTCCCAGCCGGTGAACATCGACATCAAAGGCATGCTGACGCTGACGGAAGAGTTCGCTGGTGCCTCGGCGTCGAACATGATCTCGCCCTCGAACCCCGAGAACATGCCATAGGTTGTCGAAAAACCAAGGTGGCTATAGCTGAACAGCACTTGGCTGTGGCTGGAGTCCAGAACATATTTATCGGCGGCAAAGGCGCTGCTGGCACCAAGTGCAAGGGCGGTAGCAAGGATCAGTGATTTCATTATAAAATTCTCCGGTTGATGGCTGTCCCCACTTAATTCGGCGGTAGTTGCGCCCAACGCAACTCCCTACGTTTCAACAGAGGTTGCGCATCACCGCACAGCGCATCGGCAATTCACTGCCGAAAATGCACAAACACACTGAACCGGATCACTGCGTTCTTGTCATGTTACAGGGTAAAATTCCATCAACTCCGATATTCAGTCAAGCTTGCCTGCGCCGCGCAGCCCGGCGACAAGGCTGGACAGGGCTTTGCGGTCTGTCAGGCTGACTTCTGCCAGAAATGTGCCCGCCTGATCCCATAGACGCACGTTGTTGCCCTCCCGTTCTGCATGGGCCAGATCGGCAAATCCACAGCTTTGCAAGATTTGATCGGCCATGCCACGCTGACGGCGCACAAGGCGGACTTCGCGGCGGATCGTATCGATCTCAACTTCGGGGGCAGATGGTGATGTGCTTTCGCTGATCAGACCGAGGCCGGCAATGACGGCGGTCAGCGACAGGATCAGTTTGAACAGCATGATGTCGCTTTCCCAGGACGCACCCGGTGCCAACCACAAACCAAGTGCTGCAAGGGTCAGTGACACACCGACCAGACGTTGAGCGCCACGAATGATCATGCGGCCACCATTTGCCATGCGTGCAGGTTCGATGGCTTTGGCGCGGGCGTTCATGAATTCAGCTGTTGCAGTCATTGTCTTGTCCCTCGGTCATGCTTTGTTGGTTCAGCATTGCTTTAGGAAAGAGACGCAAATTGGGCAGTGATGCGGCGGGTCCGCGTCGATGTCGCGGTCTTACCGTGCCGAATCAAGGGTTTGGAAACGCCCTGAAAACAGACTTGCGCAGGATAACCCCACAGATTAGCAATTGTACTTATGGTCCGGCCACCAGCCGCTCGCGGGTTTATCCTTGGTGAAGTGCCGACATCATCCCGTCCGAACTTTGTTCAATGTTCCCGACGGCCGGCAATGCGGGCACCACCTTACATGCGGAACATCTGAAAAGAGGTTCACAATGTCTCACCCCAACGCCTATACCCATGGCCCTTTGGGCCAAATCTTTGCCAAAACCGCCCTACCCATCGTCTTTGTGATGGGCATGAACGGCCTGCTCACGGTGGTAGATGCCATCTTTCTGGGGCGCTATGTCGGGGCCGAAGCCCTCAGCGCCGTCACCCTGATCTTTCCATTCTATATGTTGATTGTCGCGCTTGCGACGCTGGTCTCGGGGGGCATGTCCAGTATTCTTGCCCGGCAATTGGGCGCAGCAGACATGGCTGGTGCCCGCGCAACCTTCGCCGGTGCACACGGCTTTGCCCTCTGCGTCAGTGCCGCGCTTATCCTCGGCTACCTGTTGTTTGGTCGCACGCTCAGTCTGGCTCTTGCCTCCGGCTCCGAACCACTGGCCGATATGGCGCAGACCTATCTGGCGATTACAGCCTTTGTCTCGCCACTGGCCTTCCTGCTCTCGGTCCACTCTGACGCCCTGCGCAATGAGGGCCGTGTCGGGTTTATGGCCGCGATGAGCCTGCTTGTCTCGATCTCGAACATCGGATTCAACTATGTGCTGATCGCCACGATGGGCCTTGGCGTGGCCGGATCGGCCTATGGCACCGCTCTGGCCCAGTTGCTGGCCTTTGCAATCATCCTTGGATACCGCGCCTCGGACCGTGCCGAACTGCACCCTAGAATACTGATGCAAACCTCTCTTACACAGGGTTGGCTGCGTATCCTTGCTCTTGGTGCACCACAAAGCCTGAACTTCATCGGCATCGCCCTCGGGTCTGCGGCCGTGATCGCAGCGCTCCAGATGTTTGAGGTCCCTAATTATGAAACAACGGTGTCTGCCTTCGGGATCGTCACCCGCGTGATGACCTTTCTTTTCCTGCCCCTTCTGGGGCTGACCTTTGCGCTGCAATCCATCGTAGGCAACAACTACGGGGCACAGGAATGGCAGCGGTCGGATCAAAGCCTGCGTTTGGGGATATGGGTTGCCTTCGTCTATTGCAGCCTCGCTCAAGTCATCCTGATGACATTCCCGGAATTCATCGCGGGGGCATTTGTCGATGATCCCGCGGTAATTGCGGCCTTTGCACAGATCACCTCACTGACCGTTGCCATGTTGTGGCTTGCCGGTCCGCTGATCGTCATTGCCAGCTACTTTCAGGCCATCGGCAATGCATCGCGCGCCGCCATCCTTGGGCTGACAAAGCCCTATGCTTTTGCCCTGCCACTGACATTTGCGCTGCCGGTGTTCTGGGGCGAAAGCGGTATCTGGCTGGCGGGGCCCATGGCCGAAATCCTGATGGCGCTGCTGACTGTCTGTGTGTTGCACCAAACGACGCGCACCCTGAAACTACGACACGGACTTTTCACCGATACCACAAGATAACCTACCGGCGGGCAGAGCCCCTTGCCCTGCCCGCCATACCGTGTATATGGGCAGTTCCTTTGCAAGACGATTGAACCGCGCAGTCTCTCGTGGTGGGGCCGCAAAGGATACTGCCCTGCCTATGAAATGCGCCTTGATATAAATAGGAGTGCACATGCCGCTATATGAGCATGTTATGATTGCGCGTCAGGACCTGTCCAACACGCAAGCTGAAGGCCTTATCGAACATTTTGGCACCGTCCTGTCCGACAACGGCGGGAAACTCGTGGATAGCGAGTATTGGGGCGTCAAGACAATGGCCTACAAGATCAACAAAAACCGCAAGGGCCACTATGCCTTCCTGCGTTCCGATGCACCTGCACCGGCCGTTCAGGAAATGGAGCGTCTGATGCGCCTGCATGACGACGTGATGCGCGTTTTGACCATCAAAATGGACGAGCACAAAGAGCTGCCATCCGTTCAGATGCAAAAGCGTGACGAGCGTCCCGAGCGCGGCGAACGCCGCGAGCGCCGTTGATCACCAGCTTGAAGAAAAG
>JBARCL010000109.1:0-4419 GCA_049794055.1 Sulfitobacter sp.
AGGACGTCAAATTTGACACCGATGCCCGCAACAAAATCCTCAAGGGTGTGAACATCCTTGCGAATGCGGTAAAAGTTACCCTCGGCCCTAAAGGCCGTAACGTGGTTCTGGACAAATCGTTCGGCGCCCCGCGCATCACCAAAGACGGTGTATCCGTGGCCAAAGAGATTGAGCTGGAAGACAAGTTCGAGAACATGGGCGCACAGATGGTTAAGGAAGTTGCTTCCCGTACCAATGACGAAGCAGGCGACGGTACAACAACCGCGACTGTTCTGGCGCAGGCCATCGTTCAGGAAGGCATGAAATCTGTTGCCGCCGGCATGAACCCGATGGACCTGAAGCGCGGCATCGACATGGCGACGTTGACTGTTGTCGAAGCCATCCGCGCTGCGGCACGTGATGTTTCCGACAGCGACGAAGTTGCTCAGGTTGGTACGATTTCCGCAAACGGCGAAAAAGAAATCGGCCGTCAGATTGCAGACGCGATGCAGCGTGTTGGCAACGAAGGTGTGATCACCGTCGAAGAAAACAAAGGTCTGGAAACAGAGACTGTTGTCGTCGAAGGCATGCAGTTCGACCGTGGCTACCTGTCACCGTACTTTGTCACAAATTCTGACAAAATGACGGTTGAGCTGGAAGACGCGATCATCCTGCTTCACGAGAAGAAATTGTCTTCCTTGCAGCCAATGGTTCCACTGCTCGAGCAGGTGATCCAGTCGCAGAAGCCTTTGCTGATCATCGCAGAAGATGTTGAAGGCGAAGCTTTGGCCACTCTGGTTGTGAACAAGCTGCGCGGTGGTTTGAAAATCGCTGCTGTTAAGGCACCTGGTTTCGGCGATCGTCGCAAGGCGATGCTGCAAGACCTCGCGATCCTTACCGGCGGTCAGGTGATCTCTGAAGATCTGGGTATGAAGCTTGAGTCCGTTACAATGGACATGCTGGGTTCTGCCAAGAAAGTCACGATCACCAAAGACGAAACCACTGTGATCGACGGTGCCGGCGAGAAAGCCGAAATCGAAGCACGTGTTTCCCAGATCCGCACACAGATCGAAGAAACCACGTCTGATTACGACAAAGAAAAGCTGCAAGAGCGCGTGGCCAAACTGGCCGGTGGTGTTGCTGTGATCCGCGTTGGTGGCATGACCGAAGTTGAAGTCAAAGAGCGCAAAGACCGCGTTGACGATGCCCTGAACGCGACACGTGCCGCTGTTCAAGAAGGTATCGTTGTTGGTGGTGGTGTTGCTCTGGTTCAAGCAGGCAAGAAGCTGGCCGGTCTGACCGGTGACAACAACGACCAGAACGTTGGTATTTCCATCGTGCGCAAAGCACTGGAAGCACCGCTGCGTCAGATCGCCGAAAACTCCGGTGTGGACGGTTCCGTTGTTGCGGGCAAAATCCGCGAGAGCGACGACCTGACATTCGGCTTTAACGCGCAGACCGAAGAATATGGCGACATGTTCAAGTTCGGCGTGATTGACCCGGCCAAAGTTGTGCGCACTGCTTTGCAGGACGCGGCATCTATCGCAGGTCTGCTGATCACCACCGAAGCCATGGTTGCTGACAAGCCGTCGAAAGACGGCGGTGCCGGCGGCATGGGCGGCGGCATGCCCGACATGGGCGGCATGGGCGGCATGATGTAAGGGTAACCCCTTATTTATCCTGCCTGTCTGGCAAGATACGCAAAAGGCCCGTTCGCGGGCCTTTTGTCGTTTTAAGGGGCAGTCGAAGTGTTTACGATCCTGTAGGACATTTGAAGCGCGCGTTAAGATTCCATCAAGGGGGGAGTGCTAGGTTACCCCTTCCTGAGTGTGGTGAATGTCTATGAATGCCGAACCTGTCCAATCCCCCCCTATCGTCGAGAAACAGTCTGGAGCCTCTCAAGATATTGAGGATTTCATCTATCTTATCAGCCATGATGTTCGCGCATCGGTGCGGGCTTTGCTGGAGCTTCCACATTGGATTGAGGAGGATCTTGAAGAGGCGGGCGTAAAAATTGACGGCTCCGTTGCGGCGTCGATTGAACTGATGAACCGGCACACCGGACGGTTGGACCGGATGTTGGTTGATTTGCTGACGTTTTCAAGGATCGGGCGCATGCAGGAAGTCTGCGAAAACCACTTGCCCCGTGTCCTTGATGAAGTGTTGGAGGACATACCGATACCCGCAGGGTTTGCGGTGATCCGCAATCTGGATTGCGACCATGTGGTAATGGGGGATCGCGATGTTTTGACGCTGTTTGACTCCTTGGTGCGTAACGCCTTGAAACACCACGATAAACCATCGGGCCAAATTATTATCAGCAGTGCTGTAAAGGCAGGCGAGGTTGTTCTGTCAGTTGCAGATGATGGTCCGGGTATTCCGCCCGAATACCGCGAGAATGTATTCGGTGCGATGCGGACCCTGCGTCCGCGCGATGAAGTGGAGGGCAGTGGTATGGGGCTGGCCAATGTCCGCAAAATTGCGACGCTTTATGGCGGCACTGCCGAAATCATGGATTCCCCCTACGGTCGCGGCAGTCTTGTCGAAGCGCGGGTTCAGCTGAATCCCGCCCGCTAAGTTGCTTGGATTTTCATCAAATTCGAGGTGTCGAGAACGCATTGTTAAGGAATACGCAGGGAATATCCGCAATTCTATATCGGAACAGATCAACCAAGGACCAAGGACCAAGCCAATGCTGAGTGCAGAAGAAAACAAGTCTTCCTTTCCCGGTATTCCTCCGATCCCTCATGATATTCGCGCGCTGCTGTTGGATGACAGCAATTTCGATCGCGCCCGCATCCGGCGGTTGAGCCAGAAGACGGAGTTGTCCATTCATCTGGACGAGGTTGAAAGCATCGAAGCGATGAATGCGGCGGTGGCCAAGCAGAATTACGATTTGATCCTCATAGATTACCGGTTGCCGATTGGTGACGGGATGGAGGCGTTGAACCATGTTCTGTCGAATGACCGGAACAAGGACGCGGGCAAGATCATGATCACGGGCGATGGCGCCCGCCAGACTGCGGTGCAAGCGATGCGCGGCGGGTATCACGATTTCCTTACCAAAGAAGAGATGGATGCGGAAGGATTGCGTGATGCCATGTTGAATGCGGTGAGCATGGCCCGCCAGCAGCAACAGTTGATGTTGCAAGCGACCCAACATCGCGAATTCTTGCGACAGGGTCTGGTTGCGGCGTTGCAGGACAGTGACGTGCAGGGCAGTGTCGTGTCATTGGTGCGGCGCAACATGGCGGGCGCCGGTGATCGCTTTAACGAAATGATCGGCCGGTTTGATGCGGCTGATGTCGATGCCCTGCTCGCGGGGCTGGATGATGAGGATGATTTCGTCTTTCATTGATCCGCTGCGGTGCCGGGTTGTGATGACGAAATCCTGAAAGCTGACCTCTTGGCGCAAGAGGTCAGACCCGCTAAGTCAAAGTATGCGCCTTGCCCTTGCCATCACCCTGACCATGATCGCGTTCGCCGCGAATTCTGTCCTGACCCGTATGGCGATTGAGGGCGGGTTTATTGACCCGTCCGGTTTTGCACTGGTGCGTGTGGTGTCCGGCGCGCTGGTTTTGGGCATGATCATTTCCCTGCGCGGCAGCGGCCTTCCGCTGTTGCGCCGCAACCGGATACCCGGAGCGCTGAGCCTTGCTGTTTATCTGGTCGGATTTTCTCTGGCTTATCTGACGCTTGATGCGGGGTTGGGGGCGTTGATCCTGTTTGGTGTGGTGCAGGTTACGATGTTTGCCCATGGCGCGTTGCACGGCACAGCCCCCACGCGGCGTCAGCTTACCGGCGGGGCGGTTGCATTTATCGGATTGCTGAGCGCCCTGTGGCCCGGTCCGGGCGGCGTGGCCGATCCGACAGGCGCGGCACTGATGGTTTTTGCCGGTCTCGGCTGGGCCGCATACAGCATCATCGGTCGCAGTGCGCAGGATCCGCTGGCGGCAACATCTGCAAATTTCCTGCTCTGCATCCCAATATTGTTGATCCTGCTGGCAGGCACCGGCCTGACATTCAGCGCGACAGGCATCGCTTTGGGGATAGTCTGCGGCGGGCTGACATCGGGGCTGGGCTATGCTTTGTGGTACGCGGTTTTGCCAAAAATCGAAGGGGCAACCGCCGCTATCGTACAGCTGAGCGTGCCGGTGATTGCGATCCTTGCGGGAGCGTTGTTTTTGGGGGAAGACATTGGCCCGATTGTGATCTTCGCCACTTTGCTGGTTGTCGGCGGCATCGCGTGGTCGGTCACCGGACGAGCAGTTCCAGCGGATCGTAGCTGATCCCACCGCCCCCAAAGGCCACCGCGCCAAGGCTGTCGGGTTTGTGACGGGTCGCGGCGAGTTCGGCTTGGGTCAGCCAGTGCCACTGTGTCACCACCCGTTCGCTGTCTTGCCACGTCGGGTCGATCATCGCCTCGCCTACCAGCGTGCA
>JBARCL010000110.1:0-106490 GCA_049794055.1 Sulfitobacter sp.
ACTGAGACATTATCAGGCCCTAACGCGCCCGATCCGACGGCTTGGGGCTTGCATGGCGGTGTACACCGAGCCTGCAAGCACGCCCGTTGCGTGATGCATGTGCATTCCATCCATGCAACCGTTCTTGCCTGCCTTCAAGACAGTCGACTGCCACCCATCGACCAAAACTGTTGTACTTTTTATAACCGGGTAGTGATTGACGAAGACTACGGTGGTTTGGCTTTTGAAGACGAAGGTGCGCGTTGTGCTCAGCTGCTGACTGATCCCAAGCAAAAGGTGATGGTCATGGGCAGTCACGGTGTGTTGGTGATTGGTGATACTGTCGCAGATACCTTTAATAGGCTCTATTATTTCGAACGTGCGGCCGAGACATATATCAAGGCGTTGCAGACCGGGTTGCCGTTGCGCAGGATTTCGGACGAGATCGCGGAAAAGACGGCGCAAGAGTTGGAAAACTATCCCGAACAAGACATGCGGCATCTGGCAGAACTGAAAGCGATCCTTGATGGAGAAGGGTCCGATTATGCCCACTGACCGGGATATTGGTGGAGAGGCGGCGCGGTGGAATTTTCATCCCGGTCGAATTAGGAACAATCCGCTGTTTGCATGGCCGCCGCGGCCGATGGACGTTTTACTTTGGTATAGAGCCTATTGGCTGGTGGTTTCGTCAATCTCGCTTTCGCTGCTTCTGGCGGCATTGGCTGTGTGGCTTTGGGCGCCTTCGGTGACAGGGACATCTGAGCTTGGGTTGGGGTGGATCGCTGTCGTATGGCTGAGTTTCCTGATCCCGCATGCGGTGTTAGCGGGCGGTCTGCATCTGTGGTTTTACCGCGCCAAAAAGCAGGGAACCGAACTGAAGTACGATGCGCGAGGCCAGATCAGTGACAACGGGACGTTCACCTTCCGCTCTCAGGTGTTTGACAACATGTTCTGGTCGCTGGTGAGTGGTATCAGCATTGTGAGTGTCTATGTGACGCTTTGGTACTGGGCGGCGGGAAATGGTCTGGCCCCTTTGACGACCTTTGCATTTAGTCCGTTTTGGTTTGTGGCGTGGTTCGTGATTTTACCGGCCTGGGGAAGTTTCCATTTCTATTGGGTGCACCGGATGCTGCACTGGCCGCCGTTGTATCAACGCGCCCATGCGCTGCACCATCGCAACGTCAATGTTGGGCCTTGGTCCGGCATATCGATGCATCCGATTGAGCATGCAATCTACTTCTCTTCCTTGCTGATCCACTTTGTTGTGCCGAGCAGCCCGATGCATGTCTTGTTCCATGTCTACACTTTCACGCTGAGCCCCGTGTGTTCGCATTCCGGCTTTGACGGGTTGATGGGGGGCGGTGAAAAACGGGCGCAGTTGGGTGATTTCTTTCACCAGCTGCACCACCGCTACTTTGAATGTAACTATGGCACGGTCGAGATGCCGTGGGACAAATGGTTCGGGACGTTTCATGACGGCTCGGAAGATGCCACGACACGGACGCGGGCGTTCAAAAAGCAGATGTATACAAAATGAGCGAGCGGGCCGAATGGAACCACACGCCTGAACTGCCCATTGCGGTATCGCCCCTATGGCAATGGCCGCCCAAGCCGTTGGCGGCGTTGAAATGGTATGCGGACGGCTGGTTTTTTCTGACCATAAACATGGGGATACTGGCGCTGGCCTGGATGAGCGTTCTTTGGTTCAGCCCGACGCTGGTACAGGCCCAAACATGGGGGTTTAGCTGGATAGCGGCGATATTCCTGCGCAACCTTGTCCTGATCACAATCATCGCAGGGGGGCTGCATCTTTGGTTTCATAAATACCGCCTGCAAGACAACACCATGAAATACGACCCGCGTCCTTTTCCGCGCAAGGGGCGGATGTTCAGTTTTAGTTCACAGGTGCTGGACAACATGTTCTGGACGCTGGCCAGCGGTGTCACAATCTGGTCGGCCCTCGAGGTGCTGTTCTGGTGGCTACTGGCGAACGGCTTTGCGCCCGCCACCAGTTTTTCCGCGACGCCTATCTGGTTTGTCGCGTTCTTTTTCCTGATCCCTGTTTGGGAGAGTTTCTATTTCTACTGGATCCACCGGTTGCTGCACACCGACCTGTTTTACAGGTTCCACGCGCTGCACCACCGCAACACGGACATCGGCCCGTGGTCGGGGCTGTCAATGCATCCGGTTGAACACGGATTTTACTTTGGCACTGTGATCATTCACCTGATCCTGCCAACCCATCCGGTACATCTGGTCTTTCATTTGATGTTCTATGCCATTCTTGCCGTTACGACGCATACCGGTTTTGAAGGGTTGTGGTTTCGGAATGCAAAGCGCGTGCATCTGGGCATGTTTCATCACCAGATCCATCACCGGTACTTCGAGGTAAATTACGGCAATCTTGATGTGCCGTGGGACAAGCTGTTCGGGTCGTTCCATGATGGTACGCCAGAGGGGAAAGCGCAGATGAAAGCACGTCTGGCCGCACGAAAGCGGGGGTGACGCGTTGCACCTGCGACGTCGTTTCGATTTACTGCGAGGTAAGGGTAACGCGTTAGGTCCGCTGACATGAACATACTTTTTGTACACCAGAACATGCCGGGCCAGTACCGCGAGCTGGTGCGCTGGCTCGCCGCGCAGGGCGGGCACCGGATTTTCTTTCTGACGCAAAAGAAGGATGCGCCGAAGCTGCAGGGGGTAGAGACGCGGATTTACAAGGCACACCGCAAACCGCTGCAAGACGCCTATGGCCTGTCGAAGGTTTGGGAAGAAGCCGCTGGTGCGGGGTTTGGCGCGGCCATGGCCGCCCGCAAGATCGAGGCCGAGGACGGGTTTGTCCCCGATATCGTCATCGGACATGTGGGTTGGGGGGAACTGACCTTTTTCAAACAGGTCTGGCCGCATGTACCGATCATCGGGTTTTTTGAGTATTATTACAACATGACCGGTGGTCTGGTCGGGTTCGACACAGAAGAGGAAATATCGGAGCATGCGCCCTTTTTGATGGCGGCGCGAAATTCTGTGCCACTGGCGAATATTGAAATTGTCGATCAGGGACATACGCCGACAATCTGGCAACGCGACCGTTTCCCAACCAGTTTTCATGACCGGATGTATGTCTGCCATGACGGGATAAGGACGGACCAGCTATTGCCAAATCCCGCTGTTGAACTGCGGCTTGGCCGTTTGGAACAGCCGATCAGGCATGGCGATGAGGTGTTGACCTATGTTGCCCGCAATCTGGAACGGGCGCGGGGGTTTCACGTGTTCATGCGGGCCTTGCCGCGAATCATGAAGGAACGGCCAAACGCGCGGGTGTTGATCGTAGGCGGCAACGAGGTTTCCTATGGTGGCAAGAGCAATGACCCAAAGGGGCTGCGCGGCGAAATGGAGCGTGAGGTGGGCGACGATCTGGATTGGGAGCGTCTGCACTTTCTGGGGCGCATTCCCTATCCCGATTATCAAAAACTGGTGCAGATCAGCCGATGCCATGTCTATCTGACGATGCCTTTCGTGCTGTCGTGGTCCTTGTTGGAATCGATGTCGATGGGGGCCACGATTGTCGCCGCTGATGTGGCACCGGTGCGCGAGGCGATTAACCATGGCGAAACCGGAGTGCTGGTTGATTTTCACGATCCGCAAGCCTTGGCAGCGCAGGTCGTCGATGTGCTGGGTCAGCCCGAGAAATACGCGCATCTGGGGCCAGCGGCGCGGGCGCATGTGATTAGGGAATATGATTTCCTGACGAAATGCCTGCCCGAACATATTGCGCAAATCAACGCCTTGGTGCCGGAAGATAAACGCATCAGGTTGGGGTGATTGCCCCTTGTGGAAGGGCACGGTGCAGGCCATTTTCGTGGCATGGATAAAACCCTTTTTTCATTCGGTCACGGGTACAGCGCGCGCGCGTTAGCGGCCCGGTTGGTGCCGCAAGGCTGGCGAATCATTGGGACCACGCGGTCAGCGGACAAGGTGGCAGAGATTGCGGCCACAGGCGTTGAGCCGGTGGTCTGGCCGGGAATCGATATCGCCACCCTGCTGCGCGAGGCGCAGTATTTGTTGATCTCGGCGGGGCCGGGACCGGAGGGAGATCCGGTTTTGAATGAAGTGAAAGATGAGATTTGTGCGGTTGCACCTGCGTTGCGCTGGGCGGGGTATCTGTCGACCACGGGGGTCTACGGTGATCATCAGGGCGGATGGGTAGACGAGGACACGGCGCTGGCCCCCGCGACCAAGCGGGGCCGGTTTCGGACTGATGCCGAGACGGCGTGGCAGGCAATTCCTGACCTACCGCTGCATATTTTCCGGCTTGCGGGGATTTACGGACCAGGGCGCGGGCCGTTTGCCAAGGTGCGCAAGGGAACGGCGCGCCGGATCATCAAAGCGGGGCAGGTGTTTTCGCGCATCCATGTCGAGGATATTGCGCAAGCGCTGGAATTATCGATGGCGCGGCCAGATCCGGGGGCGGTTTATAATCTGTGTGATGATGATCCGGCGCCGCCACAGGACGTGATCGGCCATGCGGCCGAGTTGTTGGGGTTACCCTTGCCCGAAGCCGTGGCATTCGAGACCGCCGAGATGACACCAATGGCCCGCAGTTTTTATGCTGAAAGCAAGAAAGTGCGGAATGACCGGATCAAGGATGCACTGGGCTGGCGCCCCAAATATCCCGATTACCGCAGCGGGTTAGCGGCCATGTTGCGGGATGATCCGTGACACCTGAACACCTTTCTACGTGTAACGCTTGTTCTGTTCTGCCACTGCCCTCATAAAGAGCGCGACTTTCCCTGGTTTCGGATTTTTCCCCGTGCGTCAAAAAACTCAAACGCTTCTGGAAAGCCGCCCTTTCGGCAGCTTCATCATGGGCGTTATCATCTTTAACGCCGCCCTGCTGGGGTTGGAAACTTCGGAGCGCGTGGTAAGCGCCATCGGACCAGTGATGCGGCTGTTGGACGAGATCTGCCTTGCGATTTTTGTCGTTGAACTGGTGTTGAAGATGTATGTCTATCGTCTGCGGTTTTTTCGTGACGGGTGGAACATCTTTGATTTCATCATTGTGGGGATTTCGCTGGTTCCGGCGGCGGACGGGCTGTCAGCCTTGCGGGCACTGCGGATTTTGCGGGTGCTGCGGCTGGTTTCGACGGCCCCGCGGCTGCGGCGTGTGGTCGAGGGGTTTATCACGGCATTGCCCGGTATGGCCTCTGTCTTCACCCTGATGGCTTTGATCTTTTACATTGGTGCGGTGATTGCGACCAAGCTGTTTGGCACAGCTTTCGACGATTGGTTCGGGACGTTGGGACGGTCGGGGTATTCGCTGTTCCAGATTATGACGCTGGAAAGCTGGTCGATGGGGATCGTCCGGCCTGTGATGATCAAATACCCCTATGCTTGGGTGTTTTTCATTCCGTTTATCATGGTCACGACCTTTGCCGTGGTGAACCTGTTGGTCGGTCTGATCGTGAATTCGATGCAGGATGCGCATTCGGAAGAAAGCAACGCCGAGACAGACTCGCACCGCCATGAGGTGACGGCACGACTGGCCGCGATCGAGAAGCGGCTGGATGCATTGATTGAGCAGCGAAAAGAATGAACGCGCGGCAGGCGAGTAGCCCAGCTTAGGCCCGTTGTGCCCCGATTTGCGCAACGCCCAGAACATCCAGCACCTTTGCCTCGATCTGTTCAGCGTTCATGCCTGCGACGGCGTACATATCGGCAGGGGATGCCTGATCAATAAACGTATCAGGGAACACCATCGAGCGGTACTTGAGCCCCGCATCAAAAACGCCCTCATCCGCCAAAAGCTGCGCCACATGAGAGCCGAAGCCGCCCACTGCGCCTTCTTCGATGGTGATTAACGCCTCGTGATCGGCGGCCAATCCCAGGATCATGTCGCGGTCCAGCGGTTTGGCAAAGCGTGCATCGGCAATGGTGGGGGTGATCCCCTTGGCAATCAGGGCTTCGGCAGCTTTTTCGACTTCGGCCAGACGCGTGCCAAAAGACAGCAGAGCAACACGCGCCCCGTTTGCGATGATCCGCCCCTTGCCGATTTCCAGCGGAATGCCGCGTTCGGGCAGGTCGACACCATTGCCCTCACCGCGAGGAAAACGGAATGCGATGGGCCCGTCGTCATGGGCGACAGCGGTGGCAACCATGTGTTTCAATTCTGCCTCGTCAGCAGCGGCCATCACAACAAAGCCGGGCAGATTGGCAAGGAAAGCCACATCGAAAGCCCCAGCATGGGTTGCCCCGTCAGCCCCGACAAGCCCCGCACGGTCGATGGCAAACCGCACCGGAAGTCGCTGGATTGCGACATCATGCACAACCTGATCATAGCCGCGCTGCAAAAAAGTCGAATACATTGTGCAGAACGGCTTCATCCCGCCGGCGGCAAGGGCGGCGCAAAAGGTCACGCCGTGCTGTTCGGCAATCCCCACATCAAAGCAGCGCGAGGGATAGCGTTCTGCAAACAGGTTCAATCCGGTGCCATCGGGCATCGCTGCGGTGACGGCGCAAATCTTGTCGTCCTTGGCCGCTTCTTGCAGCAGGCTTTCAGAAAACACGGTGGTATAGCTGGGCGCGTTAGAAGGTGCCTTTTTTTGTTCGCCGGTGACCACGTTGAATTTGGACACACCGTGGCCTTTGTCGCGGGCTTTCTCAGCAGGGCCGTACCCTTTGCCCTTTTTTGTCAGCACGTGGATCAGGATGGGCCCCGTCGCACGGGCCTTGACGGTACGCAGAACCGGCAACAACTGGTCCATGTCATGCCCGTCAATCGGGCCCAGATAGGAAAAGCCGAGCTGCTCGAACAAAGTGCCGCCGACGGCGATACCTTTCAGCATATCCTTGGCCCGTTTCGCGCCCTCACGGAATGGCTCTGGCAACAGGCTGACGGCACCTTTGGCGGCGGCCTTGAATTCCTGAAACGGTTCTTCGGCATAAAGTCGGCTGAGGTAGGATGACATCGCGCCAACCGGCGGGGCGATCGACATTTCATTGTCGTTCAGGATCACGATCAGGCGTTTCTTCAAGTGCCCGGCATTGTTCATCGCCTCATAGGCCATGCCTGCAGACATCGACCCGTCGCCGATAACGGCAATCGCATCGCCTGCCCCTTCGGGCGGGGAACCGCCCAGATCACGCGCCACAGCAAAACCCAGCGCCGCCGAGATCGACGTCGAGGAATGCGCGGCGCCAAACGGATCGTAAGGCGATTCACTGCGCTTGGTGAAACCGCTTAACCCGTCCTTTTGGCGCAGGGTGCGGATACGGTCACGCCGTTCGGTCAGGATCTTATGCGGATAGCACTGGTGGCCAACGTCCCAGATGATCTTGTCGCGCGGCGTGTCAAAGACCGCATGCAGGGCGACAGTCAGTTCAACCACGCCAAGGCCGGCGCCCAGATGGCCGCCGGTGACCGATACGGCAGATACGGTTTCGGCCCGCAACTCATGCGCCAGCTTGTGCAGCTCGGTGTCGCTGAGGTGTTTCATGTCAGCGGGGCGCGTGACGCGGTCCAGTATCGGGGTCTTGGGGCGGTCGGTCATGAGTTCCCTCAGTTCTTGCGGGCGACGACAAATCGGGCGGCGTCGCGCAGTGTATCCGCATCCTTGCCATAAACACTTAATGCATCACAGGCCGATTGCATCAGGTCTTTGGCGCGGCGTTTGGCCCCATCCAGCCCGAGATGCGAAACGAATGTGGCTTTGCCCGCTTGGGCATCCTTGCCAGTCGCTTTGCCAACGGTGGCGGCATCGCCGGTCACATCCAGAATGTCATCGGCGATCTGAAAGGCAAGGCCAAGCGCTTTGGCGTAGGCGCCAAGCGGGGCGGTATCTGCCCCCGCCATGCGCGGCCCGGCCAGAGCGGCCCAAACAATCAACGCGCCGGTTTTGCCCTGTTGCAGGGCGGTAATGCCTTCCAAAGTCAGCGGGGCGGTCGCGGTTTCGGCGGCAATATCCTGCGCCTGCCCCAAAACCATGCCTTGCGCACCGGAGGCAACCGCCAGCGTTTGCGCCAGTTTCGCGCGCAGATCACCACTGCCAACCTCGGCGGATGTCACCAGCTCGAAAGCCAGCGATTGCAAGGCGTCTCCGGTCAGTACGGCGGTCGCCTCGTCCCATTTGCGATGCACGGTTGGTTCACCGCGCCGCAGATCATCGTCATCCATGCAGGGCAGATCGTCATGCACCAACGAATAGGCATGCAAAGCCTCGATCGCCGTGGCGGGCCAGACCGCAGCCTCAGGCCCGATGCCATGTAACCGGGCGGTCTCCAGCACCAGAAATCCGCGCAACCGCTTGCCTCCCCGGGTGGCATGGGCCATCGCCTGCACAAGCGGCACATTATCCATCTGCGCAAGTACATGGTCGAAATGCGCCGCCACCCGGCCCGCTGCACTGTTAAACGCATCGACAAACACGATGCCTTACAGCCCCTCGACGGGTTTCAGGCCTGTCGGGTTGCCCTCCCCGTCCAGCGTGATCGCGGCGACTTTCTCCTCGGCCTCTTTAAGCTTGGTCTCGCAACGTGCCTTCAGGGCAGCGCCCCGCTCATAAAGTGCAATACTCTCGTCCAAGGCCACATCGCCGCGCTCCAGCTGGCCCAGCACCTTTTCCAGCTCGGCCATCGCAGCCTCGAAACTCATTCCCTCAATCGCTGTGTCAGACATCAACGCGCCTCTTACTTCTTCATTTAACGTTACAATAGACACGAACCGCCGCCTTCGCCAGACACGGTTTGCCTCTCTTTTTGGCTCTAAATACTGTCCGCACTCCGGGCCAGCGCCAACAGGTGCTAATCGGGTGCCAACATATATCCCGCACCCCGCACAGTTTGCAGATAACGTGGTTGTTTCGGGTTATCCTCGATCTTGCGGCGCAAACGCGTGATCTGAACATCCACCGCGCGTTCCTGCGCCTGACCACGGTCCCGTCCCAATTCTTCGACCAGCTTGGAACGGCTCAGCGGCTCACCCGGCTTGGCGGCGAATATCTTCATCAACTGTACTTCGGTGGCGGTCAGCCGTACCAGATCATCGCCTTTCCACATCTCGCCGCGTTCCAGATCATAGCGGATGGCACCCAGCAACATCACCTTTGGGGCAATATCCTCGGCGCGGGTATCGGGCATCCGGCGCAGGATCGCGTTGATTCTAAGGAGCAGTTCTTTGGGTTCGAACGGCTTGGCAAGATAATCGTCTGCCCCGGCCTCCAATCCTTCGATACGGTTTTCGGTCTCGCCTTTGGCGGTTAGCAGCAGGATTGGGGTTTGCATCGTCTTGCGCAGGGATGCGGTCAGCGCCAGACCATCCTCGCCCGGCATCATGACGTCCAGCACGATCATGTCGAACTCCAGACCCGCAAGAAGACGCCGCGCATGGGCGGCATCACGCGCGGCTGTCACCAGAAAACCGTGGCGAATGAGAAACTTTTGCAGCAAGCTGCGGATGCGTTCGTCGTCATCTACAATCAGCAGGTGGGCGTCCATGTCGTTCAAGGGCCGGTCTCCCTTAATCTGGTGTAACTCAGGTGCATTTCGGGATCCATCATTGCTTCCAGTACAGTCCGAAAACCGGCGACGGCTTCCGGGCCTGCATCGCGAAAGGCAGCGCGCAACCGCGCCCGTTGTGCGTCTGACAATTGTTGTTCCAATGCGCGGCCCTGTTCGGTCAGATGGAGATGTCGTTCGCGTTTGTCGTTCCGCCCGACCTTGCTTTGAACCAGACCATCCGCGACCAATGTGCGCAACACACGATTAAGCGATTGTTTTGTGACCCCCAGAATGTTCAGCAGGTTATTCACCGTTGTCCCCGGCGCCCGCCCGATAAAGTGCAAGGCGCGGTGGTGGGCACGGCCATAGGCCATATCAGCCAGAATGCGATCCGGATCAGCGGTAAACCCGCGATAGGCAAAGAACATCGCCTCGCTGCCCTGACGCAATTGTTCGTCTGTTAGAAAAAGCAGGTTTTCGCCACGGGCAGGTGTGGGATGGCGGGTATCGGCCATGAGGCGCCTTTTCATTCTGTTTCGGCATGTCGTTTGGCCAAGTTTACGTCAGCCTTGTTGACATTCCAAGGGTGAAAGGCTAGGCAATTCCAGCTTTTGCGACAGGAAATGTCCGTACCGGACTTATCTGCGCAACATTCATAAAAACGACTAGGGTTCAGGAGAAATACCATGGCGGGTGCATATGATGATCGGGACGGCCAGATCTGGCTGGATGGCAAGTTGGTGGAATGGCGCGATGCGAATATCCACATCCTGACACATGCCATGCATTACGCGTCATCGGTATTCGAGGGCGAGCGTGCCTATAACGGCAAGATTTTCAAAAGCCGCGCACATTCTGAGCGGCTCAAGCGTTCTGCCGAGATGGTGGATTTCACGATCCCCTGGACGGTGGACGAGATCGAAGCTGCCAAGCTTGAAACGCTGGCCGCGTCCGGTCTGAAGGATGCATATGTCCGCGCGATTGCATGGCGTGGTGCGGGTGAAGACATGGGTGTGGCATCGGCAAGAAACCCTGTGCGTCTGGCCATCGCGGTTTGGGAATGGGGTGCTTATTACGGCGATGCTAAGACCAAGGGTGCCAAGCTGGATATATCCAAGTGGAAACGTCCCTCGCCGGAAACCATTCCCTGTCATGCCAAAGCGGCGGGTCTTTATATGATCTGTACCATGTCCAAACATGCCGCGGAGGCAAAGGGGTGTTCAGACGCGATGATGTTCGATTATCGCGGCTATGTGGCCGAAGCGACGGGGGCGAATATTTTCTTCGTCAAGGACGGTGAGGTGCACACGCCGGACCCGGATTGTTTTCTGAACGGGATCACACGCCAGACTGTTATCGGCATGTTGAAGGAAAAGGGCATCAAGGTACACGAACGCCATATCATGCCGGAAGAGCTGGAAGGGTTTGAGCAATGCTGGCTGACAGGCACCGCCGCCGAGGTCACGCCGGTGGGTCAGATTGGCGGTTATTCGTTCGAGGTAGGGGCGATGACGCGGGATATCGCGGACAGTTATGAGAAGCTGGTGCGGGTTTAAACCTCGCGACGTTTGGTCGAAGAACCGGGGCAGCGCAAACTGCCCCGTTTTTGTTTCAATAAAGTGCAACCGGATTGATCATCGCTTGAACTGTGCCCTGGATGCGGGCTTGACCCAGCACGAACATGAATTCAGTCACGCCCTCACGCACCAGTGGCCCGACATTCATCGTCTCCAATATGTAAATGCCGTTGTCTTTCAGCAGAGTCACATGGCCATAGAACACTTTGTCGCCCTCTGCCGGTGGGATGGCGTCAAGCCCCCAAGTGTCGGCGCCGACCGCCATCGGGTTCAGCGAGGCGAGATAGACCGCGCCTTCGTTGGTCAGGCCCGGTTCGGCAGAGCCCCAGGCAGCGGGATCGCTTTCGAACATGCCTTCGGTCCAGCCGGTGTGGAACAGGATGATGTCACCTTCGCCCAGCGTCACGCCTTGTGCTTGCGCCGCTTCCTTAATCTCGGTCGAACCAAAGCTTTGACCGGCGGCCATAACATCAACGCCGGCATGGGCGGCCATATCAAGCACGACGCCGCGGCCAACAAGCGGAGGAACAGCGTGGGTCCCCAGTTTGGTCAGCCCGGTGATGACGCTGATTTCTTTCTCGTCCAGACAATTATAGTACATGCCGTCTTCGCCGAGATGGCCCAAGCCGTCCAGTTGCGAGCCGATACCGATCCATGTTTGCAGGATGTCGTCGTTGTAATTCCCTTCATAACCGAAACCCGACAGCTTGATGCCGCCTTGCTGGTTGGGCTGCACCACCTGCAGGTTCAGGGAGCGTGGTGGAAATGCGGGGGTGTCGGTGCCGATGGTAATGCCCAGCGGCAGGGATTTACCCTGTTTAATTAATTTGGATGCGGCCAAAGTCCGTGCGGGCGTGACCAGATTGGCAGACCCAATGGTGTCATCGGCGCCCCATTTAGAGGGCGTACAATCCTGTGCCACCGCCCCTGTCGCCGCCAAACCAAATGCCAATGCGGCACCGTAAATGTGATTCTTGTTCATGATATCCCTCCCTAAATAAGGTCAGGCTAACATGGTTCTTCTATCACAGATTGTGACGTGGCGTCATAATTGTCCTCGAGGGTTGTTCAAAAATCAACGCCGCGCTGGGCTTTGATGCCCGCTTTGAACGGGTGTTTTACCTCGGTCATCTCTGTCACCAGATCGGCGTATGCGCAGAGTTCTGGTTTGGCATCGCGCCCCGTTAGGATGACCCCCGTGCGTTTGTCACGTGCGTCCAGCCCTGCGATGACGTCTTCGACCGAGATATAGTCATAACGCATGGCGATGTTGATTTCGTCCATGACAATCAGGTCATAATCGCCGCTTTCCATCATTTCGCGGCCCTTGGCAAACGCGGCCTGCGCTGCGGCAATGTCGCGGTCCTTGTCTTGCGTGTCCCATGTGAAACCCTCGCCCATGGTGTGCCATGTGACGTCACCCAGTTGTTCGAAGAAGAGACGCTCGCCGGTTTTCCATTTGCCTTTGATGAACTGGACTACACCAACTTTTTGCTTCCATCCCAAAGCCCGCACAACCACCCCGAAGGCAGAAGATGATTTACCCTTGCCTGCACCGGTATGGACCAGCACCAGACCCTTTTCGGGATCCTGCAACTCGGCCACTTTGGCGCGTTGGGTTGCTTGGCGTTCTTGCATTTTGGCTCTGTGATCGTCTGACATGGGGTGTCCTTAGTTGGGCGAACCGGCGGGGGCTATGCTGGGTTTGGATTTGCTGCGGTCAAGCCCCAGCTGGCGTTCACGCCATATGATCAACACGCCACCGGTAATGACAAGGGCGGCGCCGATCAAAATTGTCGGTGTCGGCACTTCGCTGAACACCATCCAGCCGATGAGGGTGGCAAAGATCATCGAAGAATAATCGAAGGGGGCCAGCATCGACGCGGTGCCGAAACGGTAGGAGGAGGTGACCATAATTTGAGCTACGCCGCCGATCAGGCCGGCGCAAACGATAAGTCCCAGAACACCAAATCCCGGAAAGGTCCATGCAAGCGACGGCAACGGGAACACCCAGCCCAAAGGTAGGCTAAGCAGTGAAACCACAGTTGCCGTAAGCGAGAAATAGAACACGATCGCCGAGGTGCTGTCGGTCTGCACCAAACGGCGCACGTGGATTTGAACCATTGCCCGCAGAATCGAGGCGGCAAGGACAAACAGGGCGCCAAGGGTTGCGGCATCGGAATAGCTTTGATCCAGCGACAGGCGC
The DNA here is from genome assembly GCA_049794055.1 of Sulfitobacter sp. Taxonomy (GTDB): domain Bacteria; phylum Pseudomonadota; class Alphaproteobacteria; order Rhodobacterales; family Rhodobacteraceae; genus Sulfitobacter. The sequence goes on from JBARCL010000110.1 coordinate 13,255, forward strand.
GGGGCGAGAACGATCATCACCCCAATCAGGCCAAGCGCGACGGCGGACAGTCGGAACAGGCGCACCCGTTCGCCAAGGAACATGGCAGCAAAGATCACGGTGAACATGGGAGTGGCATAGCCGATGGCGGTAACTTCGGGCAGCGGCAACAGGGCTAGGCCGGCAAAGGTCAGCGCCATTGCGGTGGTGCCGAACAGCCCGCGCCAGACATGGCCGAGGATATTATTGGCCTTGAACCCGTCGTGCAGGTGGCCTTGCTGCCAGAGCCAGACGACGATGATGGGCATGGCAAAGAGCGAGCGGAAGAACACGGCCTGACCGGGGGGAACGACATCGGAGGCAGATTTGATCAGGGCCGCCATAACCATGAACAGAAACACGGCAGCGGTTTTAAGCGCGATGGCAAGGCCGGGTTTGTTCTGGGTGAGCGATGCTGCCATTCGGATTTAATGCGCCGATGATTGTGGAAGTGCAAGGCTCGGACGGTTTCTTTAAAAGAAAACGGCCGGAAACTTTCAAAGTTTCCGGTTTCGTCTAGCCGATGATCCCGCGATTTTCGCCAATCTGCCCGCGGTGCAGCAGCATATGATCCAGCAACACGCAGGCCATCATCGCCTCGCCGACCGGCACGGCACGGATACCAACGCAGGGGTCATGGCGTCCTTTGGTGATGATCTCGGTCTCTTCTCCGGATTTGGTGATGGTCTTGCGTGTGGTCAGAATGGAGGATGTCGGTTTCACGGCAAAGCGCACCACAATATCCTGTCCAGTGCTGATGCCGCCCAAAATGCCGCCCGCGTGGTTGGAGGAATAGCGCGGCTGGCCATCGTTGCCCATGAAGATCTCGTCTGCGTTTAACTCTCCGGTCAGCATGGCTGCTGACATGCCTTCGCCGATTTCCACGCCCTTTACCGCGTTGATCGACATCATCGCTGCCGCCAGGTCGGTGTCGAGCTTGCCATAGACCGGCGCACCAAGGCCCGCTGGTATGCCGCGTGCTGTCAATTCGATTATCGCCCCCACGCTGCTGCCTGATTTGCGCAGCCCGTCAAGGTAATTGGCCCAATCGGTCGCGGCCTTGGCATCGGGCACCCAAAAAGGGTTTTGTTCGATCTGGTCCCAGTCAAAGTTGCTGCGGTCAATCTGGTGCGGGCCCATCTGCACCATGTATCCGGTGATCTGCACATTCGGCGCAATCACCTTGATCGCTTCGCGCGCCAATCCACCCGCCGCAACACGGGACGCTGTTTCACGGGCAGAAGACCGCCCGCCGCCGCGGTAATCGCGGATGCCGTATTTCTGGAAATAGGTGATGTCGGCGTGACCGGGGCGGAACTTGTCCATGATATCGCCGTAGTCTTTTGAGCGTTGGTCGGTGTTTTCGATCATCAGCTGGACAGGCGTGCCTGTGGTGACGCCCTCAAACACACCGGACAGGATACGCACCTCGTCGGCCTCGCGCCGCTGGGTGGTGTATTTGTTCTGGCCGGGTTTGCGCTTGTCCAGCCAATGCTGGATCATTTCCGCGTCGACAGGCACGCCCGGAGGGCAGCCATCTACAGTGGCCCCCAAAGCCGGCCCGTGGCTTTCGCCCCAAGTGGTCACACGGAAGAGATGGCCAAAGCTGTTGATCGACATATGCGGTGCTCCTGTTGGGGAGAGCATTAACGGTGTGGGGCCTTGGCCTCAAGGTGCTGTGTGTTTTCGAGTGGGGCATTGTTGGTGTTGCGGATCAAAATCAAACCCCGCACCACAGACAGTTATTGGGAGATTGTCGCTGTCGAACTGCTCGCGTGTTTAAGAAGCCGTTGCGCTTGGCCGGCGCCAACGCATCCGCGCCGGGTCGAATGTCGTATCTCTCGTTTCTGGAGACAGATGCGGGAATATTTCAGTCAACTCCTGCTGCACCCCTATTTCAACATTTCTTCTTGCGACAGGTCCCGGGAAGAAACTTTCGGTAGGCGCGCCTTCGGCAAAAATGATTTCATGCTGGTCAAAGACCAAATGGATGTATTCGACGTCCATACATCCCAATTTTTGCCGGACGCCCCGCAACCTAATAAGGCCTTTGGCAGGGACCAGCGCCTCGGTCAGGCCCAACGCCCTTGATAGCCTCGCATCGGTGATCAGCATCCGGTGTTGTGGTGACACGCACAGATCGCGTTTTGGGCAATCCAGCCCGAGGGTGTCAGCCTTGATTTCAATTGGTTTGTGTTTTTCCGGAGAGGCAGGAAATTTCAGCCTTCTTGTCACAACGAGACGGATCCGACGTGGGCCGTGATCCATTGTTGTCACCAGATCACCTTTGCACAGGCTTTCGACCGGCACCTCACCCCGTGGCGTAAGGATCAGTGTTCCGGCTGCAAAACAAACGACACCCTCGTTGGAAAAACTGCTGTAGCTGGTCGAATTTGGATTGGTGACACTTGTGACCGTGTATTGAACGCCCATTTGGGGCGCCGGGCCTTGAAAGATGTAGTAATAAGAATTGCTTGACGCGATATAGATCTCTGTCATCCGGTAACTATTGGTACCGTCGGACAAGGTGATTTCATCACGTGGCTGAACCTGGCCGGATGCTTCGGGATTGCCGAATTCGTCATAGACGATCACGGTCTGGGTGCTGTCCTCATCGTCGCGGTCGTCGATGCCATCCTGAAGGCTCGTGTCGTTATCCGTAATCGAAATAAGGTGATCGGTAGGGATGGTAAACGTAATCGTGTCCCCGCTGGTCGGGGTCCCGCCAGGCCAAATGACCTGATCATCATCGTATCCTGAATAGTTATACGTCGCCATAATGTCGGAAGATGTAGGCAAATGATGGTAATAGTGTGAAGTTTCGCTGTCCTAAGTGGAAAAAAGTCGCTTTTTTTGCATTTTGCTAAACGGGTTTGATGGCAGGCCGATGTCGAGTATCGGAAGCGGTGCAACTTTGATCGCAAATATTTGTTGGTACACGATTGCAGGAGCGTATGGCGAAGGGCAAGACACTGGTATCAAAGGAGCTTTCGCGACGTTTGTATCCCGCCAAGAGAAACCCTTGCCCCTTGCCAACCATCGCCCATCCTCCTATGCCTTTCCCCACCTCGGGGGACTATCGCGCCTTCGGACTTTGATGCATCCGGATGCACACCAAGATTGTGTGTGTCCAAATTCAAGATGATTTTTGAAATCCGAAAACGCTTAGTTGAGATAGCGCAAGCTGACCCGTCGAACCTGAACCGGTTAACACCGGCGGAGGGAAGGTCTGGGACATGCTCCAAAACCTCTCTACGCCGCATTTTGGAGGATGCCATGAAGGCTCTTACACTTGCTGCTACAACACTGATTGCCGCGTCAGCAGCCGCTGCGGATACACCTGAACTTGTCGTTTACACCTATGACAGCTTTGTTTCGGACTGGGGCCCGGGACCGCAAATCGAAAAGGCGTTCGAGGAAACCTGCGGGTGTGATTTGAAATTTGTCGGCAACGGCGATGGCGCCGCTTTGTTGGCGCGGCTCAAGCTGGAAGGCGCGCGTACAGATGCCGATCTGGTTTTGGGACTGGACACCAGCCTGATTGCAGCAGCAAAGGAAACCGGCCTGTTCGCGTATACTGACGTTACGGCTGATTATGCGCTGCCGATTGACTGGGCTGACACAACATTCGTGCCTTATGATTGGGGTTATTTCGCCTTTGTGCACAACAAGGATTTGGCCGCGCCGTCAAGTTTCAAGGCGCTGGGCGAAAGCAATCTGAAAATTGTCATTCAAGACCCGCGTTCATCCACCCCCGGTTTGGGTTTGCTGATGTGGGTGAAAGACGTCTACGGTGACGAGGCCCCTGCAATCTGGGAAAGTCTGGCCGATAACGTGGTCACTGTGACAAAGGGGTGGTCGGAGGCTTATGGCCTGTTCCTTGAAGGTGAGGCCGATATGGTTCTGTCGTACACGACATCGCCCGCCTATCACATCATCGCCGAGGAAGACGAAACCAAAGCGGCGGCGATCTTTGACGAAGGTCACTATATGCAAATCGAGGTTGTCGGGCGTCTGGTCGGATCGGACCAGCCTGAACTGGCCGCACAGTTCATGCAGTTTATGGTTTCGGACGCGGCACAGTCGATCCTGCCAACAACCAATTGGATGTATCCCGCGGTAATGCCATCGGGTGGTTTGGCCAAAGGGTTCGAGGCGCTGGTAAAGCCGGAAAACGCCCGTCTGATCGATGCCAACAAAGTGCCTGCCCTGCGCGACGAGGCGTTGGCCGAATGGCTCGCAGCGCTCTCTCAGTAAGCGTGAAAACAGGGATCAGCGCGGCGGCTTTGGTCGTGGTGCTGATCCTTGGTGCTTTACTTGCCGTGATGTCACAATCAGAGGCGGGTACAGGCTTTGTCAGTGCAGACTGGAGCGCATTGCGTTTTACGGTCTGGCAGGCAGTGTTGTCCGCGGTATTCTCGGTTGTATTGGCGGTGCCGATGGCGCGGGCTCTGGCGCGGCGGCGGTTCGTCGGGCGCGGTGTTCTGGTGACACTTTTGGGCGCACCGTTTATCTTGCCGGTGATTGTTGCGGTCCTTGGATTGCTGACGATTTTTGGCCGGAGCGGGTGGCTGAATTTGGTACTGGCGCAGGTTGGCCTGCCGTCTGTGTCGATATACGGATTGCATGGCGTGGTACTGGCGCATGTTTTCTTTAACCTGCCGCTGGCGACGCGGTTGTTGCTGCAAGGGTGGCAGACCGTACCAGCAGAGCGTTTCCGGTTGGCTGCACAACTAAGGCTGACGCCTTGGGCGATGTTTCGGGTGATCGAGGTGCCACTGCTGCGCCAGATCGTGCCAGGGGTGGCCGCGTTGATTTTTGTGATTTGCCTGACGAGCTTTGCCGTGGCGCTGACGCTTGGAGGCGGGCCGAGGGCAACGACGCTGGAGCTGGCGATTTATCAGGCGTTCCGGTTTGATTTTGATCTTGGCCGTGCGGCCCTGCTGTCGGTTGTGCAGCTTGTCGTGGCGGGCGGCGCCGCGCTGATAGCGCTTTCGGTCCTACCGGCAATTTCACTGGGTGGTGGTCATGACCGGCCACAGCAACGCTGGGATTCGCGGGGCGGGGTGCAACGGTGGCTGGATGCTGCGGTGATCGCGCTTGGTGCGGGTTTTTTGATCTTGCCGCTTTTGGCTGTTGTCTTGCGCGGCATTCTGGGGCTGGCGTTGATGCCGATTGCAGTGTGGATGGCGGCGGGATCATCGCTGTCTGTGGCATTGATCAGTGTGTTTTTGCTGGCGGTGCTGGTCCTGCCGATGGCGGGGTGGATTGCGTCGAAACGGGCAGGCGGGGTTGAAGCGATCGGGTTGCTTGGGCTGTCCGCATCGCCCCTGATGATCGGAACAGGGTGGTTTATTCTGATCAATCCGGTGATGAACCCTGCGGATTTGGCCCTGCCCGTGACGGCGCTGGTGAATGCGTTGATGGCCTTGCCTTTTTGCCTGCGCATTCTGGTGCCGCGCCTGCGGGACACTGTGCAGGATTTTGGACGGCTGAGCACGACACTGGGCATGAAGGGATGGCCGTTGTGGCGCTGGGTGATCCTGCCGCGACTGGCCCCTCAGATCGGGTTTGCGACAGGGCTGACCGGCGCCTTGTCAATGGGTGATTTGGGTGTGATTGCGTTATTTGCGGATGCAGAACGGGCGACGTTGCCGTTACAGATGTATCGGTTGATGGGGGCCTACCAGATGGAAGCGGCAGCGGGTGCGGCCCTGGTTTTATTGGTGATGGCGCTGGGTATTTTCTGGGCCTGTGACGCCATGGGGAGACGTTATGCTGCGGCTTGAGGGATTTGAGATTACATTGGACGCGTTCCGCATGAAGGCGGATATGGTGCTGGAACAAGGGCGCAAATATGCGGTGATTGGTCCGTCAGGGGCGGGGAAGTCAACGTTGTTGGGTGCGCTTTGCGGATTTGTGCCCTTGGCGCAGGGGCGGCTGTTTTGGCAGGATCGCGAGATTACCGACGTAGCGCCCGGTGCGCGCCCGATCACCATGCTGTTTCAGGACAACAACCTGTTTCCACATCTGAGTGTGGTACAGAATGTGGGCTTGGGGATCCGGCCGGATTTGCGACTGAATGCGCAGGATCAGGCGCGGGTGGCGCAAGCGTTGGAACGTGTTGGATTGTCCGATCAAGCAGCAAAGAAACCCGGTGTGCTTTCAGGTGGGCAACAAAGCCGCGCGGCGTTGGCGCGGGTTTTGGTGCAAGCGCGGCCTTGGGTTCTGCTGGATGAACCCTTTGCCGCACTGGGGCCGGCGTTGCGAAACGAGATGCTGGATCTGGTGCAGGATCTCGTTGCGGAAACCGGCGCGGGTTTGATCATGGTGACCCATGCGCCTGAAGATGTGCGGCGGATCGCGGATGATGTGATTTTTGTCGGGTCGGGGCGGGCAGAGGCCCCGAAACCGGCAGCGGAGTTGATGGACAATCCGCCGCCGGAGTTAAGGGCTTATCTTGGCTAGGGATGCACGGCGTTTTTAAGAAACTCCAGCACGTTATTGTTCAAAAGAACACGTTTCAGGCGGTGACGCTGTCGTGTGCCTCGAGCAGGGCAAGCGCAGCTGATGCTGCCTCGCGCCCTTTCGTGACGAAATGGTCGCGATAGATCGCATTGTGATGTTCTGTCTCTTGATATTGGTGCGGCGTCAGCGAAACCGACAGCACAGGCACGCCGGTATCGAGACCGACACGCATCAAGCCGTCGACCACGGCGCTGGCGACAAAATCATGCCGGTAGATTCCACCATCTACGACAAAAGCTGCGCAAATCACCGCGTCATACTTACCGGTTAAGGCCAGCTTTTGCGCCATCAATGGCATTTCGAATGCGCCAGGTACGTCGTAGGTGTCAATTTGTTCGAGGGGAATCGTTTCGGTAAATCCATCCAGGCTGCGGTCTACGATGTCAGCGTGCCACTGGGCCTTGATAAATGCGAAACGGGCGGGGGCGTGAGTGCCATGTGTCATGATCGATCTCCTTTAGGTTCAGACACGTCCACCCAAGGCGATCACGTACCGACACACGGCAAGCCGGGCATCAACACGCATTCTCTTTCATCCGGACTATGACCGTCGGCTCTGGACTCTGACCAGATCTGCTGACACCTCGCAAAAGGCCGCTCGCGGGCTTGTGGGACAGGCCCACCTACCGCCGGTGGGGAATTTCGCCCCGCCCTGAGAATTCTTGCACATTGCCGATAGAGTGTGGTTTGTGCAAGGCCAGACGTACCGTAAAAAGGTCACACCATGCATCCCAACCCAATTTATCATGATGCGGATTTCGCGCGGAACCTCGGGTTTGCCCGAGAGCGCGGATTTGGCGTTCTCGCAGTGAATGGCAAGGATGGCCCGTTGCTGAGCCATGTGCCGTTTCTGATCAGCGCAGACGGGGCGGTGGCAGAGCTGCATCTGGTGCGGTCTAACCCGATTGTGCGCGCACTTAAGGAGCCGCTGGCAGCACGTATCGCGATTATCGGCGGAGACAGTTATATTTCGCCTGATTGGTACGGGGTGCAGGATCAGGTGCCGACGTGGAATTATGTGGCCGTGCATTTGACAGGCATGCTGGAACAGCGTCCGCAAGAGGAATTGCACGATCTACTGGACCGGCAGTCGGCGGCCTATGAAAGCCGTCTGCTGCCGAAAGCGCCTTGGAAGACTGCGAAAATGTCCGATGGGGTGATGGACAAGATGATGCGAATGATCGTGCCTTGCCGGATGGCTGTCACGGGCATTGATGGCACATGGAAGTTGAGCCAGAACAAGCCGGATGAGGTGCGTCTTGCGGCAGCGGATCACGTCAAGGCTTACGGGTTCGGGGCCGAGACCGATATTCTGTCGGCGTTGATGCGGGGCGCGGGTAACGGCGATTGAGTTAAGACAGAAGTGCAATCCAGTGATTGCACCTTTGCGGCGTTACAGTGATACTTTGCCTGACCCAATCAGGAGCACCGCCATGAAACTCGCCTATTCCCCGACCTCTCCGTACGTGCGCAAGGTGATGGTGCTGTTGCACGAGACCGGCCAGTTGGCGGATGTTACCCTTGAGACCCGCACGACCACACCTCTTGCCCCTGACCAGACGCTGGTGTCCAGCAATCCGCTGGGCAAAGTGCCCGCCCTTGAGCGTTCGGAAGGGCCTGCGCTTTATGACAGTCGGGTAATTTGCGCCTATCTGAATGATCGAGCCAAGGCGTCGCTTTATGGCAGCGGCGCCCGGCATTGGGAAATTCTGACACTTGAAGCGACGGCAGACGGTATTCTGGATGCGGCTTTGTCGATGACCTATGAATCGCGGATGCGTCCCGAGGACAAACAGATGCCAGAATGGGTCGATGGTCAGTGGGACAAAGTTGCGCGGGCCTGCGGCGCCTTGAACACCCGCTGGATGAGCCATCTGGCAGGGCCGCTGGATATGGGGCAGATCGCGGTGGCCTGTGCGCTTGGATATGTGGATTTTCGGCATGATGCGCGCAGCTGGCGCAGTGGAAATGACGCTTTGGCCGCGTGGTATGCCCAGTTTGATTCGCGCCCTTCAATGCAGGCAACACGTCCTCCGGTGGCCTAACTGATGCAATTGGGCTCAGTTTTCATGATCTTAACCCCCTCCTGCGACCCTTTGCGCGTGATTGGCATCTAGACGCACGGGGGTCTGCGGGCTAGATACCGAACCAAATCAGGTGACGTTCCTTGCGTCGCCTTCATTGCTGGTGGTCCTTCGGGGCCCGAAAGATTGGAGAAAAGTCGTGTCCAACGCAGAAGACCACGAAGGCACCCGCAGGGATTTCCTGTATTATGCAACTGCTGGTACAGGCGCTGTCGCTGTAGGTGCCGCAGTTTGGCCATTGGCCAACCAGATGAATCCCTCGGCGGATGTTTTGGCCCTGTCATCGATTCGTGTCGATGTGGGTGATCTGGAGGCCGGTTCGCAGCTGACGGTCAAATGGTTGGGCAAACCGGTGTTTATTCGCCGCCGTACGCCAGATGAAATCGAAGCCGCCCGCGCCGTAGAATTGTCCGATCTGCCGGATCAGGGCGCCGAGAACGGCAATTTGCCGGCGGGCGCATCTGCGGTCGACGCCAACCGTACGCTGGACGAAGCGGGCGAGTGGCTGGTGATGATGGGCGTTTGTACACATCTTGGCTGTGTGCCACTGGGTGATGCAGGTGACTTTGGCGGCTGGTTCTGCCCCTGCCACGGCTCGCATTACGATACCGCCGGCCGTATCCGCAAAGGGCCCGCGCCGACAAACCTGCCGGTGCCTGTGGCCGAATTCGTGGACGATACCACGATTAAACTGGGTTAAGGGAGCAAGAGATGTCCGGAATTCCTCACGACCATTACGAGCCAAAGTCGAATGGCGAAAAGTGGCTGAACAGCCGCCTGCCGATTGTTGGCCTGATGTACGACACACTGATGATCCCTACGCCCAAGAACCTGAACTGGATGTGGATCTGGGGCATTGTGCTGGCCTTCTGTCTGGCGCTGCAAATCGTTACCGGCATTGTGCTGGCGATGCATTACACCCCGCATGTTGATTTGGCGTTCTCGTCAGTTGAGCATATTATGCGCAACGTGAACGGTGGGCATATGCTGCGCTACATGCATGCCAACGGCGCGTCCCTGTTCTTTATCGCGGTTTACGCACATATCTTCCGGGGCCTCTATTACGGCTCCTACAAGGCACCACGCGAAGTAACGTGGATTGTCGGCATGCTGATCTATCTTATGATGATGGCGACCGGTTTCCTTGGCTATGTTCTTCCGTGGGGGCAAATGTCCTTCTGGGGTGCGACAGTGATCACCGGCCTGTTTGGCGCGATCCCCTTTGTTGGTGAATCGCTGCAAACCTTCCTGTTGGGCGGACCTGCAGTTGATAACGCGACGCTGAACCGTTTCTTCAGCTTGCACTACCTGCTGCCTTTCGTGATTGCAGCGTTGGTGATCGTGCATATTTGGGCTTTCCACACCACCGGCAACAGCAACCCATCTGGTGTTGAAGTGCGCCGCGGCTCAAAAGAAGAAGCAGAGAAAGACACGCTGCCGTTCTGGCCCTACTTTGTGATCAAGGACCTGTTTGCGCTGGCCGTGATCCTTGTGGTGTTCTTTGCGGTTGTCGGCTTTATGCCGAACTTCCTTGGCCACCCTGACAACTATATCGAAGCGAACCCGCTTTCGACACCGGCGCATATTGTGCCTGAATGGTACTTCCTGCCGTTCTACGCCATCCTGCGTGCCTTTACCTCTGAGGTTTGGGTGGTGCAGATCGCATCCTTTGTGACCGGTGGCATCATCGACGCCAAGTTCTTTGGTGTGCTGGCGATGTTCGGCGCGATTGCTGTGATGGCACTGGTGCCTTGGTTGGATACATCAAGTGTTCGGTCAGGCCGCTATCGCCCGATGTTCAAATGGTGGTTTGGCCTGCTGGTGTTCGATTTCTTTGCCCTGATGTGGCTGGGGGCGATGCCTGCAGAAGAACCTTATGCCAGCTTCTCGCTGATCGCGTCTGCCTATTGGTTTGGGTACTTTCTGGTGATCCTGCCGCTGTTGGGTGTGATCGAGAAACCATTGGCGCAGCCAGCGACCATCGAAGAAGCCGTTAAGGCGAAATATGCGAAACAGAACGGTGGCACCAATTCCACCGTAAAGCCGGCGGAGTGATTGAGATGAGCATGATCAAGAAACTAACCGTCTCTGCGATTGCTGCCCTGGGCCTGAGCACTTTTGGTGCAATGGCTGCAGGTGGTGGCGACCAGCATATCGAAGACTTCGACTTCTCTTTCGAGGGGCCGTTCGGATCCTATGATGTGAACCAGCTTCAGCGTGGATTGCAGATTTACACCGAGGTCTGTGCTGCCTGTCACGGGTTGAAGTTTGTGCCGATCCGCACTTTGGGCGATGAAAATGGCCCGACTTTGCCCGAAGAACAGGTCATCGAATACGCCAAGCAGTTTGAAGTCTATGATAACGACCTGGAAGATTTCCGTCCGGCGGTACCTACGGATCACTTCCCGAATTCAGCTTTGGAAAATGCACCCGATCTGTCGCTGATGGCGAAGAAACGTGCTGGTTTTCATGGACCATACGGTCTGGGCATCAACCAGTTCTTTAAAGGGATTGGCGGGCCAGAATATATCGCGTCGCTTCTGTCGGGTTATACCGGCGAAGAGAAAGAACAGGCCGGTGTGACCTTTTATGAGAACACTGCCTTCCCCGGTGGTTGGATCGCAATGGCCCCGCCGCTGTCGGACGACTTGGTAGAGTTTGTGGATGGCCATGATGCCGATTTGCACCACTTGTCTGCGGATGTATCTGCCTTCCTGATGTGGACAGCAGAGCCAAAGATGATGGCCCGCAAGCAAGCCGGTTTTGCCGGTGTGGTGTTTTTGACCTTGTTGTCTGTCTTGCTGTATTTGACCAACAAGCGCCTTTGGGCACCGGTCAAGCGGAAGTACAAAGACGAGGTATAATCGCGTCTTTCCACGGATTAATAGAACCCCCGTAGCCTTGCTGCGGGGGTTTTTTTGTTTGTGATACGGTTTTGGGACAGGTGCGTTTTCTCTGTGAAGAAAACGGTCGGAAACTCTGAAAGGTTCCGTTCTGTCGCAGTCAGACGATCAGGTGTTTTTCAGTAGCGCTGCGAATGGTTGCTGCCACGATCTGGCCTTCGTTCTGGGTCAGGTCAAAATGCACTTCGGTGAACTGCTCTGTTCTGCCCATCGTAGGGTTTTCCATCAGGATTTGATGGGTGCGGCCGACCTGTGCTGCCAGATGGTGCGCGACCTGCAACTCACCCGCTGCACGCAGCCGTGCGGCGCGTTCCTTTATCACCCTGCCGTTGACCGCTGGCATCCGCGCAGCCGGCGTGCCGGGACGTGCGGAATAGGGAAAGACATGCAGCCACGTCAGGCCACATTCGTTGACCAGCGCGAGTGCGTTTTCAAACATCGCATCTGTCTCTGTCGGGAAACCGGCGATGATATCGGCACCAAATGTCATATCGGGCCGCAGCTTGCGGGCCTCGGTACAGAATGCGATGGCATCGTCGCGCAAATGGCGCCGTTTCATGCGTTTGAGGATCATGTCATCACCATGCTGCAAGGACAGATGGAGATGCGGCATCAGGCGCGGTTCTGTCGCAATGGCCGCCATCAGGTTGTCATCTACCTCGATGCTGTCGATCGAACTGATTCTAAGGCGGGGCAGGTCGGGCACAAGCCGCAGGATGCGCATGACAAGATCGCCCAAACGCGGCGTTCCGGGCAGGTCTGCACCCCATGAAGTCAGATCAACGCCGGTCAGCACAACTTCGTTAAAACCTTTGTCCACCAGCCGTTTGATTTGGTCCACGACAACACCTGCTGCAACGGATCGTGAATTTCCGCGCCCAAAGGGGATGATGCAAAAGGTGCAGCGGTGGTCGCAGCCGTTCTGAACCTGCACATAGGCCCTGCTGCGCGTGCCGAATCCGTCGATCAGATGGCCTGCCGTCTCTGTGACAGACATAATGTCGTCAACCTGAACGGCCTCTGTTTCGCCAATAAAATCGGCAGCAAGCCCTTGCCATGTGGCGCCCAACATCTTCTCGGTGTTCCCGATGACGGCGTCCACCTCGCCCATGTTGGCAAAGGTCTCCGGCTCTGTCTGTGCCGCACATCCTGTCACGATCAGGCGGGCATCAGGATGCGCTTTGCGCAGTTTGCGGATGTCCTGCCGCGCCTTACGCACGGCTTCGGATGTGACGGCGCAGGTATTGACGATTACGGCGTTCTCCAGACCCGCCTGACCGGCAAGATCCTTCATCGCCTCAACCTCGTAGGCATTCAGGCGACAGCCGTGGTTGGAAAAAACGGGGGCATTCATCGGGTTGCCTGCAGGAATGCAGCTGTGAGCGTTCCGTTGAACACATGGGCTGTGGGGCCGGTCATCCAGACGCCATCCTCGCGCCAGTCGATGTTGAGCGTGCCACCATCCAGATCTATGCGCACAGCGCGCCCTGTAAGGCCCCGTCGTGCCGCTGCAACGGCTGTCGCGCAGGATGACGAGCCAGATGCTAGTGTCACGCCCACGCCCCGCTCCCAGACGCGCATCCGGATGTGGTCGGGGCCAATGATCTGGGCAACCTGTACATTGGTGCGTTCAGGGAAGAGCGGATGATTCTCGATGCGTGGCCCGAACTGTGCAAGGTCAACCGCCTGCGCGTCAGCGACAAAGAAGGTGCAGTGGGGATTGCCCATACCGGTTGCGGTAGGGGTGCCCTCGATCGGCAGCTCCAGCGTGTTCATGTCACGGGCCAGCGGCACATCCTGCCAAGCAAGCAGCGGCTGCCCCATGTTGACCGATGTCATCCCGTCCCCCATGTCACACGCGGCCAGCACGCCACGTTCTGTGGTCAACTGCAATGCTGTCTTGCCAGACTCCTCCATGAGAAACCGCGCAATGCACCGCGTCGCGTTTCCACATGTAGAAGCCTGAGAGCCATCGGCGTTGTAAAACGTCAGATGGGCGTCACCGGCCCCATTTGAAATGATGGCAAGCTGATCAAACCCGACCCCGAACTGCCGGTGTCCGATTCGTTGGGCCAAATCGGCCGTCATCAATGATTCTTGCCCGCGCAAGTCCACGACAACAAAGTCGTTTCCCAGCCCGTGCATCTTCATGAAGGGCAATCCATTGGTAAAATCACTGTACATGTCGCGCATATAACGCTGCCTGCGCAACTTATCCAGCGGGTGCTCGAATTTTAGAACTTTATGGGCTTGACCCCCGCACCGCTCCTTTCTAAGTACAGCGCCTAGTGGGCCTGTAGCTCAGTTGGTAGAGCAACTGACTTTTAATCAGTAGGTCTCCGGTTCGAACCCGGACGGGCTCACCACTTTTGCTCCAATTGTGATGGGGATCATCGTAGTTGGGTACTATGGTGAGGCTCTTGGACAATTTGGTCAGGCAACTCTTCCAAGTGAGGTGCCAAACGCGATTTCTAAAGGACCGCTCCGGAGCACCTTGTTAGACTGGGTTGATCGGGGTGTTCACTGCGGGCGTTGCGCATGGGCTCCCTAAAGAAACCGGTACATGCCTTTACAGGGACTCCTCGGCACATGCGGCTGTCACTATAATTTCCACCTTGAGTGTGTCCCGCGCCAGTCGCGCTTCGCCACAAGCGCGTGCGGGCGCACGGCCTTTCGGGATTCATCCGTCACACACGGTGTTCATTTCGTCAAAATCGCTCATGTCAGACAACCAGACAATTGCTTGCAGAATATGACCGGGCGACGAACCTGCTTTGACCAGCAGTGTTTCAACACGCGAAAGACAGTCTTTGGTCTGTTCCGCGACCGTTTTCCCATCGCCAACTTGCCCAGAGAGATAGGCGACGCCGTTGTGCGTGACGACCTTACTCATGCGTTGCCCGGTCTCCAACCGTTTGATCATTTTCTTATCTCATTCGTTTCAGCTGACGCCATGGCGGCAATCTCGCCCAGCGTAACGGGTTTCAGCGGAGGGCGTATTCGATAGTAGCCCGTCTCGTTCGGCGAGATTTCATTTGCGGCAGACAGAATCTGCATAACTGAAAGCCCGCAATAGCGCCCTTGGCAGGGGCCCATACCCGGCCGCCCGAAGGCCTTGGTTTGGTTCGGACCGCGACAGCCAAGACCGGCCATGCGCCTGACTTCGCCGGCGGTAACCTCTTCGCAGCGGCAGATGACTGTATTGTCTGAGGGTCCAAGTGCGCCTGTATAAGGGGGGTAGACACCGTCTATGAAAGGTCGGGCAGCGCGTTCAGATTTCAAGCGCTTTCGCAATGGGTGAACCAAAGCATCGCGATCTTCTTTCGAAACCTTGCCCAGATCATGGGCGACTTCCAAAGATGCAATTTCTCCGGCATAGGCTGCAGCCTTTGCGCCACCGATGCCGGCACCGTCGCCTGCGATAAAGACTGTTGCCACCAGGCTGCGCCCCCATTCGTCACATTTCGGCACAAAGCAATTTTGAGCGTCGTCCCAAACATGTGGGATATCGACCGACCGCGCAGCTTGCGTATTTGGAACCACACCATGGTGCATCAATACAATGTCACACTTGATCCGGTGCTTTGTATTTCCAATCTGGAAGAGGACGGCTTGCGCAGATTGTTCACCTTCAACTGCAACATGCGTGGCACCAAGATGGCGGGGAATTCCGGCGCGCCGCAGCTCCATCAGCATTTTGACCCCCTTGAGAAGATAGGGCCACCCGCGCAGTGCGCCGCCCATATGCCGCAGCGATTTTAAGAGATCGGATTTTGTTTGGGTTTCAACAAGCGCAAGAGGTGGAAACCCGGCGCGCATCATTTGTGTTGCAACCAGATACAAGAGGGGGCCTGATCCGACCAACACTGCGCGCTCGCAGGCAATACCTGACTGCTTGAGCAAAATTTGTGCTGATCCAGCGGTCATTACACCCGGCAAGGTCCATCCGGGCACTGGCATGGGCCGTTCCAACGCTCCCGTCGCCAAAACGATACGCTGCCCCGTAGCAAGTGCCGCTTTACCGTCTTGTGTGAAGGCCACGCGTGTTCCGTCCTCGATCTGCCAAACCACGGCGCCCTTGAGGTGTGTGATATTCTCGTGCTGCAAGCCTTTGGTCAGGGATTGACCGTCAGTAAAATCCTTACCAAGTATTTCCCCTCTGGTTGCGCTCGCGCGGTCGACATCGCGGTAAATTTGCCCTCCCGGCGCGGGCTGCTCGTCAAGGACAAGAACCGAAAGTTTTGCTTCGGCGGCGCGGCGGGCGGCTGCCATGCCGGCCGGCCCTGCACCGATAACAATCAGATCAGCATTAAGCATCTTCACGCCCCCAGGTAGATGGCATGGTGATTTCCATACCTTCGGTGACTTGCAACATGCAGGCTTGCCTGGTCACGCCGTCGATTTCGACCAGACAGTCATAACAGGCACCCATCATACAGAATGGGCCGCGCGGTGCGCCCGACACTGGGGTATGTCGAAATGGCATGATCCCGGCTACAAGCAGGGCTCCAGCCAAGTTTGCGCCGCGCGGCAGCATTAGGTCAACGTCTTCAAAACGGACAGGTACTTGGCCCCCAACCGGGGCAATCTCACGAAACGGGGAAACGGTCTTCACTGAAAACCTCCAGATTTGGAGCGGCATCCGTACCTTCGAGCCAATCCGGCAAGAACCGCGCATGTGCGGCGGCAAGGGTGATCCCGCTATGACAGGTTACAAGATAGGCTCCGGGCATTACCGGGCTCTCCTGATAAATAGGCAATCCATCCGGTGACAGGATGCGCAACGCCCCCCAACTGCGTACAAGCTGAGCTTTGGCAAGCGCCGGAAAAGCGGCAATTGCTTCGGTCGCAAGCCCGGAAAGGCCAGTTTGCGTGACGTGATCATCAAGGCCTACTTCTTCGTTGGTTGCCCCGATCTGAATACCCCCTTCATCAACCTGCCGTGCAATCAGAGAAGGGCGATTAATGAACTTGGGCAATTTTTCGGTGATCATGACCTGCCCGCGCTGTGGCCTGATCGGGGCTTTAAAGCCCAACATCGGGCCAAGTGACATCGCGCCTAATCCGGCAGACAGGATTGTTTTGCGCGAGCGCACCTCGGTTCCGTCGTCGCATTTGATGCAAAACAGATCAGTCTTGTCGACACTTACAACCCGCTTGCCGTTGTGGATCACTCCTCCAAGGCGGCGCACATCGTCCGCTAACGCTTGCAATAGCTTCAGCGGATTGGCGTGGCCGTCCTGATGATGCAGGATTGCGCCCACAACTTTGGGGCCAATTGCCGACTCCTCACGGCGGAGGGCGTTATGTCCAAGCACCTCGTAAGGGTAGTTTCCCCCAAGTGTTTTTTTCAGAATTTCATATTTTGCGACCGTCGCGTCGAGTGTTTCTTCAGAGAAGTGGAAATCATAACCACCTTTCTGCTCCAGCCCCAAGTCACGCCCTGTCGCATCGCTCAATTCAGCGGCAAAGCCCGCCCACGCTGCCGCAGATTCCTGTGACCATTGCGCGTAACGTGGCTGTTTCATACCTTTGGATTGTACCCAAACAAGACCAAAGTTGCCACGGCTGGCTCGGAACGATCCGTCATCACCGTCCAAGACGGTGACCCGAAGTCCGCGTTTCAGCAAGCCCCAAGCTGTTGAGAGGCCGACAATTCCGCCGCCAATGATCGAATAGTCAGAGGTCATGAAATGTCTCTCAATGGTTTGCCGGGATGATGTAAGCACACCATCCCGATTTACATGTTTTAGTTACCAGCGGTTGCCACTTGATCAAGGATACTCTGACCCCAATCAGCACCCACGTCTTCCAGAACCTGCGGCCAGACTTCGGCGCGCACTTTCGCGGACATGGCGGCCAGATCTGCGTCGGTGAGCGCGGCAACGGTTGCGCCCAGATCATCAACCAACCGCTGTTCGTTGCGGCCCTGATCGGCCTCGGCCACTGTCCAACGCGACGTTTCAAATGCCGCCGCTTGTTCAGCGAGGGCCGCCTGATCTTCTGTCGAAAGTGATGCCATGCTTTCGTTTGAGATGATCATGTACCAGACCTCAAAATGCGTATTAGCAGGGATGTAGGTTTTGGTCACATCGCGGAAAGAGGCGTAATAGCCCTCTGCGCCTGAACCGATGACGCCATCAACGACGCCAGTCTGCACAGCAGTGAAAGCTTCTGAAAACGGAATCGGTGATGGGATGTAGCCGAGTGCTTCGCCCGTCAGTTGGAACGATTTGATGCCCGGTACGCGTACCTTGATGCCGTTGGGTTCGGTGCTGGCTGGATTGGGGTTCTCTACGTTTAGCGCAATACCGCCAAAATAGACGGGATAAGCCGCCAGCATCGTGATATCCTGTTCGGCATAGAGGCCCGTCATGACATTACGTACCACGCCACCAGGACCATAGACTTCCCGCGCCTGAGCCCATGTTTCTGCGAGATAAGGGAACGAAGAAATCTGCATACGACGATCCACAGCTGCGGCGGCAGGTTGTGTTGCCATGTCCAATGCGCCAACGCTGATCCGCTCTTGCACGGCTGTATAGTCTCCAAGGGCCGACGCTGGGAACAATTGGATTTCGACATCGCCGCCTGTTGCCTCGGATACGGCGGCTGCAAAGGTGCGCAGTTCCACGTCGACAGTAGTGTCCTGTGGACGGACGTGGCTCATCTTGAGTGTTTCGGCGATGGCGGGCGAGACTGCCATCAGGGTTGCTAAAGCTGTTGCTAGGATTCTGGTCTTCATGGGTTTTCTCCTTAGTTTTAAATTTTCGTCAGGTTTGCATAAAGGTCGGGGTTAGTAGCCGAAAAGCCGGGGTAAAAAGAGTGACAACTCCGGCCAGAACGAGGTCAGGAACACGACGGGCAGATACCCTGTCACGATCAGAAACATTGCGGGCGGGATGACTTTGGTAACTTTGACCTTCCCGATCCGGGCACCCAGATACAGGATGGATGCATAGGGCGGCGTTACGCCCCCCATGGCCGTGTTGACGCCCATAATCGCGGCGAATTGGACGGGGGTGATCCCGATGGCGGTCATCAATGGCAGCAAAAGTGGGGCGATCAGAATAATGGCGGTGATGTCATTGACGACCATGCCAACCAGAAACAGGAGAATGTTGATAAAGATTAGCAACAGGATCTTATTTTCTGTGATAGCGAAGATGCTCGACACGATCTGCTGTGGAATGCTCTCGTAAACGAACATCTGGCTGAGGATCATCGAAAAGAGGATCATAAACATGATCGCGCCAACGGCTGTAGCGGCCTCTTTGCCAGCCTCCAGAAAGTTTGACAGACGCAGACCTTTGTAGATCAGAAAACCCACCGGCACCGAGTAGATGACGGCAACGGCTGCCGCTTCGGTCGGTGTCATGATGCCGCCATAGATGCCGCCCAGGATGATTATTGGCATCAAGAGGGCTGGAAATGCGTGGATGCCGCGCTTGGCAACTTCGCCGGACAATTCGCTGAAGGTTGGCTTGTCATCAAGCACGAGGTCAAACTTGCGGCTCATCCACAGGTTCACGATTGAGAAACTGAACATTATCAGCAGTCCAGGTCCAAGCGTGGCAAGGAAACAAGCCAAGATCGATGTATCTGTTACCCAGCCATAAACGATCATCGTCACCGAAGGCGGGATCAACAGCCCCAGGATCGACGAGTTCGCGATCAATGCCGTTGCATACTCGCGCGGATAGCCGCGTTTTTCCATTTCGGGGATCAAGATAGGGCCAATCGCGGCAATGCCAGTCAAACCCGACCCTGAAATCGCACCAATGACTGCGCAACTGACGGCTGCGACGACACCGAGACCGCCACGGATATGACCGACAAATGCGTTCACAAAGCGCAAGAGCGACGCAGCAATACCACTTTCGGCCATGATCGTGCCAGCGAGAACAAAAAGTGGGATGGCAAGCAGGATCGGGTTGCCAAGCTGCTGCACCCCCCACAACATCATACCCTTCATCGTGACGTCACCGATGAAGTACATGACCATCAGCGCAGCCCCGAAGCAGTAGGGTAACGGGACGCCAAGCGTCAATGTGATGACCAGAACAGCGATAGCAAGAAGAGCAATCTCGATCATGTGACTGTTCCGTTTTTCAAAGTGAGGATGTGCCTGATCAGATGCCAGGCGGTGTAAGTCATCATCAGCGTCACCCCGACGAGCAATGCGACATCAGAATAGAAAGTAGGAATGTAGAGCGTCGGGCTTTCGCGCCAGACACGCCATGCATATCGGGTGTAATCCCATGCCCAAGTGAGTATCCAAAGGCCGACTGCCAGACTTATGATTTCGCCGACGATCGCCAAAATAATGTGTGCACGCTCGGACGATATGAAAATCTCCAAGACGTTCGCGCGAATGTGTGAGTTCTCTCGCGATGCGTTGATTGCACCCAGAATGTACAGCCAGATGGTGGGATAGAGCATTGTTTCTTCGAGTCCCATCACAGGGATCTGAAGCACGTAACGTGTAATAACCTGAAAGAATTGGCCCAAAGCGACAAAGCAGATCAGCCCAGTCAACAAGATGGCTACAAAACGATCCATGGTGCCTCCCCTCACTTGAATTTTGCCAGTTCAGCATCATATCGTTCTGGCCATAAATTCAAATCCAAAGTATTACTGATCCCATAATTTGGATTTATGGCGTGCAACCCAACCTAACCATCCGGCAACTTCAGACGTTTCGCGAAGTGATGCGCAGCGGATCAATTTCCGAGGCGAGCCGTACGCTCTTGCGCACGCAACCGGCGGTCAGCACGATGATTGCCAATATCGAGAAAGAACTTGGGTTCAGTCTGTTCTTCCGTGAAAACGGTGGGCTTACACCCTCGCCCGAGGCGCATTACTTTCTGGAAGAGGCTGAAGCTGTTCTTGACAGAATGGGCCGGACCGTCCTGACGATGTCCGAATTTGGAACACTCGACAGAGGTAGCCTTCGCATTGCCTGTTATCCTGCGTCGTCTGGCTTTTTCCTGCCAACGGTCTTGGCCGAATTTCTCAAAGGGAAACCCGACGTCAAGGCAGACCTCATGATGCGTGCCTCGCATGTGGTGGAAGATCTGATTGCATCCCAGCAATTCGACATCGGGCTAGCGGAAACACCGCTCCCGCGCGGTTCAATAAAGATTGAAACATTCGATCCGGAATGTGTGATTGCCCTTCCTGAGAGAGACGCTTTGACGGGCCATGAAATTCTGACGCCAGTCGATTTGGATAACTACCCTATGGCCAGACTTTTCGATGATCACCCCGTCACCTTAGCGACGCAGAAGGCATTTTCCCTGTGTGATGCAAGGTTGAATACACGGTTCGTACTCAGAACATTCCTGCCTTCTTTGCAACTTGTCGGGGCCGGCCTGTGCGGGGCAGTCGTTGACCGAATGACGGCGGCCACCAGTCCTGCGCCGGGGGTCGTATATCGTAAATTCGAACCCTCAATCACCAGCAGCCTAGCACTTCTGGTTCCCGCGCATCGGCCTGCTTCGGTCTTGGCGATCGCCTTTAAGGATCACCTGCGCGCGAAACTCGGACAAATCGAAAATATGTCGCTTTCCAGTATGGGTGGTTATTGAACGATACTTCCGTAAACCAGACAATGAGCCAGATTCAATGCCGACCTTCAGGAGACTGGCCGGAGGAAAGCGCGGGGGCGCTTCGGTTAACCTGCGTGCGCAGTGCAGGATAGCCCTGCCAACTTATCCATCCGGGATTGGGATTTATCGGGTCGGAAAGATTATTTGATGTCTCACATCGAGCCTTAAAGAGTGAGCCGCTGCAGTTTCGTGGTGCAAGTCGATTTGAAAATTCACTAACACTAGTTGGTTACCAGCAAAGCCTATAGAATATTTTCTGTTTTACAAACTGTGAGCGACGCCAAATGTGCTGGGGTTTCGATAACTAACCGGTTTCCAATCAATAGGTCCCTGGTTCGAAGCCGGATGGGCGTCCTTTTTTACCCTCAGGCCATTTCCATCTGTTCAGCGATGCTGATGTCATAGCTTGAAAATGCTTTGTCCCTTGTTGGGATCAACGCCTGATATTCTTCGCTTAGAAACACAAGGTCAACGGCTTCGCGGCTTGGATATTCAACCATCACCACGGATTTCACAGGACCAGTGCCAATCACCGTTTCATTAATCGAGAACCGCTTGGTGACGACAGCGTTGGCGCGTTCAAGAAGCTTGGCTGACACCGCAAGATAATGTGCAAGAGCGGCGCTTTCGCCCTCTGCTACAGTCACCAACCCAATTACAGTAACGGTCATTTCAGGATGTTCCTTGTGCGTTATTCGAAAGCGCATGGCATCGTCCGCCCGCATGGAAGCTAACTGCCAGAAAGAAACCAAGCACGTCAACGGGGCTTTCGTCCATTTCACAGTTAGCGAAGTGGCACGGCTAACGGCAGTCACGCCACATAGCGGGGGACCCAAATCAATGTTCAAGTGATCCAGATGACCACTCCATATTTCAAACCACCTGAAGGTGCCTGTGATATCAGACCTTCAATGCAGCGGTCACAGCGTCTAGCAGAGTGACCTTTTTAAAGGGTTTCTGCAGAAAGGTGACTGCGCCGCTAACGTCGGCAATGGCCGCTGTTGCTTCAAGGTCCAACCGGTCGTTCCCGCCGGAAATCACGATAACCGGTGTGTTTCCTTCATCAGATCTGATCATGTCAATGATTGAAACAGCGTGGTCTTGCCCCAGCCAGAAATCGAGAATGGCAAGATCAAAAGGGCCCTCGGAAGAAAGGCTTTGACGCGCGGAAGGGATGGTGGCAGCTTCAACGATATCAAAGGGTTCGGACAACAGAAACGCAAGCATCATTTCGCGAATGTCAGGATCATCCTCGACCAGCAGGATCTTTTTACGAACCGTCATCGCGTGAGCTCCCTGAATTTAAGGCGATCGACCGAATAGTGTTGATAAACTGTGTCTGCTCGTCTTTGGGTAAAGCTCTAATGTGCTCAACGGCTTTCAGGATCGGGTCCTTTGAAAGGGTATTTATTCCGTGCGGTGTCAGGGCGATGGTTTTTGTGCGGGCATCCTGACCGTTGGTTGCGCAACGTACATAGTCATGGCGTTCGAGAGTAGCGACGGCGCGGGTGACGGGCGCGCGGGTCAGCCCTAGAAACTGAGCAATCCAGCGCACTTCGCAGCGATCAGCCGGCATTCTGTCAAGGTAACGCAGAATGGACCATTGAAGCGGCTGGATCGCGGAGGAGTGTTTGGTTGGATAGATGTCGCGGACAAACCTCTCCAGCAATACAACAGTTGCGATCAGCTTTTTATCGTCATTCTTGTGAGCCATCCGGCCGCCCCATCCCCCGTGTGTTACAAAATTCCACACATAGCCGACATAGGGTGCAAGATCACTGTGAAGCGCAAGAGTTTTCAAATGAACGCCCGATCTGTTCGGTTGATGGTTTCCAGCGCGTTGGATACCGCGTGAAGTAAATCCGAACGGTTGACCGGTTTGGCCAAACGGGTGACCGGTGCGTTTGATCCTGTGTCGGGTATGGCTTGATCAGACACATAGCCGGACAGAATGATGCAGGGCAGATCCGGCCTGATTAACCGGATTTCTCTTATCAGCGAGGGCCCCTGCAAGCTGCCCGGCATCACAGAGTCCGTCAGGAGCAGATCGGTCCGGAACGATAATTTGAAGGTCGCGAGCGCCTCCTCGCCGTTTTTTGCAGTGACGACCGAATACCCCGCACCTTCCAAGAACATCGCGATTACCCTCAGAACTTCGGGGTCGTCTTCGACGACGAGAATCTTGGTCTGTGCTGCTGGTGCTGCGCAATTCTTAAGGGGTGGCTTTTCGGGGGTTACTGGCCTTTTAGCGTTGGCTTTGAAATACAGTTTGAATGTCGTTCCAACGCCAACTTCTGAAGACAGGCGAATTGTACCGCCCGATTGTTCAACAAAACCCTGTACCATGGAAAGCCCCAACCCCGACCCTTTGCCGCGTGGCTTGCTCGTATAGAAAGGTTCAAAGACCTGTTCGATCTTGCTGGGCGCAATGCCACGACCTGTGTCACTGATCGTCAGCAAGACATAGCGGCCTGGGGGGATATCCGTATTTTGGTACGCGACGTCCTGCGTCGCAATTCTTAGGTTGGCGGTTTCGATCCTAACTGTCCCGCCGTCCGGCATGGCGTCTCTTGCATTGAGAATTAGGTTGATAATGGCATTTTCGGCCGAGACGGCGTCTGCTTCAATGTCCCAAAGACCCGTAAACAGGCATTCTTCGATGGTGACCGTTGCGGGCAAGATGCGGCCGGTCCAATCCAAAGTGCTCTCAAGCAGTTTGTTGAGGTTCAGACGGACGGGTTGAAGCGGAGCGCGTCTGGAAAAACTAAGCAGGCTCTTCGTCAGGTCTGCCCCACGTTGGGCGGCCCTGTAGGCTGTTGAAATTTTACTTTTGCCCTGATCTTCCGATCCGTTTTCGAGCCAGAGTTCCAGATTGCCAAGGATAATAGAGAGCAAGTTGTTGAAATCATGGGAAATCCCACCGGTTAAGGTGCCCATGGCTTCGATCCGCTGGGATTGACGTAGGCGCATTTCGGCTTGGCGCAGATCGGTCAGATCCAGGCTGGTTCCGATGTGTTCGATTACCTTGCCGTTTTCGTCGTGGATTGGTTCTTCGATCTGGCGGATATAGCGGATGTCGCCATTCGGGTGGAACGCGCGGTACTCATATGTTTGGGATTGCCCCAGACGGATCAGGTTGATCGCGTTTAGCACGGTTTGGTGATCGCTCTGGTGTATACGATCCAGATAGGGATCGGGACCAATTGCTTTGTTTTGGAATTCCTCTGGTGTCATACCCAGATGTGCAGCGTGTTGGTCCGAACAAAACGTACAATTGCCGGCCTCTGAATTAAATGTGTAAAGCCCGATTCCCGCGATGCGGACCGCCGAATTCAAGCGTGTTTCAGCCAACACCTTGTTCAGCTGTGCCTCAACTGAAAATGTCACATCCTCATAGATGCCAACGACCTTTTCGACCGGCCTGCCGTCGTTGGGCAGTGTTGCCCAATGGGCCTGAACATGGCGGATTGTACCGTCAGCCCGCACGATGCGGAAAACCGTCGGTTCATTTGGCGGGGTCCCTTGCCAGACTTCTGCAAACGCAGTCAGGACAACCGGAATGTCCTCTTTGAAAATGAAAGTCAGCCATTTTCGCAGTGTCATTTTGCGTTCATTTCTCTGGATGCCAAAGATGTCGCATATGCCTTGGTCGAACGAGACGTAGTCACTTTTTACGGTCCGCCCGAAAATACCCAGATTTGCCGCCGAAGTGGCAAGCTTGAGCCGCAGTGTTGTTTCAGCACTCTCGCGCAAAGTCGAGGCGATGGCCTGGGCGCAATGGATAGCCAGACCCGTAAGAGTGGTCGAAAGTGCGGCGACCATCATCAGAGCGACGCCGGCAGTGATATACGAGATGTTTGTATCTGCAGCTCCGCCCCATGTGAGGAATGGAGCGGTAACCACCTGTAGGATCATCGCACCAAGTATCAGCAGGGCGGCTGCTTTTCTGGGGACTTGCGGCCATTCCGGTGTTGGAAAAGCTTTTGCAACGCCGGCGCCGAAAAGCCCAAACGCTGCGGATACCGCTGTTCCGGTCCAGAGGTCCGGCCCGACAACATTTAGACGTGCCACTGCACCACAAGCCGCCGCGATCAATCCACCGAGAGGCCCACCAAGATATCCCGCAAAAACAAGAGTGCCGATCCTGACGTCGAATGATCCTTGAATGCCGTCAAGGATGAACGGGTCTGTCGACGTCAAAAAAACCATGACCCCCATCATGAAACCGATCATGATTTGGCGGTATAAAGTATTGTGAGCGAGCGCTGCATTGGAAAAAATCGCAAAAGCTCCCAAGCCGGTAAAGGCGATAAGAGCAGCATTTTGTAGGATCGAGATGAACATCCAACGCCTTCCCAAAGTTAGTACATGCCGATTTCCTATCGAAACATAGCGCTCAGGTTGTAGTTGGCAAATAATATAATGCTATGGTTGCACTTGATGAAGGTGCTCTTGAAGTTGGTGTATTAGGACTGCGGGATGGACGAAAATCGCCTTCGGCGTAAAGGCTAGCGCTAACATCTTGCAAGAATCAGATTGATCAAAGTAAAATTAGTTGCTAATAGCAACTGTGTGACTTGTGATGATTATTGGGGGAAAGATGAATAAGTTTGGCCGAGATGCACTCGCAGAGACACATGATGTCCTTAACGGATTGAGACATTTTCTGTCCGCCGTCGAAAAGGCAGCGAATTCGGACGCCAACGCCGAGTTGAGAAATATTGAAAAAAGTCTTGGGGTTGTGGCCAAACAAATTTCCGAGATCGCGCAGTTGGATGCCCCAAAGAGTTCCAGACGCGCGCCTCTTTTCGAGCAGCTGTAGTGGGGACGCAAGATTAATGGGTTCTGACCCTACTGTGTCACTCGTGTATTAGGTCTGTTGGCCGATCCTGTGAAAGGCGCACACAATTTTTGCGCCATCACAGAAATCCCGTTGAAATGAGAATGCACAGGGTGCACGGTTTGGTCAGTGGTACTGCTGGCAAGGCGTTCCCTAGTGGAAGGTTCGCATGGCGCTACTTTTCCATGTCTTTGATCATGTCAACACGCATGGCATGCCGGTTCCCTTCAAAGTCCGCAGTCAGAAAGGCATCCACTATATCCAGCGCGAGCCCTTCACCAACAACACGCACGCCGATAGCCAGCATGTTTGCATCATTATGCTGGCGGATCATCCGGGCTGAGAAGGTGTCAGTGCAGACGCCACAGCGGATGCCTTTTACCTTGTTCGCTGCCATCATGATGCCTTGGCCTGTGCCACATAGGATAATGCCAAGCTGGCAATCTCCCGATGCCACCTGCCGCGCGGCGGCTTCGCCGTGCTTCGGGTAGTGGGTGCTTTCGGGGGTTGTGGGGCCAATGTCTACGGCTTCCCAGCCAAGTGCAGTGATGTGGGCGGCGATTGTCTGGCGCAATTCAATGGCGGCGTGGTCGCTGGACAGGACAATACGTTTATTGGCGGTCATCGGGATCGGTCCATTTCTTCTGGGGTTGGTTGTGTTTGCCCGATGCGCGATAACATGCGTTTCGTGATGATGCGAGGGCCGCGCTAGCTTGCGGCACGATATCCGATTCCGAGTGACAGGGCCTTTAGTTCTCTTACGCGTTCGGCATTGGACGCCGCGATCGTGCCATCTGCGTTCCAGAACGCATTTTCAAACCCGACGCGCACATGGCCGCCGTACTTTAGTGCCGCCGCCAGACACGCGGTTTCCTGTTTGCCAAAGGCACAGGCCGCCCACTGTGCCGTAGGGCAGTTTTGCTGGAGCCATGTCACAAACGGGTCCAGATCAGCGGGGGTGCTTTGCTGGTTTTGCGTGTAGCGCCCCAATACAAATATTAGCTGAAGCCCGTCGCGGCCAATGCTGCCATCGTCCAGCAAACCCGACATCGTCACGAGATCCTGTGGGCCATAGAGGATATGTTGCACGGCAATCTCCGATTGCGCACACCTTTCGTAAAACGCAATGGCTTCCTTCCGGTTTCCATCCGCAAGCATTTCCGCCAGGGCGACAGATGCCGCTTCCGGCTTTGTTTGTTCAACCACCCTGCGTTGTTCAGCAGGTGCATATATTCCCACCGCTTCGGAGGTAATCTGAACCGCCAACTCCGGCACAGCATGCCGCAAGGCATCAAGGGCTTCGCGGTACAGGCCTGCATCCAGAACGTGACCACCATCCTTGTCACGCAGGTGCAGGTGAAGCCCATCCGCACCCGCAGTGTGGCAGGCAACAGCGGTGGCGACCACCTCGTCTAATGTCATTGGCAGGGCCGGATGATCAGCCTTGGTTTTGCGCGCACCGTTCGGGGCAACCATCAGTTTTGGCAGCGGTTTCACAGGACCTTCTCAATCGCGATACCCAGTTTGGTGACAATTTCATCAATGTGGTGATCTTCCATGATGAAAGGGGGGGCCAGCAGGATATGATCACCGCTTTTCCCATCCAGGGTGCCGCCCATGGGGTAACATGCCAGACCAGCCTCAAATGTTTCTTTCTTAAGCGCCTTGTGCAGGGCGCGGGCAGGGTCAAACGGGCGTTTGGTGTCGCGATCTTCAACAATCTCGATGCCGCGAAACAGGCCGCGCCCGCGAATGTCACCGATGTTGGGGTGTTGACCAAAAGCTTGCTGCAATGCGTCCTGAAGTTTCTCTCCCATGACGGCGCAGCGGTCGACCAGCCCGCCATCGGTCAGTTTGGTCAAGACGGCCAAAGATCCAGCGCAGGCTGTGGGATGGCCGACATAGGTATGGCCGTGCTGGAAAAATCCGCTGCCGGTTTCAATGGCATCGTATATTCTGGCAGAGCAAAGCATGGCACCTATGGGTTGATATCCTGCACCCAACCCCTTGGCGATGGCAACGATATCTGGGGTAATCCCCTCCTGCTCGCTGGCGAACAATGTGCCGGTGCGCCCCATGCCGCACATGACCTCGTCTAGGATCAGCAGAACGCCATATTGGTCGCAAATTTCGCGGATGCGTTTGAAATAGCCCTGTACGGCAGGTACGGCACCGGCCGTCGCCCCCACCACAGGTTCCGCTACAAAGGCGATGACCGCATCTTCCCCCAAGCGCTGGATTTCTGTTTCAAGCTCGTTGGCGACGCGCAGCCCATAGTCCATCGTCGTTTCTTCGGTCGTTTTGCCGCGATATTCAAAGCATGGGGATATATGTGTGGTTTCGACCATCAAGGGCGCAAAAGGCGCACGACGCCATTCGTTGCCGCCTGTCGCAAGGGCGCCCAAAGTGTTGCCATGATAGCTTTGCTTGCGGGCAATCACGTGGCGGCGCTGGGTTTGGCCGGTTTCCACAAAATACTGGCGGGCCAATTTCAGGGCGGCCTCCATTGCCTCTGATCCGCCGGATACGAAATAGACCCGGTCAATGCCGTCCGGCGCGTGACGGATCAGCTTGTCTGCCAGCTGCTCTGCCGGATCGGACGTAAAGAAACTGGTGTGCGCAAAGGCGATTTCATCAAGCTGGTGTTTGATCGCATTGATGACGTCAGTATCGCCGTGCCCAAGGCAGGATACGGCGGCGCCGCCTGATCCGTCAAAATACTGTTTGCCGGATTGATCATAAAGATACACGCCTTCGCCCCGTGCAATGGTGGGTAATGCAGATTTCGTATGCCGTGGAAAAACATGTGACACGAGGCCAATCCTTTGACGTTTGATTTGACGCAATGAAACATTCGCTAGATGACAGATTTCCGGGGGGGTATCTAAACTTGCGATTGTCGTTCGAGCAGCAGCTTTCTGGCAAATATGCCTCGCTCAGCGCCAAGTTGAAGGAAGCGGCTGATTTTGTTGTCGCCAATCCCATCGATGTTGCATCCCGCAGTCTGCGGACCCTGTCGAAAGATGCAAACCTGTCGCCGCCACCTTTTCGCGGATGTCGACGGCGCTTGGTTATGACAATTACGAAGATCTGCGCGATGTGTTGCGGTTGGAAATCGAACATCGTGGCAATTCGTTCTCGCATCGGGTGGAGGCGCTTCAGCAACGCCATGGTGGCGGGGACCAGGGATTCCTAGCAGAGCATATGCTGGCCTGTGCCGGTAACCTGCAAAATCTCGAAGCGTCGATTGACCGGCCTATGTTGGAAACCTCTGTCGATCGGTTGCATAGCGCAGGTCGCGTTCTGGTAGTGGGTGCGCTCGGTTCGACCGGAATTGCGGAATATCTGACCTATATGGCCAGTTTTATTGCAAACAACTGGTCCATGGCCAGCCGGATGGGGGCTTCCTTGGCCAGTGGTCTGGTTGGTATGTCTGAACAGGATGTGCTGATTGTGATGACAAAACCACCGTTCGCGAGCAATGCAATCAATGCCGCCCGTGAAGCGCATGATGTAGGTGCCTTTGTGATTGTCATCACGGATACCCATACCTGTCCAGCATTGGAACACGCTTCGGCCCATTTCATTGTTCCGACGACAAGCCCGCATTTCTTTTCATCCTACGCGGCAACAGTGGTGTTGTGCGAGGTGCTTATGGGAATGCTCGCAGGGCGGGCGGGTGCGCCCGCGATGGCCCGGATCGCAGAGGTTGAAGTCAGAAATCGCCGCCTTAGCGAAGTTTGGGCGGATTAATCAAACGAAAACATCAAACAGGGAGAAACTGATATCAAAGAACCTAAAACTATCACTCGCGGCCATGGCCGTCGGCGCCATCATGGCGCCAGCGGCTTATGCCGAAGAATTCATCACCATTGGCACCGGCGGTGTCACCGGTGTTTATTATCCGACGGGCGGCGCGATCTGTCGCTTGGTCAATAAGGGCCGCAAGGAACACGGCATTCGTTGTTCCGTCGAATCCACGGGTGGTTCGGTTTATAACATCAACACCATCCGCGCAGGTGAGCTGGAATTCGGTGTGGCACAATCCGACTGGCAGTATCACGCGTATAACGGCACATCCGACTTTGCCGATGCTGGCCCGTTCGAAGAGCTGCGCGCAGTTTTCTCTATCCACCCCGAACCTTTCACGGTTGTTGCACGTGCCGATTCCGGCATCACCAGCTTTGAAGACCTTAAGGGCAAGCGTGTGAACATCGGTAACCCCGGTTCCGGCGCGCGTGGCACAACCGAGGTTGTTTTCGCGGCGATGGGTTGGACAATGGGTGATCTGTCATTGGCGACCGAGTTGAAGGCGGCGGAACAGTCTGCTGCACTTTGTGACAACCAGATTGATGCGATGATCTATACAGTTGGCCACCCGTCCGGCTCCATTCAGGAAGCATCAACCGCGTGTGATTCGATTGTGGTAAACGTGACCGGTGATGCGATCGACAAGCTGATCGCGGATAACTCCTTTTACCGCAAGGCAACTGTTCCGGGTGGCATGTATCGTGGGACCGACAATGACGTAACCACCTTTGGTGTGGGCGCGACATTCGTCACCTCGACAGCCGTCAGCGAAGAGGCAGTCTATACCGTGGTTGCAGCCATCTTTGACAACTTCGACGACTTCAAAGGCCTGCACCCCGCCTTTGCAAACCTGACAGCCGAAGAAATGGCAACAGCTGGTCTGAGCGCGCCTTTGCATGATGGTGCGGCAAAGTACTACCGCGAGAAGGGCTGGATCGAATAATCCGATCTATTCTTACGACCTAAACACGGGGAGTTGGCGGTAAACGCCACTCCCGCTCTTTGTATCCGAGATCTACGCGCACACTGGAAAACCGGGGCGCATGCCAACATGGGGGCAATAATGACTGATCCAAACGAAAAACGTGGCCTAAGCGAAGCGGAACTCCAGGAGCTGGTATCGTCGTCGGATGCCGGTGGACGCAACCCGACAGGAAGTGTCGCCCTGTTCTTGGCAATCACCGCAGTCGTGTGGTCGATGTTTCAGGTCGTTCTGGCTTCTCCGATCTCCAATCTGCTTTTACCCGGTGCTGTGATCAACAATGATCGCTCTATCCATCTGGCTTTTGCGATATTTCTGGCCTTCATGGCCTACCCTGCCTTCAAGTCGAGCCCCCGACATTATGTCCCCGTCCAAGACTGGGCTTTCGGTATATTCGGGGCGTTTACCGCGCTGTACGGCTATTTCTTTTATGCAAAGATCGTCAAATCGGGCGGCCTTGCTGATGACGTGGACAAGTGGTTCGCGCTTGCCGGTCTGATCATCCTCTTCGAGGGTGCCCGCCGCGCACTGGGCCCCGCCATGGCTGTTATTGCTACGATCTTTCTTGCATATGTCTTCTTCGGATCATCCGAGGTGATCCCCGATGTCATCCGCTGGAAAGGCGCCTCGCTGCAAAAAGCGATGAGCCATATGTGGATTACATCCGAAGGGGTGTTTGGCATTGCGCTGGGTGTCTCGACGAAATTCGTTTTCCTCTTTGTGTTGTTCGGGGCCTTGTTGGACAAGGCCGGAGCGGGCAATTACTTTATCAAGATGGCCTTTGGTGCCTTGGGGCACCTCAAGGGTGGACCTGCCAAAGCCGCTGTTGTCGGTTCTGCCGCAACCGGTCTGATTTCGGGCTCTTCCATTGCAAATGTGGTGACCACCGGCACGTTCACCATTCCTTTGATGAAACGGGTTGGGTTCTCGTCTGAAAAGGCGGGGGCGGTCGAAGTGGCCTCGTCGGTGAACGGCCAGATCATGCCACCGGTCATGGGTGCTGCGGCATTCTTGATGGTTGAATATGTCGGTATTTCCTATGTCGAGGTCATCACCCACGCCTTCCTGCCTGCGACGATTTCCTACATCGCACTGGTTTACATCGTGCATTTGGAAGCAGTGAAGAACAACATGCCGACGCTGGGCAACCGCGTTGTGTCGATGGGCAAGACCATCGGTGGCATGGCGGCGTTCTTTGTCGGGTTCGCGGGGCTGTGTTATGGTGTGCAATACCCAGTCGGCTGGGTTGTTGCCGCTGTTCCGGGTGCGTCCGGGCTGGTGATGTCGGCGCTGATTTTTCTTGGCTATGCAGGTCTGTTGTATCTTGCGGCCAGCGTGCCGGATCTGGAACCTGATGATCCGAACGCCGAAGAAGTCGAATTGCCGGTCGTCGGAGAAATCTACAAATCGGGTCTCTACTTTCTGTTGCCTATCGTAGTGCTGGTTTACTTCCTGATGATCGAACAGAAGTCACCTGGCCTGTCCGCCTTTTGGGCTACCATGTTGCTGTTTGTCATCTTGCTGACCCAGCGCCCGCTCAAGGCGATCTTTCGCGGTGAAAACGATATGGTCAACTCCTTCAAGGAGGGACTTGGCGATCTCATTCAGGGCCTGATTGACGGGGCGCGCAACATGATCGGTATCGGTCTTGCAACGGCCACGGCGGGCGTCATCGTCGGCACCGTCACCCTGACGGGTGTGGGGCAAGTCATGGCAGACCTGGTTGAATTCCTGTCGGGGGGCAATCTGATCCTGATGCTTGTGATGGTGGGGCTTTTGTCCCTGATCCTCGGGATGGGGCTGCCGACAACAGCGAACTATATCGTGGTGTCTTCCCTGATGGCCGGTGTGGTCGTTGAACTGGGCGCACAATCGGGGCTGATTGTGCCATTGATCGCGGTCCACCTGTTTGTGTTTTACTTTGGCATCATGGCCGATGTGACACCGCCTGTGGGGCTCGCCAGTTTTGCGGCCGCTGCGGTATCTGGCGGGGATGCAATCAAAACAGGCTTTATCGCATTTTTCTATAGCTTGCGCACTGTAGCCTTGCCGTTCGTGTTCATCTTTAACACGGACCTCTTGCTGATAGACGTGGGATGGGCGCAGGGCATCATTGTCTTTGTCACGGCCTCCATCGCGATCCTTGTGTTTACCGCAGGCACGATGGGCTGGTTCATGACCAAAAGCCGTATCTACGAGAGCGTGGCGCTGGTGCTTATTGCGTTCATGTTGTTCCGTCCCGATTTTGTCATGGACCGGCTTCAACCACCGTTTGAGCAGGTAGATCCTACCGCATTTGCCACTGCTTTGGGCGATGCCGCGGAAGGGGATGAAATGCGACTGGTGGTGTCAGGACCGGATTTTGATACTGGTGAAACCAAAGAAACCACATTGGTTCTGCCTGTCGGCGCTGGAACAGTGGACGAACGCTTGACGGCGTCCGGGCTGCTGCTGCTGGAAGAAGACGGCAAGATGAAGATGGACGAACCTTCCTTTGGGTCGCCTTTCGCTGACAGCTTGTCCAGCTTCGATTTTTACGGTGACGAGCCGGTACAAATCGCATCCGTCAAAGCGCCATCCAACCAGATGCCCAAAGAGTTGGTGTTCATTCCGGCGCTGATTTTGTTGCTGTTCATCGCCTTTTTACAGCGTGCACGTATGTCTCGGTCAGGAGAGCCAACATGAGTAATTCGGTTTTATGCGCTGTCGACGTCAGTAATGGCGAAGACGACATCTTGGTGATCCAGCGGGCCGCGCAACTGGCGGCACTGGATGGTGCGCAGCTTGATGTGATTGCCGTTGTTCCCGATTTCGGGATGAGCCAGGTCGGTAGCTTTTTCAGCAAGGACCACCACGAAAAGATGGAGGAGGAGGCAAAGAGCCAGTTGCATGCCCTGGTCACGAAAGCACTGGATGCGGCGCAAAACGACAAGGTTCGACATGTGGTGGCGACGGGGCGGGCCTATGAAGAGGTCCTCAACCTTGCCAAAAAGATCGATGCCGCGCTGATTGTCGTCGGGGCGCATAAGGCGGATTTGGCGGAATACCTGTTGGGACCTAATGCGGCCCATGTGGTGCGACACGCCAAATGTTCGGTTTATGTTGTCCGCTAAATCCGGTACATTCTGATACGTCGGCATTACATTGTGCGGGTCTTGACACGCGCTTGCCGCTTGCCTAACCTTGGCTTCATCGGTCAATCACCACAACAGGAGGGCACCAGCTGAACATGCGTATTATCCGCCGACTTCAGCATGGTCCCCGTCCTGCCCTGCAAATCCGTTTGCAGGGCTGACCACTTTCCGGTCTGCCCACCCTGCCGCTTTGCGCGGTACATCTTGAATGTGCAGAGACCACAATGAACATCATCAATATTCAATCCTTGGGGGTGACCCTGGGCGATCCGCTTTTTGCGGAGCTTACGTTTACCATTTCCAAAGGCGACCGCATCGGCCTTGTCGCCGCAAACGGGCGGGGCAAATCCACGTTGCTGGGCTGCATGGCGGGCAGTTTTGAGCAGACAACGGGGGATATCACCCGTGCACGTGGCCTGCGCATCGGACATGTCGAACAGAATGTTCCCGCAGGGGCACTGGCGAAAACCTTTTATGACTTTGTGTTGTCCGGTCTGCCCCAAGAGCAGGCTGATTACGAAAGCTGGCGGGTGGATGTGGTGTTGGACGACCTGCAGGTGCCCGTTGACCTGCACCACAGGTCCCTTGGTGATCTGAGTGGCGGCTGGCAACGCACCGCGCTGTTGGCGGCGGCCTGGGTCACCGAGCCCGATATTCTGTTATTGGACGAACCGACAAACCACCTTGATCTGCATCGGATCGCCCTGTTGCAGAACTGGCTTGGGGCCTTGCCGCGCGACATACCGGTGGTGATTATCAGCCATGATCGCGCGTTTCTGGACGCGACGACCAATCGGACCTTGTTTTTGCGGGCGGACCGCAGCCGTGCCTTCCCCTTGCCGTTCACCAGAGCGCGGCAGGCATTGGACGAGGCGGACGCGGATGACGAGCGGCGGTTTGCCAATGACCTGAACAAGGCCAGCCAATTGCGCAAGCAGGCAGCCAAGCTCAAGAATATCGGGATCAATTCAGGTTCAGACCTGCTGATCACCAAGACAAAGCAGCTTAGCGAACGTGCTGCCAAGATCGAAGCTGCGGCACGACCGGCGCATCATGAAAAAGGCGCAGGAGATATCAAACTGTCCAACAGTGGCACACATGCAAAGGCGCTTGTCACGTTGGCCGATGTGCAGGTCACCACGCCGGATGGGCGTGCGTTGTATAACACTGGCACCAAATGGATTACCCAAGGTGACCGGATTGTTCTGCTGGGCACCAACGGGACCGGCAAGACGCAACTGGTCAAAATGATCCACCGCGCCCTAATGGGCCAAGAGCCAGCAATCAAATGCGCCCCCAGTGTCGTTTTGGGTTATTCCGACCAACACCTCAGCCAGCTTGACGACGTCGACACGCCGATGACCGCCGTGGCTGGAAAGTTCGACATTGGCGACCAACGTGCACGGGGGTTGCTCGCGGGGGCGGGCGTGAACATCCAGATGCAGGATACAAGGATCGGTGCCTTGTCGGGCGGACAAAAGTCCCGTCTTGCGATGCTGGTTTTGCGATTGCAACACCCCAATTTCTACCTACTTGACGAGCCCACCAACCATCTGGATATCGAAGGGCAGGAGGCGCTTGAAGAAGAATTGACCAGTCACGGTGCCTCATGCCTGCTGGTCAGTCACGACCGCAGCTTTCTGCGCAATGTGGGCAACCGGTTCTGGCAGATCGAACGCAAGCGCCTGATCGAGGTGGACGACCCCGAAGCGTTTCTCTCTGCCGAAATGGCTTCCTGACCTCAGGCCGGACGTGTCCCTACACAGGTCCGGCCAAAGTCAGCCCGCAGGGTATGCGGTCTCTAACAACCGATCGCGCCGCGCGGCGGACCCTGTGGAGCCGTTAAGCATTTTGAGTTCCCGCCTGATAAAACCGAAATAGCCGAAAGTACCCGTGATCCACGCAGTTTCCAACGCAGCAAGATACACTTTGTCCTGCATTTCGTCAGACCGCGCCCCTGCAGGACCCAGCCTTTGGTCATTGCGGTCATGCCCCACCAGAACAGCGAAAAAACAAAGCAAACCGCATCAGCACGTGCTATCCGTTTCTGTTCGCGCTGCACATCCGGAGGTGTTTTCGCATTTTCGTCATTTTAGATATCGGCCATGCGCCAGCGCGGGTCAAAACCTTCTGTATGAAGATCAGCCAGTTCAACCGTATGACCCGCAGCTTTGGCGCCGGCGTTAAAGCGACGGGCGATGGCGGCGCTGAAAGAGGTTGGATCAGGATGATCAAGGATCGTCAGCACATGCATTCCAGGCTCCGCAGGCAAGGGTGCGATCTGACGATTGCACGGCCATGACGGGCGGGGAAAGATCACAGATCGGCACTTTGTCGTACTGAAATGCCTTAGGGCCCTGCCCCTAGGCAAGCAGGCTGTTTTCAAATCAAGGTTGCTGAGGGGCAATGCCTTACCGGTGAAGTGAATGTCCCGCTTACACCCCAGTTCCGCCCCGTTTGGAACAAGAAGATCGCGTTTAACCGACCCCTATTAATGAAATTCGTCCGGTGCCACCTGCGTGGGCCGGATGGCAACAGACGTGGATTTAGGGCTTTCGAAACGCCGAAAGAGAGTTTGGATTATGGCTATTCTTGATAATGCGGTTTGGATCAACAGCGGTACAGGCTTTGCGGAAGACGGATCGACGGTCATCTCTGACGGGATTAACAGCACAACTGTTTCTGCCAGCTTTACTGCAAACGCTTGGGACGCAACGGCGAACGGAACAGGGGTTTCGGAATTTGGCGCTGCCTTCATTTCCGCCCCCATCACCGCAAACTATGCTTTTTCAAATCCGGTTGAGGATCTGTCGTTTACACTGGAACATGTCAGTTCGTCGGGAACGACCTATGATGATGAATTTACGCTTGCCCTATATGATGAAAATGGCGACCTGATCCCGGCGGCGGATATTATTGCAGGGTTGACCGGCGTTACGGATGTAACTGTCTATATGAACGCTGACGGTTTTGTTGTCATTGAGGCGGACAATGACATTGCCGAAAACATCGGCATCAATATCACCGGACATAGGGTTTCAGCGGTGGACATCACCTATGATGTTGGACCGGATGGCACCCAAACCGGCGGTGCAGGGCTGAGCGATTTTTCGTTTTCCGTGCCGGTCGCCGCCGACTACATCGTTGAGGGAACCGCAGACGATGACCTGATTGATGGTGTTTACGCCGATGATCCCCAAGGGGACAAGGTTGATAACAACGACAACGGTGCCGGCAATAATAATGACAGCATTGTTGCGGGTGCTGGTAACGACACGATCAGGGCCGGTGCTGGCGATGATACCATTCTGGGTGGTGACGGTGAAGACATTATCACGGATAGCGCGGGCGATGATTTTGCTGTGGGTGGC
The DNA here is from genome assembly GCA_049794055.1 of Sulfitobacter sp. Classification (GTDB taxonomy): domain Bacteria; phylum Pseudomonadota; class Alphaproteobacteria; order Rhodobacterales; family Rhodobacteraceae; genus Sulfitobacter. The sequence continues at coordinate 50,536 of JBARCL010000110.1, forward strand.
GAGGGCAGGGACACCTTTGAATACACAACCATCACCGGCAACGACACGGTTATCGGCGGAGAGTTGAACGATACCACTGCCACAAACAGTGGTGACAAGCTAAACGCACATGAATCCGTCAATGACCTGACAGTGGTGTTTTCCGGCAATGAGGCCGGTACGATGAGCGATGGCACAGGCACTGTGACATTCTCGGAAATTGAACATGTTCTTGGGGGGCAGGGCAACGACTCGATTGATGCGTCGGCCTCGAATATCCAGCAGATTATCGATGGTGGCGAAGGTGCGGATACACTTTCGGGCGGTGGTGGAAACGACATCATCGCGATGGGTCAAACACAGGATTTCTCGGCAACGGACGGTGATAATGACACGCTGGTTCTGACGAATTCTTTTGGCAACGATACCATTGAAGGCTTCGAAGTTCCGACCGCGCTTGGTGGTGGGGTGTTTTCCGGTAACGATCAGGTTGATGTAACGGCCCTGACCGATGGTGGCGGTGTGCCCGTCACGACCGATGTTGTGGTGGTAAGTGATACCAACGGCGATGGGACGGGTGATGCAATCCTGATCTTTCCCAACGGCGAAAGCATCACGCTTCTGGGCGTGGGTGTCTCTGATGTTTCCAGTCAGGCCCAACTGGCGGCCCTCGGCATTCCGCAACCTGCTGTTCCCGACTACATCGTCGAGGGCACCGAAGCGGGTGAATTGATCAACCCCGGGTACGGCGGTGATCCTGACGGCGATCAGGTAGACAACAATGACCATTCCGACGGGTCGAACGATGACAGCATCCAGGCAGGTGGCGGTGATGATACCATCGGTTCGGGCGTTGGCGATGACACGGTTGATGCGGGAACGGGTGACGACATCGTTTATGCCGAAACCGGCGACGACTATGTTATTGGGGGGCTTGGCAACGACTCCCTGTTCGGAGAAGCCGGCGCAGACACATTGCTGGGCGGCGATGGGGCCGACAGTCTGGATGGTGGTGCGGACGCGGACCAACTGACCGGCGGCGAGGGCAATGACACGCTTTGGGGACAAGACGGCAACGACACGCTGGATGGCGGAGTTGGCGACGACTTCCTTAACGGCGGTAACGAAGATGACCTTATTCGCGGTGGCGATGGCAATGACTGGCTTGAGGGCTGGTACGGCAATGACACCATCGAAGGCGGCGCAGGCAATGATTTTATTGATGCCGATAACGACAGCGATCTTGTTTATGCGGGCGACGGTGACGACACTGTTGTGGGCGGGTATTCGATCAGTACCGACACGATCTATGGCGGTGCGGGCAATGACAGTCTGGATGGTCAGGGCGGCGACGACCTGATCTATGGCGGCATTGGCAATGACGAAATGTTCGGCTCGGGCGATGACGACACGTTCTTCCTTGAGGATAACTTTGGTGCCGACACCATCGACGGCAGCAACCTTGATGAAGATGTTGGTGATACGCTGGACCTGAGCCTTGTCACCACGGCGACAACCGTTGATTTGCGCGACGCAAACGCGGAAACAGGGACAGTCAGTGACGGGACGGACACCGCCAGATTTTTCGAGATCGAGAACATCGTTCTGGGTGGTGGCCGCGACACAATCGTTCTGGCGGATGGTTCCGGATCGGATCGGGTGCAGGCCTTTGATCTGACAGATAGTGGGGACGGCACCACCAACGACCAGTTGGATGTGTTTGGCCTGACAAGCGACGGCGGCACAACGCCCGTTACCACCGACGATGTGGTTGTGAGCGACACGAACGGTGACGGTACCGGCGATGCAATCCTGACTTTTCCCGGCGGCGAAAGCATCACGCTTGTGGGGGTTCTATCAAGCCAAGTTGACAGTCCTGCAGAACTGGAAAGCATCGGGATTCCTGGTGTGGCCGGGGCGGTGGATTACGTCGTGGAAGGCGGCGTAGGCGATGATTTGATTGATGCCGGTTATGCCGATGATCCCGAAGGCGACAGGGTTGATGCCGGTGACAATGAAACGGGCACCAATGCCGACAGCATCGACGCAGGTGCGGGGAACGATACGGTTTTTGCCGGCCTTGGGGACGACCTTGTTTCGGGTGGCGCGGGCGATGACAGCCTCTTTGGAGGGGCCGGAAATGATACGATCGACGGTGGGGAAGACAACGATATCCTGACCGGCAATGGCGGCAATGACATATTTGCCATCAGCGGCGGGAACGACACGATTTCCGACTTCAATTTCGGGGCAACCGGCACCCTTGCTGACGGCGATGGATCGAACAACGATTTCGTTGATCTGTCCGGCTACTACGACAATATCGCAGAGCTTCATGCGGACCAAGCCGATGACGGCATTCTCAACCAGTCAAATGCGGCTGACTATTCGGACAATACCCAATTCGGCGCCGGGTCTCTGACCTTGCAAGGGGCTTCCGCTGACAGTTCCAGCCTGACGGTGGAAAACACCGGCGTCGTATGTTTTACCAAAGGCGCCAACATCCTGACGGAAACGGGGTATCGCCCCATTGAAACGCTGGAAATCGGTGATCGGGTATTAACCGAAGACCACGGGTTTCAGCCCATAAGATGGATTGGAAAACGCGTGGTGTCCGGGGGCGGCAGACTGGCGCCCATTCTTTTTGAGAAGGGTGTGCTGAACGGTGCCAAACGTCCGCTTCTTGTCTCGCCGCAACACAGGGTATTGGTAACCGGATATCAGGCCGAGCTTTGTTTTGGCGAAACCGAAGTCCTGATTCCAGCAAAGTTTCTGATCAACGGGACGACAGTCCGGCAAAAATACTGCGACGAGGTTACCTACATCCATATCATGTTCGAGCGGCACGAGGTTGTTTATGCAGATGGCCAGGCCGCAGAGAGCTTTTACGCCAGTGATACAGGTTTGGATGTACTTTCCGTAGAGGCGCGCGAAGAATTGTTCGCGATTTTTCCTGAACTGCGGTGGAACAGTTCTGCGCAGGGCTGCACGGCCCGAAATTGCCTGAAGGCACGCGAGGCCGCGATTTTCAAAGCCGGGATGGGTGCAACGGGAACTGGCGTTTGAATAATATCTTTTGAGGGACGACTGTGTGAGATGGCTCGCCGCCACGACGCCTTGCTGTGCATTTGGCCGTTAGGCAACTTATCCAGATCGGCCACCGACATGTTGCGCGGATGAAGCTGGATGGCTGTCAATTGTCGGTCCAAAATTGAACCCGACCCTATCAAAAACACCCGCTTTGGCCGTTGCGTTGCTCAGACTGCCATTGTTGCTTGAACGGCGCGTTTCCAGGCATCGTATCGCTGTTTGCGCAGATCGGCGCTCATGTCGGGGGTGAACGTCTGCTCAACTGCCCAGTTCTCGGCAAAGCCCTGCATGTCGGGGTAAAGCCCTGCCCTTTGACCCGCCAGCCAAGCAGCCCCCATCGCCGTGGTTTCCAGAACCTGCGGGCGGTCAACAGGGGCGTTGATGATATCTGCAAGGAACTGCATCGCACGGTTGTTGGCAGACATGCCTCCGTCAACGCGCAATGTGGCATCTGCCCCGTGGCCCTGCCAATCGGCACGCATCGCTTCCAGCAAATCACGGGTCTGAAAACCAACGCTTTCAAGGGCCGCACGGGCGAATTCGGCGGGGCCGGAATTGCGTGACAGCCCGTAAACCGCACCGCGACATTCGGCGTTCCAATAGGGTGCGCCAAGTCCGGTAAAAGCAGGAACGATTATGACGTTCTGCTGCGGGTCGGCGCTGGCGGCAAGGTCTTGGGTTTCGGCGGCGTTTCCGATGATCCGGAGCCCGTCGCGCAACCATTGCACCACGGCGCCGGCGACAAAAATCGACCCTTCCAGCGCATAGGTTGGTTTGCCGTCGAGCTGATAGGCGATGGTGGTCAGCAGACGGTTGGACGATGTCACAGGGGTGTCACCGGTGTTGAGCAAGGCGAAACACCCGGTACCGTAGGTTGATTTCAACATGCCGGGTTTAAAGCAGGCTTGTCCGATGGTGGCCGCTTGTTGATCACCGGCAACGCCCAGAATGGGCAGGGCGGCCCCGAGATGTTCGGCAGCGGTAACGCCGAAATCAGCAGCGCAATCTTTCACTTCGGGCAACATCTGCATCGGGATATCGAACAGCTCGCAGATGGCTTGGCTCCACCGGCCATTGTGAATGTCATAAAGCAGCGTGCGCGCGGCATTGGTGGCGTCGGTGACATGGGCCGCCCCGTTGGTCAGCTTCCAGATCAGGAAGCTGTCGACCGTGCCGAACAACAGCTCGCCCTTATTGGCGCGTTCCCTTGCGCCCTCGACATTATCCAGAATCCACTTGAGCTTGGTGCCTGAAAAATAGGGATCGGCCAGCAGACCCGTCTTAGCATTGATCATTGTGTCATGCCCTGCGTCACGTAATGAGCGACAGAAATCGGCGGTGCGGCGGTCTTGCCAGACGATGGCGTTATAGACCGGTTCGCCGGTTTGTGCGTCCCAGACAACAGTTGTTTCACGCTGGTTGGTGATGCCGATGGCGGTGATGTCGGCTGCACTTAGGCCCGCTTTTGTAATCGCGTCTTGGCAGGTTTGCACTGTGGTGGCCCACAGGTCGCGCGGATCATGTTCCACCCAGCCACTATGGGGGAAATGTTGGGGGAATTCCTGCTGCGCAGTGGCGGCAACCTTGATGTTTGCATCAAAAACCAGTGCACGCGACGATGTCGTGCCTTGGTCGATAGCAAGGATATGGGTCATGGGGTGCCTCCGTTTACGAGGGTTGATCCTGCGAAGAACGAAGGGGGGATGTCAAGCCATCCTGTTACCGCAAACAGCCCGCAGATCAAGGAAGACCGGCGGGCTGTTGCGTGTCTGGAAAAGAGGTCGAGTTTAGAGGCTGGCGTCGAGCGCGCCAAGGATCAGGTCGCCCATTTCCGTGGTGCTGATCGGTGTGCCGCCTTCTGGCCCCATCAGGTCCGCAGTGCGGGCCCCATCAGCAAGGACTTTCTCAACGGCTTTCTCAAGCCGCGTGGCCTCGTCGCCATGATCAAAGGAATAGCGCAGCGCCATGGCAAAGCTGAGGATACAGGCGATCGGGTTCGCCAATCCCTTGCCGGTGATGTCAGGCGCAGAGCCGTGCACAGGTTCGTACATCGCTTTCGGGCGGCCATCGGCGTTTGGTGCGCCAAGCGACGCAGACGGCAGCATGCCAAGCGAACCTGTCAGCATCGCGGCACAATCGGACAGGATATCGCCGAACAGGTTGTCGGTGACGATCACATCAAACTGCTTGGGCGCACGCACCAGCTGCATTGCGCCATTGTCGGCGTACATGTGGGACAGTTCTACATCTGGGTAATCTTCGTCGTGTACCTTTTGCACGACCTCGCGCCACAGGATGCCGGATTCCATCACGTTGGCCTTTTCCATCGAGCAAACCTTGTTGCTACGGCGGCGGGCCAGCTCGAACGCCGACCGTGCGACGCGGTCGATTTCGGATTCTGTATAGCGCTGGGTATTGATGCCAACGCGCTCGTTGCCTTCTTCGAAGATGCCGCGCGGCTCGCCGAAATACACGCCCGAGGTCAGTTCGCGCACGATCATGATATCAAGACCCGCAACCAAATCGCGTTTGAGCGAGGAGAAGTCGGCCAGCGCGTCAAAGCATTGAGCGGGGCGCAGGTTTGAGAACAGATCCATTTCTTTGCGCAGGCGCAGCAAGCCACGCTCGGGCTTAACCGCGAAATCAAGGTTGTCATATTTGGGACCACCCACGGCACCAAGCAGCACGGCGTCGACTTCAAGCGCACGCGCCATTGTGTCGTCATGCAGCGGGGTTCCGTGTTTGTCATAGGCGGCGCCGCCGACAAGGTCGTGTTCCACATCAAAGGGCAGATCGCGCTTGGCGCCAAACCAGTCGATGATGCGGGTCACTTGGCCCATGACCTCGGGGCCGATGCCGTCACCGGCAAGGATAAGAAGGGTTGGGTTGGCCATGGGGCGCTCCTTGAGAAAAAATATCTATCGGGGCGTAGCGCGATGGGGCCGATGGGTCAAGAACGGCTAGCGCGTCAGGTCAGCCCAGACAAGGGAATGACGGCTGGCATCGGGATCTGCGGGGGCAATCCGGGCCGCCGTCACGCGCCAGTCGACGGAGGGCAGAACATAGTCAACGCGCATCGGGCCGGTTTGGGTGAAAATCACGGTGGGCTGGTCGGGCAGGGGGTCTTGCAGGCGCGGATCGGTGAGGAGGTTTGTCATCGCGCGGCCAATTCCGTCACCAGCGCTCGGATCAAGGTTGGCATTGCCCATCAGGATATATTTGTCGGCAGGCGCCGGTCCGAATGCGCCATCAAGATACTGCGTCCAAAACGCGGTTTCGTCATGGTTGCGCTTGCCGTTGCGATCCTGGGGTCCATCAAAGACCGGTGGGGTGGCGTGATAGGTCAGGATGGTGATACGGCCAAAATCCGGATGCTGGACGGGAACAGCCCAATGGCCATGTGACGACAAGCGTTGGATCGCTTGGGCCTCGGCGCTGGGGAAGGGTTGGCCGTCTGTTTCAGGCAGTAATGCCAAGGGCAGATCACGCCACAATAAAGCCGAGAAATCCTGTACCTCGTCAGCAAGAATGGGGTGTTTTGACAGCAACGCCATGCTGCCCTGACCGAAGAACCGGCCATAGCCCTGAGCATCCGCCGCCGCGCCCAATGTGCCGTCGCCATCCAGATCCAGCGGGGTCATGAGACCCGCATTTGGCGGCGCCGCGAAGTAGTAGGGATAGTCCAACGTGTTAGCCAAAGCCGCGAGCGCGAGGTTTTGCAGGTCATAGTCGATGCCTTGCAAGACAATCACATCCGCCGCAGCTGTGGTGATTTGTTCCAGCACGGCCAACACTTGCGGCTCCTTGCGGGCAGTCACATCCCGCAATAGCAGGCCGGGACCCTTGCGTGACAGCTCGGTATTATAGGTAGAGACGCGCAGAGTGTCAGCGGGACAAAGGGTGGCAAAGAAGGCAAGGCAAAGCGCGATCAGGCCGCTTGGAAACCATCTTCGGCTTCGGCGTTGGCATAGGTGCGACGGCGCTTTTCCCCGATCATCTCGGCGACGCGGCCCATGGCGATGCCGCGCATGATCATGCTTGCAGGAAGAAAGGCCCATGCGCTGAGTGTCCAGATGATCGTTTGCGGGTTTTGCAATGATATAGTGCCTATCAGATCAGCCATCGCTTTGACCACTGCGGGGATCACGAACGGCAGGAGAAAACCCAGTACGATATTGATGCGGGCGTCCCGCTGAAGACGCACGACAACGTCGCCACCGGTGGTTGGATCGAACAATGGCAGGTTCACCCATACATTGAATGCACCCTGACGGGCAGGCCAACCCATCACCCGGACCATGACCAGAAAGACAATCATCGAGATGAGCGAGACAAGATAAGCGATGCCGGCGGCTGTCCGGACACATGATACCAGCGTCGCATCCACTTCTGTTGGCAACATCAGCACCACAAGGCGGACAGGGGAATAGGGGAAGTCGATGGCATTGCCGAGAATCACCCCCGCCGATGTCAGGCCTGTCGTCAGCGACGACGGTTCCGTCTGGCCCTTCATGATCAGGCTGAGCAGCAGAACGGTGCTTGCAAGTGCCGCAAATCTAAGCCGGTTGAACGGCGGCGCATCGCGAAACTCGAGAATGCTGGGGAAGTTGGAATTATATTCGACGAAGGTCAGGAAAGACGCAAGAAACGCCACAAGAACAGTGATTTGCGTTGAATCGCTCGCCACGCCGGGCAACAGAAGTGCCGGTGTCGCGATCAATACAGCCACCATCAGGCTGCGCGTCGCCGCGCCTGTCATTCGTCCTATCACTACTTTACCCTTCCAAACTGGCCAGACGCGATACATGCCGCGTACTTGTCCCAACTTGTCGCCTCCAGGGAAGTGGAGGCCTGCCTCATTTCTGCCCAATTTGTGCCTTCTTTCGCCTTGTTTCTCAAGCCACTGGTTAAACATCCATTAACGGTGAGGCGATTTGAAGGTGAGGGTGGTGCGTTCTTGCATCTATTTGAGGGCGAAATAAAGGCGCGGCCCAAGATGTTGTGGGTGCCGTGCTGGCACCCACAAGTTTCGTATCAATCGAGCGTTAACTTAGCATTGTGGCGCTAAGGATGGGTTAGACCCACGGACGGCTTTGGGTCGCGGCGGTTTCAAAAGCATCGATCGAGGCCGCTTTCTCCATGGTCAGACCGATGTCATCCAGACCGTTCATCAGGCAGTGCTTTTTGAATGTATCGACTTCGAAGGAGAAAACTTCGCCGTCCGAGGTCGTGACGGTCTGCGCTTCGAGGTCGATGCTCATCCGTGCGTTAGCACCTTTTTCGGCGTCTTTCATCAATACGTCGATTTGCTCTTGAGGCAATGCGATGGGCAAGATGCCGTTTTTAAAGCAGTTATTGTAGAAGATGTCAGCATAACTGGGTGCAATCACACAGGTGATGCCAAAGTCCGCGATGGCCCAAGGGGCGTGTTCGCGTGACGATCCGCAGCCAAAGTTGTCGCCCGCAACAAGGATCTGCGCTTCGCGATACTGCGGTTTGTTCAGCACGAAATCCGGGATTTCATTACGGTCGTCATCATAGCGCATTTCGTCAAACAGGTTCACCCCAAGGCCGGAGCGCTTGATGGTTTTCAGAAACTGTTTGGGGATGATCATATCGGTATCGATGTTGATCAGGGGCATGGGGGCCGCGATGCCGGTCAGTTTGTCGAATTTGTTCATGTTAAAGAACTCCTAATTTTGAGCCACAAGATGTGGTGGGCTTTGATGGTCTGCCGGGGGGTGTCAGGCGTACACCTTGCGTACACCCCCTGTACACCGCTGCGATGCAGCAATGTTCGGCCAGAGTTACATCAGGTCCCGTACATCCGTGAGTTTGCCGGTGATCGCCGCTGCTGCTGCCATTGCGGGTGACATCAGGTGTGTGCGTCCGCCACGCCCCTGACGGCCCTCGAAGTTGCGGTTCGACGTTGCGGCACAGCGTTCGCCAGGGGCCAGCTGATCGGGGTTCATCGCCAGACACATGGAACATCCCGCAAGACGCCATTCAAAACCGGCCTCGATAAAGATGTCGGACAGGCCTTCTTCTTCGGCCTGTGCGCGGACCAGACCGGAGCCGGGAACGACCATCGCACGGATGCCGTCTTTCTTCTTCTTGCCCTTCAGGATTTCAGCGGCGGCGCGCAAATCTTCGATCCGGCCATTTGTGCAGGAACCGATGAAAACGGTGTCGATTTCAACATCTGCCAAAGGTGTACCGGCGGTCAGACCCATATAGTCGAGCGAGCGCTGGGCCGCTTCGACCTTGCCACCTTTGAAATCGGACGCAGAAGGTACGTTTGCGGTGATCGGCAGCACGTCTTCGGGCGAGGTGCCCCATGTGACGACAGGCGCGATGTCCTCGCCCTTGAGGGTGATCACCTTGTCCCAGTCCGCATCGTCATCGGAATAGAGCGTCTTCCACCAGTCCATCGCCGCTTCCCATTGGGCGCCTTTTGGCGCGTGGGGACGGCCCATGCAGTATTCAAAGGTCTTTTCATCGGGCGCAATCAAGCCGGCACGTGCGCCGCCTTCGATGGCCATGTTGCAGACGGTCATACGCCCTTCCATCGACAGGTCACGGATTGCTTCGCCACAATATTCGATGACATAGCCGGTACCGCCTGCCGTGCCGGTGACGCCGATCACGGACAGGGTGATGTCCTTGGCTGTTACGCCAGGGCGCAGTTTGCCGGTGATTTCGACCTTCATGTTTTTGGATTTCTTCTGGATCAGCGTTTGCGTGGCCAGAACATGTTCCACTTCTGATGTCCCGATGCCGTGGGCGAGCGCGCCAAAAGCACCGTGGGTTGCTGTGTGGCTGTCACCACAGACAACTGTCATGCCGGGCAGGGTCCAGCCCTGTTCGGGGCCAACAATATGCACAATGCCTTGGCGGACATCGGATACAGGGTAATAGTGGATGCCGAAGTCCTTGGCGTTCTTGTCGAGTGCTTCGACCTGAATGCGGCTGTCTTCGGTCATGGTCGCTGCATTGGCGCGGTCCAGCGTGGTAGGCACATTGTGATCCGGTACGGCGATGGTTTTATCCGGTGCGCGTACGGTACGACCCGTCATGCGCAGCCCTTCGAACGCCTGTGGGCTGGTCACTTCGTGGACCAGATGGCGGTCGATGTACAAAAGGCAGGTGCCGTCGTCGGCTTCATGCGCGAGGTGCGCATCCCAGATTTTATCATAAAGCGTTTTGGAGGCAGAGTTGGGGGACATGGGTCCACTCCCGTATATAGGATTGATTTGGCTGTCGGTGTGCGGCAGGGGGCCGCAAGGGCGTGCTTATAGTCGGGCCAGCACCGTGGTTGTGGCCCCGAAGAAGCGTTCGCGCAGGCGTGCGCGGTCGCCGATGTTGATGATCCGTTTCATGGGGGTTGGAATACACCTCTGCCTGCGGCGCTGCAAGCGTTGGTCGAGCCGAGGCAAACGGGCGCGTGGAAGGAGGGTTGCACGGTCTGGCCTGTTCTGCGACTTTTCCAGAAGCGAGGTACGTGCATGAACGATATAACCGACCCATTTGCCGATTTTCTTGCCACGCTTGACGGATTCTGGATTTCTGCTCAGGCGTTTCTGATTGGTGTTATCGCCCCCGGGTGGCGGCAAAATCAGGTGTTCATTGTCATCGGGCTGGCGTTGGTGGCGTGGTTGATGCACGGGCGCTGCGTGCTTTTGCTGGAGCGTTACGTCCGCTCTCGGGAGGGGTGGGCCAAATGGCAGCTGCGGTTCATTGTACAGCTCAAGCAGCGTTTGGGCCTGATCCTGTTCGCGCTATTGGCCAGTGCCGTCTATTTTGTAATGCAGAACATCACATGGCCATCGCGATCTTACCTGATCGGGTTGGCCGCGACTTTGACGGCCGTTTGGGTTGGTACTGCCTTTGCCGCGCAGCTGGTGCATGACCGGTTTCTCAGGCGGCTGGTCAGGTGGTCCTTGTGGATTTATGCCACGCTGTATTTGCTGAACCTTTCTGCTGATGTTGCCGTATTTCTTGATAATATCGCGCTGGAGTTGGGCGAATTCCGGCTTTCGGTTCTGACGTTGATTACCGCTTTGGTTGTGATCAGCGCGCTGTTGATGATCGCGCGTTTCGCCAGCAAGGCGACGGCCAGTACAATCCGAAAGAACCAGGACATCAGCCCCTCGATGCAGGTGCTGGCCGTCAAGGGTGTGCAGCTGGCGCTTTATGGTGTTGCGTTTTACATGGGCGTGAAAGCCGTGGGCATTGACCTGACGGGCCTTGCCGTGTTGTCCGGTGCTATTGGTGTCGGCCTTGGTTTCGGGCTGCAAAAGGTGGTGTCGAACCTTGTCTCGGGCGTGATCATCCTGCTGGATAAGTCGATCAAGCCCGGGGATGTGATATCGCTGGGGGAAACCTTTGGCTGGATCCAGACGCTGGGCGCACGTTATGCCTCAGTGGTGACACGCGACGGCAAGGAATACCTGATCCCGAACGAAGATCTGATCACGGGGCAGGTGGTCAACTGGTCGCATTCCGACGATTTTGTACGTCTGGATATCCATTTCGGCACGGCCTACGGCGATGACCCGCATCAGGTCCGCAAGCTGGCCGTTGCAGCCGCAAACGGGGTTGACCGTGTGCTGAACTTCAAGCCGCCGGTTTGCCATATCGTCGGGTTTGGCGACAGCAGCGTCGACTATATCCTGCGCTTCTGGATCAAGGACCCGACGGGCGGGCTGACCAACATTCGCGGTAATGTGTTTCTGGCGCTGTGGGACACGTTTCAGGAAAACGGCATTTCGATTCCGTTCCCGCAGCGCGAAGTCCTGATGTTGGAAGACAGCAAGCTTGCGGTCAGCAAGAATGCCTTGGCTCAATAGCTTGTCACGGAAACGACCTGCCCTAACTGTAAGGCCGGTGTGAGTGGGGTGCGAAACATGGTGCAGGCCAGACAGGTCGTTCTGATCATGGGAAGTGGTCCCAATGTGACAGTGGCCCGCGCGTGGCCCAAAGCATGGTTCGGCCAGATCATTGCGATCAACAACGCGTGGAGAATACGCCCGGATTGGGATGCTCTGGTATTTCCTGAGGATTTTGCAGCACAAAAGTTGCCTCCTGTGGTGAAACCGCAGCAGCAGCTGGTTGAGGCGGATGCCTTTGTTGCCGCGCAGAACCTCTTTGGCGGGTTTGTCCATGCCGGCGCGACGATGGCCTTTACCACCGGATACTGGGCGCTGGCCCAGCTGCGCCCTCGGGTGATGGCGTTTGTCGGATGTGATATGGTTTACCCCGCCACCGGCCCCACCCATTTTTACGGCAATGGCACAGCGGACCCGTTGCGCGATGACGTCACCCTGCGCGATCTGGGCGCGCAGTCGGCCCGTCTGGCGGTGATTGCCGCGGCGCAGGGATGTACCTGTGTGAACCTGTCGCAAGGCGAATCATCCTTGTTGTTTCCGATTGCCGCCCCTGACGCCCTGGGTGGCGAAATTACGCCACCGGACGTAGACCCGCACAGGGTCGCAGCGCTGCGTGCGCAGGAAAGTGTTCTCGATTATGGCACACCGGATGGGCGCTATCCGAACAACCCGAGAGCATATAATATGAAGATCTTGGCAGAAATTGACGCGAAATGGCGGGAGATGCTGCAGGAAAGCACCTGAAGCGCCCCTTCCTGAGGATTGCGATCGGTGCCGTCGCCCCTGCAGAGCGGGCGGTAATGACACAGTGGTCCGCCTTGTCATTGAATTGTCAGGTTCGTGTTGCTAAATTGGGAAAAACCCCAGCGCCGGGGGCAAGGCGGCGCGCCCAAAGGAGGACAATGTCCTGTCACTACATACTGACGCATCCGTGCATGCGAAACCAGAGGCGGCGCTGATGGCGCGTACTTCTGACATGACCACAAGCAACGCTGTGTTGGTTAGCATCCTGAATTCTCTTGAAGAAGACAAAGCCGAAGATATCGTTCAGATTGATCTGCGCGGCAAGACTGAGATCGGCGACTATATGGTTGTCTGCTCGGGCCGCTCTACCCGTCAGGTTTCTGCCATCTCGGAAAAGCTGGCGCAGAAGGTCAAAGACGAATTCGGCCGCTCGCCCAAGATTGAAGGCAAGGACATCGGCGACTGGGTCCTGATCGACACTGGCGACGTGATCGTGCATGTTTTCCGACCTGAAGTGCGTGAATTCTACCAGCTGGAAAAGATGTGGATGGACGGCGGCGAAGTCGCATCCCCGCAAAACTGATCTTTAGGGCCGCGCAATGCGATTTCACATTTGCGCGGTAGGGCGTCTTCGGACAGGCCCTGAAAAAGACCTTATTGACGATTATCTGACACGTTTTGACAGAACGGGGCGGGCCTTGGGCCTGGGCCCTGCGCGTCTCGTCGAGGTTGAGGATAAAAAAGGCGGCGGCATGGTGGCAGAAGCTGCATTGCTGGAGCGCGCCGTGCCTGCAGGTGCGCTGATCTGTGTTCTGGATGAACGGGGCAAAGTCGAAACCTCGCCCGAGTTTGCCAATCGTTTAGGCGGATGGCGGGATTTGGGCCGTAGCGATGTGGCGTTTGTGATTGGCGGGGCCGACGGTCTTGACCCCGGTCTGCGGGCCCGCGCAGATCATAAACTGTCGTTCGGCAAGATGGTCTGGCCCCACATGCTGGTGCGGGTGATGCTGGCCGAACAACTTTACCGCGCGGCGTCGATCCTTTCGGGTGGCCCCTATCATAGGGTGTGACTGATCGGGTTGTTGTTTTTGGCGACCCCGGCAGGATTCGAACCTGCAACCTGCCCCTTAGGAGGGGGCTGCTCTATCCAGTTGAGCTACGGGACCACACACCGCATTGTCTAACCGAGCGCGTCGGGCTTGTCATCGTCACAATGCAGCTTTGCACCACGCTTGATCGTAGACCACAGTTCACGCTAACTGGTAGCTGAACAAACAAGGTGTCCAAATTGACCTCTCCTGCCAAACGTCCGCTTACCCTTCGTGATGTATCTGATGCCTGTGGGGTATCGGAAATGACCGTGAGCCGTGTGCTGCGCAACCGCGGTGACGTGTCTGATGCCACCCGCAGCAAGGTTTTGGCGGCGGCGAAGGAATTGGGTTACGTGCCCAACCAGATCGCCGGTTCGCTGGCGTCGCAACGGGTTAATCTGGTGGCGGTGATCATCCCGTCGCTGTCTAACATGGTGTTTCCCGAAGTGTTGAATGGTGTAAACCAAGTGCTTGAGGATACGCCCTTGCAACCGGTCGTGGGTGTCACGGACTATATGCCCGAGAAGGAAGAGCGGGTACTGTACGAAATGCTGTCGTGGCGTCCGTCCGGGGTGATTATCGCAGGGCTGGAGCATTCAGAGGCAACTCGTGCGATGTTGTCGAATGCGGGTATTCCGGTGGTCGAGATTATGGACACCGATGGCAAGCCGGTGGATGCGATGGTGGGGATTTCGCACCGCCGTGCCGGGCGCGAGATGGCCAATGCGATCCTGAAGGAAGGCTACGAGCACATCGGGTTTATGGGCACCAAGATGCCGCTGGACCACCGTGCGCGCAAGCGGTTCGAAGGCTTTACCGAGGCGCTGGCCAAGGCCGGAGTGGAGATCGAGGACCGAGCGTTTTATTCCGGCGGATCGGCGCTGGCCAAGGGGCGCGAGATGACGCAGGAGATGCTGGAGCGCTCACCGGATCTGGATTTTCTGTATTATTCCAATGATATGATCGGGGCGGGCGGGTTGTTACACCTGATTGATCGCGGCATCGACATCCCCGGTCAGATCGGTCTAGCGGGATTTAACAATGTCGAGCTGTTGCAGGGGTTGCCGCGGCAGTTGGCAACGATGGATGCCTGCCGGATCGAGATCGGGCAGGCCGCAGCGCGGATCATTCTGAACCAGACCTTGGACGACCCGGATCCGGATGTGCCGCACAACGTGACCTTGAAACCGACATTGTCTTTCGGGGATACGCTGCGGCGCCGACGTCGCTAGCGTGTTGCGGCTGAGCAATGCCCAGGCGCGGCGTGTGTTTCTGGACCGGCACAGGCTGTCAGAAGTGCCTCAGGGGCCAGCGGCTGGGGATGATTTGCTGGCGATGATCGACAGCCTTGGTTTTGTGCAATTGGACAGCATCAATACGGTGGCGCGGGCGCATGATCTGATCCTTTATGCGCGGCGGCCCCGGTATCGGCCTGCGGCCTTAAAGATGCTTTATGAAAAGCAACGGGCCTTGTTTGAACATTGGACCCATGATGCAGCTGTGATCCCGATGGCGTTTTATCCTCAATGGCATTTGCGCCGCCAACGGGATGCCAAGCGGCTGCGGGGACATTGGAAAAAGGACCGTCGCGCAGGGTTCGAAGCGCAGTTTCAGGTGATCTTGGACCAGATCAAGGCCGAAGGCCCTGTCTGTTCCGGCGATGTCGGGAAAGGCGAGGCGCGTGGATCGGGCGGCTGGTGGGACTGGCATCCGTCCAAGACAGCGCTGGAGTATTTGTGGCGATCCGGGGCGTTATGTGTGGTGGGGCGCGACGGCTTTAAGAAGCGGTATGACCTGACAGAGCGGGTTTTGGAAAAACATCTGTGCGATGACGCGCATGCGCCGGACGAAGCCGAGACAATCGAGTGGTGTTGTACGCAGGCAATGGCGCGGTTGGGCTTTGCGACACATGGCGAGCTGGCGGCTTTCTGGGCGCATATTACACCTGCAGAGGCGCGGCATTGGTGCCAGACAGAACTGGCGGCAGGGCGGTTGGAACAGGTGGAAATCGCCGGGGCAGACGGCAGCGTGAAGCTGGCCTTTGCGCGCCCCGGGCTGGACGGGGATGCCGCGCTTGATGTCATGCCGACGAACCGGTTGCGTATCCTGAGCCCGTTTGATCCCGCCCTTCGCGATCGGAAACGTGCGGAGCGGTTATTCGGGTTCAATTACCGGATCGAGGTGTTTGTGCCCGAACCGCAGCGGACTTTTGGTTATTATGTCTTTCCTATCCTGCAGGGCGATCAGATTGTCGGCCGCATTGATATGAAAGCGTTTCGGGACCAGAACGTGCTGCGGGTCAGGGCGCTGTGGTCCGAGGGCAAAATCCGCTGGGGCAAGGCGCGGCAATCCGCACTTGAAGCGGAGCTGGAGCGGATCAAACGGTTGGCCGGTGTGGCGCAGGTCGCGTTTGAGGACGGCTGGATGCGCGGCTCAGCGCTGCATCATCTCTGACAGGTCATGCGCGGCAGCGCGCAGGCGGTCCAGATGGTTTTCGAGGTCCGCCACGCTGACCCGTTGATCCGGTGCGTGCAACGAAATGGTCGACATCAATCGACCTAGATCATCGCGGATCGGCACGGCCACGGCGACCATACCGTCCATGAACTCCTCGTTGTCGGTTGAATAGCCGCGTTCCCGGATGATCGTGATTTCAGACATCAAGGCATCAGGAGTTGTAAGCGTCTTGTCGGTATGCGCGACCAGGGATGCCGAAGACAGAAACTTGGTCAGATGGCGCGCAGACAGGGAAGACAGATACATCTTGCCGCTTGCCGTGCAATGAAAAGGGACGGTCGTGCCAATGGGCAGTTGGATGCGCAAGGGCCATTTGGTTTCGACACGATCAATATAAAGCATGCCTTCGCGGTCGGCGGTAGCGATGTTACAGGTTTCACCAACGTCATCGGTCAAGGCGTTCAACACAGCAAGTCGGGCAACGCGGATGCGCGATGATGACAGGACATTGGCCGAGAGCTTGCGCAGGCGCTGGCCGGCGGAATAGGACCGCCCGTCAATGTCACGTTGTAAAAATCCCTCTTCTTCCAACCGATGGAACAGCCGGTGCACGGTGGGTTTGGGCAATCCCAACACTTCGTTCGTGGCTGTGGGTGTCACGGGAATACCGACGCGCGCGACTTCTTCCAGCAGCAAGAGCAACCGCAAATTGGTTGGTATTGCTTTGTCAGCGTCGGGTGCGTCGGACATTGTTTAGGTCTCACTTCATGATGGGCTTGCCGCCAGGCAAGAACCGTTATCCGCCTCCACCTGACAGAATTTCAAAGATTCCGCCACCCGGTAGCAAAGTCTTTGAGAGCGACGGTATCAGTGCGACACAGAACCACACGGAAATCAGGGCGACTAGATACATCGTGGCATATCGCAGAAGACGGAAATAAGGAACGCCCGTGACGCCGGAAGCCACGTATAGATTCAGTCCGTAGGGCGGCGTGATAAACCCAATTGAGGCGCCAACAAGAAAGATCACCGCAAAGTGGATCGGATCAATGCCAACGGAAACGGCAATCGGAGCAAGGATCGGTGCGAGGATGATCGTTACCGGCAGGGATTCAAGGATCATGCCGGTGACAAACACAATTGCCATCGAAGTGAACAACACCGCGTAATATCCGCCCATGCCTGTCACGAAGTCGCCGATTGTTTCCTTGGCCCCTAACGATGAAAGCACCTGTTGCATCGCAACGGACACGGCAATCAGCGGCACAAGAATGCCAGTAATCTGCGCCGAACGGGACACAACCGCCGGAAGTTTCGGCAGGGTATACCCTTCGACCACGATCATCGACAAAAGGCTTTTCTCGTTCACAGGCATATCGGGATCATTGCCCATCATCTTGTTGATGGGGTAGCAGATCAAGCCGACAATGATACAGAAACCAACGGTAACGCCGGCGGCTTCGGTGGGCGAGAATTTACCGGTGTAGATGCCCCAAAGCACCAGACCGATGGCAAAGAAGCCCAGCCATGCCCCAACCGCAGTTTTGAACACCCGCCAAGGTGACAGGGTGATCAGGAAGCCCCAGCCGTTGATCGTGCAGATGACAAAGGCGGCTGCCATCATGCCCAGTACCATCAAGGCACCGGGTACGATGCCTGCAATGAACAGTTCCGAGATCGGCAGGTTCATCAGAAATCCGTAGACGATAAAGATGATCGAAGGCGGAATGATGATACCAACCGTGCCTCCTGCTGCAGCGGTGGCGGCAGAAAAGCGTTCGTCATATCCGCCTTTCACCATTTCAGGATGTAGCATTGAACCGATGGTGGCCGTGGTCGCGGAGTTCGAGCCGGAGATGGCGGCGAACAATCCGCAAGCTGCGATGGCGGCCATGGCCAGCCCCCCCCGCAGCCAGCCCAGACAGGAATAGGCAAAATCGGAGAGACGCCGGGCGATTCCCGATTGGTTGATCAAATCGCCGGTGAGGATGAACAGCGGCATCGCCAGAAGGGCAAAGCCCTTGTTGAAGACGTTAAGCAGTTCGTTACCGGTGTTATCCAGCGGCAGACCGATCACAAAGCTGCACCCGATGACCCAGTAAAAGATGACCAGCAACACCGGCGTGCCAAGCATAAAGAAGATCGTCACAGCCAATGAGATTAGCGTGACCCATGTTCCGTCGGACATCAGACTTCTCCTCCGATAACAGCTGTTTGAATGATTTCATTTCCGGATCTGTAGTTTTTCCAGTCGTCCAACCAGTTGCCGACAACGCGCCCGGACATAAGGGTAAATGCAACCGGCACTGTGATGTAGAACCACCACTTCATGGTGTTATCGACGCCATCAACCAGCTGGAAGTTGTCGGCCGAATAGGCGGTGAACCGCAGAGACGTTGTAATGGCGATCCAGCAAAAGCCAAACCACAAGACACCATCCAGAGTCAGTGCGGCCATCTGGCCTGTCGGACTCATCTTGGCGCGAAATTCGCTAAAGCTGAGATGGGTGCGCAGGCGCACGTTATACGAACACCCGAACCAGGCCATGATCATGAACAGGAAGGGGGGTACCGTGGTTGATCCAGACCATTGGCTTGAGAAAATAAACCGGTCAATGACGCCCCAGAAAATGATCGCGGCAATCATCAGATAGGTTGCAACGGCGATGCCGCGTTCCAGATGCTTGTCCATAAAGGGCAGCCTTCTGAAGAACTGGTTGGCAAGTATGCCCCCGACCAACGTAATGAAAAAGCAAACGATCCACATCCCGTCGGTGTAGAACGCGTCTCGCATTTTCCAGGCGCTCCCGGCAAAGATTGCGGGAATGACGGCTCCCGCTTCGGCCCAAATCGACATCCCAATACCTCCCTAAATGTGTTTGCTCTGCGCCATTCTCCCGATGGCGAAGCCAAAAGGGGCCGGCCCCCGAAAGAAGACCAGCCCCCTACTTTAGCCTAATGCGGCCGATTTATGATTTCCACCAGCGGCGGGGTTCGACGTTCTCTGGCAGTGTATCAGCAGGCAGGACGCGTACCGAGTCGTAGATTTCCTTGTAGGTGTCGTGACCGCCGGACCAGCCGTTCAAACGCTCGCGCCATTCTTCCCACAGCTGTGGCTGATACTCGGGCGAACACATCTCTTCGGCTTTCTTGATTTCGGCGTCGGACAGGAATGCGTTGCGCACGTTGTTCTGCGCAAAGATCGTGCCGGGCAGTTGTGGATCGGACTGTCCCACAGTTTTGACAAGCGCCGCTTCGTTGGCCGCCTGTACGTGAACCTGTGCGAGGTAGGACGATTCCATCACCGCATCCTGCAATTCACCGCCCAGGCTGTCGAAGGCTTTGGCAGACATCGCTGTGTGTTCCGTACCGCAGAAGAAGTTGAGGTGAACCGACTGGGATACCACCGGTGACATGTTGGCGTAGGCCACCGCAGATGCCCATGTTTCCGCGCCATCAATCAGGCCCTGCTTCAGACCATCAAGGGTTTCTTCCCACGCCACTGGCACCGGATTCAGGTTCATGGCTTCCATGGCGATTCGGCCCAACTGGGTGCCCGTTACGCGGTTCTTTGTACCAGCCAGTTGTTCGACGGATGTCACGGTTTCCTTGTCTTCCCACGCCAGACCCAACTGAATGCCGCGCAGTTCAGCATGTGAGAACAGGAATTTCAGCCCGTGGCGCTTCTCATAGGGTTCACGCAGCAGCTTTGCTGATTCTGGCGAATAGAGGAAGTGGTACTGGTCTGCGCGGTTACGGAACATGTAGGCATAATCGAGCACGTTCAGGTAAGGCGCGCCGCCCGCGGAGTTCTGAGTGGACGCGGCATAGATGTCGACGATACCCTGCTGGGTCTTTTCAACGCAGGATGTCTGACCACAAATCTGGTTGTCGCCAATGAATTCGACGCGAATTTCACCGTCTGTCCGGCTTTCCAAGTCGCGGGCAAATTCCAGGCAACCTGCGCGTTCTATCAATAGGTTACGCTCGTTAAATCCGGCTGCACCGAACTTGAATGTGAACTTGGCTTCTTTCTTGAAGCGCTTGTCGTAGGACGATTCTGCCGCGCTGGCCAGATTGGCAAGGCTCATAGCGCCCCCAAAGCTGCCCGCTGCCAGCAGTGTCGAGGACATGCCGTATTGGCCTGCCACCCTGAACAGATCGCGTCGCGAGATGCCGCCTAATTTATCCGATATCTTCATTGTCGTTCTCCCAGTTTAAGTAGATTGTCAATTAATGAGACTTATGGTTTCAAAAAAGACTAGCGTGAAACCCTGCTTCTGTATAGAATTTTCTTTACCAAAGGGGAGAGATCTATGATGAACGCCGATTTTATCGTCGTTGGCGCGGGGTCTGCGGGCTGTGTTCTGGCAAACCGGTTGAGCGCCGATCCCAATAACAAGGTGATTTTGCTGGAGGCGGGAGGGCGTGACCTGAACCCGTGGATTCACATTCCGGTCGGGTATTTCAAAACGATCCATAATCCGAAAGTGGACTGGTGTTACAAAACCGAGCCTGATCCTGGGCTGAATGGCCGCTCTATCGAATGGCCGCGCGGCAAGGTGCTGGGGGGATCGTCGTCGTTGAACGGTCTGCTTTATGTACGCGGACAGGCACAGGATTATGACCGCTGGCGTCAGATGGGAAATACCGGCTGGGGCTGGGATGATGTGCTGCCGTTGTTCAAACGCGCCGAGAAAAACGAACGCGGCGCTGATGAATACCACGGTGATCAGGGGCCGCTTTCGGTGAGCAACATGCGCATCCAACGGCCAATCACCGATGCCTGGGTCGCAGCCGCGCAGGCGGCGGGGTACAAGTACAACTCGGATTACAACGGAGCAGATCAAGAGGGTGTTGGGTTTTTCCAGCTGACCTCGCGCAATGGGTGGCGGTGCTCTGCGGCGGTCGCCTATCTCAATCCTGTCAAGAAACGCCCGAACCTGCAGATTATTACCCATGCGCAGGTGGATAAGGTCGTGATCAAGGACAAACGCGCCACTGGAGTTGTTTATACAGACCGTAGCGGCACGCAGCATACAGTGACGGCAAATCGCGAAATTGTGCTGTCCGGAGGGGCAATCAATTCCCCGCAACTGTTGATGTTGTCGGGTATTGGCGAGGCGGAACAACTGGGCGAACATGGCATCACGGTCGTGCAGGATCTGCAGGGTGTGGGCAAAAACATGCAGGACCACCTGCAGGCGCGGCTGGTCTACAAGACACATGAGCCGACATTGAATGACGAAGTGTCGTCCCTGTGGGGGCAGGCCAAGATCGGCCTGAAGTTTGCGATGTTCCGTACGGGTCCGATGACCATGGCGGCCAGCCTCGCTACCGGTTTCCTCAAGTCACGCGATGATTTGGAAACACCCGATGTTCAATTCCACGTCCAGCCCCTGTCGGCAGAGAACCCCGGAAAGGGCGCTGACAGGTTTTCGGCGTTTACGATGTCGGTTTGCCAGTTGCGTCCTGAAAGCAAGGGCGAGATCAGACTGGCCAGTGGCGATCCGCGTAGCTATCCCAAGATCATTCCGAACTACCTATCCACCAAGACCGATTGCGATACCATTGTCGCTGGTGTCAATATCGCCCGTCGGATTGCGCGCAATGCGCCGCTGACCTCGAAGATATCCGAAGAGTTCCGGCCCCATCCCAGTCTGGATATCGACAGCTATGACGACACGCTGAATTGGGCCCGCAACAATACAGCGTCGATTTATCACCCGACGGGGACCTGCAAGATGGGTGGCGACGCTGACGCCGTCGTCGATGCGCGGTTGCGGGTGCATGGCATTCAGGGGCTGCGCGTGGCGGATTGTTCGATCATGCCCGAGATCGTATCGGGCAACACCAATGCGCCAGCGATCATGATCGGGGAAAAGGCCAGCGACCTGATTTTGGAAGACGCCCGTTAGAAGCCGCGCGGGGTTAGTCCGGCGTGGAACCACCGCAAATAGGTGTAGATCGAAAAGACGGGTCGACCGGTCGCTTGGGCGATGTCGGCGGCATAGGGGACCATGTTGGTGCATTCCAAAAGGAGTGCACCCACGGATGGACTTTGTGTCACGAGGCCCTGTCCGGCACTTACCATTTCCCGCCGTGCGGCGTTTACGTTCAACGTAGTCTGGTTGCCAAGGATCGAGGCGGCAAAGCTGCTGCCTTCCATACCTTGAACTGGCGTTCCTTGCGGGACGCCCGCGGCGGCCAGATGCGATGGTGTCAAGGTCGTTTCCGAGATTGTCAGCACGCCCAGCCGTTGACCCGGTGCCAGCATGGCCGCGATTTGTCCGGCTTGTTCCAGCGCCGAGGCCGCCACAGGGACACCCAAAGCGGCTGCCAATCGCGGGCGGATCAACGCCAGAAAACCGCAGGTGGTGGCGATGCCACCGCAGCCTTGGGCAACCAGATCGCGCCCCACATCGACAAAAGCCTGAACGAAAGGTTCAATGTCATCGCATACAATGGCTTGGGGTGTGGCGCCGCGTACCACACCATAATGCACCGGAAACGGCCAGGTTTGTGCATTTCCGGCATCCCCCATGATGCGCGGGAAACGAGTGTCGAGCATCAGAATACCCAAGTGTGCCTGCTTGTTTTCCAGCATGATCAATCCTTTGGCTGATACGAAACCATGACGCAGCAAAGGGGTATGGGACAAGGGAAAACGGGAACGATGACAATTTGTAAACATTTTGTTGATGTTTGGTAATTTCATGACATGATGACGCAGGGGAGAATCGAATTTGCAAAACCATCATAGATTTGAGGGCCGCAGATGACGCGCCATGTTGCAGTTATCGGTGCGGGGATTGTCGGCATCTCAACCGCCATCTGGCTGCGCCGTGCAGGTATTGATGTCACGATCATTGACCGTGGCGCGCCGGGGACCGGTACATCGCATGGCAATGCTGGAATATTGGCGGCCTGCGCGATGGTGCCAGTCACCTCGCCCGGTATTATTGCCAAAGCGCCCGGCATGTTGCTGAACCCGGATTTTCCGTTGTTCATGCGCTGGGGCTATCTGCCCAAACTGCTACCGTGGCTGCGCAAGTATCTGGCTCACGCGAATGACGCCGATACGCGGCGCATCGCACACGGGCTGACGCCGATTGTCAGCGACACAGTGGAACAGCACAAAAGCCTGTGTGACGATCTGGGGTTGGGTGATTGGGTTACCGAAAGTGACTATTGTTTTGCTTACGCGAACCGCGCCGCCTTTGAAGCCGAAAGCTATACCTGGGCGCTGCGCAAAGAGGCCGGTTTCACACCGATGCTGATCGACGGTCAGGATCTGCGCGACTATGAACCCGCGTTGGGCAATGATCTGACGTTTATGGCGGTCATGAAAAACCACGGGTTCATCCGCAATCCCGGCGGCTATGTTCAAGCGCTTGCGAAAGCGTTTGAAGGGATGGGCGGTACGATATTGCAAGCCGAGGTCAAGGACTTTGACCTGAGCGGCGGCGCGGTGTCGGCGGTTCATACCACGCAAGGTACAATCACTTGCACCGAAGTGGTGTTGGCGACCGGTGTTTGGTCGAAGCCCATGATGGCCAAGCTGGGACTGAACGTGCCTTTGGAGGCCGAGCGCGGCTATCACATTGTGTTCGAAGATGCGACAGGCGGCCCATCGCGCCCGACCATGATCGCCAGTGGCAAATTTGTCGCGACTCCGATGGAGCAGGGGCTGCGTTGTGCTGGTATTGTGGAATTTGGCGGGCTTGAGGCCGGTGCGTCAAAAGCACCTTTGGCATTCTTACGTCGCCATGCGGCAAAGGCATTTCCAAATCTCAAGGCCAAATCCGAAATCGAATGGCTGGGCCATCGTCCCGCCACCAGCGACAGTTTGCCGTTGATTGGACAGGTTGGCGAAACGAAGGTTTTTACCGCCTTTGGCCATCAACACATTGGGTTGACCGGGGGTCCGAAAACCGGCCGGTTGGTTGCCGGACTGATCTCTGGTGCGCAGGTGAATACCGATCTTGCGACGTACCATCCGCAACGCTTTTCCTAGACGACTTTGATGAAACGACGACCAAAAACCAAAAGGGAGACGACAATGAAACTGACAACAAAACTAATGACCGGTGTGGCAACTGCCGCTGTGGCGCTGAGTGGCGCATTGCCCGCGATGGCGGGCGAGAAGTGGGATATGCCAATGGCCTATTCCGCATCCAACTTCCATTCAGAAAATGGCGTGGAGTTTGCGAATTGCGTTGCGGCCGGCACCAATGGCGATATCGAAATTACAGTGCACGCGGGCGGCTCTCTGTTTGCAGGCGCTGATATCAAACGGGCGATCCAGACCGGTCAGGTACAGATTGGCGAGCGTTTGCTGTCCGGTCACCAGAACGAAAATACGGTGTTCGGGTTTGATTCCATCCCCTTCCTTGCCCCTTCGTTTGACGACAGTGCAAAGCTGTTCAAAGCCGCCCAGCCAAAACTGGAAGAAGTGTTGGCCGAACAGAACCTGACCATGCTTTATGCCGTGCCATGGCCGCCACAGGGGCTGTATTTCAATAAGGAAGTGAACAGCGTCGATGACATGGCGGGGATCAAGTTCCGGTCCTATAATGCTGCTACCGCTCGTCTGGCCGAGCTGACAGGCATGTTGCCCGTCACCATTGAGGCAGCAGAGATTTCACAGGCTTTTGCGACAGGTGTTGCAGAATCCATGATCTCATCGGGGGCCACGGGTTATGACCGCAAGGTCTGGGAAAGCCTGTCGCATTTCTATGAAGTCGATGCGTGGTTGCCGTATAACTATGTCATGGTGAACAACGATGTCTGGGGCGGTGTGTCTGATGCCAACAAGACGGCGATCACGACCTGCGCCAGCGAAGCGTCTGCACGTGGTTTGCAAGCCTCAAAGGATTATACCCAGTTCACAATGGACGGTTTGGCCGCAGGGGGCATGACCGTTGGTCCGGCCGGCGATACGCTGATGTCCGGTCTGCGCGAGATCGGGGCGACGATGACTGCTGAATGGCTGGAAGCGGCGGGCGATGACGGCGCCGCTATCGTCGACGGCTTTAAGGCGATGAAGTAAGTCAATCAAAGCGGCCCCTTTCGAGGGGCCGTTTTTTATGTTGTCAAAGGGGGGCACCATGGGCGCGCTACGAAAGTTTCTTGATTTTCTTTATCTCGCGGCTGGTGTGCTTGCCGCGCTTTGCCTGATTGCGATCCTGTCTTTGATCGTTGCCCAGATGATTGCCCGCTGGACGGGTGAAATCTTTTCGGGTGCGCCTGATTACGCAGGCTATGCCATGGCCGCTGCAAGCTTTTTTGCTTTCGCAAATGCGCTTAACCGCGGGGCGCATATCCGTGTATCGGTGCTGTTAAACGCTGTGCCGCCCCGTCCGAAGTACCTGCTGGAAATTTGGTGTTTTGCGCTGGGCACGGCCATCGCTTGGTACTTTACCTATTACGCGTACTGGTTCGTCTATTGGTCCTGGAAGTTCAACGAAGTCAGTCAGGGACAGGATGCAAGCCTGCTGTGGATTCCGCAATCGGTGATGGTGATCGGGGGAGGGCTGTTGGCCATCGCGCTGAACGACAACCTGATCCATGTGTTGCTGAAGGGCAATCATCGCATCGTCCGCGATACCATTGAAAGTCACGGGGAATAGAGCCATGACAGAACTTTACGCCATTACACTGTTTCTTTTCGTCCTGTTCTTGCTGCTTGGCACCGGCGTATGGGTCGGCCTTGCCCTGATGGGCGTTGCTTGGGTCGGGATGGAGCTGTTTACCACGCGCCCTGTTGGTGACGTGATGATTACCACGATCTGGGCCTCCTCCTCCTCATGGACTTTGACCGCACTGCCGCTGTTCATCTGGATGGGGGAAATCCTGTATCGAACGCGTCTGTCCGAGGACATGTTCAAGGGTCTTTCCCCATGGCTGGCGCGTTTGCCCGGTGGTTTGGTGCACACCAACATCGTGTCCTGCACGGTGTTCGCGGCGGTTTCGGGTTCGTCTGCGGCAACCTTGACCACGGTCGGAAAAATGGCGATCCCCGAGTTACGCGCACGCAATTATCCCGAGAAGATGGTGATCGGGACCCTCGCCGGTGCAGCCACCCTCGGGCTGATGATCCCGCCTTCGCTGGCGCTGATCGTCTATGGTGTGACCGTGAATGAGAGCATCACCAAGCTGTTCTTTGCCGGTGTTTTTCCGGGGCTGGTGCTGGCCGGCATGTTCATGGGTTATGTCGCCCTTGTCAGCTTCACGTCGAAAGACTGGAATCCCACTGTCGAGAAAGGCATGAGTTTTTCAGAGAAAGTGGCGAATTCGCGTTTCCTACTGCCGGTCTTTGCCCTGATTACTGTTGTCATCGGTTCCATGTACGCTGGTCTTGCCACCGCGACCGAAGCGGCGGCCATCGGTGTCATCGGTGCGCTTGTCCTTGCGCTTTTGCAGAAGTCGCTGACCTGGGAGAGTTTTCGCGAAAGCCTGATGGGAGCGACGCGCACCTCTGCGATGATCGCGCTGATCCTTGCGGGCGCTGCGTTTCTAAAACTATCGATGGGTTTCACCGGCTTGCCCCGTTCGCTGGCTGATGGCATTGCCGCAATGGAACTTTCCCGATTTCAATTGCTGATGGCGCTTTTGATTTTCTACATCATCCTCGGCATGTTCCTTGATGGAATTTCCGCGATTGTGCTGACCATGGCTGTGGTTGAACCCATGGTGCGCAGCGCAGGCATTGATCTGATCTGGTTCGGCATTTTCGTGGTGGTCGTGATCGAAATGGCGCAGATCACACCGCCTATCGGGTTCAACCTGTTTGTTCTTCAGGGCATGACGGAACATGAAATGGGCTATATCACACGCGCCGCCTTGCCGATGTTTGCCATTATGGTGCTGATGGTTTTTGTGTTGATCTGGTTCCCCGAGATTGCAACCTGGTTGCCTGACAACATGCGTTCTGGGCCCGGTTAAGGATATGGCTGATGCACCGAATTCTCTGGCTTGCCTCGACCCATGCGCGTACCTGTCTGATCCTTGGACTGATTGGCGGTCTGGCCATGCCTGCCTTTGCCGCGATGCTGGTGCCCTGGTTGCCACATATGGTGGCGATCCTGCTGACGGTTACGGCCCTGCGCATCGGGCACAGCGCCGCGAGAGGGGCGGTTGGAGATCTGCGGTGGGGCCTAAGTGCGGTTGCGATCCTGCAGATGGTTGTACCATTGGTGTTGCTGGGCCTGCTGACGCTGGCAGGGGTGCAGGAGACGACCGCAACGCTGGCCATCGTTCTGGCCTGTGCCGCCCCTGCAATTACCGGCAGCGTCAATCTGGCGCTGATGCTGCGGCTGGACGCGGGGCGTATGATGCAAATTCTGGTACTGGGCACGGCGGCGTTTCCACTTACGGCCCTGCCTGTGCTGGCGTTTCTGCCCCAAGCGGGACCACCTGCTGTCATCATCCTTGCCGCACTAAAGTTACTGGCGGTCATCGTGCTGGCGACGGGGTTTGGTTTTGCCCTGCGCAAACGGTTCTTTGCACAACCCACCGACAACCAGATCAAAGCGCTCGACGGCCTCTCGGTTCTCGCGTTTTCCTTCATCGTCGTGGGGCTCATGGCCGCGCTCAACCCCGCTTTGCGAAGCGATCCGGTAGCGGTGTTGACATGGGCGGTTTTGGCCTTTGCGATCAGCTATCTGCTGCAACTTCTTACGCTGCTTGTCCTGCGGCGCAGCCCTTTGCGAGGGGTTGCAGGACCGCTGGCAATCGGGGCTGGCAACCGCAACATCGCGATTTTTCTGGTGGCCCTGCCCGCCGAGGTTTTGGCCCCGTTGATGATCTTTATCGGCTGCTGGCAATTGCCGATGTATCTGACGCCGATGTTGCTGCCACGGCTTTACAAATGGGCGCTGCGCGATGATTGAATGGCCGCAAATCCGCAGTGTCGGGCTGTCTGGTGTGCTAGTAACCTTTGCCGGCGAAATGTCAGAACCCGCCAATCGCGCTGCCCTCGCTTTTCGCGCAGCGGTCGAGGCCGAGGGTTGGCCCGAGGTGTCGGAAACCAGCACGTCGCTTGTCTCTACATTTCTGGAGGTCGACCTTGCCAGTACTTCGCCGGAGGACATGACAGAACGTCTTGAGGACCTCTTGAAGAGCCACGACTGGTTTGCGGCTGCCTTGCCGTCCGGGCGCAGCTTGTGGCATGTTCCCACGCTTTACGGCACCGATCTGGCCCCCCAGCTTGCGGAAGCTGCCGAGGTTGCAGGTGTTGACCCTGATCAGGCCATCACGGAAATCTCGACCTCGCGTGTGCGGGTGTTGACGATCGGTTTTGCCCCCGGTCAGCCCTATATGGGTGAGCTGTCGCCGACATGGAATATTCCGCGCCAACAGGGGCTTACCAAGTCTGTCCCATCAGGTGCCCTGGTCATTGCCATCCGTCAGTTGATTGTTTTTACCAACGCGGCCCCTACCGGTTGGCGTCATATCGGACAAACCGCATTTCGCACCTTCCGCCCGGATAGTGACATGCCTTTCACGCTGTCGCCGGGGGACGAGCTGACCTTTCCCGCGATCAGCCGGGCTGAGTATGACGCGATCCTTGCCAAGGATACATCCGGTCTTGGTGGCGCTACCCGCGAGGCGTTGACATGACGGGGCATCTGACGATTGTTCAGGCGGGTCCGGCGTTGAGCTTGCAAGATCAGGGCCGCCCCGGGTACCGGGCCCAAGGGTTGACCATCGGAGGGGCCGCTGACCGGAGCGCGCTGTTCGAAGGCGCGGCGTTGTTGGGCCAGTCCCCGACCCATGCCGCGATCGAGATGGCGGGCAGTGGTGGCAGCTTTACCAGTGATGTGGATATTCGAATTGCGTTCACAGGCGCCGAAATGGCCACGCAAGTCGACGGTGAAGCGCTCGCTTGGGGTGCCAGCCACCTCTTGCCTGCAGGCGCTAAGCTGACCATCGGCGGGGCACGTGGGGGCAGCTACGGCTATCTTCATATCGGGGGCGGTTTTGCCACGCCGCCGGTAATGGGATCGCAGAGCAGTCATCTGGCAGGCGGGATTGGCGGACTTTTGCAAACCGGTGATGTACTGGCACTTGGCCCTGATACATCGCGCATCGTTGCAATGACCTTGCCCAAACCCGACCGCTTCGGAGGTGGGAAAATACGGCTGGTGGCGTCGATGCAGACAGCCTCGTTTGATGCGAAAACCATCGACAGGTTTACCGCAACCATCTTTCACCGCGATGCCCGGGCCAACAGGATGGGCGTGCGGATGGATTATGACGGTGACGGTTTTGCCACGGGTGCGCAGCTAAGCATTGTATCCGAGGTTGTCGTGCCCGGCGACATCCAGATATCCGGCGATGGTGCGCCTTATGTGTTGATGTACGAATGCCAGACCACCGGGGGTTATCCGCGGATCGGATCGGTCCTGCCCTGTGATTTGCCGCGGGTGGCGCAGGCGCAAACCGGTGCCGCACTAACCTTTGAATTTGTCGGGATGGAGGAAGCGGTGAGCCTGCAAACCCGGTATCTTGCGGCGTTGAAATCCTTGCCATCACAGGTGACGCCGCTGGTGCGCGATCCGGCCCTTATGCGTAATCTGCTGAGTTACCAACTGATCAGCGGCGTCGTTTCCGCCGCTGCGAACCCTTTTGAACAGGAGCCTTGACCGATGCCGACTGTTGATCTGAATGCCGATATGGGCGAAAGCTTTGGCCCTTGGAAAATGGGCGACGACGCCGCGTTGTTACAGATTGTCACTTCGGCCAATGTCGCCTGTGGCGGACATGCAGGGGATGCGGATGTGATGGCCGCGACGATGACATTGGCACATCAGAACGGTGTCGGGATCGGGGCGCATCCGGGTTTCATGGATCTTGCCGGATTCGGCCGAAACCGGATGTCGGTGCCAAGGGCCACCTTGCAAAATCAGGTGCGGTTTCAGGTGGGTGCATCCCTTGGCATGGCGAAATTCGTCGGCGCGAAAGTCCGGCATCTGAAGTTGCATGGCGCGATGGCAAATATGGCGTCAGAGGATGAGGGTATGGCGCGGGACCTGTATGAGGCGGCGCTGAGTGTGGACCCTGATCTGATCATCATGGTCTTGGCGGCCACGGCACAGCAACAGGCGGTTGAAACGCTGGGCTGCGGCTGGGCAGGGGAAATTTTTGCGGATCGTGCTTACAACGACGATGCCACTTTGGTCGACCGGTCCTTGCCCGGTGCGGTGATCCATGACGCCGAATTGGCGGGCGGGCGCATGGTCGAGATGGTCAGGGCGGGCGCGATTATCACGCAAAGCGGCAAACACATCCCGACGCGGATCGACACGATTTGCTTGCATGGTGATACTGCCGAGGCGGTGCAGATTGCAGGGTCCGTACGGCGACAGCTGGAAGCGGCCGGGATCACTCTGGCGCAGTTCAGTGGCCTGGCCTAGGACACATAGCCAGCGACAACCTGTAGCAGTTTGTAGGCCGTTCGGGCATCACTGCCAACCACATCCAGAAACTCTTCGGCGCCGATGCGCAGGCAGGTCAACGCGCTGGCGGCGCGCATGTCCAACGCACGCGGTTCATTGCGGATCAGGCCCAATTCTCCGACCAGTTTGCCCGCACCGGATGTGGTGATCAACAGATCGTCCTTGCCTTCAACAGGCAGCAGCAACTCGGCTTTGCCTTCGGTGATCAGATAGGCGCCGCTGGAGGGGTCATCATCTTTGTGAAAGACATACTCCCCCGCTTTGGCGTGATACCAACGCGCACTAAATGCCAGCAGGCGCAGTTGCTTGCGTTCAAGCCCTGCAAATAGATCGGTTTGTTCCAAGGCCCGCAATTTGCGCGACAGATCAGCCCCGACCGTATCGTCCGCGTCCACGGGTGCGGCCGTGGCGAGTGTCGAAATACGCCCTTGTTGCAGGACAAACTGTGCGTCGAAACCGCTGGTGTCGTCAAAGCTGGGTTGCAGGCAGATGATTGTCGTTTCCGGCAAAAGACCACGCAACCGGTCGTGAAGTCCGGCGCGGGTGGGAACATCGAAGCTGGACAGGACATTATCGAGGATCAGCACCTGCGGCCGCTTGATCGTGGCGCGGCTGATAGCCAGCGTTTCCGTCAACATCGCGGACAGGTTTGTGCCGCCCAGCGTCAGCGGGAGATCAAAGATCAGGTCAAGCACCAGTCCTTCAAGCTGCGCGGCATATAAGGCATCCACCGCCACAGCGCGCAGGGCATCCCCTTGGGGACCAGCGGTTTCGGAAATCTTGCCGAACAGCGCATTTTCAAGCACCGTGAGGCCGGCAACGGGGCTGTCAGCGGTGATCGGGCTCATCAGTTCCGACAGGCTTTGTTGCAAATCGGAGGCATGGCTCTTGCGGATTTCCAGCACGCGATTGATGATCTTGTCTGGAAAGGCAGAGCCCAGTTTTTCAGCCGATATGGCAAAGGTGACGGCCAGCAATGCAGCCTTGTCGGCGAAATCCAGAATGGTACCGTCGCGCTGTTTGGCGCGCAGATCGACGGCGGCCTCAAAGGTTGCAGGTTCAAGCCCCAGTTTACGGAACAGTGGATGGTCTGTGCCATCAACGCCAAAGGTCTGGCGCAGGACATCCACAGTATCGACGGCCAGCTGCAGCAAGTCCTGTTCAAGGCCGAGTTTGGCGAGCAGGGCCATGAATTCGGTTTGTTCTTGCAAAAGCGCGGGTGTGATGACCTGTTTTGGCGTCGCAAAGATCAGGTTCTCAGCGACGGGCAGGGCCGGATTGAACTGTTCCTTGTCGAACACATGCACATGGTCAACCAGTTCGGACGCTTGCAGCTTTTCGCCAACTTCGTCCCGCAGATTGACCAAGGCTGCGGCAAGTTCGGGATGCGCTTCGGCGTCAAAACGTTGATCGAGACCGCGCAAGAACATGGCCCGGTCGATTTCCATTCCCTTTACCAGCGAAAGCCACCACGCCCGCAGTCCGGTTTCACCGTCAATCTGCATTTCAGCCAGATCAAACCAGTCTGCCCCGGAAGCATCTGTACTGTTGCCCGCCCTTAAACTTTCCTGACCCAAGGGGGACAGATTGCCAGCGTCGTCATCAGGGCGCAGTCGAAGCGGCAGCACCACGTTGTCGCCAAAGCTGCCCAGAAACATCACAGGACGCGAGGTGGCGTGGCCTATGCGTCTGGCGATGGCGGCTTGGTGCAGCTCTGAAAGGGGCTGGCCGGCAAGGGTGACCTTGCCCGCAGAAGGGATAACCTCGCGCATCAGCACTTCGGCAAAAGCGCGGCGGTCTTCGTCGCTTGGCGCTGTGATGGCCACGGTGCTGCCTTCGGCAAAGGTCGCGCTGACGTCTTCAAGCACCGGATTTCCGTCAGCGTCCTGAACACTGATGGCGTCGAAGGAAACGTCACCAACCAGCGAAGGGATGTCGCCAGGTTCGCTGCTGAACAACTCTGCCTGAACCATGCCGTGCGGGGCAAACCGTTCGGTGATCACCTCCCAGCGCAACGCCATGTCCTGGGATTGGTTGTAATAGGCCAACAGCTCTTTCCAAGGGCTGGACAGATCCTTGTAGGCGGCAAGGGCCGCGACCAATGCGCCCACCGTGACTTCTCCGGTGATGGTCAGATAACCCCCGATGGAATAGAAGAAGAACGGCGTCAGTTGGCCGATGAAGTTGTTGAGGAACTTCATGAAAAACTTCTTTTGGAAGATTTCGAACCGGATCGCGTATAGCCGCCCCAGACGTTCTGAGATCAATGCCAGCCGGTAACGCCAGCCGCCATTTGTGCGCAGGGTGCTGGCGCCTGCTGCGCCTTCGCCAATCTCAGCGGCAAGAGCGCGAATCTGGATTACACGTTTCTTGTTCAGCAGATTGATCTGCTTTTGCAGCTTGGGGATCAACCACGCCTGCAGCGGGATCAGCGCACAGGCGGCAACGCCAAAGGCAAAGCTTTGCATAAAGAGAAACACGAGAATGGTCAGCATCTGGCCGGCTTGCAGGACCGGTTGTGCGACCGCATCGCCCATCAAACCGCCCATCGGTTCGGATTCTGACGTGACCATCGAGACCAGTTCGCCTTGGCTGGTGCGTTCGAAATACGGGGCGGGAAAGCGCAGGATGCGGGCGATCAGTGTATAGCGCAGGCGACGCAGCAGACGTTCGGCCAATACCCCTTTCATCGTGTTGATCCGCATTTTCATAATGCCGTGGGCAAGAACGGACAGCAGGAAGGCCCCGCATAAAAGCATCAGAAATGTGATCTGATCGACAGTAATTCCAAAGAAATTGATGTTGTCTGAAGCCGCGCCAATGGCGTCATTGATAATGCGTTTGGGAAGTTCGAGCGTCAGGAACAAGAGCGGGAACAGTGTTAGTGTCACGGCCAGCAGGATCAGCTGGTCGCGTTTGGAGTACTTCCAGATAAATGAAAACAGAGAAGGTTCGATGGAAATTGTCCAGATTTTAATAAATGCCAAAGGATATGATAACAGGCTTAACAATAGCCGGCCTTTGAAATCAAATGAATTGCGCCTTGTTCTGAATTCAGTAGCATAAGAGGAGAGGAGAGAGCATTTTGGATACGGCGCTGAACACGGCACTCTTGCTGTTGGTACTTTTGCAGGCCAAACATATGTTTGCGGATTATTTCCTGCAGACCACCCGCATGCTGGCGGGGCGCAGCACCTATGTGCATCTGGGCCGCGCCGAACATGCGGCGTTACATGCAATCCTGTCGTTTCTCGCGCTCAAGCTTTGTGGTGCGCCTTTGGTTTTTTCTCTTCTTCTTTCTGCAGTTGAGTGGATTGCCCATTATCACATCGACTGGTTCAAAGGGTGCTATTCAGAGCGCAAGCAACATGGACCTGCCGACGCTGGCTACTGGCGTGCTTTCGGCCTTGACCAGCTGATGCACCAACTGACCTATATTGGCATGATCTGGGCCTTCGCGCGGTACAGTATCTAGGGCTTCGGCGCCCGCGGAAACTGGAATTTGTTCCTGTCCAGCCGTTTTATTGTTGCTGGTTAACGAACAGTTGATTTTCAACCTGCGGATTGTAACGACGAAATGCCGCTAATTTTGTTCAAAACGCCATATTTCATATATTATCAATGATTTGCTTGGAAATTACAGATCAAATCTGGCATTTTCCTGACAGTGGGTGTCATGATTGACGGGAATGGGGGTTCCCTAGGTTGTGCGGTGAGGTGTTTCGCTAATGTCTGTGTTGGTGCTTTCGACTCTTCAGAAAACGGGCCAGGTCGTGTCGTTGGACATGTTCGGGGCAAATATGGTTTTCGGTCTGACCGATGGTGGTATCCCGACAGCTGAATATGCGGGTGCGGCGGCTGCGTTGGGGGTGCAGAATATCCGTTTTGGCGGGGGACAGGCGGACCTTGATCCGTCCAAGCCGAATGCCGTTGGGGACTTGCCGGTACAGGGCGAAAACGCCATCAATATTGTCGAAATGAATGGTGATGTCCTGCGGGCTGAGCTGGTTGAGTTTCTGGAGTGGTGCGTTCAAACAACGGCCAATGGCACGCCAACCAAAGCAACGCTGATCATCCCGACAAAGCACCTGAGTGCGGATGGTTACATTGCCTTTGCCGAAGAGATCGAGGCCTTCGCCGGAGCGGTCATGCAGCAATACGGCGATGTGATTGCAGCGTTTCAGATGGGCAACGAATACTGGGAAATGGGAGAGACATCGTATGGCGTCAAAGCGTCGCTGGGGGCAGAAGCCCTGGCGCGTGGTATGGCAGCGGCGGGCGTGGCAACAGCAGATCAGCCGGATATTCTGGTGCAGATGGGCACGGCGGGCAATCTGGGGTCGGAGTTTCCCGCGGTGCCGGGCGTGTCCGATTTTTTAGCGCGCAATCAGGCCGCCAATAACCAGATTATTGACCAGCTTAGCGAAGAAGCCCGCGCCGCGATCGATGGTGTGACCGAGCATTATTACTACAACAAGTTGGACTATGAGTTTGCCGACCTCGACAGCAGTGTAAAGAACATCAACAGGGATTTCGATATTTGGGCGGCCCGCCTGGGCAGTGGCCTTGATCTGCATATTACCGAATGGAATGTCAAAACCACGGCCGATGCCCAGCACGGCATGGTGGCCGGTTCCAGTATGGTTAAGCAGTTCGAGAATATGATTGCGATCGGCGCTGACGGGGCCCATGTCTGGGCGCTGGACTACCATTCGCGCACGGCCTTGACGCTGGACACAGACGAGGGAGCGCGACTGGATGGGCAGGGGCGGCTGACCAATTCTTCGCAGGGCGCGGTTTTTGATTTGATGTCGGATGCGCTGGTTGGCAAAGAGTTGGTTTCTGCTGGCTTCGCGAGTGGCATGCCCGAAATTTCGGTGACGGCCTATGCAGACGCGCAGGAAATGGTGTTCTACGTCACCTCGCGCAGCCTTGAGGTGATGGATTTCACTTTGGATCTTGCATCGATATTGCCTATAGCCGCGCCGGTCACGGCTGTGCTGGTTTCCATGGACGGGGACAGTGCGAATGGCGTGCAATGGGACGTTGGCGATGACGCCAAAAGCGTTCTGTTGGATGGTCAGCCCTATTTTTATAATGAGCATGATGTCGATGTGGTTCTGACGGACATGGTTTTTGCAGATGCCAGCGAGATCGAGTTGGCGCTGAAACCCTTTGAGGTGATCGAGCTCACAGTCACGCTTGATATTGCGTCGCCGCCGGCTGCACGGGAAACCCCCGAACCACAGGTGACATCGGACAAGCATTATTTTCTTGGCGACGCGGGCGACGACCTGATCCTACTGACGCCGAATATTGTTTTTATCGACAGTGGCGCAGGGACGGACATGCTGGTTGTTGATGCCTTGAGATCGGAGGCGACCGTCGATTTTGACGGCTTTGGTCGGCCCATCCTGTCCGTTACGGGTTTCGCCCCCGAGGTGATCTTTACCAATGTCGAGCGGATACAGTTCAACGATGGCATGCTTGCGCTTGATGTTGATGGCAACAGCGGTCAGGCATATCGTCTGTATCAAGCCAGCTTTGACCGGACACCGGACGCAGCGGGGCTGGAATTCTGGTTGCAGCAACTCGACAGTGGGGTGCTTTCCCTGTCCGAAGTTGCGGAGCGGTTTTTGTCATCGGCTGAGTTTGCGGGTGCCTATGGGCAGAATGAAACCCTTGGCGATGCGCAGTTTATTGATTTGTTATATGAAAACGTGCTGGACCGGTCCCCTGACGTGGCAGGATACGAATTCTGGCTTGCGCAGGATGTCGCGCGCGAACAGATGCTTGTTTTCTTTTCCGAGAGCGATGAAAACAAACAATTGGTCGCTCCGGCAATAGATGACGGCATCTGGTTTAGCTAGGCGCAAGGCGAACCGGACAGGAGGTCGCCAGAAAGAAACAGGCTGGCTGTGGCTATCTCAACTTAACTTTTTTGATCTCACTGCTCCACCCGGAAACGCTATCGCGGGCCTGGATGCCGACTTCATTTATATCGGCGGGGATTTCCACACCCGATAAGGAGCGGGTAAAAGGCTGTTCGTTAACGTGCGGGTGCGCAAGATTGCGGAGGCCCAACTCGTTACCGTCCATATCAACCACACGCCAAGCATCGGCGTAATGATCCCAGCCCGTATCCGCAT
The DNA here is from genome assembly GCA_049794055.1 of Sulfitobacter sp. Classification (GTDB taxonomy): domain Bacteria; phylum Pseudomonadota; class Alphaproteobacteria; order Rhodobacterales; family Rhodobacteraceae; genus Sulfitobacter. Next base: position 87,395 of record JBARCL010000110.1, read on the forward strand.
GTTTCAGCGTGACGTCAAAGCTCCAATAGGAGCCTGATTGTTTGGCCGAGACTGCTTCAATCTGTGGCTGGTCTGCAAAAGCCGCAGTAGAGGACAAAATCAGAGCAAGAATAATGCGAGTAAACATGGCACCACCGTTTCAATTCAAGGGGTATGTAAACCGCTGTACTCTTTTTCCAAGAGGATGCCACGCGACTGTGAAGCGAATTCTCGCCGCCAGATGACGATAAGTGTCATTATTGCACCAGCCAGCAATAGGAACGGGCCTCCAAGCCAGCAAATAGAGGCGAGGGCAAAGTAGACTGCCCGCAAGCCGCGGTTGAAGCTGCGGGCGGCCGTGACGTTCAATTCGCCTGCTTTACCGGCCATGGCGGGAGCGCGGGGATCTGTCGGATCGTTGGGGACAGCCGCCATTATTACAGAACAGTAACCGAACAGGCGGTTCGCCCAGACAAATTTTAAAAATGCATTGGTCAGAAAGAAGACAACCAGAAGCAGCTTGATTTCCCAGACGATGGGGGGATGCGCCACCAGTGTCAGATCCTGTGCCACCACGGCCAGATTGTTGGCATTGCCAATCACCGCGAGAACGCCGCCGATTGCGATCATCGAGGTCGAAGCAAAGAATGAAGTGCCCTGGCGCAGTGTCGCGATGGTTTGGGCGTCGAAAATCCTTGGATCGCGGGTGAGCATCTGACGCATCCATTCGCGGCGATATTCGGCCATGATCATAGAGACGGAGGGGTGTTTAGCGCTGGAATGTTCAATACGCCAGCCAACGAACAGCCAGACACAGAAAAGCGTGACCAAGGCTACGAAATCCGAAGGGGCAAAGAGGGCAAGGCGTTCAGTCCAGTTCATGATACGGTCATAATGCGGTAAGTTGTGTCTTGCCAGCTTTGAAAATTGGTAATATTAATTTACCAAAATCGAAAGGGACCTGTTATGGAAATGCCAAAGCCGGATGCAACTGTGATTGCACGTAAGGCGCGGATCGTGGCGCGGTTACTTTCTGTATTGCCCGCGGATGCGGTGATCCATGATGAACGCGAGACGCGGGCGTATGAATGTGATGCGCTGACTGCTTACCGCTGCCCGCCGATGGTCGCGGTGCTGCCTTCCAGCACACAAGAGGTGTCTGACGTTCTGTGCATTTGCCATGCCGAAGGGGTGCCGGTGGTGCCGCGCGGGTCGGGTACTTCGTTAGCCGGAGGCGCCTTACCAACGGCAGATTGCGTGATCCTTGGCATTGCGCGGATGACCGACGTGATCGCAACAGATTATGATAACCGGCTGATCCGGGTGCAGACGGGTCGCACCAATCTCAGCGTGACGGGTGCCGTCGAGGCGGACGGTTTTTTCTATGCGCCAGACCCTTCCTCGCAGTTGGCCTGTGCCATCGCGGGCAATATCGCGATGAACTCGGGTGGTGCGCATTGTTTGAAATACGGTGTGACGACAAACAATCTCATGGGCGTCACCATGGTGATGATGGATGGCGAAGTGGTTGAAATCGGTGGCGGATATCTGGATGCAGGCGGTTTGGACTTGCTGGGGTTGATCTGCGGTTCGGAAGGGCAATTGGGTGTTGTGACAGAAGCGACGTTGCGTATCCTGCCCAAGCCGGAAGGGGCGCGTCCTGTACTGATGGGTTTTGACGACAGCGAGGTCGCGGGGGCCTGTGTCAGCGATATTATCAAGGCAGGCGTGCTGCCAGTGGCGATCGAATTTATGGACCGGCCCTGCATCGAGGCGACAGAGGCCTTTGCCAAGGCGGGGTATCCCATGTGCGAAGCACTGCTCATCGTGGAGGTTGAAGGATCGGATGCAGAAATCGATTACCAGTTGGGATTGATCATGGAGATTGCGCGGCGGCATGATCCGGTTGAGTTGCGTGAAAGCAAGTCGGCAGAGGAGAGTGCGGCGATTTGGCTGGGCCGCAAATCGGCCTTCGGCGCGATGGGACAGATCAACGATTACATGTGCCTTGACGGGACCATTCCGGTGTCGTCTCTGCCGCTGGTGTTGCGGCGGATTGGCGAGATGTCGCAGACCTATGGTTTGAAGGTGGGTAATGTGTTTCACGCAGGTGACGGGAATATGCATCCGTTGATTTTGTTTGACGCAAACAAGCCGGGGGATCTGGAACTTTGTGAAGCCTTTGGCGCGGATATCCTGAAGCTCTGTGTTGAGGTCGGGGGTTGTCTGACCGGGGAACATGGCGTGGGGATTGAAAAGCGGGATCTGATGCATGTGCAATACGCTGCGGACGATCTGGAAGCGCAGATGGCGGTGAAGGACGTGTTTGATCCGGCATGGCTGTTGAACCCCGCCAAAGTGTTCCCGCTGGATGCCTCCGAAGGGCGACGCGCTGTGGTCTTGGCGGCGGAGTGAGTGGGCATGTTCGGGGGTTTGGGAGGATGAGAGTGCAGACAGTATTTAGGGCCAAAAAGAGATGAAGATCGGAAGTGAAGAAGATCTGTCTGCTTTTGTCGCGGATGCGGCAGGTCCCTTGTCGATCCAGGGCGGCAATACGCGCGGAATGGCAGGTGGCGGCACGGTGCTGTCGGTGGCGGGGCTGTCGGGGATTACCCTGTATGAGCCGGGGGCGTTGACCATGGTGGTGCAGGCGGGGACGCCGGTGGCCGAGGTTGAGGCGGCGCTGGCGGGTGAAAACCAGCGCCTGGCATTTGAACCGATGGATCATCGCGGGCTGATTGGCACAGGGGGTACGCCAACCCTTGGCGGGGTGTTTGCTGCAAATGTCAGCGGGCCACGCCGGATCGCTGTGGGCGCCGCGCGGGATTTTCTATTAGGTGTGCGCTTTGTCGACGGGCGCGGTGTTGTTGTAAAGAACGGTGGCCGGGTGATGAAGAATGTCACCGGTTATGATCTGGTCAAGATGATGGCGGGGTCGTTCGGCACGCTTGGCGTTTTAAGTGAGGTGTCGTTCAAGGTTCTGCCCCGGGTGGAGACGCAATCCTCGCTGGTGCTGCACGGCTTGGATGATGGTCGGGCGGTCGGCGCAATGAGCTGTGCAATGGGCAGTCCATTTGAGGTGTCGGGCGCGGCACATGATCCGGCCACGGGTCAAACGGTGCTGCGTGTTGAAGGGTTTGAGGCCAGTGTGGCTTACCGGATTGAACAATTGAAAATGGTATTGCGGGACCAGGCGGATGAGATGACTGTAGCGCCTGAACCGGTGTCAGAGGTGTTTTGGGGTAAGCAGCGTGATGTCGCTGTGTTTCATGCGGTTGAAGGGGATGTATGGCGGGTGTCTTGCAAGCCTTCGGATGCACCTGCGCTTGTGGCGAAAGCAGGGGCGCTGGCGCATCTGTTTGACTGGGCTGGCGGATTGATCTGGCTGCGAATGGCGCAGGGGAGCGATCTGCGGACACGGTTGGGCGCGTTTGACGGGCATGCGACGGTTGTGCGGGCCAGTGTGCAGACCAAGGCGCGACTGGGCGGGTTCCATCCCGAGGCAGCCGGTGTGGCGAAACTGACTGCGGGGCTGCGCGCGCGGTTCGATCCCAAAGGGGTGTTCAACGCGGGCCTGATGGACGCGACAATGCCGTGATCTGACCAGGCGTTGGCCAATCTATTACAAGGGTCGCCTTGGCGTGCCCGAACATTCACCGGAGCTATCATGCAGACGACATTTACCGACACACAGATGAGCGACCCGGCGATCCAGCGCAGCAACGAGATTTTGCGGTCTTGTGTGCACTGCGGGTTTTGTACGGCGACCTGTCCAACCTATCAAGTTCTGGGAGATGAGTTGGACAGCCCGCGCGGGCGGATTTATCTGATCAAGGATATGCTGGAGAATGACCGTGACCCCGACGCAAAAACGGTCAAGCATATTGACCGATGCCTGTCTTGTCTGGCGTGTATGACGACCTGTCCGTCGGGCGTGCATTATATGCATCTGGTGGATCACGCGCGGGAATATATTGATCAAAGGTATAAACGTCCGTTTACGGATCGCGCATTGCGCTGGGTTCTTGCCCGTATCCTGCCGTACCCGATGCGGTTCCGGGTCGCCCTGTTGGGGGCCAAGATCGGTCGTCCCTTTGCACGGTTTATGCCGGATGCGCGGCTGCGGGCGATGCTTGAGATGGCACCGAAGGTGATCCCGCCGGTCAGCCGCAATGACGATCCACAGAGTTTTGCGGCACAGGGGCCGCAGCGCAAGCGGGTTGCCTTGATGACGGGTTGTGCACAAAAGGCGCTGAACACCGATATCAATGATGCGACGATCCGCTTGCTGACGCGGATGGGGGCGGAAGTTGTGGTTGCCGAAGGGGTCGGATGCTGCGGGGCGTTGACGCATCACATGGGGAAAACCGGCGAAAGCCATGCGAGTGCTGCTAAGAACATCAAGGCCTGGTGCGCCGAGATCGACGGGGAGGGGTTGGACGCGATTGTGATCAACACCTCGGGTTGTGGCACGACGGTAAAGGATTACGGGCATATGTTCCGCAATGATCTTTTGGCCGCGGATGCCGCACGGGTGTCGGCGATTGCGCGCGATGTGTCCGAGGTTTTGATGGATCTGGACAAGGAAGCGCCGGCCAGTGATGCAGTGTCCGTCATCCCCGAAGGTTTGGTGGTTGCCTATCATGCGGCCTGTTCGTTGCAGCATGGCCAGCAGATCAAGACCTTCCCAAAGGAGTTACTGAAGCAGGCAGGGTTTACGGTTGTCGAACCTGCGGATGCACATTTGTGTTGTGGTTCGGCGGGAACGTATAACCTGATGCAACCCGAAATTTCAGGGCAATTGAAAGCACGGAAATTGCGCACCCTGGAAGCAAAGAACCCTGATGTCATTGCAGCGGGCAATATCGGCTGCATGATGCAGATTGGATCTGCCGCTTCGGTGCCGGTGGTTCATACAGTTGAGCTGCTCGACTGGGCTTCGGGGGGGCCGAAACCTGCGGCGTTCACCGGCAAGAATCTGCCTGACCCTGCGATCCCCCGATTGCGATAAGGCATTTGCCCTAATTTTGCCGCAAGTCCTCGCTAAGTGCTGGGTTCCAATTAATTGCGGGGACAGTCTGTGCGGCGTTGGGTGGCTCTTACTTTGATGATGACGGTCATCACAACTGCAGCTTTTGCACAGGATGCAAGGCTTAAACGATTAAGTTCGGGCGTTGATGCAACGGCGTGGGAAGCGGTCGGGCGGCTAAACATTGGCGGTGCGGGCTTTTGTACCGGTGCCTTGATTGCGCCACGTTTGGTGTTAACGGCGGCCCACTGCCTGTTTGATCGTGAGACAAAAAAACGGATTGATCATGGGACTGTGCAGTTTCTAGCCGGTTGGCGCAACGGGCGTGCCGGGGCCTACCGCGATATCCGCCGCGCTGTGGTGCATCCTGATTTTGTTTATGATGGTGATGTGTCGTCGGACCGGGTGCGCAATGATCTTGCACTGCTGGAATTGCAGCGCCCCATTCGAAACACGACGATCAAACCATTTGGCACCGCCGCGCGGCCGCGTCCGGGGGATTCAGTTGGTGTGGTCAGCTATGCCAAGGACCGTTCCGAGGCACCTTCGTTGCAGGAAGTCTGCAAGGTTCTGGCACAGCAGGAAGGTGTTTTGGTAACATCCTGTTCGGTTGATTTCGGATCCAGCGGCGCGCCCATTTTCACGTTTCATGAAGGTGAAGCGCATATCGTTTCGGTTGTGTCTGCCAAGGCCGAGGTGGATGGAGAACAGGTATCTCTGGGTACGGCACTGGGCGCGACACTGGCTGTTTTGCAGGCCGAACTGGTTGCAGGCAAAGGTGTGTTCCAAGGAGATTCGCCACGGCGAAAACGGGTGTTGGTTGGCCAAAGTAATGCCGATACAGGCGCAAAATTTGTAAAACCATGAAGATGTTTGCTTATATTGCTGTAGTTGCCCTTTTTGCCTTGATGTCGGGAGGCGCGGCAGATGCGCAATCGACCAAACTGCGAAAGCTGGGCACACAGAATGATGCGCTGGCCTGGCAATCGGTTGGGCGTCTGGACATTGGTAGTGGCGGCTATTGCACCGGGACATTGATCGCGCCGGATCAGGTGCTGACGGCGGCGCATTGCGTTTATCAGAACGGCCAATTGGTCGCCCCCGAGGACATGACCTTTCGCGCGGGCGTTACCAATGGCAATGCTGCCGCGAAACGTGCGGTGTCGCAAATCGAAGCGCACGTCGGATACAATGCCGCTGCGGGATTCGATGGGGATAACATCCGTCATGATCTGGCGCTTGTTCGCTTGGCGAAACCCATTGCGACCCACCAGCTTGCTCCGTTCGGCATCTTTTCAGGGGTGATGCCCAAGGGGCCGGTCAGTGTTGTCTCTTACGGGCGCGGGCGCTCTGACGCCTTGTCGCGACAAAATCAATGTCAGGTTTTGGGGATGCAGCAGCGGCTTGTTGTATTGGATTGCGATGTCACGTTCGGTTCCAGCGGCGCGCCGGTATTCACACATCTGAACGGGCGCGGGCAAATTGTCTCTGTCATCTCGGGGATAGGAACCAGGGGCGATAAGAAAGTGGCCTTTGGCATGGCGCTGCCGGAGTTGATTTCCGACCTGAAGCGCCAGTTGCGCGCCAACAAACCAAGACCCGGTGCCACGATCCGGCGCGTGACCGTCGGAAACCGAAAGACTTCGTCGGGTGCTAAATTTGTCAGAGCCAACGGGTCTTGAAACCGTAATCCATCCTTCCCACATGAGTGGTGTCGAGATGCCTAATGAGGGTCTTGATCACTGAAAACAGGGCCTGTCCAATGGTGGAAGGTCCGAATTTCAATCGCTCTAGAATGAGGATGAATACGATGAGAACTTACGACTTTGCACCGCTTTACCGTTCAAGCGTCGGCTTTGACCAGATTGCAAATATGATGGATCGCGCCCTGCGCGCCGACAGCACAACGCAAAGCTACCCCCCTTACAATATCGAAAAACTACAAGATGACGCTTACCGCATTTCCATCGCGGTTGCTGGTTTCTCGGATAATGATCTGTCTGTTGAAGTGCGTGACAAGGCGCTGATCGTCTCCGCTCGTAAGGCGGACGAGGATGAGGGCAAGACATTCCTGCACCGCGGTATCGCAACCCGTGCGTTCGAGCGGCGTTTCCATCTGGCAGATCATGTGCAGGTGACCGGCGCAGAGCATGTTGATGGCATGTTGCACATCGAGCTGGAGTTGCAGGTGCCCGAAGCATTGAAGCCGCGACAGATCCAGATCGCTTCTGATGTGAAGCGGGTCGCGAAAGATGTCGTCGACTCGAAATCCGTCAACTAAGGCGTGACGGGATACCCCGAACGTCTGAGACGGTAACAGAGGTCTGAATCTCCTCCCCCGAGACAGACTCTGTAGGGTCCGGTGCAAAACGCACCGGACCTTTTTTATTGTCAAAGGTCTGGAATTACTGCGCTGACAGGCTTTGGGCCAGACGCATCAGCTGAATCGCCTCGGCACGATAGCCGAACGGGTCTTCGCCTTTGGTTTCTGTCGCCAGTTTGATTGCATCAGTGTATGTCCAATTGCCGGTGTACGAACCATCGCGCAGAAGTTGGCCAAAGCCGGCAATTGCCGTGGCAAAACCTGCCTCACCAGTAACAGTCGCCTTGACCGGTGCTTCGATCAATTTGCTGGTGGCACTGCCCGGCGCTTTGTAACGCAGCCGGAGGAAGGCCAGTTCGTCGCTGGCGTTTTCAACTGTCACCGGTGTGCCATAACGCAGCGGGTCAATACGTTCAGCGGCGGATCCTTTGGGCGTGACCTCGTAAATCGCAGTCACTTGGTGGCCTGCCCCAATGTCGCCGGCATCTACCTTGTCGTTGTTGAAATCTTCGCGTTTCAGGGCGCGCGTTTCATAGCCAATCAGACGGTATTCGGACACAGTTGCCGGGTTGAATTCGACCTGGATTTTTACGTCATCCGCGATGGGGAACAGCGCGCCCCCTAGCTGATCCACCAGAACCTTTTGCGCCTCTGACAGGGTATCGATATAGGCGGCTTGCCCGTTGCCGTTCTGTGCCAGCGCCTGCATCGTCGCGTCATCAAGGTTGCCGCGGCCAAAACCCAGAACACTAAGGTAGGTGCCGCTGTCGCGCTTGTCGGCGATGTAGTCTTTTAGCGCGTCAGGATCGTCTAGTCCGACATTGAAATCACCGTCCGTGGCAAGGATGATCCGGCTCACCTCGCCCTCTTTGGACATGGCAGCGGCGGTGGCATAGGCCTGTTGCAGGCCCGCTTGACCGGCTGTCGACCCGCCCGCGCCAAGGTTTTCCAGCGCATTCAGGATTGTTGCACGCTCGGATGCGGCTGTGGGGGCCAGAACCTCGCCTGCGGAACCGGCGTAGGTCACAATGGCAATCTGATCCTCAGGGCGCAGCTGGCCCAGCATCAAGCGAAAGCTCTGCTTGAGCAGGGGCAGTTTGTTGGGTTGCTCCATCGAGCCGGAGGTGTCGATAAGGAACACAAGGTTCAGCGGCGGGCGATCCGCCAGATCGGGCATCGCACCCTGAATGCCAATGTGCAGCAACTGCGTGCCCGCGTTCCACGGTGTCGGCGTCAAAGTGACGGTGGGTTGAAAGGCATCCGGGCCAGTCGGTGCCGCATATTCATAAGGGAAATAATTGATCATTTCCTCAACGCGCACCGCATCTTTGGGCGGTAACTGACCGTTGCTTAGCGAATTGCGGACGACAGAATAGGACGCGGTATCCACGTCGATGGAAAATGTCGAAACCGGTTTCTGTGTTGTGACCTGAACGGGGTTTGTGTCGGCGTTGGCAAAGCTTTCTGTTGTGCTTTCGGGCAGGATCACCGGTGCATCAAGCATCATGCGGCTGTTTGCGGGGGCTGGCATCATGGCCGGTGCCCCCGCACCCGACGCAACGCTTTCGCCGACCATATCAGCGGTGATCATCGGTGCGGATTCAACAAGGGTGGCAGGCGCAGTGGGGGATCTTTTTTCCAGGACAACTGCCGGTTCTTCTTGGGATGGTGCGGGAATAAAGGCTGCATCGGGCGTGGTGGGCATCAGGTGTTCGCCCAGCGGTGACAGCATCACAAGGCCAACAGCAACGATGGCTGTTGATGCGGTAAGGCCGGCGCGGGATGTAAGGGTGGTCAGCAAGGTTCGTACTCCAGAGACAAGGCCCGCTTTCGGGCGATCAGAAGTAGGACGTGCATCGTCTTGCGATCCTTGGAGAGCGGCAAAGTTTTTTTGCGCCAAGGCGATATTCTCCGATTTCCGTGCGGAATCGGGGCGCGGTGTGGCCGCGTATAAAAGGGATTTCAGGTTATCGAGGTCGTCGCTCATGGCGTGTCCTCCTTGCGCAGGGTTGCGAGGTGTTTCTTGGCTTGTGAGATGCGCCAGCTGACGGTGCCTTCGGAGATGCCCAAGATATCGCCGGCCTGTGCATGGGTCATATCGTCGAGGATCAGTGCCAGCGTATCGCGCAAGTCATCAGGCAGGGCGCGCATGGCCTGGCTTAGCCAATCTAGGGCCTCACCGGTCTCTTCATCGGCCGCGCGGCGGTTCAGTTCCCAATCACCCCAACCGATTGCGGCCCTTGTGTGGGTTGCTGCGCGGCGGTGGCGGTCGTGGGCAGCGTTAATGCATAAGCGGTAGGCCCAAGTGGTAAAAGATGCCTCGCCTTTGAAGCCGCGCAGTTTTACGGGTAGGGCGGCGCAGATGTCTTGTGTCAGGTCTTCGGCCTCGGCTTGCGATCCGGTCAGACGGAAACACAGACGGAACAGGCGGTCATATTGCCGCTCGATCAACGTGGCAAAGGCAGCAGCATCGCCACCGGCCGCCGCAAGGGCGAGGGAGTTATCGTCGGGTTGCATCAACATCACCTACGTATGACGCGCGGCCTGCGTCAATCCTTGGAGGTGCGGGAAATTTATTTTCTGAACGGCTTGGCAACTTCTTTGCGCGATAGAAGGGGCAGCGGCGATTTTGAGGTATCCATGCGATCTGTCTTGCGCGTTCTGATGTTTGTTTTCCCAACGTTGCTGGGCAGCGTCGCCCAAGCTGAGGCGGTTTCGATCCTAAGGGGAAGCCTGTTGAAAACCGAACGCGGCAGTCTGTTTGTTGCTGCGCGTTCGCCACATGCGGAACAAACGGCCGCTTTGTTTATCGGCCGTGACCACGGGGGTATGTTTTCCGACCGCCCCGTACATACGCCCACCTTTGCAGCTGTCGCGCCAGCAGTCTTGCCCGGTTCCGATGTGCAGGTGATCCGGGCGCTGATTCAAGAGGCAGAGTCGCGACGCGATGGGTATGACGCGGTGCAGCACGGCGCGCGCATCAGGCCCGCCAAACGACCGACACAGATGACACTGGCAGAGGTTTTTAAATGGATCGACGCCACACCGGGCCAGCCACATGCCATCGGGCGGTATCAGTTTGTGCCGCAGACCTTGCGGCGGGTAATGACCAAGGCCGGAGTGAAACCGGTGCAGCGCTTTAGTCCCAGAGTGCAAGACCAGTTAGCGGATATTTTGCTGGCCGAGGCAGGGCTGCACAGATTCCGCACAGGGGTTTTGGGGCGCAAGGCCTTTATGAACAATCTAGCGAAGATATGGGCGGGGCTGCCGAATGCGTCAGGCAAATCACATTACGACGGATATGCAGGAAACAAGGCGTCCGTCACATGGGCGCGTTTTGAGGCGGTGATGAAACGGATATCGCCGAAGCGGGGGTAGGGCGGGGAAAACCCCGCCCTGCGGTTTATACAGACATGCAGATGTATTTCATCTCAAGATAGTCTTCGATGCCGTGGTGCGATCCTTCGCGACCAAGGCCGGATTGTTTGACGCCGCCAAAGGGTGCTACCTCGGTTGAAATGATGCCGGTGTTCACGCCGACGATACCGTATTCCAATGCTTCGGCGACCTTGTATACGCGGCTCAGATCCTTGGCGTAGAAGTAGGACGCCAGACCAAAGATCGTGTCGTTCGCCATAGCGATGACTTCGTCTTCGTCTTCAAACTTAAACAGCGGGGCGAAGGGACCAAAGGTTTCGTCCTGGGCAACTTGCATGTCTTGGGTCACGCCGGTGACGATGGTAGGCGGCAGGAAGTTGCCATCCATCGCGCCGTTGCCACCAAGGATCACGGTGGCACCTTTGGCAACCGCGTCGTCGATGTGCTCTTTGACCTTTTCGCCAGCGGCAGGGTTGATCAGCGGGCCAAGGTCGACGCCCTCTTCAAAACCGTCTCCCATTTTCATGGTTTCAACGCGGGCCTTCAGTTTTTGGGCGAAGGTGTCGTAAACGCCGGCCTGCACGTAAATCCGGTTGGCGCAGACGCAGGTCTGGCCGTTGTTGCGGAATTTGCACAGGATCGCGCCTTCGACGGCGGCATCCAGATCTGCGTCATCAAACACGATGAACGGGGCGTTGCCGCCCAATTCCATGGAACACTTCATCACCTGATCTGCAGCCTGTTTCAGCAGGATGCGGCCCACTTCGGTCGAGCCTGTAAAGGTGATTTTGCGCACGGCAGGGTTTTCACAGAACTCTTTGCCAATCGCCGAGGATGACGAGGAGGGCACCACATTGAACACGCCCGCAGGAATGCCCGCACGTTCGGCCAACACGCCCATGACGATGGCAGACAGTGGTGTTTCAGCGGCAGGGCGGGCGACAAACGCGCAACCGGCGGCGAGCGCAGGTGCTGCTTTGCGGGTGATCATCGCGTTGGGAAAGTTCCACGGGGTGATTGATGCAGCGACACCAATGGGCTGTTTGATTACGGTAATGCGTTTGTCACGCTGGTGGCCGGGGATGGTTTCGCCATAGATGCGTTTGGCCTCTTCACCAAAGAATTCGATGAAGGATGCGCCATACCCGATTTCGCCCTTGGCTTCGGCCAGTGGCTTGCCCTGTTCCGCGGTCAGGATGGCGCCCAGATCGTCCTGGTTTTCCATCATCAGGTCGAACCATTTGCGCATGACGCTTGCGCGTTCCTTGCCTGTCCATTTTGCCCATTCTTTCTGGGCGGCTTCGGCCTGTGCAATGGCACCCGCAACCTGTGAACGGCTCAGGTTGGCAACCTTGGCTACCACATCCCCGCGGGCGGGGTTCGTTACATCAAAAGTGCCGTCTTCGCCGTCTACCCATTTGCCGCCGATATAGGCGCGGGTTTCCAGCAGGCTGGGATCTTTCAACATGGATTTGAGGTCGGTATTATTTGTCATCGGTGTTCTCCGCTTCTGTTGCGGGACACCTTTCAATTTTGGTCGGGTTTGTCCAGTTTTTCTTGGATGAAAGGGCTGTGCAGGGCGATTACGCCAGCGCGGGTTTGCGGTTGTGCGACAAGCGGTGGATCAGGCGTTCCGCACGGTACCCTGGCAACAGGGGGCGGGCTGGCGTTTTTTCAGCGTTACCTGCCATAAGGCATGGAAAAAGCTTGGTAATTTCAGCGATTGCTGCGGGCGTCAGGCTTTTGCGGGCCTCTGCGCCTCGGTACAGGGTTTCCGCTGGAACATCATCAGCAAATACGACCTCATGCGCATCGCATAGAAAATGCCAATAGGTCACAGTTTCAAGGTCAGTAACCGGTGTGACACCGGGGAGAATCGTAAGTTTATGTGCAGGCACCAGAACCTGACGGATGCCGGTCATGCGTTCGGCCACTTTGTTGTCAAGCATAACACGATGTTGGCGGGACAGAACCATCGGACGGCTGGGGCATCCGGCACCCAGGCTGCCTTTGGCGAAACGTACGGGCGCCATGCCACCGGTCGCGGGCACCGTCCGGCCACCAATCCAGCGAATGGTTTGCGCGCCGTGATCCAGAGTTTCGACCAGATCGCCGGCGGACAATGTTTCTACCGCACGTTCGCCCGAGGGGGTCCTGATCATGGTGCCCTGCGCAAAACAAACTGCGAAATTCGAGGTCTGGCGTTCACCGGTGAGACCGGTGAAATAGTCTTCGCTGAGCGAGTCCAGCGTGAGAGAGCGGATTGGCCCTGCTTCCAGTGCGAGTTGGTCACTGTTAGCCAGAATTTCCGGCGCGAGGTAGGTGTTGCCAGCAGTATCTTGAAAGACAACCGCAGTGATCGTGGCGGTGGTGCCATCTGTATAGGTGATCGTCGCGTTATAGGTTGAAATTCCGTCAAATACTTGGTCGGGTCCACCATCAAGACGAAAGGTCTCGTTGGCGAACGTGTTGTCCATTTCATAGACATCAGGTGTAGCGCCGCCAAACCCTGTTGATCCCGGGGAAAAGGATTGGGTTTGCTCCCAAAGCGGATTTGCCACGTCACCAAAGCTTAATCCGGTGAGCGCGTTAGCGTTCTCGGCAAAAATATTACCTTCGGTTGTATCAATGGCGGACTGGACGCCGAGGCTGATAACATTGAAGGTTGTAGGCATGAGAGGCTGGGCTACTTTGTTAATGACATGGGCTGATTGAAGTATGTATAGCCTTTAGATGCGGTGGTTCTGGGACGGATTTGCGGCAAAACGCAAACGATTATGGCAGGAGTCGACCATGTTCGGTGTTGCCACCGCATGGCAAAAAGGGGCGGGTTTTCTGTCATGATGCGCAACGTGGCCTTGTATCCGTGGTTCAAATTCGCCCAGAATTTGACGTTTTGGCAGGCGATCTGGTTTTTGCTGTTCCAGAACGCGTTGTCAGCCGCCCAAGCGATTTTGCTCTATGCGGTTTACGATGTGGCTACCACGGTGATGGAAGTGCCATCGGGGTATATGTCGGACCGGCAGGGACGACGGCGCACATTGATCGCCGCGGCGTTTTTCGGGGCTTTGGGGGCGGCGCTTATTGTTGTCGGGTCCGGTTTTTGGGTCTTTGCAATTGCGCAAATTTGTCTGGGGGCAAGTGCCGCGTTCAGTTCGGGCACTGACAATGCATTGCTGTATGAATCGCTCAAGGCACAGGGACGCGAGGCTGAGATCGAGACACAGGAAACCCGTGGCTGGCAAGCATCCCTGATGGGCCTTGCCTTGTCTGCAATTACCGGCGGCGTTCTGGCAAGTTATGTGTATGAATGGGCCTTTGTCGCCGGCGCTGTGGCACAGGCGGCGGCGTTATTTCTCGCGTGGCGCTTTGTCGAGCCGCCGCATGACAGGGAGAGTAGCGAGAGTGCCGGATTGTCGGCGCAGTGGCGGCACTTTCGTCAGGCAATGGGGCGGCCCGTTTTGGTTTGGTTGTTCATGCTGTCGGTGCTGATGTACGGGTTCAGCCATGTGCCCTTTGTATTTGGCCAGCCGTTTATTGCGCAGGCGCTAGAGGGCGTATCATGGTCACCCCCCATCGTGAGCGGCGCGGTCAGTGCAGCGATGATGTTGGTATCTGTGCTTGCGTCCTTGGTCGCTTTGGCACTGCGCCAGCGGATCGGTCTGGCCGCCATCCTGGTGTTGGCCTTTGCCATTCAAATCGGGTTGATCGGAGTGCTGGCGCTGACCAGTTCTGCGCTGGCGATTGGCGTGTTGTTCTTGCGAATGGTGCCGAATTCCTTTGCGCGTCCTTTTATCGTAGCACGGATGCAGCCGCTGCTGAACGACGCAGGGCGGGCGACCTATCTGTCGTTACAGAGTTTTACAGGGCGGCTGTTGTTCGCGGGCAGTTTGCTGCTGGCCTCTGCGCAGGTGCAGCAGGGGACGGTGATGGTTTACGAGGACATACAGGCAACCCTGGGCACCTATGCCATGGGCGGTTTGGTCTTCTTGCTGGTGCTTTTGGCATTGGCGCGCTGGGCGAAACTGGATGGGGATCAAGCGGGTTAGCCCTTTCCAACGTACTAAGGTTTTGCCAAAGTCTAAGAAACAAGGCGCACTAGGGATGTAAATCGTTGTTACATTGCCTATATTCGATTTAACATTTTGAAAAACGGAGTGGCGAATGGCAAATTTGGATGCACAGGTCAAAAAATCGCAGACACAGGTGGCCGAGGCTCAAAGTAAGATTGCCGAGCTGACCAGCCGGATTGAAATCGCACGAGCCAAGATGAATTCCGGCGATGATGCGATGATCGACATCGAGAATGCGACGCTGGAAGATGTTCATGCCCACACCGATGTGATGAACGCCAACATCGCCGAACTGATCATGGGGCTGGACGATGTGACCGCCGGTTTCAGCCGCGATTTCGACGAGATGCGCAACAAGACCGGCTGGGAAAGTTTTGTCGGTATTTTTGCAAGTGCCAAATCGGATGCGATGCGACAGGAGCGGGTGCGGTCTGCGTCGATCGACGACAAATTACAGGATCTGATTTCGAAATCGGACACGATTGTTCAATTGCTGGAAGGGCAGTTGGCGATGTTGGAAGAGCAGAAAACCAAGGTCGAGGACAACCTGACCGGAACGCTGGACGAACGTGAACTTACGGTCGGTGAACTGGAAACCATTCGCGCAGATTTGCAAGGTATGGACCCGACGATCATCAAGTTGGAAAACGCGATTGCATCCGAGACGGACGCGGCGAAGCGGACCAAGCTGGAAACGGAACTGGCAGCGGCCAATACCAAGTACAACGCGCTGGTACAGGACGAACAGGTCAAGCTGGCGAAATCCCAAACGCTGGAGCGGTACATCGAGAAGGGCAAGACCTGGATCGATTCGTTGCAGAACCAGGCGGCGACGCAGATGGTGTTGATCAACAAGCTGCAGACGGACACCAAGCAACGTGTTGTTTTATATGACGCGTTGACGAAATCTCTGAAGACGGCGCAGCAGCAGGATGTGGCACACCGGATCAACGAAATTGGCGTAAAAACGGATCAAGAGGCGCAGTCAGCCATGGCTGGGATCGGTGCGGCGACAAATGCGCGGATGGCCGAGATGATGGAGAAACACGAGGATCACATGGTCTTTGCCCGTGAAGTGCTGGAGGCGAAGGCCAAGGCGGACGAACGGTTTGCACGGCGTTTTCAGGCGATTATCGAGAAGCATGACAGCAATCAATATGGGGCGTGAAGCGTTAAAGAATTCAGTTTGGTTGACTATCGCAGTCGGTCTACTAATTCCTCTTCTTTTGCTCGTTGATGTCGTTTCCGATTTGCTTTCGGTGCCTCTTGGGATTGTACTTTTTTTCCTTTTCTTCACCTTAGCTTTTGCTGTCAGTGAAGGCAGATGTTTTTGGTTCAGTGGTGATCGGGATGACTGACCTCACCCGCGATCACGTCGGCCTTTCCGACACCTATGCCTCGCGCCGGTATTTCCGCAAATTCGAAGGCATCATGCAGCATATGTTGCATGTGGCGGGGGTTATGCAGGCCGAAGGCCGGTTGAACGAGGATGAAGTTACAGTCCTCACACGCTACGCTGTGAAGCTGAACCACACGTTCAAAGCGTTGAGCCTGAAATATCTGCTGGCAGGGCGCGAGACAGGGCGGTTCTTTGGCTCGCTCACCATGGACAGCCGCGACAGCGGTTTTCCGGTGGTAGAAGAGATCATGACCATGGCCAATGACGCGCAGCAGGCGGCGGGGCACTTGGAGACGACCGCCTCGGAGAAGATGCTGAAGGACCAGATGGTGCAGAGCATTCTGGGCGAGCAGAAAGTGCCGACAAAACTGCAATTCGCCCTGTCGCAACGGCTGTATTACGAGGAACTCGCGAAGGGTGATCTGTTCTGGGTGCAGAATGATGCCCAATCGCAATGGCTGGGCAACATTGCTGAGGGGCGGCGGCAATTCAGGCTGCATTGGGCGACGTATGACAGTCAGGTAAACCTGCCGGTGATTTATATGATGGAGCTTGAGGATTCCGGCAAGATCGGCCTGCCCAAGGACCAGCGGCGTTGGCCGGAGGCGCAAGCGCATCTAAGCGCGCAGGCGCTTGGCGGGTTGAAGCTGCTGACCATTGCCAAGGGGTTCGATGAGGATTTCGACGATTTGCACCCCAAACGGCTGCGTCGCTTTCATCTGGGCCCGATGTATTCGGATGCCTTTACCCGACAAGCGGGCCCGTTGCGCGATGTTCTGGCGGAAGCCAAAGCGCCGGCCGGACAGGATTGGGCTTTGGTCTGGACCGAGGAAGAATTGCTAAGCGATCGGGTGACTGAGCAGAAATCGGGGTGGTTTTCGACGGTTGAACGCGAGGTTTTTGCGTTGGATCCCTTTGCCGCGCAAGGTGCCGATTTGGGGGCGACACGTCAGGAACGCAGCATCATCCTTCCTGCCTCCGTTTTTCAAGTACTGGATGAAAAGCAACCGGCGGGCTTTGGTGCCGTGCGCAAGTTTGTGGTCAGCGGCTCTGGACGGGTGTTGCAGTATTGAAAGCGGGCCGGTGCGTCCGGAGGGACCGTGGAATTGAGTTTATGGGCAAGATGAAGCTGGAGGATGTGGCATGAGCGAGACGTCGGATGCGATGGAACTTCGGGAAGAGGATATCGCCGCGCATGTGGCGGTGGCACAGTCCTTGCTGGAGGGATTTGATCACGCGCCGCGGATCGGGACAGCGGTTGGCGGTGCGGTGACCGAGAAATCTTCGGGAATTGGCACGCGCAGGCGGTTTCGCACAACCACGCCGGGATTGGTGACGCAGCGGCGTACGGCTTCGGGGGCTGTATCGTTGATCGGCCGCGTCGCGGGGGCGGATGACGGGGATGGATTGATGTCTCCCTTGCAGGCAACTGTGTTGCACGTTGTGCGACGGGCGATTGCGATTGCTTTGGCGGTGGCCGAGAATGTGGCGGATCAGTCAGGGTTGGGCGATCTGAAACGGGTGAATTTGGAAGGGTCATTGCCAGCGGCGCGCAAGGCGGAGTTTTCTGAGTTGCTGGCGGCGGAGGCTTTGGTCACGCTCTACGTGTTTGGCAACGCGACGGCGTATTTGTTGTCGGCGCATTTGCCCGAGGTCGCTGTCGAGGTGGGTGAGGTCGAGGAGATTTTGCTTGATAACGGGCAGACCGCGCTACATGGCGTGCTTTGGGAGCTGGATCAGGATATTGGCAAGCACGGGTCGGATGACGCGCATGTTGTGGCGACCGTGGCGGCCTTTGCCGAACAGGTGATGGAGAAGGTGGCGCTGCGGGCGCAGGCGGCACCGCGGTTGGAGGGGTTTTCGAACGCCTCCTGGCGGGTAGAGGCGGATGATTTTACGGTCTCGGGCTTCTCGCCTGCGTCAAAGGCCAAGTCGACCAAACTGACCATGACGTTCAAAAAGCCGAACGAGGTTGTCGGTAACCATATCGCCAAATACCAGTCGATGAAGCTGGCGAAGATGTTGATGGCCTATGACTTTGATCGGCGGCTCAATCCGTTTGCGGAATTGGGCGGGTTTATCTTTACCTTCATGGGGGATGGCGCGCCGGGGACGGGCAAAACCACGCTTATACAGATGATGGCGGGGTTGATTTCGGAGTATTGTACGAATGCGGGGTATCCGTTTCGGTATCAGAACCTGAGCACGGATAATATCGACAGTTATCAGGGGAAATCGGGGCAGAACGCCAAGGCGTTTATCAATAATATTATTGATCCTAGCGTCATTGGCTTTGGCACGATCGACGATATTGACCAGTTGGCGGGCAAGCGGGGGGATCGGCAGTCATCCGCCGGGCAGCTGGAGATTACCGCCGTGCTGATGGAGAGCTTTGCCGGAGCCAATACGGTGGTGCGCGGCAATTGTACCTTTGGGATGTTCTCGAATTACCCTGAGAATGTGGATGATGCCCTGCGTCAGAGGGCGGGGGCGCGGTTCCTTGTGGACGGGCCGCAGACGCGGGAGGATTATGTGGATATCCTCTATCTGCTGATGGGCAAGAACCACGATATACCCTTAGGCGATCATCAGGTGTTTGAGGCGCAGGCGATCAAGAAAGCCGTCGCGGCGTCGTTTGAGGGGCATTCAAAACCGCATGAGGCGGGGTTGTTGACGGTGTATGAGGCCGTGCAGGCAGAGATTGGCGAGTTGGATACGATCAACAAGCTGGGCACCTATCTGAAGGCCATTCAGGAGGCCGATCCGCGGTTCACGGGGCGGGCGATCAAGAACATCACGGACGCGGTGAAGGTGCGGGCGATGGATTTTGAGTTGCCGGATGAATGGATGGAAAAGCCGGAGTTGTTCCTGTTCAAAGGGTACGATGAGAAGAAGGCGATGATCGAGGGGATGCG
>JBARCL010000111.1:0-1628 GCA_049794055.1 Sulfitobacter sp.
GGACTTCGTCTTCGATCATCTGTCGAAGTTGCTGGATTTCCTGTGCGATGTTCCTCACATCGACGGTAGGAACACCCTGTGCGTGAGCCATTCCTCCTCCAACAAAGAAAGGTATGGCCAGGACGCTGGATGTAAGCAAAGTTGCGATGGCTGTTGAGCGCAAGGCGGCCCCAGTCTTGTTCAGCATGCTAATCATCATTCGAAATCCTCCAATGTAAAATTCATGAATTGCTGCTCTCTGAGCTGGGCCGCAGCCATTGCGACCTCTTCGGCGCTAGGAGGACGGGTGCGTGTTGCTTGTAGGCGGGTGCGGGCGGCAATGAGGCGAACCAGTTCAGCGCGGGCGTAAGCATTGAGTGCTATCGACTCTTGCAGGTCTTGGGTTTCACTGATTTGTCGCACGATGTTTGCGACCCGCTCAGCGGCGGCCTGAATTGAAGCCATCGAATGGTTGCCGTAAGTCGCGGCCCCTGCGCTTGTCAGAGAGAAATTTGAGTTTGCGAGCAAGGCAGGGTCGATGGTGCCGAGCGCATCAACCCCGCCTATACTTGCTAAGTATGCGTTATATTTTTTTGGAATGACCGTTACATAGTGCTGTGTCTCTTTGAACGGAGGGACACCGCTGTATTCAATGACCCGACCCGGGCCTGCATTATAGGCGGCTAGTGCATAGATGATGTTGCCATCGAACCGGGCAAGCTGCGTTGCGAGATACCGTGCGCCACCTTCAACCTGCAGATAAGGGTCGTCATAATACTCAGGGTAGATGCCCAAATCGCTAGCGGTGCCGGGCATTATTTGTGTCAGGCCAAACGCACCTACAGGAGATCGCGCGCCAATGGTGAACCGGCTTTCTTGCCAGATCAGTGCTTGTAGTAAGGCGCGCCATTGGCGCACGGACAGGCCAGCCTCGCTGACACCGCCCAACCCTTGCGTATTTTGCGCTACCAGGATGATGAGTGCTTCAATGTTAAGAGCAGCATCCCCAAACATCTGATCGCTACCGGGATTTGGATCGTTCTCGCCATAGAGCAAATCAGCTGACTGCTCAGTTGATCCACCAGCTTCAAGTGACGACACCATTTCTGGGATGCCTTGACCGCCAAAGCTGGATTGTGCGTCGAGGATTTGTTGCAGAACACTCAGCTGCTCTCGCTCGATTTCAGCAATTTCTTCCTCGATCGTCAGTGTTTCCCGCTGCACGGCGAGGTCATTTTCGCGGTGTATGTTTGCGGCTTGGTTTCGAATTGCCAGACCCGTGTCTACAGTTGGCACGCCTTGACTGAATGCAGAGCTAGACCACAGCAGCCCGAGGGCGATGTATGTCATCAACGTTTTCACTGGACGCGGCCATCCGGTGTTGGCATCGCGTTTTCAAGCGGTATAAATTCGCAATCACTTTTGTCAGGGTCGCGCGAAACGAAGCTGAAGCAATTGGCCTCTGATGGCGTGTATCCGGCGCATCCGCCGAGAGTGAGTGCTATGATAATGATGAGTGATGAGAGCCTCATATCGTCCTCCAAAAATCTGGCCTTTGCCGGTAGTCTTCACCAACGAGCAGTTCGCCCTTTTCCATGCCGCCAAGAATTGTCAGAAGTGGACCCAAGGCCGAAAGATCGGTGTCAATT
>JBARCL010000112.1:0-26927 GCA_049794055.1 Sulfitobacter sp.
TGGCCCCAAGGGCCAGCGCCAGCATCTGGTGACCAAGGCAAATACCAAAAACAGGAAGGTCTGTTTTGTTCAGCACGTCGTTAATCATTGGCACCGCGTATTCACCGGTTGCTGCCGGATCGCCGGGACCGTTTGACAGGAACACGCCATCAGGGTTGTGCGCCATAATATCGTCAAAGGTCGCGGTTGCGGGCAGCACAGTGACATCGCAACCGGCTGAGGCAAGACAGCGCAGGATATTGCGTTTTGCGCCATAATCGACGGCAACAACTTTGTGTTTAGGGTCATTTTGCGGTGTGTAGCCCTCCGGCCAAGCCCAGCGCATTTCGTTCCAGCGATACGATTGCGCGCAGGTCACTTCCTTTGCCAAATCCGCACCCTCAAGACCGGCAAAACCGCGTGCAGCGGCGATCAGCGCTTCGATGTCGAAATTGCCATCCGGGTCATGTGCCAATGCCGCATGGGGTGCGCCGCTGTGACGGATCGCGCGGGTCAGGCGACGCGTGTCGATGCCGCCAATGGCGATGCGGCCGCGCGTGGCCAGCCATGGTGACAATTCTTGCACATTGCGCCAGTTGACGGGATCGGTTGGCATCCATTTCACGACCATACCTGCCGCAACCGGGTCAGCAGATTCGTCATCATCAGGGTTGGTGCCGACATTGCCGATATGGGGAAAGGTAAAGGTGACGATCTGGCCCGCATAGGACGGGTCAGTCATGATCTCCTGATACCCTGTCATGGCAGTGTTAAAGCATAATTCAGCGACGGTTTGGCCAACCGCGCCAAAGCCCATGCCGTAAAATAACGACCCATCCGCCAAGGCAAGGCAGGCGGTAGGATGTGTGTGTGTGGGCGCGGACATGGGGGCAGCCTCCGGGCAGGATATATGTGGATAAACGGGGCGAACCTACGCCCGAGCGTCAGCAGCGTCAAGGGTGTAAGGGAAATGAGATATTGTTTGAGATCAATGCTTTACCTCAGATCACTTGCCATTGCCTGTTAGCGTCACAACAGCTATGGTCCAAGCCTGAATAAGACCTAGAACACAGGATAGCCCCATGGCATTGCGCACGCGCATCACAGACGCCCTGAAACAAGCGATGAAAGACAAGGCCGCAGACCGGCTTTCGACGCTGCGCTTGATCAATGCAGCGATCAAAGACAAAGACATCGCCGCGCGGGCCACGGGTAACGACGACGGCGTGCCCGAAGGCGACGTGCTGGCGATTTTGGGCAAGATGGCCAAACAACGCATGGAATCAGCGCGGGCCTATGAAGAAGGTGGCCGCCTTGATCTTGCTGAACGTGAGCGCGAAGAGATCACGGTGATCGAAGAATTCTTGCCACGCCAGTTGAATGACGAAGAAACGGCGGAGGCTGTCAATGCGGCGATCGCTGAAGTTGGTGCAACATCCCTGCGCGACATGGGCAAAGTCATTGGCTTGCTCAAAGGGAAATACACCGGGCAGATGGATTTTGGCGCAGTTGGACCAGTTGTGAAAAATCGCCTAAGCTGAACGGCTTAGGCGATCTCGGATAATCTAAGTTAGCTATTCAGGTCTTTGTTGCAATCGCAAACAACGCTCTGCCCGGGGCAGGCTGCCAGTGGTTCTGTAGGGTAAAGCCAGCCGTGCGGATGTCTGTCAGCAGCGTGTCCTTGTTAAGATAGACCAGATGCGGCAGCAGTCCCAGCGCGTGTCCCGGTATCGATATCCATTTAAACGCTGGCATCGCGTCGGCCAAACAAACCGTGCTGGTCACAAGGGTTCCACCCGGTTTCAACAGCGCGTGCAGCTTGCCCAATGTCGCTTTGTGGTCTTGGACAAGGTGCAAAACGGATAGGGCCATAATCATATCATAGCTGCCATTTGGTGCATCGAATGTTTCGACAGGGGTGCACTGATAGGTGATATTGCCGATGCCTTCAGCCTCGGTTTTGTCGCGGGCGATATCCAGCATTTTTTGCGAGACATCAATGGCATCGATGTGCGCCACATGCGGGGCATGTAGAATCGCAGTGCTGCCAGTCCCGGTTCCGATTTCCAGCACCTGCATGTCATCCCGCAACAGGGCGCGGGTTTCGTCAAGCTTGCGCTGATAGCTGGCTTCGTCCGCGATCTTATCTTTTGAATACTTCTTGGCGATGAAATTCCAAAACCGAATGCTGCGGCGATTGGGGGTGAGTGATGGCATGTTCGGCCTTTCTGGCTTGAGTTGGCGCAGTTTAACCCCAAACAAATGTGAACGAAATTGACGAATTTGGCTTGTCTGCTATGCATATTCGTATGGATTGGAATAAAATCTCATTTGATTGGAACCGTGCCCGGGCTTTCTTGGTCACGGCTGACGAGGGGTCGTTTTCGGCGGCGGCGCGGGCCTTGGGGTTGGCGCAACCAACGCTAGGGCGTCAGGTCACCGCTTTGGAGGAAGAACTGGGTGTTGCCTTGTTTGAGCGCGTGGGCCGTGGATTGGTACCGACGCCCGCTGGATTGGAAATGCTGGAACATGTGCGCAGGATGGGCGAGGCGGCATATGGGTTAACGCGCATCGCATCCGGGCAATCCCATTCCGTCGAGGGCACGGTCAGCATCACGGCAAGTGAGGTCACGTCGGCCTATGTGTTGCCGCCCATTCTGGCCGATTTGCGCCGCGCCCATCCCGGTATTCGGGTTGATGTGGTGGCAAGCAATACGCTGCGCGACCTGCATCGACGCGAGGCTGATATCGCTTTGCGCCATGTGGCCCCAGAAGATCCCGACTT
The DNA here is from genome assembly GCA_049794055.1 of Sulfitobacter sp. GTDB lineage: Bacteria > Pseudomonadota > Alphaproteobacteria > Rhodobacterales > Rhodobacteraceae > Sulfitobacter. The sequence goes on from JBARCL010000112.1 coordinate 2,765, forward strand.
GATCGCGCGTAAACTTCGCCCCGGCGTGGCGCGGTTGTACGCCGCACAATCCTATCTGGATCGGGCAGGGCCGTTTGAAACGCCTGAACAACTGGCGCTGGCGGATTTTGTAGGGTTTGAGGAAAATGAAACGTTCTTGGACGGGTTGAACGCATATGGCGTCCCGGTCACATCAGATCGTTTCATCGCATGTTCCGCGTCGCATTTGGTGCAATGGCAGATGATGCAGCAGGGGATTGGTGTGGGGGTCATGGCGCAGCAAGTGGGCGATGCAACCCCGGGTATGGTGCGTCTCTCAGAGTGGTTAGAGCCGTTTCGCTATGACGCGTGGTTGGTCGCGCATCGTGAATTAAACACCTCGCGCAGGTTACGCATTGTCTTTGATTTCATTGTAAAAGCGCTGCTTAAAGCGGCGAGCTTGAAACCTGAATCGCGGGATTCCCATCGGGTTTGATTTGTGATTCATCCCTATTGGGAGGATGTTTCATGTCATCAGCACTATCGTCAGAGCTGCGCACGCGGTTTCGTGAATGTATTGAAGAAGGGTTAAGCGGTCGCGCGGCGGCCGCCCGATTGAAATTGTCTGCGGCAACGGGTGTTCGCTGGCAGCGTAAGTGGCGCGAGACTGGGGCGATCTCGCCGGATGTTCAGGGCCGCCCGCCGGGCCATGGCAAGCTTGCTGCGCACCAAGGGCTGCTTGAAGAACTGGTTGCGCAGGACGGTGACATCACTTTGCCTGAACTCGCGGGGGCCCTGGCGTCCGCCACCGGCGTTGTCGCCCATGCCGCATCGATCGGACGGTTTCTGCGCAAGCTTGGGTATACGTACAAAAAAAGTCACTGGTCGCGACCGAACGGCTGCGCGCACGGGTAAAACACCTACGGCAAGAATGGCTGCGATACCGCATCCCCAAAATGCAGGCGCATCCCGATCGGATTGTGTTCATTGACGAAACTTCAGTCAAAACCAACCTGACCCGCCTGCGAGGGCGCAGCTTGTGTGGCAAGCGCTTGGAAATGACCGCGCCCTTCGGCGCTTGGGGCACACAAACGTTCATCGCGGGTCTGACCCATGACAGCCTGATCGCGCCTTGGGTGATCAAAGGCGCAATGGACGGAGACGCCTTCGCGGCATATATTCGGCAGGTCCTTGCGCCGGAACTGCTGCCGGGAACCGTCGTGATCTGTGATAATCTCGCGACGCATCGCAACAAGGATGCTGCGCAGGCTTTGAAAGACGTCGGATGCTGGTTCCTCTACTTGCCGCCATACTCGCCGGATCTCAATCCGATCGAAATGGCTTTCTCAAAACTGAAAGCACACCTTCGAAGGATCGGTGCTAGGACCTTCGATCAGATGTTCGATGCACTGGCCGAAGTGTGCGACCTGTTCTCACCGCAAGAATGCTGGAACTACTTTTGCGAGGCTGGCTATGGATCAGGTTAAAGGCGCGAAGCTTTAACGCTTTCTAAAATGAAGTTCTCTTTGTGGCCGTGCAAAGGTCAAACCCCTTTTCACTTAGTGCTTGGCGGCCTTAGATTGTGCATAACGCGAAAGACTGGGTTCATAATCCGTTCAGATTATTTCATCGGATCACGCCCCGCTACTGAGTTGACAACACACTACTGGCGATGGATGATCCAGCGAAACTGGCTGTTTTGGATGATATTGCGCGACAGTCAGCGTATTTAAAGGAACTTTATTATGCCAGCAGTCGCAGATTACACGCATTTCTATTATATCGGAACCACGCCCCCAGACGGAACAACGACGTACTCTGCGGGTCAAGGGACTGCCAACACGCTGACCGACAGCGAAGATGGTGGTGATGACAATGTCACAGCCGTTGGCGATGAGGTGATCTGGTCCGAGTCGGGTCTAACCGTTGAAATTTTTGGAACTACTGCAAATGGTGAACCAGTCGTTATCGTCTATGGTGGTGCCACTACGTATTATGTGTTGTCCAACGATGGCAGCCAGACGGGGAACATCGGATTTGATGGGGCATCGCCCTATATGTATTGCTTTGCCGCAGGCACGCAAATCAGCACACCAAGCGGTGATAAAACTGTTGAGATGTTGAGCATCGGGGACATGGTGTTGACCCAAACCGGGGCTTCTGTTCCGGTGAAATGGGTCGGATACCAGACCGTGCGCAAACTGTTTTCAGGCGCAAAAATGCAGCCTGTGCGCATAGGTGCAGGTGCCTTGGGTGACGGTCTGCCGCACAGCGATCTGACGGTCACTGCGGATCATGGTATGATCATCGATGGGTTGGTGATCAATGCCTCGGCACTGGTGAATGGTGACACGATTGATTTTGTGCCTCTGTCTGAATTGCCCGATCAGGTGACGTATTATCACGTTGAGACAGATGCCCATGACGTCATCCTTGCCAATGGTGCGCCCGCTGAAACATTTATGGATGCATCTGGGCGTTCAGCATTCGACAATAGCCAAGAATACATCGACCTTTATGGTGTCGAACGGATCATCCCCGAAATGGATATGCCACGCATCTCGTCGCGCCGTTTGGTTCCCGACGCCATCAAGACGCGTTTGGGGATAAAAGACGAAGAGATCAAAGGTGATCTATTCCTAAGCGCCTAAGCAAGTTTGACGATGTTGTGGGCGATTCATTGTGCCTTGTGTGGTGACTGGCCCGGATATTATGATTTCCGGGTATACATTTGCGCGCCGCCAGCCATCACGACATAGAGTGAACAGTCGCAATCGTTAGGCGCATGTGGTGATCAAGCATTGTTGCGGCTGATGGCGGGCCAATGATATCAGGCGAATTAGCTTTCTGTTGTGACAGGTTCTGCATAGCGCACCAAGCCTTTTTCGCGCTGCACGTCGATCCGCCGCCGCCAAGGGTATTTGGGATCATCAGGCACGCGTGACCAGAACAAGACGCCGCCCATGCGCCAAGGGTCAACAACGATGCCTTGTTCCATCGTGTCACCGCGCGCAGAAATCACGGCGCTGCTGTGTTCGATGAGAAACCGCTTTTGTGCGTTGGCAATGGCCCGGTGCACGACCAACGTTTGAAAACCCTCTTGGTTCAGGCGCGCTTCCATGTCCTCGGCCCAGTGGCGGCATAGCCCGCGCGGTTTTTCGCCGCGATTGACCTTGGCGTTGTGGGTCAGGGGCGCGTCGGTGATTTGATAGGCGATGGCGAGGTGGTGGGAATATTCATAGGAAATGCGGGCGGCGCGGTTTGCTTCACCTACATCGACCCGTGGATCTAACGCTTTCAGGGAATGTGCGAGTGCAGCTATTTCGGCCTCTGTGCCGCGCGGTGGGCCGCTGGTGCCATGCCCGGTCGCACATGCGCCAAGCAGCGCAATCAGGACGGCGGAGGCCAGCAGGCGCATCATGCCTTGTTGGCTTTCTCAATCTCACGGGCCAGCGCACAAAACCCTTCTAGTGGGATTTGTTCTGCGCGATCCGTGGGTTTGATGCCTGCTGCACGCAGGTGATCTTCTATGTTAGGGGCCAACCCTTTGAGTGAGGCGCGCAGCATTTTGCGGCGTTGGTTAAAGCCCGCAGCGACAACACGGTTCAACACCGCTGGATCAGCGGGAAAGCGTGGTTCGGGGAGGGCGGTGAGATGGACCACAGCAGAAGACACTTTGGGTGCAGGCGTGAAGGCCTCGGGCGGCAGGTGCATGACAATGCGTGCATCAGCGCGCCACTGCGCCAAAAGGGCAAGGCGACCGTAGGCTTTTGAGCCGGGTTCCGCCACGATGCGCAGGGCAACTTCACGCTGGAACATCAAGGTTAGGCTTTGCCAGAATGGCGGCCACGTCGGCGGGGTTAACCAGCGTACCAGCAGTTCGGTGCCGACGTTATAGGGCAGGTTTGCCGCGACCCGGATCGGCGGCGTCAGGTGTTTGAGCGGGTCAATATCTAGTGCATCGCCTTCGATTACCGTTAACTTGCCGGGATAGGCATCTGCGATCTCGGCCAAGGCGGGCAGGCAGCGTGGATCTTTTTCAATCGACAAGACGTGGCGCGCGCCCTCGGACAGCAAACCACGCGTCAAACCACCGGGGCCGGGGCCAATTTCGAGGACATCACATTCGGTCATGTCGCCCGCTTGGCGGGCGATTTTGGCAGTGAGGTTCAGATCAAGCAGGAAATTCTGGCCCAGCGATTTGCGCGCAGATAGTTCATGCGTCGCAATCACCTCGCGCAGGGGCGGCAGTGTATCAATGGCGCTCATGATCCACCTGCCATGTGATGCGCCAGTTTGATGGCCTCGATCATGCTGGTTGGGTTGGCGATGCCTTTGCCCGCGATATCAAAGGCCGTGCCGTGATCTGGCGAGGTGCGGATGAAGGGCAGTCCAAGGGTCACGTTGACGCCTTTGTCAAAGTCCAGTGTCTTGATCGGGATCAACGCTTGATCGTGGTACATTGCCACCGCTGTGTCATAACGCGCGCGGGCGGCTGCATGGAACATCGTGTCAGCGGGCAGGGGACCAACAAGGTCAAACCCTTCGCTTTGCATTTGGATGATCAGCGGCGCAATCCAATTCAGTTCTTCTTGTCCCATTGCGCCACCTTCACCGGCATGCGGGTTCAGGCCGGCAACAGCGATACGCGGGGCGGTGATGCCAAATTGATCACGCAGACCAGCATGAGTGATCTCAATCGTGCGGCGTAACCCTTTGGGGGTTAGTTTATGCGGCACATCCTTGAGCGCGATGTGAATTGTCGCAGGCACCACGCGCAGTTGATCTGATGCCAGCATCATCACCACATCATCGACGCCAGCAAGGGCGGCAAGGTATTCCGTATGGCCCGGATAGGAAAAAGCTGCCCCATCTTTGAGGGCTTTTTTGTGGATCGGGGCCGTGCACAACGCATTTGCCTGACCGTCGCGCACCATCGCAACGCCAAGGGCGATCATATCAATCACACCTTGCGCATGGCCCGGTTGCGCCGTGCCATGCACAGCATCGCTGCCAAAATCATGCGCCAGAACAGGCAAGGCATTGGTGCATGACATCGCGTCCTTTGGCATGTCGATCACCCGATGTGGGATGTCGCGGGGCAGATGGCGCGGATCACCCAGCCATAGCATTGGTATATCACCACCAATTGCAGCCCAAGCGCGTGCGGCTACCTCTGGCCCAATACCCGCAGGCTCCCCACACGAAATGACAACCGGCAGAGCGGTCTTGGTCATTTACTTAACAGTGATGCGGGCATCTGCACGCAGCTGTTCAATCAACTGCTTTGAATAGTTTTCCAATTTACGCTGACGGATGGACGCAATCACGCTTTCACGATCTACTTCTGCATTTACCTGTGCTGTGCGGTTGCACATCATCAGAAACACCAAGGTCTGACCATTGGCGCGTGTCAACGCAGTCGAGGATTCGCCGGGATCAAGCTTGGCCAGTTCAATTGCCACGTCTTGTGGAATTTCACTTGGCTTTTTCGATCCACGGTCCAGAACTTCTGCTGGTTGGCCTTTGGCAATTCCATAAAGGTCGTCACATTTGTCAACTTTGGCGCGGACTTTGGCGGCTTGTGCCAATCCGGCCTCAGTGCGTCCACCGGGAATATAAAGGGCGGCATAGTCAATTTCGGAATATTCGCGTGCTGGCTTGCCGGTTTCTTCGATGCCGCGCAATTGGAACAGGGCAACAGCGTTCGGGATCGGCAGCGGCGCTGTCACTTCACCCGGGGCCAATGCAAGCAGCAAGGCGTGCAAGGAGGGGGGCAGTTTTTCCAGTGGTGTCCACGGCATGCGTCCGCCATTCCCGCGTGATGCGGTCGCTGAATATTTGCGTGCGTAGCTGGAAAACTCGGTTTCTGACGTGGTTTGTGAAATCTGATCTGCTAGGGCCGCAACACGTGCTGCATTCTGTGGCGGGGCGGGGATGATGATTTCAGACAACAAAACCCGGATGCCAGATTGCGTGCTGCCTGCACCCAAATCACGGTCAATTTCAGCGTTTGAGATGTTCACTTGACTGCCGTAACGCGCGCGAATGTAGTCGCGCCATAGCAGAGATACAGAAATGAAGTCGCGAAAGGTTTCTGCGTCGACGCCGGATTGTCCCAGCGCCTTGATGAATTCATCTGCGCTGAGATTGGCGCGGGCTGCAAAATCAGTTTGGCCTGCGTTAATTTCAGCTTCGCTTAATGACACACCTAAGCTGCGGATCAGGGCCGTGCGCAAGCGATCATCAATAAGCGCTTCAACGACGCTTTTGCGATCTGCCCCGGGCGCATTGAGCAATTGCAAGAACCGCTGGCGTTGCTGTACCTCAAATTCGGTGACCACTGAATCGTTGACGCGGGCCACTGGGGCAAACAGGTTCTGCGCATCGGCAGTTTGCCCAGACAGAGCAAGGAACCCAAGGGTGACAAAGCACCGGATCAGCGTGGAGATTTTCATTGAGATTACTTCCGACATGAGCGCACGTATCTTTCTGTTCCGGTTGAGGCGGCAAACCCCTTGAGGCCGATGTTAAACCCTATATTCGTCGAGGGCTCAACACTTGTTGAAGAGGAATAGCGCCTGTTGACCGAAAGGTCGACTGTGACACATTCATTGTTATACCGCAGGCCAAAGCCCGCTGTCGCAGAACGGTCATCTGCAACGTCAAAGCGGTAGTCGGCACTGGCGGTCCATTGGCTGTTGATATCGTAACTGCCATCAAGGGTGATTTCGGAAATGTCCTGTGGGCGATTTTCGTTGATGAGCCCTGTATTGTCTTCGCGAAGCCAGACATAGCTGCCCCCGAGTGAGCCGCGTGTGAAATCCCAGTCACCCCGAATTTCCGCTTTGGCGAATTTGAAATCATCATCAAACAGGCTGCGCCCCGTCAGGGAAACGCCGTTTTCGGTCTTGATCTGTCCAGCAAGCAGGTAATCCGATGTTGTGCCTGCAAGGCCAGATGTATTGGTGAATGCGGGGTCTGCTTTGTCACGCAGCACCTGACCAAAGGTTACATGCGCGTCCCAGCCTGTTGCATCAATGCGCGACCAATTGACACCAATCGCGGCAACCACGTTGCGTTCGCGCCGATCCGGCCGTGGAAAGCGTGACAGAGACAACAGATTGCCTTCGTCAAATTCGACCCGTGTGCTTTCGTCATTGGGAATGGGCAGGCGATCCCCCCCAGTCCAACCAACCTGCACCAAAGGCTCAAGGGTTTGTACAATGCCATTGTTGCCCCGACGCACCATGGGATAGCTCAGGGTCAGGGAAGCATGGGGCGCAAGTTCCGAATGGTTCTGCGAAAAGGTGGAATCCTGCGTGATATCAAAAAAGTTAAAGCTCGCCCCGGCGCGCGCATCTGCGACCAAGCCACCGCGCAAGGTCATTCGGCGCAGCCATTCAACCTTGCCATTGATCCGCGCCACATCACGGCCAACTATATCCGCGTCCGATCCGCGGCGGTGGCTGTGCGCAAGCAAGCCCCAGCGCACTTCCCCACCCAGCATTTTGGGAAAGGTGCGCAGTTCGTATTCGCTGTCCAGAACCAACGTGGGCAAGGTATCGTTGTTTTCACCGTCCCGCAGCGTTTCGTAGTTGAACAGGCTGCCACGGATATATTCGTCGCGCCGCGCCCGGCTGACGGTCAATTCAGACGTCAGGCGGTCTTTGCCGGAATAGCCATATTCCGTAAGGTAAGCGCGGTCGCCCGTTGTCTCCAACTCAAAGTGCAGTTTGAAATCGCGGGCAAGATCAAAGTCACCAAAGCCAAAAAGATACCCACGGGTTTCGCCGGGGCGTTCATCATCACGGCTGACCGCGCCTTCAAATTCGATGCGCCCGGTTCTAAAGGCCTGACGATAGCGCAATTCCAAAGTGCGCGTTGCGCTGGACAGATACGGCGTCACAGTCAGGTCGCGGGTCTCACCGATCTTGATAAAATACGGGATTTTGAAACCAGTTCCCAATTGCGATGTGGTGCGGATAGAGGGGGTCAGAAACCCGGTTGCGCGATCAAGCGTTGGGTCAGGCAGACGCAGGCGTGGCAGATAGAAAACCGGAACATTCTTGATGTGAAAGGTCGCTTCATCAAAATAGAGCTGCTGTTCAAGCTGGTCGTGTATCACCCGTTTGGCGCGGATTTGCCAAAGCGGTGCCTCGCCGTCCTCGCAGATTTTGCAGGATGTCACAGCCGTTTTGTAAAGCTGGTTATAGCGCCCATCGACACGGTCAATTTGCACGGCGGCCAGTTGTAGTTGTTGGTTCAGGATCAGCCGCGCCCCGGTAAGCAGCCCATTTTGCAGTCCTTGGTCCAATTGTGCGGCATCAGCCAAGATGATGGTTTCGTCGCCTTCGGACAAAACAATCGGGCCTTCAATGATCAATGCGCCGGATTGCTGGTTATAGCGGATCGATTTGGCGCGGATGCGGGTGGTTCCCTGAAATGCCTCAACGTTGCCCTGTGCCACCAATGTGCGATCACGGGTGATGAACACTTGATCCGCGACCAAAACGGCAGCGCTTGGCGGGGGTTCTTGCGCGCTTGCAAGAACTGGCAGGGCCAAAAGGGCAAGGATCAGGAAAGCAAAACGCATGTGCTTAGCCATCCTCCGCGTGCAAAAGCAAGCCAAGGGCAAGCAGAATCGCGGCAGCAGGAGGGGCCCACGCGGCCAGAATGACCGGGATTTGCCCGTTCTCTCCCAAGATTTGTGCAAAGCTGCGAACGAAATACAAACCAAACCCCAATAGCACAGATGCCAGTACAGCGACCCCTGTACCACCAAATCTGGTATGACGCATGGTAAAAGCGCTCGCAACAAGAACCATCGCAATCAGGAAAAATGGTCGCGCAAACTCGGTTTGAAGCCACACTTTATGACGGCGCGCACTAAATCCGGCCTGTTCCAACTGCTGAATGAACTCTGGCAAGTTGTAAATCGAGACCGCCGCCGGTTTGCCGATACTCTCGCGGATACGTTCAAGGGTCAGCGTTGAGGGGATGGTGAGGGTTTTATAAAATGTTGAATTGCCTTCGGCGTTGATGCCGATCTGAAGCGGCCATGATTTGGCGTCCCGCAAAGACCAGCCAGCAGTTGTCAACGCGGCACTTGCTGCCTCAATGCGCCGATTTGGGCCGCCATCTGGTGCGTAAGACAAGAATGTCACATCATAAAGAACAGAAGCATCAGCGTTGGAACGCCAAGCGCGGATCACAGTCTGGCCTAATGCGCTGCCTTGGCGCAACCACAAACCTTCGTCGCTGATCGACAGGGCAGAGGCACCCCCCGCACGGTAGCTTTCAGACAATTGCAAATAGCGTTTTCCGGTGGCCGCAACGATGGGGTTCAACATACCAACGGCCATCATACCAATGATAAAGGCCACAACAACCGGCGCGATCAGCGCACGCAACGCAGAACGGCCCGCCGCACGGGTGACGACCATTTCAGACGAACGCGCCAGCGAGATGAACAGGGCCACAGTGGCTAAGATCATAATCAAAGGCAAAATAAGGTTGATCGTCTGCGGGGTGTTAAGCAGCGTCAGCCCAAGGATATTTTGCCAACCAATGTCATAGCTGCCGAACTTACGCGCCTGTTCAACCGCGTCGATCAACATCACCAGCGCAAACAAGACTGCGGAGATCATTACAAAACCCATGGCAAAGCGGCGGGCAAAATAGAGGTGCAAGATCATGCGGCTGCCCCTTTTTTGAACAAACGCCGCATCCAATTTGGGTGCGCAGCCTGCCACAGCATCGCCAAAACCAAGGCGGATCCAATCGCAGTGGGCAGATACATCAAGGGCCAAACCGCCGCATCGTCACGTACAGGGTCAACCAAAACGCTTCGGATACCATCCACCGTGATCAACAGGCCAAAAGATATCACCACCTCGCGCCATACTCCAAAACGTGAATACCCACCCAAGATCAGCGTTGAAAACCCGATCATTGCCGCAATGATGCAAAACAGCGGTTGGGCAAACCGTGAGTGGAATTCTTCGGCAATGCTGCCAAGCGATTCACCGGTCTTTTTCGAAATTATAGACCAATCACCGAACAACGCTGGGGTTGTCATATTGCGTGGAGATTTTACACCTGTTGAGCTTTTGATCACCAGTGTCGAAATATCGAAAGAAAAATCACGAAATTTGGCGGTGGCGAGGCGTTTATCATTCATCCCCAATCTTTGGGCCAATCCGTCAACCATGATCAGCGTTGTGCCGTCACCGTTTTTCACCAAATACGCCTCTGCGGCCGTATAGATCACGCCCTCTGTTGGGTCGCGACGATCGGACAGGAACACGTCACGCAGTACGCCATCTTCATCAATCAGGCGGGTGTAAAATGTGACATTCTTTGCGGGGTGTAAAAATGTGCCTTCGGTCAAAAGACGTGCGGTGACGTTTTGTGATATTTCGTTTTCGCGATGACTAAGTTGTGATTGTGCCATTGGCACAAGGAAATGCGTCAATATCGACATCATTACGGCGACACAGACCCCGTAGATGAACACAGGTCGCGCCAACCGCCATGGCCCCGTGCCGGTTGATTGTAGCACCGTCAATTCACTTTCGCTCATCATGCGGTTGGTCACATAGACCGACCCTGCAAAGGCTGCGATGGGCAAAACGGTGGTGATCAACTTGGGCAGGCCAAGCGAAGTGAACTCAAGGAAAACAAGGGCGGACTGGCCATCCCCGATCAAGCGGTCAAACAAGATCACCGCGCGGTTGATCCAAAACACCGCCACAAGCACAAGTGCAAAGAAGCCAAACAGCACAAGAAGCTGCGACAGCATATAGCGGTCGAATTTGGCCACTGCGATCCCCCAAAGATGCTCTAACGGCGTTTTTTGGAAATAGTACTGCATAAATCGCGCCGGGAAAACTGCTATCTGGTCATAGCGGCTGGTGCGGGTTAGGTCTTGGGGCGAAAACCAACAAAAGGCGCGTAAAATGACCGAACTGACACCCATAACCTTTGCAGAAACCGACATCGACAAAATTGCCGGACATGCGGGGCGGATCGCGGTGCTGGTTGATCCAGAAGGGCGCTTGGATGCAGGGGCGCGCCGGGTGAACAAACTGATGCGCGGTGCATTGGCGCGGTTTGTTGAATCACCCAAATTTACCAAGGCAAAAGCGGGTGACGCGATAACGCTGGCCTATCCATCGGGATTGGCTGCGGATGCCGTTGATGTGGTGTGCCTGCCCAAAGGCGCCACAACAGTGCAGGCCCGCGCCGCAGGGGCGTCATTGGCCAAGCTGCGTGGCCGTGCGGATGCGCTTATCTTGGCAGCAGGCAACCGCCGCGTTGCAGAGATCGCCTATGGGATGGTGATGCGCGATTATCGGTTTGACGATCACAAAAGCACACCAGAACCGCGCGAAGGTACGATGACTGTCATGTGCAGCAAGCCGGACGCAGCAGCTGAGGCCGCGGCCCCTTTGTTGGCCATCGCGGAAGGTGCGTTCATGACACGTGATCTGACCAATGCGCCAGCAAATATTCTGACCACCACCGCCTTTGCAGATCAACTGTCTGATATGGAGAAATTAGGTCTTAAGGTCGAAGTTCTGGATGAGGATCAGCTTGCAAGCCTTGGAATGAGAACACTTTTATGCGTGGGGCAGGGGTCAGACAGTCCAAGCCATGTTGTGGTGATGCGCTGGGATGGTGGTGAAAAAGACGTCGCCCCTTTGGCCTTGGTTGGTAAAGGCGTGGTTTTTGATACCGGCGGCATCAGCCTGAAGCCCGGCGCGGGCATGGAAGACATGACCATGGACATGGGCGGTGCTGGCGTTGTGGCTGGCGTGATGCGTTCATTGGCGTTGCGCAAGGCCAAGGCCAATGTTGTGGGGCTTGTTGGGATTGTTGAAAACATGCCATCCGGCAACGCCGTGCGTCCTGGTGATGTGATTACCTCCATGAAAGGTGACACCGTTGAGGTGATCAACACCGATGCTGAGGGGCGTTTGGTGCTGTGTGATGTGATGTGGTACGCGCAAGAACGTTTTAAACCCGCCGCGATGATTGATCTGGCGACATTGACGGGTGCGATTATTGTTGGTCTGGGCCACGAGAACGCGGGCGTGTTTTCCAACGATGATGCGCTGTGCAATGCTTTCCTCAAGGCCGCCAAATCCGAAGGTGAGGGCGCATGGCGGATGCCACTCGGTCAAGCCTATGATGATCTGCTCAAAAGCCGCGTTGCGGATATGAAGAACATCGGCGGGCGCGCGGCGGGTTCCGTGACCGCAGCGCAGTTTTTGCAGCGCTTTGTGCAAGACGGGATGCCGTGGATTCACTTGGACATCGCGGGTGTGGCGTCGGTTAAATCTGAGACCGCTTTGGCCCCAAGCGGGGCAACCGGATGGGGTGTGGCGGCGCTGAACCGGTTGGTGTCTGATATGTTTGAAAAGGATTAACCCAGCATGGGGGCTGCCTATTTCTATCATCTGACGCGCCGCCCCTTGGTGGATACGCTGGGCATGTTGTTGACCAAGTCTTTGGAAAACAAATGGAAAGTTGCTGTGCGCGGCACGGATCAGGCCGGGCTAGAGGCATTGGACAGGGTGCTGTGGCTAAAACCCGAAGATGGGTTTTTGCCGCATGGCATGGCGGGCGGGCCGCAGGACGCGGATCAACCTGTTCTGCTGACCACTGCGCGCGCGGCTGCGAATGCACCGCAATGTGTGATGTCTGTCCACGGCGCGGATGTGGACGCTGAAGAAGTCGCAGCGCTAGAACGTGTGTGCATTTTGTTTGATGGCAATGATGATATTGCGTTGAACCATGCACGAGGGCAGTGGAAAGCACTGAAAGACGCAGGTGCATCAGCGCAATATTGGTCAGAAGAATCAGGGCGTTGGGAGAAAAAGGCCGAAACCTAACGGGTCAGGATCAACTCGTTATTGGTAATCTCAATGCGCCCCCAACGCTGTAGATACCCCATGCCCAACAGGCTTTGTTCCATCTGGCCTTGGTTCACGACAGCAGCCACATCGCGGTCCATTGTTTCACCCAGTTCTACCTTGTCTAGTTTCACAAAAGCGGTGCGCACTTCGCCATTGGCAGTGAACGCGCGACCAAGGTAATTGAGTTGATCCGGCTCAAGACCCGCACGGGCCGCGTCTGATTGTGTGAGCACCATGTCGGTTGCCCCTGTATCAACGACAAAGCGTACATCGGTGCCATTGATCAACGCGGTTAGATAATAATGCCCATCACGGTTACGCGGCACAACGATCTGGCCAGACGCGGAAAAACTGGTCTGGTTTGGCGTGCGGCTGATGTCTTGCCACAACCCCACACCTGCCGCTCCACCGACAAAGATCATCGCCCAAACCGCTGCATGTTGCAGGGTTTTATTCAGACCTTCACGGGTTTGCATGAAAAACCAGCCAGCGACCATGACCAGCAGGACAATCAAATAGATCAGGCGTTCGTCGTTAAAATAGTTCATGCATGCACCCCGTTTGTGTTTATTATATAGGGGTGGTGGCGCGTGTTGTCAGCCCGCGCCGGGGCCAAATCCAAAGGCTGATAGGCCGTCCAGCACAAATTGCACCGATAGTGCTGCCAACAGCATCCCCAGCAGGCGGGTGATCACGTTGATCACCGATTTACCGATAACCCGTTCCAGATATCCGCTGGCCTGTAACGTGAGACCCATAACCACCAAGACAAAAAACGTAATGGCGCTGACTGTCAGCCAGCCTTCCCAGCCGGGTTTTTCGCCTGTCAGCAGGATCACCGTCGCGATGGCACCGGGACCTGCGATCAGCGGGATGCCAAGGGGAAAGGCGGATGGATCGTTGTGGTCGTCTTCTTCGGCGGTGTCTTCGCGCCGTTTGGTGCGCCGGGCAAAGAGCATGTCGAGGGCGGTGATGAACAACAAGATGCCGCCCGCCACGCGAAAAGCGGGCATTGAAATGCCGATGAAACCCAAAACCGCCTCACCAAAACCAGCAAAAACGATAAGCACGACGCCTGCAATGATACAGGCGCGCCATGCCACACGGCGGCGTTGTGCATCTGTCATGCCGGGGGTCAGGGCAAGGAAAAGTGGGGCAATCGCAATCGGGTCCACCACCACAAACATGGTGACAAGGGCGGTGATCATATAGGCGGTATCGAGTATCATGTGCGCAACGCTATCGGGGCCTTGCCCCGGACCCCAGAGTTTATTTGGCTAGATGAAACTTAGGCAGAGGCTTTTTCGAGCTTTTCGAGGGCGGCCATCCAGAGGGCTTCGGCGCGTTCAAGGGCTTGCATAACTTCGGCGTATTTCTTGTTCCACACCTCAAGCTCGCCCTTTTTGGCATCTTCGTATAGCTCTGGGTCCGCGAGTTTTTTTGCCAATTTATCACGCATGTCATTGATTTTATTGACACGTTCCTCGGATTTGCGCGCCTCTGAGCGCAATGCAAGCACCTCATCGCGACTGGCGCGTTTTGGTTTGGGTGCTTCTTTTTTGGCTTTGTTCGGGTTTTTGCTGACGGGTTTGACGGGGGTCAGTAGCATCTTGCGATATTCTTCGAGGTCGTCCTCGTAGGGTGTGACCGTGCCATCGGACACCAGCCACAGACGGTCCGCGACCATCGACAGAAGGTGCATATCGTGGCTGACGAGGATCACAGCACCGGAATAACGCGTCAGCGCCTCAACCAAAGCTTCGCGCGATTCGATGTCGAGGTGGTTTGTCGGCTCATCGAGGATCAGCAGGTGCGGGGCGTGGAGTGTCGCGAGCAGCAGAGACAGGCGGGCCTTTTGACCACCAGACAGACGGCCCACTTCAGTCTCTGCTTGATCGGGGCCAAGGCCAAAGCCCGCAAGTTGCGCACGCAATTTGGATTGCATCACGCCGGGGCGGGCAGAGATTATGTGCTGCAACGGTGTTTCGTTGATGATCAATTCGTCAACTTGATGCTGGGCAAAGAACCCGACGCGCAGTTTGTTCGAATTGATCTGTTTGCCCGCCATCAGTTGCAAGCGATCAGAGAGTAATTTGGCCAGCGTCGATTTACCCTGACCGTTTTTGCCGAGTAGGGCGATGCGGTCGTCTTGGTCAATTCGCAGGTTCAGGCGCGTCAGGACCGGGTTGTCATCGGAATACCCAACAGAGCCGCCTTCGATGTTGATGATCGGGGGAGATAGTTCTTCGGGTTCGGGGAAGGTGAACACCTTGCGTGCTGCCTCTTCCGGCGGCGTGATCATGTCCATCTTTTCGATCATCTTGAGGCGCGATTGCGCCTGTTTGGCTTTTGATGCCTTTGCCTTAAAGCGATCCACAAAGGACTGCATGTGGTCTTTGCGGGCCTGTTGTTTCTTGGCCATCGCCGTCAGTTGTGCACGTTTTTCAGCACGTTGGCGGGCGAATTGGTCATAGGGGCCTTGATAGAACGTCAGTTTTTTATCTTCGAGGTGCAAAATACCGTTCACCGCGCGGTTCAACAGGCCACGGTCGTGGCTGATGATGATGACAGTGTGGGGGTATTTCGCGAGGTAGCTTTCCAGCCACAGCGCTCCCTCAAGATCGAGGTAGTTGGTCGGTTCATCGAGCAGCAGCAGATCAGGTTGCGCGAAAAGAACACCCGCAAGGGCGACGCGCATGCGCCAGCCGCCTGAGAACTCAGAACACGGCATCAGTTGTTCGTCGCTGTCAAAGCCAAGGCCCTTGAGGATCGAGGCCGCGCGCCCTTCGGCGGACCACGCATCAATATCGGCAAGGCGCGCTTGGATGTCCGCAATGCGGGCCGCGTCGGTGGCGGTTTCAGATTCTTTCATCAACGCGGCGCGTTCAGTGTCGGCGGCAAGCACTGTATCAATAAGCGATACGTCAGAGGAGGGCACTTCCTGCGCCACGCCGCCGATTTTGGCGCGCGAGGGCAGGGATATCGCGCCGGCGTCCAACCCCAATTCGCCGCGAATGATGCGGAACAATGTGGTTTTGCCTGCGCCATTGCGCCCGACAAGGCCAACCTTGTGACCATCGGGAATGACAGCTGAGGCTTCCTCAAACAGAGGGCGACCTTCGACGGAATAGTTGATTTCTGAGATGCGTAACATGGGCGCGGTGTGGACCAAGGAACAAGCGACGTCAATCACAGCTTTTCATACCCCAAACCCCATGTTAGGGAGCGGCCAAATTCAACACCGATAGGAGCACGCCACATGGCCCTCGAACGCACATTCTCGATCATCAAACCCGACGCAACAAAGCGCAACCTCACAGGCGCAATTGTTAAGAAATTCGAAGACGCAGGCCTGCGCGTTGTCGCATCCAAGCGCATTCAAATGACACTGGCGCAAGCCCAAGAATTTTATGGCGTACACTCTGAACGCCCATTCTTTGGCGAAGTGTGCGAGTTCATGATTTCTGAGCCAGTTGTTGTACAGGTTCTGGAAGGCGAAAACGCCATCGCGAAAAACCGCGAAGTTATGGGCGCGACCAACCCAGCAGACGCAGCCGCCGGTACAATCCGCGCTGAATTTGCTGAATCAGTTGGCGAAAACTCTGTTCATGGGTCAGACGCGCCAGAAACAGCCGCGATCGAAATCGCGTACTTCTTTTCTGGTTTGGAATTGGTTGGTTAAGCCGACACGCCGAACAAGAATGCTTGAAAGGGTCGCAGTCATGCGGCCCTTTTTCTTTGTGCGGTTAAGTTTCTAGGGGCAATGAGGTGTCGTCGGGTTGGACTTCCAAAGCCCCCTCTTTCGCCAGATGACTGTGCAGCAGATCAACGTTGCGGGTGTTTGAGCGCCAGCCAATGTCAAAAACATCACCAACCAGCGGAATCGCACCAATCGCAAGGTCGATACCAACGTTTACGCCCATCTGCGCCATCACCGATTTTGAAGCCCCCATGCGCAAGGATTCGCGCAGGATAAACACCGATGGCATCAGGGTGAGCGCATCACCAACCACGGGCACAAACCCAAGGACCGAATCCCAACCGACGCGGATACCAAGGCCGGGAACACGAAATGCGCTGTCCATACGCTGCGCCAGTTTGCGCAAGCGTGCCAGATCACTGGCGTGGGGGTGTTTGTCGAAATCCATACCGTTTAAAATAGGCATTTGTCGCGCTATTTCAATGGGCTGGGTAAGTAGTGCTTAGATATCACGCACGCCAATCAGGTTCATCATGCGTTCAAATTCGGATGTAACGGGATCATGGCTTTGGGCTTTGATCGTATCGAATTTAACGCGCAACGCCTTTTTCTCTTTGCCTTTACAATCGTTCCACGGGCGGCCCTGTAGGGCCATCACCAGCACATAATATCCAATAAAATGGGGGCGCGCACCGTTGCGTAAAATCTTAGCATAGGCGGCATCTGCGCCAAGTTCGCGCAATTCTTCAGCGCTGTGGATGCCAGCGGCGGTGCAACTGGTCTCAAATGCGGGGCCAAGGTTGCGGATCGATGAAACAGGTGTGCTCATCGTGTTATTTTAGTGCCTCACTTTGACAAAGTCACGGATCAGATGCTGGCGTAATCGGTGATCAGGGGCGTTGGTTTTGGCTTTGACGCGATGGGGGTTGGCCGGGGCCGGGGTGCCGGGCGCGGTCTGGGGGTGTGTGTGCTTTCACTTCGATCAAGACGGGCCATAACGGCGTGCTCCTTCTATGTGATGGGCAGGCCATTTTGTCTGTCCCATTTTTAAAGGTGCGGGTGAATTCTGCCGGGGTCAGGGCGCAAATAGGGTCATTAAATGCCGATATCAGGGCGGCGTCAGCGTGTAATGTGTTGTTTGAGTATAGATCTGTCCCGGCAATAGCGTGATGTGCGGAAAATGCGCATTGTGGGGCGCGTCGGGCCAATGTTGTGGTTCCAGCGCAATTCCTGAGTAAGGTTTCAGGGGCGGTGAACCAGCCATCGCCACAGGTAAATCCGGCAATCCCGAACCTGCATAGATCTGAAGGCCGGGGGCGGTTGTGGCAATGTCCAATCGGGTTCCATCAGAGCCGATCAAAACCGCTGCGGGTTCGGGATGGGGTCTTGGGGAGTTTGCCAAGCAAAAGTTTACATCCAGCTCTGCGATCAAAGGAACGAGGCTGGCGGTTTTGAAATCAAAAGCCGTGCCGTCAACGGGTTTGAGTATGCCCGTCGGTAGACCCTGGGCATCAGTTGGCAGGTACTCATTTGCGTGAACTGAAATACGATGGCCACTTATGTCTGTGTGTCCATCAAGGTTCCAATAGGGGTGTGCTGCGATGTTCATCGGCGTTGGCTGATCTGTGGTCGCGGTAATGCTAAGCGTCAGGGTGTTGCCCGCAAGGCTATAGGTTGCCGTGATCTGGCGATTGCCCGGTAGGCCGTTAACGGCGTCACTTAAATGGCACGACAGCGTCAAGGCGGTTGATGTCTGGCTGTCAACGCGCCAGACCTGTGTATGCAATCCCTCTGGTCCGGAATGCAGTGTATTAGGACCTTCGTTCAGCGGCATTTGATAGGTCTTGCCCGCAAGGGTCACCGCACCACCACGCACCCGGTTGGCAACAGGACCAACCAATGATCCGGCACAAATTTGTACATTGATGTGATCTTGGGGGTCGGCAAACCCGATAACCATGTTGCGGGTATGATTGGCGAACCGCACCGCGACCAGCGCCGCGCCCTGCGGCAGTATACCCACGCTGAGCGTGTCAGAGTGAAGGGTGATGGGAGATGATAAAGTCATATGGTGAAAGAAATGGCGGGATTATCGGGCGGATACAAGGATAAGTGTTGGGGAAACGTGTCACATTGGCCTCGGTGCAGGTGTCTATTGCTAAACCCACGTATTGTTCTTATTTTGTTCCGTATTGGAATCGTAGGATATGAACCATGACCGACACCGACGAAAGCGCCCCAAAAGTGCATTATATTTGTCAAACTTACATTGAAAAGCGGGCCGGGGGCGCAAAGCAGGCCAGTCTACATATCGGTAAGCAATTCCAATACACCAGCGCATCACAGGCAGAAGAACGCGCCGAGCGCGAGTCTCGTTCAGAGGAATGTGTTGGTGCAGATGCCTATATGGTGACCGAAGACCCAAGTTCGGGTGAGGTCAGTGCGCCGACGTTTTTGGCGCGTTTTGGGATTGTCCCTGAGAATGATGAGTTTTGAGCGAGGTGTGCAGGGCGGTGGGCTTCACCTTGTTAGACAAGAGCCTCAGACGGTTGCATCATAATCAGCCCACCATTTGAAAACGGCTGCTGCATATCGTGCGCAATCATTGCTCCAATTGATGACGTCTTTGTCTGAATTCAAACTAGGAGATCTTAAATCCCCGAACAGAGCTGTTAGTCTGAAACTTCCGGCATGCTTTCCGGGTAAAAAAAGAAAGATTTGTATATAGGTCATACCCGGCCTCAATCGTGCGTAAAATTCCACATATGGCGCTTCACCTTCGTAAGGTGAGCCAAGCTTTGCCGCAAACTGGCTTCTACTTGTGAAAGACATATCAAGTGTAACGCCATAGGTTTGAGCAGCCTCTTGCATCGCTGTGCGCATGGCCTTCATGGTGGGTTTCCACGTATCGTAGACGCTCATTATAGGAACATCTACGTCGAGTATTTGCTGTATCACATTGTTCAATTCGATATATGGCATATGAAATCCCGGCTTTGTCTCATCGAATTTTTCAAAAAAGCCATGCTTGGAAAAAAAGTACCGCTCGCGCAGAACGGACAAGGGTTTGCCCGTCGCCTCTGCAATTCGGACCAGCGCATTTTCCACTTGCTCAGGCACCATTTTTTCAAAGGGTGGATCACCGTTCATCACGGCATATGATAAGGCCTGAAGGCGGGGTCGGAAGCGTTCGTCCATATACATCGTTGATACCTTTTGGTCGCGCGCGCGTGCCGTAATGTTGATGTGGTCATAGAGGCTATCGTGTTGGGCGGCCATCCTATGACTTGGCTCAATGTTTTGTCCAACCCTGCCGGGCCGGGCGACTTTCTGGCACTTAAGTGCACAGTTGATGGACCCACGCCGCGCGTTGGGTCTTGCAAATAAGTATTCAGGAAGATTTCTAAAATGAACCGACGTACCTTCAACGCCACAACTTTGGCCGCAATTATCGCACCGCTGCCGCGAATGGTTTTTGCGGAAAAGGCTAGGGATGATGTGCCCGGCTATCAGGTTGCCGAAATCAACGATGGACGTTTGACAACCGGACATGGGGGCATGGCAACATCACAAGCCGCTGTTGATGATGAAACGCTTTTTCAGGTGGCATCCTGTTCAAAGACAGTGACCTCATTGGCCATCCTAACACTGGTACGCGATGGTCGCGTTGATCTGGATGGGGCAGCAAATCGGTATCTTCGGCGGTGGCAATTGTCAGTCCCCAGAGGTGCATCAGCAACGATTGCAGAATTGATGTCCCATACCGCAGGCACAACTGTTCATGGCTTTGGCGGGTATGGCCCCGATGATGATGTGCCAAACTTGCTGGAAATTCTGTCAGGGCAGCCGCCTGCCAACACAGATGCTGTTCGGACCCGTCGCAGGCTATTTGGTAAGTTCAAATACAGTGGCGGTGGCACAATGGTATTGCAGGCAGTGATTGAGGATGTCACCGGGTTAGATTTTGCCAGCTACACCACGGCCAAGGTTTTGAACCCAATCGGTGCACAACGCGCGACATTCGCGATAAAGCCCGAGGCGGCGTTTGCCCATGGTTCTTATGAAGATGGGCAACGGCTGCGTGGCGGGTTTAGACGGCACCCGGAAAGTGCGGCGGCTGGACTATGGGCAACGGCATCAGACCTTGTCAAAATCCTGCACGCAATTGTGCAGGCGCTGCGCGGTGCACAAGATGCTATTATGCCCATTGAACTGGCGCAACGTATGGTCACCCCGGTGAGCGGGCAATCAGGCCTCGGGGTCTTTGTGAGCCCCGATGCGATCATTTATCACGAGGGGCGGAACTATGGATTTGATTCCGTGATGGCAGCTGAACTTAAAACCGGAAGGATCCGCGCCTCTGTCACAAACAGAAATGGGGCAATTGAAAGCTATGCCCGCAAGCTGGTTCCAGATTGATGGGCCACCGTTTTTCATCGGTTGTCTATCTTAACAAGACTGGACAAATTTTAGGGCATCGTGTTGGCCATGACTGTGCTTGCGCTCTGGTTTCATTTCTATGTTTGAGGCATTTTAAGGCATGGACCTAGTCATCGTTGAATTGGCCAGCACGGCCACCCTTGCCATCACGTTGTTCGGCATTGTTTTTTGCCTCTCACAAACGGAGTATTCCCGCGTGAGCCGCAGTTTTGCGGTGTTTCTTGGGGCCATTGCGCTTAACAATGTTCCCGATGCCCTGCATCGTATTTTTGCGACAATTCCGGCTGTCTATGTGCAGACAGCCGAGCTTGTTATTTGGTCGGCAAGTAATCTGTGCCTTGCGCCATTGTTTTGGATGTATGTGTTTACACTAACTTCATCCGAACCGCGGCCACCCGCGCGGCTTTACCGTCACCTTTTGCTGCCCGCACTTTCGGTACTGCTCGGGCTGATCATCACTGTATCAGCGCAAGATGCTGGGGCGGCATTGTTTTCGGATAAGGCGATGCCGTCTTCAGTTTGGTCGCTTACCCTTATCCTAGTTTTTGGCGTTTTACAGATTGCAGTTTACCCACAACTGGCCGTCTATCTGTTTCTGATCCTGCGCCGGTTGATGCGCTATCGGCGCATGCTGCGCGATGTCTATGCCAGTACCGAAAAACACGAACTGCGCTGGATCTATGTGATTGGCGGTTTTGCGGCTCTTTTCTGGGTGACCCAAACGCTTATTCTGCTGATTGCCTTTGATTCTGAGCGTGCAAGCGCGCCGCCCGTCTTTCTCAATATCGCGGCCCTGACCGGCCTCGCTTTGGTTGGGACAACAACACTTTGGGGGCTGCGACAACGTCCCCCCTTGGTACCAGACCCTCAAGACGTGCAAGCATCAGACATCTCTGGGGAACAACCATCAGAACAGCCAGCTGAAAAGTATGAAAAATCCGCGCTGACCGCCGAGGCATCGATGCGTATCGCGCGCAAATTACGGATGGCTATGGAAAAGGATCACCTGCACCGCGATCCCAACATTTCCCTTTGGGTCCTGGCCCGACATATTGGTGCGTCGCCAAATTATATTTCCCAGACCCTCAGCGAGGTGATCGGGGCAAGTTTCTTTGATTTCGTTAATGGCTATCGCATCGCTGATGCCATGGCGCTGCTGTCTACGACCGACGATACAATTCTTACCATCACTTACGAGGTGGGTTTTAACGCCCGGTCGTCTTTCTACAACGCTTTTAAACGTGTCACCGGCCAAACCCCCACGCATTATCGAAAAACACTGTCTCACCCTGTTGGGATGGACGACACTAAGGCGTGATTGCGCGACACCTGATCGTATCACGACTGATCAGGAGACACACAACACGACCTCACCCAAAGACCCTCAAACACCGATAACAAACATCCTGCTCACTGCTTGTAGGGCGCGAAATGCGATGCGTTCCATCGGCCTTTGCAACCGTGAGATATGAATACAATGAGAAAGAGACTTCGATGAAAAGATACCTAATTTTGGCCGTTCTTGCCCTAAGTGCCTGCGAAACCCCTGCAGAAATTTCAGCGCGCGAACAGCTTGACACCGCCTGTCTGGCCGGAAATCTTCAAGCATGTGCCGCTGTTCAACAGAGAGTTGCCGCACAAAACCAAGCCCTTGCAACAAGCACCATAGGACTTTGATGAGAGCGGGCGGCACTGCACCAATACTATGTTGGCGCAGTGCCGCCTGTTCATGCATGGGCACTATTTATTTAGGGCGAATAGGGGCGATTTTCTCTTTTCCGCTTAACAGGCATTTTAGATGTCCGTAAAAATTCAACGACGTCATTTTTAAATAATTTACTGTCGGGCGCAGTGCCGATTTTGTTCGTGGCCAAACGGTTGGCAGAGATGTAAAGCGCGCCGTTCTTGTCCAATGTTAAAATGACAACCTGAGGTGAGTGCAGTCGTCTAAAAAGTGCGCCTGAAAAGTCCAACGCGCTGCTTTCAAAGCTTAAAGATTACCAAATCAACAAAAGCAAAAAAGCCAACAAGTATTTAAACTTGTTGGCTTTTTATGGCTCCGGCGGTAGGGATCGGAGCTAATTTTGCAAATATCACCTAAGTTACTGATAATTAATAATTTATTTTTCAGCGATGATCATCGATTTCGGTATTTGTGTAACCTTGTGTGTAACCTCTTGTGATACCAATTGCTATCCGCTGTCAGTGGTAAGGTCTACTGAATTTACTGTCAGTCGCTGAAGGTAGTCGCTGCCTGATCACTGCCGTCGGCTATCTGCGCAGCAAGTCCATCGATCATAACATCAAAGTAAATTTGCCGCAGGTTCAAAGTAGGTGCCCAAAATGATCAATGAGCTTGGCTTTGCTCTCCACGATCCCTTTCGTGTGCAGCTATGGGCTTCTCAGATTGGCGTTCCCGACAGATCCAAGCGGGGCGAGGGGATCGAACTTGGGCAGTTTCACGGCCTTGACGCACTGCAAGTTGTAAGGCCAAGGATCGGTTTTATTCGCTCGTTTTGCCGACACGATTTGGAGGATTGCAGACCTTCGCTATGCTTTGCATCGAGGTCCGTTGTGCGGAAAGGGACGAAACCGCTCTCGCGGTATTGGCGCGTGTTGTTGGTGTTTCGCATAGATCGAAGCGCGGTGATTTTGTGAACTGACTGACCTGTTGGACGATTGAGACCTTCTCAATCTGACCAACAGGAGGTTTCAATGTCAGACCAATATGTACCAGCGCTGCGCCAGCGGTTTCTCGAAGATATGCAGATCAAGGGACTGCAGCCGAAGAGGCAAACGATGTATCTGCGCGCGATGCGGGACTTCACCCGGTTTTTGGGGCATGCGCCGGATAGCGCGACGCCGGAAGAACTGCGGGCGTTCCAACTCGATATGAAGGAGCGTGGGGTCGGTGCGCCAACGTTCAACAACCGACTAACGGTATTGAGTTTCTTTTTTGCGGCGACCTATCCTCGACCTGAGATGAAGCGGCACATGCGGTATCAGCGGGCAGCCAAGTGGACCTGTCACGGTTTGATGCCGCTCCTTTGATAGCATTTACTGCAACAAAGGAGACTGATTATGCGCTGCCCGGCAGGGTCATGCAAAGCATGATCCCGAGAGGGGACTGAAACGTACGGAC